>UQLB01000010.1 GCA_900541725.1 uncultured Collinsella sp. | reverse complement strand
TCAACTTCAAGGGCGCGACCAGAAGGTCAGCGCCCTTTCGTTTCACGTCACCTTGCCTCAAATGCGACCCGCTCGCTGTCCGTCCTCTGCCTGCGGCGTTGTCTTGCTCCGGATGCGGCAGTTAGGGACGTTCCTTTTCTGCCGGCAGCTTGGGACACTCCTTGTAGTCATTGGGGACGTTCTTGTTTGACTAGTCATTCAAGAACGTCCCCAACGACTACATAGCATGAGAGTGGATAATCTCCCAGTTTGGGCTCGCATTCAGGCTCAAAGTGGGAGATTATCCACTCTCGTTTCTGTTCTGCCTACATTTGTAGGAACAGTTCGTGGAGGCGGGTGTCTTCGTCGAGTTCGGGGTGGAAGGTAACGCCCAGTTGGTTGCCCTGGCGGGCGGCGACGATGCGACCGTCGACTTCGGCTAGGGCCTCAGTGTCGCCGTGCACTTCGACGATGCGGGGCGCGCGGATAAACGTCAGCGGCACCTCACCGTCGATACCGCCTACCTGCCCCTTGGTGCGAAAGCTGCCGAGCTGTCTGCCGTAAGCATTGCGCTCAACGAGCACATCCATGGTTGCCAAACGCGGCGTGCCCTTATCGTCATGGGCGGCAAGATCGCGCGCCAACAGAATCAAGCCGGCGCAGGTGCCCAGGACGGGCATGCCCTCAACAATGCGGGTGCGAAGCTCATCGAGCATGCCCAACTCATCAAGTAGCTTGCCTTGAACGGTGGACTCGCCGCCAGGGAGAACCAGACGATCAAAGTCCTGCTTCAAATCAGCCGCTTGCCTCAGCTCAATGCATCGTACGCCCAGCTCGGACAGTCTTGCCTCGTGCTCGGCAAAAGCGCCTTGGACCGCCAGCACGGCGACCGACTGGCCTGCGTAATCGCTCATGTGCGATCCTTTCTGCCGGACTAGCGTCCGCGCTCCTCCATGATGATCTCGATCTCGTCGGCGTTGATGCCCACCATGGCCTCGCCCAGGTCCTCCGAAAGCTCGGCGATGAGCTTGGCATCGGTGAAGTTGGCGACGGCCTTGACGATGGCGGCGGCACGCTTGGCGGGGTCGCCGCTCTTAAAGATGCCCGAGCCCACAAAGACGCCCTCGGCACCCAGCTGCATCATCAGCGCAGCGTCTGCAGGGGTTGCCACGCCGCCAGCGGCAAAGTTCACGACGGGGAGCTTGCCCGTGGCGTGGACCTCGCGTACCAGCTCGACCGGAACCTGCAGCTGTTTGGCCGCCTCAAAGAGCTCGTCGTCGCGCAGGGCAACAACGTCGCGGATTTGCTTTTGGGTCTTGCGCATGTGGCGCACGGCCTGGACAACGTCGCCCGTGCCCGGCTCGCCCTTGGTGCGGATCATCGTAGCGCCCTCGGCGACGCGGCGCAGCGCCTCGCCCAGGTCGCGGGCACCGCAGACAAACGGGACGTCAAACTGCGTCTTGTCGATATGGTAGACATCGTCGGCGGGGGAGAGAACCTCGGACTCATCGATGTAGTCGATCTCGATGGCCTGCAGGACCTGGGCCTCGACGATGTGACCGATGCGGCACTTGGCCATAACAGGGATGGAGACGGCCTCCTGGATGCCCTTGATCATCTTGGGGTCGCTCATGCGCGACACGCCGCCGGCGGCGCGGATGTCGGCCGGGATGCGCTCGAGTGCCATGACGGCGCAGGCGCCTGCCTCCTCGGCGATGCGTGCCTGCTCGGGCGTGGTGACGTCCATGATGACGCCGCCCTTGAGCATCTGCGCGAGCTCGCGATTGAGTTTGACGCGATCGGCCTTGCTGGTCTGTTCTGCCATGGTTGCTCCCTTGGTTGGCATGTGTATTGCTTGACGGAACATCCTATAGGGGAGCTGGGTATAGCGGAATAATCAGTTTTAGAGATAATAATAAGGTCAGACTAATACCAGATTGAATGATGCGATAAGGTCAGGTGACTAACTCATGCTTGACTACAATTTGGAACAACGCGGCGAAGCATCGCTCTATGAGTATGTTTACCAGCAAATTCGAGATGATATCGTTGCCGGGCGCATTGCGGCGGGAGAGCATCTGCCCTCCAAGCGCGCCTTTGCCAGTCATCTGGGAATCAGTGTCATTACAATCGAGAATGCATATAGCCAGTTGGTCGCCGAGGGCTATATTTGCTCAAAGCCTCGCCGCGGCTATTACGCTTGCGAGCTTCCGGATACCCCGGTCCTGGCTTCGGCTGCGGAGGATGCCGATCGAGATACAGCTCCTGCGAGTTTTGGCGTTCATGACTCCTATGGGCAACCTGAGCAATTCGCTCCGCTCTCTCCCTCCGCCTTGGAAGCCGCACGCCTCTGGCAAAGTGCTCTGCGGGCGACGTTGACGTCCGAAGATGAGCGCGAAATCTTCTCGCCCGCCCCCGCGCAAGGTATCGCGCGGCTGCGGTGCGCAATTGCACATCATCTTCGCGGGACGAGGGGCATGAATGTCAATCCCGACAACATCGTCATCGGTGCGGGCGCTCAGCTGCTTGACACGATGCTGGTTCAGCTGCTTGGCGCGGACAAGACATACGCCGTCGAGGACCCGGGCTACTTGCGTCTGACGCGCATCTATCAGGCCATGGGCTGCGAAGTGCGGCATATTCCGCTGGATGGTGAGGGAGTTAACTTGGGCGAGCTGCTCGATGCCGGGGCGGACGTCCTTCACCTCATGCCGTCCCATCAGTATCCGACTGGCCTGGTGACGAGCATCGCACGTCGCTACGCACTGCTGAGCTGGGCTGCCGAGCGGCCGGGTCGATATCTCATTGAGGACGATTTCGATTGCGAGTTTCGCCTTGCCGGCAAACCGATCCCTGCGCTTGCATCGATTGATGCCGCCCAATCGGTCATCTACACCAACACTTTTTCTAAGAGCCTGTCATCGGCTCTGCGCTTGGCTTACATGGTCCTTCCCGATGAGCTCATGGAACGATTTAGGCGCGAGCTGGGCTTCTACGCCTCGTCGGTCAGCTCCGTAGATCAGGTGGCGTTGGCGCGCTTGCTCGAATCGGGAGATTACGAGCGGCACGTGAACCGCGTACGCGTACGTGCTCGTGAGGCGCGTGATGGCCTGGTGGCGCTTGTGCGGAAGGCGTTTCCGGCAGGAGAGGTGTCGATTGAACATGCGGATGCGGGTCTTTACTGCGTTTTGGCGCCGGCAAGCGACAAGGTGGGGGATGGCCTTATTCGTGCTATCACCGATGTCGGCATCCCTTACGTCAACATTGACGATTGCCTATGGGCAAACGATCAGACGACGATCCAGAGGACTACGCACCGCGTCCTCATCCAATACGACGACCTGAGCCCTCAAGTGCTCGATGCCCTACATAAGCAGCTGCAATAAAGCCACGAAAAAGGCCCGAACCGTGTGGTTCGGGCCTCATTAAGCTAGAGATTATGTCTCAAGCAGCTGGTTTAGCCAAAGTAGCGCTTGAGCAGGCCGGCGAAAGCCTTGCCGTGGCGAGCCTCGTCGCGAGCCATCTCGTGCACGGTGTCGTGGATGGCGTCGAGACCGGCGGCCTTGGCGCGCTTGGCGAGGTCGGTCTTACCGGCGGTGGCGCCGTTCTCAGCCTCAACGCGCATCTCGAGGTTCTTCTTGGTGGAGTCGGTCACGACCTCGCCCAGCAGCTCAGCGAACTTGGCGGCATGCTCGGCCTCCTCGTAGGCAGCCTTCTCCCAGTACAGGCCGATCTCGGGATAGCCCTCGCGATGAGCGACGCGAGCCATGGCCAGGTACATACCGACCTCGGAGCACTCGCCTTCAAAGTTGGCGCGCAGGTCGTTGACGATATCCTCGGAGACGCCCTCCATCTTGGCGACGCCCACGACGTGCTCGGCAGCCCACTCGAGCTGGCCCTCCTCCTGCTTCAGGAAACGAGAACCGGGGACGCCGCACTGGGGGCACTTGAAGTCCTCGGGCAGCTGGTCGCCGTCGAACTCTTCCACATAACCGCAAACGGGGCAAACAAACTTCATGATTTGATCCTTTCGATCGATGGCGATGGGGCGCTTGTCCGGTCCCGTAAGGGCCCTCTCCGGACGCGCGTCTTGACGAGTTCTATTATCCATAAATGAGACTGAATGTGAAGCCTATTAGGAATGATTTTTAATAAAATAATTTAGCCGCAGCCGTCTAACAACGTCCGCATAGTCCGCAGCGGACGCAGCCGTTGCAGATGAACTTGCTTCCGCAGGTTTCGCACCACTCAAAATACGGTGGATCCCAGAGCTCCGAACTGGGGATTTCCAGGCCGAGCGGATCCCTTAGGTCCCATTCGATTTGGCGGCCGCGGTGTTGGAGGCCTGATTTCCACGCCTGCTCGCTTTGCAGGTTTTTGCTGCGAAGGTGATATGTTCGCCCGTCCTTAACGAAGGTGCTTCCGGTTTCGATGAAGGCGAACGTCGCATTTGCCGCCACGCATTCAGCATGCAGCTGGCGCACCCATTCGTAATGGCAGGGACGCGCTCCCGCGTAGTTTTCTCCGCCTGCGATGACCTGCTCGATCCCATCGGGCTTTCCAAGGCTACCGGGGGCGGCTTTTTCGACCGACACGCTTCCAATAAACGGCGCACACATGATGCCGCGGTGTGCTGCCGGCGTGGCGAGCAGGAGGGGAATCCGTTCATTTGCCCTGCGCTGGTTTTCGCAGGTTACGTTGAGCATGACGTTTTGCCAGCCATCGCCCCAGTCGCTGGGCAGACAGTCGCAAAAACGCTCGGGACGTTTGGTCAGAATGAAGAACTTTACGTCGGGCCTCTGGCGAATGATATCCCATACTTCTGGTCGCCAGGGATCGGCCTCGGGCAACAAGAAGTCGCTCGTCATGCAGATGCGGATAAGCTCGCCGGCGCGAACTTTGTAGCTACCGTCTCGGCGGCGTTGGAGGGGATAGGTAAAGCCCGACTTGCTTTTGCTAATCACGGAAGGGTCGATACCGCGTTGCCCGTTCATGTAATACATGTAGCAGTTGTCGCATCCCTCGCTGACGCGCGTGCAGCCATGCCAGGGGTTCCAGATGTCATGCACCTTTGCGCCTCCTTTGCGGCGGACGTGAATCCAATGGACCCTGAAAGACTAACACCGGATGACGCCAAGCAGCTCCGAACAATATGAAGATGTTGATTGATTGACGTTTGGCAGGTTGCCTGCGCTCCTCGATGAGTACAATCGGTCGAGCAAATGTTGACCAATCAACAAATGAGGGAGTTTCCTTTATGCATCTAGCCCGCCGCGCCTGGTGCCGAACGTATCAAACGGTTTTTCGCATTGCATTGCCGATCCTGCCCTATACCGAGCCGCGCATTTTGGAGCATGCCGAGGATGTGCCCGCGGTGCTTGAAAAGCGTTCGATACAGCGGGTTCTTATCGTGACGGATCCTGGTATTGCCCGTCTGGGGCTCACGGCACCGCTCGAGACAGCGCTCGCGTCCAAGGGAATTGGCGTTGCGGTCTATGCCAAAACATCAGCGAACCCCACGGTCTCAAACGTGGAGGAAGCGGCGTCCCTGTATCGAGAGAGCGCCTGCCAGGCCATTATCGGCTTTGGTGGCGGGTCGGCCATGGACTGCGCCAAGGGTGTGGGGGCGCGCATTGCGCAGCCAAACAAGCCCATCAACAAGATGCGCGGGCTGCTGCGGATTCATCATCGCCTGCCGCTGCTCATCGCCGTTCCCACCACGGCAGGCACGGGAAGCGAGGTCACGCTTGCAGCGGTAATTACCGATGACGAGACGCACTACAAGTACCCCATTAACGACTTTGTGCTTATCCCGCGCTTTGCGGTGCATGACCCCGAGTTTACGCGCGGCCTGCCCGCCTCCATTACGGGGCAGACGGGTATGGATGCCCTGACGCATGCTGTCGAGGCCTTTATCGGCCGTAGCACCACGCCCTACACGCGCAAGATGGCGCGACAGGCGGTGCAGCTCATCCATGACAATTTGCTCGAGGCCTATGAGCATGGCGACAACATGCGTGCACGTCGCAATATGCTTTCGGCTGCGTATAAGGCGGGCGTTGCGTTTACCCGCTCCTATGTCGGATATGTGCATGCCATCGCGCACAGTCTGGGCGGCCGATACGGAATTCCGCACGGTTTGGCCAACGCGATCATCCTGCCGCACATGCTTCGCGCTTATGGTGACGCCGCCGCCCCCAAGCTTGCCGATCTTGCTCGCATGGCGGGCATTGCGCCGGCTACCGCGCAGGACAGTCTTGCGGCCGAGGCCTTTATCGATTGGGTCGACCGCATGAACGCCGCCTTGGAAATTCCCAAATACGTGACGGGCATTCGCCGCTCCGACATTCCGCAGATGGCGGCGCATGCCGATGCCGAGGCCAATCCCCTGTACCCCGTTCCGCTTCTAATGGACCGCTTGGAGCTCGAGCGTATGTACGAGGTCGTCGCGGGTGGTATGTTTGAGGACGAGAACTAGGAGGGTCCATGAACACCGAGGAAATTGCGCGCATCGTCGGCGATCAGCGCGCCTACTTTAAGACACACGCCACGTTTGATGTCGATGCTCGACGTCGTGCGCTCGTGAGTTTACGCGATGCGGTGCGGGCCCACGAGGCCGATATTGCCCATGCGCTCAAGACCGATTTGGGAAAGTCGCATGACGAGGCGTATATGTGCGAGATCGGCACGTCGCTTTCCGAGATTCGCCATCAGATTGCGCATGTGGCTCGATGGAGTCGTCCGCGCCTGCGTCCGTGTGACCTCGCCAACGCCGTGAGTGTGTGCAGGACGCAGCCGGTTCCCTATGGCGTGACGCTGATTATGGCGCCTTGGAACTACCCGTTTTTGTTGACGCTCGAGCCGCTCGCCGGCGCGCTCGCTGCGGGTAATACCGTGGTCATCAAGCCGAGCGCCTATGCGCCGGCTTCGAGTGCGGTGCTCAGACAGATCTGCGAGGAAGCGTTTGATCCGCGCCTGGTGACGGTCGTCGAGGGCGGACGTGCCGAGAACGAGGCGTTGCTCGATGAGTGCTGGGACAAGATCTTCTTTACCGGTAGCGTTCCGGTCGGCAAGTTCGTCATGGAGCGTGCAAGTAAAAACCTCACGCCCGTGACGCTTGAGCTGGGCGGAAAGAGTCCCTGCATCGTGGATGCGACGGCTAACTTGAAGGTCGCGGCACGCCGTATCGCCTTTGGTAAATGGCTCAACGTGGGCCAGACCTGCGTGGCGCCCGACTATCTGCTGGTTGACGCGCGCGTGCACGACGAGCTATTGGGCCTCATCAAGGAGGAAGTCCGCCGCATGTTTGGCGAGCACCCGCTCGACAACGAGGACTACGGCCATATCGTCAACGCCAAGCATTTCGCGCGCGTGCGCGGGCTGATCGATCCCGACAAGGTTGTGCTGGGAGGTGCGGCACGCGAGGCCTCGCTCAAGATTGAGCCGACGATCCTGGACGGCGTGACGCCCGAGGATGCCGTGATGCAGGAGGAGATTTTCGGCCCCATCTTGCCGGTGCTGACGTTTGAAGGTCTAGACGAGGCCGAGGCGTTTATTATGGAGCGTCCGACGCCGCTGGCCCTGTACATCTTTAGCCGGGACCGCGCGGTGCAGCAGCGCTTTGTGCGCTACGTGCCCTTTGGCGGCGGCTGCGTTAACGACACGATCATGCATCTGGCTACGAGCCATATGGGCTTTGGCGGCATGGGCGCAAGCGGCATGGGACAGTACCATGGCCGTGAAAGCTTCGATGCGTTTAGCCACAAGAAGAGCATCGTGAGCAAGGCAACCTGGCTGGACGTGCCGTTCCGCTATGCGCCCTACGCAAGCTGGAAGCACAAATTCGTGCGCATGTTTGTGCACTAGAATGAGATAGACGATAAGGAAAAAGTCGCTGGTTGTTCCTGCCATTAGAGGAGTTTGTCATGATTGATGACGACGACCTGTTCGATCTGACGGATGATCCGTTTGAGTGGGATATGCTGCTCGATGACGATGAGCTGGAGCAGGATCGAGAAAAGCGGAAGGATAAGAACGCACGGGACGACGTATCGAAGAAGAATGACAAGCGCCGCCGTGGACTGTTTGGCGGGCTCTTTGGGTAACCGCTGCGCCAAAGCGTCTGTATACTAGGCACGTGTTAGACGCGTTGCGAAATGAGGACACAGACGATGATGTGGTTTACCGCCGACCTGCACCTGGGCGATACGAATATCCTGCACGATATGGATCGGCCGTTCGCCTCGGTCGAGGAGATGAACCGCAAGGTTATTGACGCCATTAACGAGTGCGTTGCTGCGGACGACCGCCTCTATATCCTGGGAGACTTTACGTATCGCTTGCCCATGGCGGAGGCCGTGCTCCTGCGCGAGCGCATTGCCTGTCAGAACGTGACGCTCATCCGCGGTAACCATGACGGCGATTGGGAAGATCCGGACGCACCGCACATTTGGGATGACGTGCGCGATTACCTGGAAATTGCCCCCGGCTATGCCAAGGGACATCGCCTGGTTTTGAGCCATTACCCCATGCTCAGTTGGAACGGCAAAGCGCGTGGTGCCATTATGCTTCACGGGCATATCCACAGCAGGGGGGACCGTACCAACGCGCGCAACCGTGATCGCGAGCGTCCCGTTTACCGCTACGATGTTGGCCTCGACGCCAATGGCTACAAGCCCGTAAGTCGAGATCAGATCTTGAGCTTCTTTGGACTGTAATTGGAAGTGCAGGTAGAATGAACGCGCCGCGCGGATGGTCTGCGCGGCGCGTTTTAATAGGAGCGATGATTCCATGAGGGCTATCCAGCGCATTAACCACAACGCTGCCATCTGCGAAGATGGTGCGGGGCGTCAGCTTATCGCGTTGGGTCGCGGTATCGGCTTTGGCGATATGCCCCACGAGGTCGACCTGGATGTCATCACCCGCACCTTTTACGGCGTCGATTCAAAGTACCTGGCGTTTATCGACGAGGTTGATCCCGAGGTGCTGGAGTTTTCTGCTCAGCTGGCAGATATCGCAACCGGGCAGCTCTCGTACGAATTGAGTCCCAATCTGCCCATTACGTTGGCCGACCATATTCAGTTTGCCATTAAGCGCGCTCGTGAGCACATGGTGGTATCGTTGCCGCTCGAGCGCGATCTGGAACAGTTGCACCCCATCGAATATCGCTTAGGCGAGCTGGCTGTTCGCGGTATTAAGAAAACCTTTGCCGTCCGCATGCCCAAGAGCGAGGCCGCGGGTATCGCCATGTCGATTATCAACGCGGCAGTTAAGCCAAGCGAGCGGCGCGTACTTGCCGAGCAGCAGGAGGAGCGCCTGCTCGACATGACGGTCGCAATTATTCAGGAAGAGCTCGGCGTGACGGTCGATCGTACGTCGTTCGCCTTTACCCGCTTTGCCACTCATGTACGCTATCTGCTCGACCGCGTGGCAAAGAAAGAGCCCATCGATACCGAGAATTCCGGTCTCTACGACGTGCTCGTGGAGCAGTATCCGGCTGCATCGCGTTGTGCCCATCGTGTCGACGAGCTGATTCAGGAGACCTTTGGCGAGGCGTTGGCGCAAGAAGAGCTTGTCTACCTGATCATGCATGTGAATCGCGTGGCTCCTTCAAATGCAGATAACTAGTAGGGGCGACTAAGCGTTTCAAATCTGTCTCGGCAACCGTTCGCGGGCTCTTTGCTACCGTTTGTCAGTAATCTGAGCCGCAGCGAACGCGTTCACCGCATATACTCGCCGTGTGTTGGGTGTTACTCACGGCGCAGCTCCGAGAGGCACTACCGATTCTGCCGAGGTCCGTATTGGGTCTCTGTCGGTTGTGCGCGGGGCTTTTTTCATGTCGATCCACCCGGGAATCACATGCAATGAAATCTCTTGCCAACGGGCATCGCGCGCTGCGCAGGCGCGAGCGGAATCGTGTGCCTTGGCGCGGTGAAGTCCCACGGGCTTTTAGTTGGAAGAGAAGGGATTCGACATGGCTGTCGATAACAAGAAGATTGCCGAGGACGTGCTTGCTGCCGTCGGCGGCGCCTCCAATGTGACGAACGCGACGCACTGCATGACTCGCCTGCGTCTGAACCTCAAGGATCAGTCCATCCCCAATGACGATGAAGTTAAGAAGATCAAGGGCGTACTGGGTGCCCAGTGGTCTGGCGGCCAGTATCAGGTCATCATCGGCCAGAACGTGCCGAAGGTCTATGACGCCGCCATTGCGCTGGGAGTTAAGGGCGAAGGCTCCATCGACGAGAATCTCGATGACGGCACCAAGGAGCCGCTGACGCTCAAGACTGCGGGCAAGAAGGTCCTCAACTACCTGTCCAAGACGATGGTCATGACGATTCCGATCATCATGGGCGCCGCCATGTTCCGTACCATCGCCGTGATTTGCGGCGACGGCATGCTCGGTATTTGGGCTGCCGATTCCGATATCTACAACTTCTTCTATAACTGGATCTACAACGCAGGTTACTATTTCCTGCCCATTTACCTGGGTTGGGCCGCTGCCAAACAGCTCGGCTGCAGCCAGCCGCTCGGCATGATGCTCGGCGGTGTGCTCATTGCCCCCGAGTTTATGACGCTCGTTAACGCTGCAGCAGATTCGGGTGCAACGACCACTCTGGTCTACGGCGTGCTTCCGGCTCAGCTGAACAACTATTCTGCCACCGTGCTCCCCATGGTCCTGTCCATGCCGGTGCTCATGGTCGTCGAGAAGTTCATGAAGAAGGTCATTCCCGACATGCTCTCCACGGTGTTTGTGCCTGTGTGCACCTTGGCCGTCATGGTTCCCGTTTCGCTGTGCGCTCTGGCTCCGATCGGCTCCATCCTGGGCAGCGTGGTCGGCAACTTCATGTTCGGTCTCGGCAACACCGGCGGTATCCTAACCATCGTTTCCCTGGTGGCTATCGCCGCGCTTTGGGAGTTCCTGGTCATGACCGGTATGCACCAGGTTTTGATTACCCTTGGTATTGTTCAGCTGCTTACGCTGGGCTCTGACTCCTGCGTTATGGTTGCAGGCGGTATTGCTCAGTTCGCCACGTGGGGCATGGCCTTTGGTGCCTTCCTGCGCCTTAAGGAGACCGACGAGAAGGGCGCTATGCTCGGCTTTTCCCTTTCCGGTATCGTCGGTGGCGTGACGGAGCCTGCGCTGTATGGCTGCGGCTTTAAGTACACCCGCTGCTTGGGCGCCATGGTTGCCGGCGGTGCTATCGGCGGCCTGGTCGCGGCCCTCACGAACGTGACGACGTATGTTTTGGGCGCAACGAATATTCTGGCTATTACCGGATTTGTTGCCGGCGGAACGGCCAACCTCGTTTGGGGCTGCGTTGCTTCGGGCGTTGCGTTTATTTCCGCCGCTGCCATCGCCTACCTCTTTGGTTTTACCAAGGAGCAGCTCGATGAGGATGCAGCTGCCGCTAAGGCTTAAAGCATCTGTTTAGGTGGGATAATTTCCCGGGGCACTTGGCTATACTCCAAGTGCCCTTTTCCATAGATTGGAGTCGTTATGAAACAACTGCTTATTCGTGCCGACGATATCGGTTATTCGTACGCCGTTGACTTAGGGATTGCCCGTAGCGTCAACGAGGGTCTCGTGCGCTCGGCGGGCCTTATGCCCAATATGCCCGAGGCCGAGCGCGGTTGGTCGCTCGTGGCCGATGCCGGCATTGCGGTGGGCCAACACACCAACGTGTGCCTGGGCAGGCCGTGTGCCGACCCGGCGCTCATTCCGAGCATGCTCGACGACAACGGCGAGTTCCATAGCAGCCGTACCTTCCGCGAACACTTTAAGCGTGGCGAGGAACTGATTGACTTCGACGAGGCCTGTATTGAGATTCGTGCGCAGCACGACCGCTTTGTCGAGATCGTGGGTCGCGAGCCCGATTACTTTGAGGCCCATGCCGTTATGAGCAAAAATCTCAACCGCGCGATTTCGGTGGTGGCGCAGGAGCTGGGCCTTAAGGAGCAAAAAGCGAGCTTCGACCCCACGGCCGTGGTGCACTGCGGAGATACCGACCTGCGCATGGTGATGCATTCGATGGAGCCGGGCTACGAGCCTAAGGACTCGATTATGCAGACGGTTCGCGAGATGGCAGACGGCGAGACGGTCGTCTTTGTCTGCCATCCGGGCTATCTCGATCGCTTTATCCTAGAGAATAGTTCGCTTACGACCGATCGCACCAAGGAAGTCGATGCACTGATCGACCCCGAGCTGCGGGCGTGGCTCGAGGCTCAGGACGATCTGCATCTGATTGACTACCGCGACCTGTAAGGCTCCCAAACCACCACAATGGGGACAGGCGCCTTTGTGGTGGTTCTGGCGCCGTTGCCATTATGGCGGCGGCGCCTTTTTTGTCCGCGTGCCGCGGTAGAGTGTAGGCAGTTGAAATGTGCGTCCATCGAGGAGCTGCTATGAACGAGATCAGGTGCCCGCATTGCGGCGAAGTCTTTAAGGTCGATGCGTCCGGCTATGCGGATATCGTCAAACAGGTGCGCGATGCCGAGTTCTCGCGCGACCTGGATGAGCGCGTGAAGGCCGTCCGGCGCGAGGGCGAGCAGGCACTGGAGCTTGAACGCTCGCGCTCGGCTGCCGCCTTACGGGAGGTGGAATCTCAGCGCAGCGCTCAGCTCACTGAACAGAAGAATATCGCGGCTCAGGAGTTGGCACAGGAAGTTGCCAAGCGCGACGCCGAGCTTGCCGAGCTGCGTGCCAAGCTCGAGGGCGCTGCCGCAGAACGCGAGAGTGCAAGCCAGCGTGCGGCGGTTGAGGCCCGTGCCGATGCGCAGAAGGAGAACGCCGAGCTTCAGCGCGAGATTGATAGCTTACGTGCGCAGTTAGGTCGCAAGGATGACGAGGCCAAGCTCGCCGAGGCCGCGGTGCGTAACGCCGCTCAAAACGACCTGGCCGCCCGCGACGCTCAGATTGCCGAGCTGCAGGCAAAGCTCTCCTCGGCGGGCAAGGCCCGGGAGATGGCGCTTGCCGCTGCCGCGGCTGAGTCGCAGCGCGAGCTTGAAGCCGCTCGCAGCGAAGCTGAGCGTACGCTTGCCGACTATCAGGCGAAAGTGAAGGAGAAGTTCTCTGCTGCGAAGTCTCAGTCTGAGCAGGAGGCCGAGGGCCTGCGTGCGCAGCTGCGCGAACAGGAACTGACGGCCAAAATGAACCTATCGGAGGCAGTCGCCGCGGCGGAGCGTGAGCGTGATGAGGCGCGCGCCAAGCTCACGAGTGAGCTGGCGGTGCGTGATTCTCGCGAGGAGCAGGCCAAGGCGGCACACGAGCTCGAGCTTGCGCAGGCCAAGCGTGCGAGTGATGAACTGATCCGCTACAAGGACGAAGAGATCGAGCGCCTGAAGGACATGAAGGTGCGCCTGTCTACCAAGATGGTGGGCGAATCGCTCGAGCAGCACTGCGAGACCGAGTTCAATCGCTTGCGTATGACGGCGTTTCCCAACGCGTATTTTGAGAAAGACAACGATGCATCCGAGGGCACCAAGGGCGACTTTATCTTCCGTGAGTGCGACGCGAGCGGCAACGAGATCATCTCGATTATGTTCGAGATGAAAAATGAGAACGACGAGACCGCGACCAAGCACAAGAACGAGGACTTCTTTAAGAAGCTCGACCACGATCGTCGCCAGAAAGGCTGCGAGTACGCGGTGCTCTGCACGCTGCTCGAGCCTGAGAGCGAGCTCTATAACGCCGGCATTGTGGACGTGAGCTATCGCTACGAGAAGATGTATGTGATCCGTCCGCAGTTCTTCATCCCTATGATCACGCTGCTGCGCAACGCCGCTATGGGATCGCTCCGCTATAAGCAGGAGCTGGCAGAGTACAAGCAGCAGAACATCGATGTCACAAACTTCGAAGCCAAGATGGAAAAGTTCAAGGATGGCTTCTCACGCAACTACAACCTGGCGAGCAAGCAATTCGAGTCGGCGATCAAGGAGATCGATGCCGCCATCAAGCAGCTCGAGAAGACCAAGGACGACCTGCGTCGCAGTACCGAGAATCTGCGTCTGGCCCACAACAAGGCCGATGAGCTGACCATTCGCAAGCTCACCTGGGGCAACAAGACCATGAAGGCGGCATTTGACGAGGCGCACGAGACGGCAATGGGCACGGGCGATGAGCCTGCCGAGGCCGATGCGTATGAGGTCGAGGATGCCGAGTAGCGCATAGCGCATGGCGCAAAAAACGGGGCCGCTGGCAACATTGCCAGCGGCCCTGTTTCGTTTACCCGGCTGATTCGGCTAGTCCTCGAGCAAATCCTCGATAAAGCCGACGCGGTAGTTCTTGAAGATGACCTCGCCGCCGTCTTGCGTGGCGTCCAGGTCGACATCGCCCATGATGCCAAAGTCGTGATCGCCATCCTCATCGGCAAAGATCTGATGCACGTGCCACACGTGATCGGTCTTTTCGTCGCTCTCGTCGATGGTAAACATCGCCGAGCTGCGGGCGTCGCCGTTGGTGAGAATCTCCTCGTGCTGCTCGTGATAGGCATCGAGCGCCTTTTGCCAGCGCACCTCGCTCATGCCCCAGTCCTCGTCGAGCTCGCCCAAGTCGCGCAAGTGTCCACGGGCGGCAAGGGTCACGCGGCGGAAGAGTGCGTTGCGCACCAGCAGGGTGCAACCGCGGCGGTCCGCCACGACCTCGTCGATGCCCTGGGGTGGTGCGGCGTCGAGTGCGGCCGGGTTGCCGGCGTTCTCCCACTCGTCAACCAGGCTCGAGTCGACCGAGCGCACCACAAAGCCCAGCCACGAAATGATGTCGCGCAAGCGCTCGTCGCGCTTTTCGATCGGTACGGTGCGATCGAGCGAGCGGTAGGCCTCAGCCAGGTAGCGCAGCAGAATGCCCTCGGAGCGGGCGATGCCGAGCTTTTGGATATAGCCCTTAAAGTCGCTCGCGCTCTCGAGCATGTCACGCAGGACGCTCTTGGGCGAGAGCTGGTAGTCGTTGGCCCAAGGTACTTCCTGGCAATACTTATCAAAGGCTGCATCGAGCAAGTCTTCGAGCGGTTTTTCGTAGGTGACATCCTGGATGCGCTCCAGGCGCTCCTCATACTCGACGCCGTCTGCTTTCATCTCGGCCATGGCGCGATCACGTGCTGCGCGCTCCTGTGCGCGCAGCACCTGCTTGGGGTCCTCGAGTGTTGCCTCGACCATCGAGATGAGGTCCATGGTGTAGGTCTCGCTCTCGGGGTCGAGCAGCTCCAGCGCGGCGAGCAAAAACGGCGAAAGCGGCTGGTCGAGCGCAAAGTCCTCGGGCAGATCGACCGTCAGCGCGTAATCGATATCCGGTGCGGCGTCAGCCGGAGCGTCGGGCGCGGGCGGCACCTCGGTACGCACGACGACGCCGGAGTCGATGAGTGTGGCGAAAATCTCATCGGCACGAACCTCGAGCTTCGCCTTTTCCTCGGGCGTTTGCAGGCTTGTCTCGATGAGGTCGTGCACGCGGGCGCGAGCGTCACCGCCCTGCTCGACCACGCTAATCACCATGGAGTGCGTGATGCGAAGACGCGGTTTGAGCGTCTCGGGCTGCGTCTCGATCAGGCGCTCAAAGGTCTGCTTGTTCCAGGTGACAAAGCCCTCGGGAGCTTTCTTCTTTTTAATCTTGCGGAGCTTTTTGGGGTCGTCGCCTGCCTTGGCCATGAGCTTGGCGTTCTCGATCTCGTGCTCCGGGGCCTCGGCGATGACCATGCCCTCGGTGTCAAAGCCCGAGCGACCGGCGCGGCCGGCGATCTGATGGAACTCACGGGCGCGCAGACGACGCATCTTGTAGCCGTCGAACTTGGTGAGTGCGGTGAGCACCACGGTGTGGATGGGCACGTTGATGCCGACGCCGAGCGTGTCGGTGCCGCAGATGACGGGCAGCAACCCCTGCTGCGCCAGGCGCTCGACCAGCAAGCGATAGCGCGGCAGCATGCCGGCGTGGTGCACGCCGACGCCGCAGCCGAGCAGGCGCTTGAGGATCTTGCCGAAGGCCGTCGAGAAGCTCGTGCCCTTGGCAGCCTCCTTAATAGCCTCGCGCTGCTCCTTGCTGGCAATGCCAAAGTTGGCGAGTGACTGTGCCGTTGCGAGTGCGGCGTCTTGGCTAAAGTGCACGATGTAGAGCGGTGCCTCGCCGCGGCGCATCGCGAGCTCAACGGTGCCCTCGAGCGAGGTCGTCACATAGTCGTAGCTCAGCGGTACGGGACGCGGGGCGTCGACGACGAGGTCGCAGGTGGCGCCGGTGTGTTCCTCGAGCGAGGCTGCAATAGCGGTGACATCGCCAAGCGTGGCGCTCATGAGCATGAATTGTGTGTGGGGCAGGGTGAGCAGCGGTACCTGCCATGCCCAGCCGCGGTCGGGGTCGGCGAAGTAGTGGAACTCATCCATGGCGACGCAGCCCACATCGGCATCCTCACCCTCGCGCAGCGCGTCGTTGGCAAGGATCTCGGCTGTGCAGCAAATGACGGGTGCCTTGGTGTTGATATGCGTGTCGCCGGTGATCATGCCGACGTTATCGCGGCCGAGCACCTGCACCAGGTCAAAAAACTTCTCGCTAACCAGAGCCTTGATGGGGGCCGTGTAGTAGCAACGCTTGCCTTGCGCCATGCCCATAAAGAGCATGCCCAGCGCGACAAGCGATTTGCCCGAGCCGGTCGGCGTGCCCAAAATGACATGATCGCCGGCGGCAAGATCCATGAGGGCTTCTTCTTGGTGGTCCCACAGCTCGATGCCGCGGTCGCTCGTCCATTCGAAGAAGCGCTCGAAGGCCTGATCGGGCGTGAGCCATGGCTCGGGCTCGCTGCCGTCCTCGGGCTCCCACCAGGTGGGGGAGAGCGCTCCGAGCGAGCCGAACTCGGCCTCGGTGCCTGTGCCGCCCGAGAACGAGCTGGCGGCGCCGGCGCCGGAGACGGTGCTGGCGGCGGTATCTGTCGTGGTCTGTGCCATGTGGTTTGCTTTCTCTCGCGATTGTCCGCCAACTATTATGGCGTAGCGGCGGCGCGGGGCGCCAGCGCGAAAGAAAATGCAGGAAATGGGCGTGTGATGCTAGCGATCGTTAGCGTTCTTGCGGCAGGCGCTTCTTACCCTTGCTGGCGCGGTTCTTAAAGTTCTCAACGGCTTCTTCCATGCCGAGGGGCACGTAGGTGAGTTCATCGAGATCGTCGGGCAGGTAGCAGGCTAGGCTTTGCTCCTGCGCGCGGCCCGCCGCGAGCTGTTCATCGCTGGGCTGCGCTCCAGGTGTGGCGCAAATGCCATAGACGGCGGCACCCATCTCGCGCGTGCGGCGCTCGTATTCGGTCTCGGGATGCTCGGGATGGTCGCGGCGGACGTCGTCGCTTACCCAAAGCGTGTCGTAGCCTGCCGCGGCAAACTGCCCCAGGGCGTAGTCGCGCAATGGCTTGCTGTCGGTGCGCAGCGTGACGGTGGCACCGGCTGAAAAGAGTGGACGGTAGAGCATCAGATGGTCGACATGGACGAGTCGTTTTTTGGCGTACTTGGCCTTGGGCTGCGGCGTGGGAAAGTTGATGGTGATGGCATCGAGCTCGCCTGCGGCAAACAGCTGCGGCAGCGATGCGGCGCCTCGGGGCAGGACGAGTGCATTGGGCAGCTCCTGCTCGCAGATTTTCTGTGCGGCATAGGCGATGCAGATGGGCTCCTGGTCCATACCGATAAAGAGGGTGTCGGGCTCGCGGTGGGCGCGCTCGACCAGATAGGTGCCTTTGCCGCAGCCAAGATCCAGGTGAAGGTGCTCGAAGGGCTTGCTGCCAACTGGCGCGCAAGCCCTTCGCCAATCTCCGACATAGGCCTCGGGGTTCGTCTCAATCGCATCGGCGTAGCGCTCCAGGCGCTCCTCGAGCACAAAGTTCTTAGGCGTGCGAACGTGGACGGCTCCCATGAGGCTCCTTGGTCATAAGTATGGAACGTATAGCTGCGCGTTCCGTCAATGGGTTGAAAAAGGGGTGGGCATAGTTTGCCCGAAAGACGCGGTGCGGCTCGACGGCGAGTCGTCGGTGCCTACAGGCGCTTGAGAATCACATAGCGGTTGAGCTCGCCGCTGCGACCGTCGGCATGGAAGCGCTCAAGCTCGCGTACAGGAACCTCGCCGCTCTTGTAGAACGTACGCACGCCGCGCACCAAGTCGGTGATCTGCTGATCGTCAAAGTGGTGGCAATAGCGGTAAGCATGGCGGTCGTTTTGCCAGCCAATGAGGTGGTCGCCGGCTTCAAACTGCGCAGAGTCATAACCCTCAAACGGCGGGGTGAGCTCGGCACGGGCCTCGGCGCGAACAGCCTTGCGCGCTATGCGCTCGTCGTTCATAAACTCCCAAAAGCTGATGGCGATGATGCCGCCTGGGCGCGTTTGGCGCACCAGGGCGTCGAGCACGCGTACGCGGTACTCGCACGACGGCACGTGGTGCATAAATCCAAAGCAGACCGAGATGTCGGCGAGCGGGGCGTCGAAAAGCACGTCGGGTGTCTCGGCGGGGTTGAGCTTCATGAGGGCGTCGAGCACGTCGAGCTCCTGGAAGTGCAGGTTGGGAATGCGCAGGGCGTGGCCATGTGCATCGATAGCCAAATCTTGACACGAGTCGACACCATAGAACTCAAACGGGCAACTGGCATCTGCCGAGGGATTTGCGCCGTCGACGCCCTTGGCGGCAAGTGCGCCGCCGGCGGCAAAGTTCTCGAATCGCATATTGCCGCAGGCAAGATCGAAGACGCGGACGGGATGCTCGATCGTGGCGGCGTTGAGCTGCCCGAGCGCGATGTCCATGGTGCGCACCCAGCCGGGCCACGGGGCCTGGCGCGTATCGGAAAAGGAAGCGGAGTGCTCGCGATAGAACGTATTGTTGAGCTGGATGAGCGATGAGGCGAAATCGCGGTTCACGGCGCGGAACTCCCTCCGTTGGCGGTGCGGAATAAACAGTACGACCATACTACCGTTAACGCCGCAACGGGGACAACCGAGCCGTGGGTCATTGCTTTGTTTGGACACATTTCCGCAGCTCATATGTGCCCGCAACCGCCGGTTGTCAAAAATCTCACTAGAATAGGTGGCATGCTTTTGGCGGTGGCGGATAGATTTTTAACTGTGCAAGGCGCCTTAAGAACAAAAACGGTCCGGCGGCACGGCTGGCATCACATAGGAGGAACCATGAATGTAGAAACTGCGCAGCGGCTCGCCGACCTTCGTCGCAGCAAGGGTTTTAGCCAAGAAGGGCTGGCGCGAAAGCTAGGGCTGTCGCGCCAGGCGGTCAGTAAATGGGAGCGTGCGGAGAGCTCGCCCGATACCGAGAACCTGATCTCGCTCGCCAGGCTCTATGGCGTGAGCCTGGACGAGCTGCTCAATCCGAGCGATGAGATTGAGGACGATATCGAGTTTGAGAATGAGGACCGCGCTCGTCAGCGCGAGGCCGAGGCGGCAGAGCGCGCACGCACCCATGAGGCGGCGGCACGAGCTACCGAGGCGGCAACACAGGCGAGTGACGCCGCCGCCAAGGCGGCGCAAGCGGCAAGCTGGAGTGCACAGGCCGCTAATGCCGCTACGGCGCAGGCGACGAGTGGCGGCGCAGTTGGCTCGACTCCGGTGAAGGGCCCGTTCCAGTCGTTCCCGTATTGGGCCGTGTGTTGGCTGCTGTTCTTTTTGCTGATGTTCCTGTTTGGTGCCGGCCCCTTTGCTGCGCTGATCTTCTTTACGATTCCCATCTATCACTGGGTGGCGCGTGCACTCGATGGCGATTGGGCGCGCGGAGATATTCAGGTTGGTTCGGCGCCGGTGGTCGCTAGGGCTCAGGATGTTTCCGCTCCGGTTGATACTGACGTGGCTACCGTGACTACCGCTGACCCGATCGCCAAAGAGGGTGATGAATGATGAAGCTTTCGCATGAGTCCAAGGTACGCTTGGGCGTTGGCATCGGAGCGTTTGTGCTTATCATCGGGCTTGTCTGTGGCTTTTCGCGGATATTGATTCATTTTGATGGTCCGTGGAATCTCGACGATGTTGTATCCGGCTTGTCTGGTATGGACGATGCGGTTGACGAGGACGATCTTTTGGGTAGCGGTAACTATTCCGCTCGGCCTCAACAGCTTTCGAGCGAAACGTTTGATGCCGACGCGTTCACATCGCTTGACTTGGACGTGACGTCGGGCACGGTCGAGATCAAACACGTCTCCGGCGGGCCGGTGCGCGTAATTGAAAGCGGGCGTGTGGCAACGGGGACCGTTGCCTTCGATGCGGCAACCCAAAATCTGGCCGAGGTTAAGGGTTCTACGCTCAAGATTCGCCAGTTCGATTGCGATGACGAGCGCGCCATTGACCGCACAGTTACCGTCGAACTGCCGCGCGAAGTTGCCGATAACATGGTGGGCATTACAGCGAATGTAGGATCGGGCGATCTGACGGTCACGGACATTGCATGTCATGACCTCAACCTGACTTTGGACTCGGGAGACGTTGAGTTTACGGGCACCGTGACCGATACCCTGAATGCCGAGGTCGGTTCGGGCGATGTGACATTCGAGCTCTACCAGGCCCCCGCGAAGTCGATGGACGTGAGCGTGGGCTCGGGCGATGTGGAGATGACGGTTCCGAGCTCTACGGGCTTTAAGGCGAGCCTCACCTTGGGCAGTGGCGACTTCGAGAGCGATTTCCTTCCGCTTGGCTACGACGGCGAGACCATTTTGAATCTTGAATTCGATAACGGCGATAAGTCTGCCACGTATCGTTTTGAAGTCGATTCGGGCGACATGTCGTTTGATCCGGAGTGACATGAGGTTTTCGGAGATCGGTACATATAGGCATGCTCTTTGATGGAGGCGCCGGGGCCGTGGTCGGCTTCGGCGCCTTTGCCTTTACAATGGGGACATGGAACAGATTATCTTGAACATACTCGAGGCTCTGCGTCGCGGCGAGACCGTGGACGACAAAGCGCTCGTCAAACTGATACATGCCGAGGCGCGCCGTGAGGGTGCCGACAAACGCGATTTGGCCAAGCGCCGTCTGCTGCCGTTCTACCAGCGGGTTAAACGTGAGGAGCCGGCTTGCTGGGCTGGGTGGAATGTCGATGCCGAGCTGGAACGTCAACTGCTGCAGGTGCTGCGTATGAAGCCTCGTCGCACGGCTTCGGGCGTGGCGACCATTACCGTCATCACCAAGCCCTGGCCATGCTCGGGCGATTGCCTGTTTTGCCCCAACGATCTGCGCATGCCCAAGAGCTATCTGCACGCCGAGCCGGCGTGTGCCCGTGCGGAGCAAAACTGCTTCGATCCGTATCTGCAGGTGAGTGCCCGTTTGACGGCGCTTTCGCAGATGGGGCATGCGACCGACAAGATAGAGCTCATCGTGCTCGGTGGCACCTGGAGCGACTATCCGCAAGGGTATCAGACGTGGTTTATGTCGGAACTTTTCCGTGCGCTCAATGACGATGCCGTCGCCGGCGTGGCGGCCAACCCCATGTTGGCGCGTCCGGGCATCAGCCGTGCCGAGGCGGGACGCCTGCTCGATGACGCTCCTGCCGATGCTCTGCCGCCGGTGGTAACAGAGCGCCGCGAGCGCTATCGGGCTGCCGGTATTGCGACCGATGAGGCTGAGCTTGCGAGCGGCGTTGCCGACGAGCAGGGGCGTGTGGATGCTGCCGTGGGCGGCTACAACCGTGCGGTGCGTCGTCTGTACGGCCCCGGTACGCCGTGGGGCGAGGCCACCGAGTGGCAGACGGCAACGATGGAGGAGCTCGAGCGCCAGCAGCGCATCAACGAGACGGCGAAGCATCGCGTGGTGGGGCTCGTTATCGAGACGCGCCCCGATGCTGTAACGCCGCAGGCCCTCACGCTCATCCGCCGCCTGGGTTGCACCAAGATACAGATGGGTATCCAAAGCCTTGACCAGCACCTGCTCGATATCAACGAGCGCCGCATTTCGGTGGCGCAGATCGAGCGGGCGTTTTCGCTCGCGCGCCTGTTTGGCTTTAAGATCCACGCGCACTTTATGCTCAACTTGTTGGGTGCTACGCCTGAGGGGGACAAGCGTGACTACGAGCGCTTTATGACCGAGGGCGCCTTTATGCCCGACGAGGTCAAGGTCTACCCGTGCGCGCTCATCGAGGGCTCGCGTCTGGTGGGCTGTTACGAGCGTGGCGAGTGGCGCCCCTATACCGAGGAAGAGCTGCTCGATGTGTTGGCCGACGATATCGTGGTGACGCCGGCGTTCTGCCGCATCAGTCGCATGATCCGCGACTTTAGCTCCGACGACATCATGGTGGGCAACAAGAAGCCCAACCTGCGTCAGCTCGTCGAAAACCGCTTGGCGGCTCGTGGGGAGGGCACGACGGTACGTGAGATTCGTTATCGCGAGATCAGCACGGCGGGTGCCGACCTGGATGAGCTGACCCTTGACGAGGGGGTGGCGTACGAGACGCCGGTGACGCACGAGCGCTTTTTGCAGTGGGTGACACCGCAGGGCAAAATCGCGGGCTTTTTGCGGTTGTCGCTGCCTGACCATTCGTTTGTTGCCGCGCATGCGGACGAGTTGCCGACGACGCCGGACGAGGCGATGATTCGCGAGGTGCACGTGTATGGCATGGCGGCACGCGTGGGCGACCAGGGACAGGCGGCGCAGCATCACGGGTTGGGGCGTTTGCTCGTAGAGCGTGCATGCGAGATTGCCCGGGATGCGGGTTATGCGCGTATCAACGTGATTAGTGCGATTGGCACACGCGAGTACTATCGCCATCTTGGATTTTATGACCATGGCCTTTATCTGCAAAAGGAGCTCTAGATGAACAAGCCGAGTGTTTCTGCCGGCGTCGTTGCCGGCGTTGCTCTGGGAGCCGCGGCGCTTGGTGCGGCCGCTGTCGCTGTTCGTGCTGCCTGTCTGCAGGTTGCGCGAACCCGCAATGGGTTGGCGCGTGTGAAACGCGTGCACGATGAGGGCGGCGATGAGATTCGCGTGTTGGTGCAAGGCGGAGTCTACCAAAGCGCAAGCTACGTTGGCGAGCGTTGGGCAGAGCCCGTCTTTGCGTACTATCGTGCGTTTGACGACGTGTTTGAGGCCGAGCGCGCAATGCATGACGCCTATGGTCACGGTATCGACCGCATGCTCATGCTGGGCGGCGGCGGGTTTGCCTATCCCAAGTTTGCGCTGATGTCGCACGAGAGCTTGCGCATGGACGTCATTGAGTACGATGCTGAGATTACGCGCCTGGCGCGCCGTTGGTTCTACCTGGACGAGCTGGAGCGCACGGTGGGCGATCGCCTGCGAGTGATTACCGCTGAGGCTCGCTCGTATCTGGGTGTGACGAGCGTGGGCCATCGTCGCTACGACGTGGTCGTGAGCGATTGCTTTGGCGGTGCCGAGCCCGTGCGCGAGCTGGCGACCGTTGAGGCGCTGCGCCTGGTGCGGGGCAGCCTGAACCCCGGGGGTATCTACGTGGCCAATATCGTGAGCGCAAACGAGGGGAGCGATGTGACGTTCCTTCGCGACTGCGCTGCCACGGCACTCGAGGTATTCGTCCACGCCTGGGTGGTCCCATGTGGCGATGCGAAGTTCAGCGGCGAGGAAAACTACCTGCTCATCGCCAGCGACGGCGACTACGCCTTTGCCGAAGCCGTGCCCTTCGACACCGACTTCCTCGGCACCGTCCTTCACGACAAGTAAGTCTCCCCGTCCCAAAAAAGACTGGTCTTAGGCGTGGTCGCGCCAGCCGTGAACGCGCTGCTTCATGCCCTCTATGTCGAGCACGCCTTCGGCAAAGCCCTTGCGCACGAGCTCTTCGGGAACAAACTCGTCGTAGCGGTCAAAGTAAGGCACCTCGCCAGGATAGACGAGCTCGATGGGATCGAAGTCCTTTTCGGCCTCGGCGGCGAGCACCTCAAAGAACGTCTCCTCGTCGGCCTTCATCTTAAACTGCATAAAGTACGGGCGTGACGGGTCGAGTCCGCGAAGGCCCAGCTCAGCGGCGCATTTGATTTTAAGCATGCGCTCGAGTGCTAGGAAGGCGTAGCTGCCCAACCAGGGGAAGAGCACCCAGGTGTCGCCACCCAGATTGATGAGCGGCTTAGTTCCCGCGCCCGAAATCTCGGCGGTATGACGAGCCTGCGCCAAGCGAGCCCGTGCGTTACCCATAAGGTACGGATATGCTGCGTGCTCAGTGAGCGCTTGGCGCATGCGCTCGAGCACATGCGTGTTAATGTCGCCGGGGCAGTCGCCAAAGTAGGCCGGCACCCGGCCCTTGACCTGCGTGGCAAAGACAGTGTGGCGCTTCCAGTCCACTTCCTCGACAATCCAGCAGTGTCCGGCGATGGCGATGCGCTCACCGGGCGGGGGCGGATTAACGATCGTGCCCAGCTCGGCCGATTCGCTCCGGACGGTAAACTCCTCGTTTTCCTGGAACACGGCGTAGAACTTAAAGTTGTTGATGATGCGCTCGCCCGCGAGACCCACGATGAGCCCGCCACCTTCGGTGACCTGGATATGGTCGATCTTAATGAGGTGACGTAGCAGCACGCGGTAATCGTCTGCCGAGACACGGTGGAAATAGCTGAGCGTGAGCACGCGCTGGGCAAGTTCGGCCGGCGTGAGCTCGCCGGTGCTGGCGAGGGTCGACATAGTCTGGTGATAGAGCAGGCTGTAGGGGAGTCGATCGAGCTCGGGCGGCTCGACCCACTTTTCCTCGCGATAGAGTTGTACGAGCGCGATACCCTGCAGGAGCTTCCAGGGAATGGTTTCGGGCATCATCGTGCGCGGCTCAGGTTCTTCCTCACGCATGACAAACCACATCTCGGGCGGAAGGTCGCGACGGCCTGTGCGCCCCATGCGCTGCAAAAAGGAGCTGACGGTAAACGGCGCGTCAATCTGGAAGGCGCGCTCCAGGCGGCCGATATCGATACCGAGCTCCAACGTAGAGGTGGTGACGGTTGTCTGCGCCTGCTCCTCGTCGCGCATGAGCTCCTCGGCCGTCTCGCGTAGCGATGCCGAAAGATTGCCGTGATGGATGAGAAAGCGGTCGGGCTCGTGCCGGCTCTCGCAGTAGCTGCGCAGCATGGAGCACACGGCCTCTGCCTCCTCGCGCGAGTTGGCAAAGACCAGGCACTTGCGGCCGCGCGTATGCTCAAAGATATAGCCCATACCGGGGTCGGCGTTGTCGGGCGCCGTGTCGGTGGGGTTGAGAAGCGCCTGCTCGGTCGCTCGTGGGATGTCGACTTCGCCCTCGGGGGCCGAGGAAGTGCGACGGTCTTTGGGAGCGGCCTTGCCCCGCGCCTGCTCGCGACGTTGACGGCGTTCTTCCTGTGCAAGCTGTCCGCTGCGGCACATGTCTTGTCCGGATGCGGGCAGCGCCGCGGGCGCCGCCGTCTCAATACGCTCGCACGCAAGCACTTCGGCCTCTTGAGGACCCATGCTCTCGAATCCCCGCTGCTGCGCCTGGGGGCCCGAGTTGTAGAAGTGCTCCATGGAGATGCGCCACACGCGGCGCGGTTCCTCAAAGCGGGGGATAACGCAGTCGCGCCCCGTTCCCTGCGAGAGAAAGGCGCCCGTGCGCTCGGGGTCGCCGATGGTGGCCGAAAGGCCAATGCGGCGGGGCTGCACGCCTGCCATGCGCGAGAGGCGCTCGATAAGACAGAGCGTCTGCCCGCCGCGGTCGCCGCGCATGAGCGAATGGACTTCGTCGATAACCACATAGCGCAGGTCGCAAAACATGCGCGGGATCGCCATGTGCTTATGGATCAGGAGCGCCTCGAGCGACTCGGGCGTAATCTGTAGGATGCCGCTCGGTTTTTTGATGAGTTTGGCCTTGTGTGATTGCGAGACATCGCCATGCCAGTGCCAGACGGGGATATCGGCTTCTTCGCACAGGTCGTTGAGGCGGACGAATTGGTCGTTGATGAGCGCCTTGAGGGGGCCAATGTAGAGGGCGCCCACGCTTGCGGGCGGGTTCTCCCAAAACTCGGTCAGGATGGGAAAGAAGGCCGCCTCGGTTTTGCCGGAAGCCGTGGATGCCGTCAGGAGCACATTGTCCTGTGTGTTGAAGATGGCATCTGCCGCCGCAACCTGGATAGAGCGCAAGCTCTCCCAATCGTGGGAGTAGATGAAGTCTTGGATAAACGGGGCGTAGCGGTCAAAGGCGTTCACGGGGCCTCCTTTCAACAACGAATCTCTCAACGCGGCTGGCAACGGCTTGCTGCATTACTGCTTCAACGTTTGCCCAGATAAAACCTGCCAAAATAAACCTGTCCCTTTTTGGTAGGTTAGATGGTGAACTCGGCGAAGTTGCGGTCGCCGCCTGCGGTGCCGGTGTCGCCTGTTGCGGCTGCCGGCGCCAGCGCGTCGCCGCCGACGCTTTGCAGCAGCTCGGCCACATTTGCATCGGGGTTCTGACACAGGATATCGAGCAGCTCGATAAAGTCACGGATAACCTCACGCGGCGTCAAGTGCGTGTCGGCTCCCACGCGGCCGAACTCAATCTTGAGAAAGTCCACCAAGTCGTTTTCGGCAAGCGTGGGCGTCCAGCCAAAGTAGCCGGCATGGATCTGCATGAGTTTTTCGATCAGCACCAGCAGCTCCTCATAGGTGAGTGGCTGCAGGCGGATGATGGGCGCGAGCATGTCCTTAAGGTCTTCGCGCGCAAAGCGGCCCTGAGCGAGTCGGCTGCGCAGGGCCTCGTAGGAGAACACGCCGCGGCGGCGGTCTTCGATGGAGGTCGGCGTGCCGCCCATGATCATGCCCAGGTACTGCGCCTTGCCCTGGAGCGTGTCGTTGTACATGGTCAGGATCTTCTCGTAGTTATATTGGCGCGTAATCGCGTTGGGAATCTTGTACAGATTCACGAGCTCGTCGATGAGCACCAGCATGCCCTTGTAGCCGCTGCAGACCAAAAAGCGCGCAATGAGCTTAACGTAGTCGTACCAGTCGTCATCGCTGATGATGGTCGAGGAGCCCAACTCGGCGCGTGCCTCACTCTTGGTGCGGTATTCGCCGCGAATCCATTTGGTCACGCGACTCATAGCTTCTTCGTCACCCTCCGAGACGGCCATGCGATAGCGGCGGAGCATGCGGGTGAAGTCGAAGCCGTGGACCATCTCCTCGAGCGGGGCCAGTTGGGCATTGACGACCGACTCGTCGACGTCGGCACACGAGGCGACCCAGCGATCCAAAATAAGGTTGAGCGCACCGCCCTCGGGGCGCGTCCTGGTCGATATATTGCGGATGAGCTCGCGGTAGGTGGCAAGGCCCTGTCCTTGACCGCCCTGCAGGCGGCGCTCGGGCGACAGGTCGGCATCAGCGACGACGAATCCCTCGCCCATGGCGTGCGTGCGGATGGTCTGGAGCAAAAAGCTCTTGCCGGCGCCGTAACGACCGACCAGAAAGCGGAAGCTCGCGCCACCGTCGGCGATGAGACTCAGATCGGTGAGCAGGGCGCGGATCTCGACCTCGCGCCCTACGGTGATGTAAGGAAGGCCGATGCGCGGGACCACGCCGCCCTTGAGCGAGTTGAGAATGACGGCAGCGACGCGCTTGGGCACGCGGGGTGCTGCGGATGCGGTATCACTCATGGTCTAGGTATCCTCTCACGTCTGCTTCGTAGTCCTCGATAATCTGCGGCCCTGCCGCGCCGAATTCGATAACGGTGTCTCCCACCAGGTCAAAGAGCGCCTCGTTGATGGTATCGACGAGCATGTCCTCGCTCTGCTTCGATTGCACTACCGCCGATTCCGCCTGTACTGCGTTGTGCTCGAGCAGCGCGCGGAGATAGGCGTCTGCGGCGGGCGCGAGCTCGTTCGTGGCGTCAGCGGGCGCAGCAGCTGCGAACGCGGGCGTCGGCGCGAGAAGCGGTGCCACGACACCAAACTGTTCGGTGGATATGGTCGGCTCGTCGGACTCGTCCTGCCCTGCAGCCGCCGCGACCGCCTCGACCGTCGCGTCGGCTACGGGCTCGGCTTCCGGTTGCCCTGAGTCCGCTGCCTCGGCTTCTGCGGACGCGCCGTCCTCGCGTTCCTCGTCGATCAAAAGCGCTTCGCGCGTTTGTGCGGCAGCGCTCCGAATGTGCCCCAGCTGGCTCAAATCGATATCGATCTTGACGGGCTGGTGTGCGGCGTCCCACGAAAGCCATGCCACAATCTCGTCATCGATAATCTTGGCCAGATATTTGGGGACCTTTTCTTCCTTCAGGGGATGGGCAGGGTCCAGGGCCAGGCGCAGGCGTTGGTCGCAGGCGCGCATCATCTCGCCAAGTTTGCTGCTCTTTTGTCTGCTGCCGTGAATCCGCATGCATTCCCAAAAACCGTTTTGGCAACGGTAGATATGGATGGGGTCCAGACGGTATTCGCAGTCCTCGTGGCGCTCGGGCGCAAAGAATACGGCCGAGGCAAACATGGTGTAGGGCATTGCCGTCTCCTCCCCAAATAAACTCGCCACGATGCCGGTCTTTCGGTGCGTGTCATAGTAGCGGGTCATGCGGACATACACGGCGCATGCCACGTGGCACAGGTCGCGATGGTGCTCGCGGTCGAGCCTTGAGTTATTCAGGCTGTACGTGGAGAGTGCATTGATGGCGGTCATGAGCCGCTCCTCGTGCGTCTCGTCAGGCGGAAGGGGGAGCGTGGGCTCTGAGGTTTTGCGGCGCTTAGCGGTTTGACCGGACGGCGCCTGCGCGGGCGCAAGGTCTCGAGCCGCGCGTCGCAGCTCGATAAGGGCGTTGTCGAACATGACGGTTTTAGAGTCACGAAGCAGCTTGGGGTCGAGCCCGTGGAAAACGGCGTAATCCTGCAGCCACACGCGTGCAAACCGGTCGATGCCGGGCTCAAAGGCGCGATAGGCATCCCAAAAGGCCTTGATCTTGTCAAAGCCATCGAGCGGATCATCTACGCCAATGCCGCAGATCAGCTCATAGAGATATAAGAAGGCAAAGGATGTAGACGTTTCCTCGATATTGCCGCGGCGCACCTGGGCGCGCCAGGTAAAGTAGCCGCGCAGTTGTCGGTCGCTCATGGCGTTGTAGGTGGGAAAGTACGACTTGAAGGTGCCGTTGTAGGGACAATCGTCCTCGAAGTCGGCCATCAGTAAGCCCTGACGGTAAAAAAGCTCCGCCTCTGATAGCCAACGCCCCGCGCCGCCCTTGGGATCATCCTGCCAGCGCGATATCTCGCGCATCTTGCGGTACTGGTCGGGGAGGAAGTTCTGCATTTGACGGCCGGTCTTGAGAATCGGCTCGTCAGCATAGATTTTGTTTGAGAAGCGGGCGGACTGATGGGTCCGGGCCTCGGCCATAATGCGCTCAATGAGCATCTTGACGTCCTGGTCGGCCACCGCCCTCTCCTCTCCCTATACGGTGTCGGTGACCTCATATCATAGCACAGCATCAAACAGATGTTCGAGATACCGCTATGTAGATAGACTTAGAACAGGAGAGCGTAGATGACGGCAATGACGACGGCTGGCAGCATGTTGGCCGTGCGGAAGGTCTGAGGTCGGATAAGGTTGACGCCGACGCAGAAGATGAGCATGGATCCCACGAGTGAGAGACTGTCGAGGGCTGCGGTGGTCATGATGGGGGAGAGTGCGCCGGCAAACAGCGTGATCGTCCCCTGGAACACGGCGACGGGCAGGGCCGAGAAGATGCAGCCGCGGCCGAGCGAGGCCGTCATGGTGCAGACAATGATGCAGTCCAGTGCACCCTTCAGGGCGAGTGTGGACCAGTCGCCGAGCAGGCCGTCCTGGATTGACCCCACAATGGCCATGGCGCCGATACACACGGTGAGTGAAGCCGAGACAAAAGCGTTGGTAAACTCGTTATCGCCCTCGCTGCCAGTCTTGCGCTTGAGCCATTCGCCGAGGTTTTCGATGGCGGCCTCCAGGTTGATGGCCTCGCCGATAAGCGAGCCGAGCGCAAATGAGACGATCAGCATGGTGGTGCCGGTGGTCGCCAGGGCTTTCCCATCGATGACGAGCATCTTTTGCATAGTGCCGCCCAGGCCGATAAACAGGACGCACAGCCCCGACGCCTTCATAAGGGTATCTTGGATGCGCGGTGTGATAAAACGGCCGCCCGCTAATCCCAAAAGACCGCCTGCAATCAAAAGCGCGACGTTGATGATCGTTCCCAAACCCGGCATGGATCCTCCCGTATTGATGCCACCTTGGCAATCGTAGCAGAATGGAACGCAGGGCATATTGCGACTTGTCTAATACGTTATATGAGTGGTATTAAGTCTGGCGTACAGCGGTTAAGCCTTAGGTTGTCGTCGGAACGTAGGGATAGTATTCAAAGCGTAGCGTCATCAGCCGTTGTGGGGACTCGATGCCCGCGGCGATGATATCGGCATCTCGGGCGCGGTCAAACCCTTCAAGTTCAATCTGGTACGAGACATCTTCCATAATGTCCAGACGTCGCCAGGCCAGGAGCGTGTCGCCATCGAATTCCAAGGTTTTGCTTCCATCTGGGGCAACGGCGTATAGGCGCAGCTTGGCAGTGGTTGCAGGGTCGACGATCGTGATCTTCTTGATTTCGTTCCGAGTATTCTTGGCGCCTAACAAGGTGAGCAATGTTGGTGCTACGATTTCGCCCGATGGCAAAAAGACGACCTCGACGGACTCGGGAAATGCGATGATAGCCGACTTGCGGACGGGCTGATTGGCGGCGGCAACTTCGATGTTCGCGGCGTCGACGGTCGTCGTGTGGTCGAGTGCGGTGAGCATGCAGCAGTTGCCCTCATCGACATCTTGAGGCGTAGCAAGGCCTAGGCCGTCCTCGAGTTGGGGATCGTTTGACTCGATAGCAGTTTCATCCGGTTCCTCTGAAGGGGCGGAGATGTCGTTAGCCGACAGTGACGCGCTATCTGCTTTATCCTCTGTTATGGCTGCGTTCGTGGTCCCATCTTTTGATGGGAAGGCCATTTCGTTCAATGCAAAGGGAGCAATCCCGATGGCTCCAGCTCCATTCCATTCCATTTCGAGGAGCGCCGGGTCGGCAAGTACGCGCTGCCTGTCTTGCGCCTGGACATCGATCTCAATAGGGCAGAGTTTCGCCCCTCGAGTAAGGCTGAGCGACCCGTTTTGCTTATCGTCTTTGATTTTGGCGCCTTCGGCATTGTCGTCGTAGAACAGCAGGGGAGTCTCTCCCGTTGCGACGGCCTCGGTGTTGGTTTTGGTTATCCGCAACGATGCCGTGAATGAGAGAGTGGGCTGCGCGCCGTCGGTGTGCGAGGCAACGCAGCCCAGGCATACACCTCCTTCTTCTTTGAAAAACGTGCTGTCGAAGGCGACCTTCGCTTCGTTCGCCGAGTCATCGACCGAAGCGATGTCGATGCGTAGCTCCAAATCGCAAGGATCGTCATCTGCATCGAGCACAGCCGAGCGCCACGTGCAGATGGCGCATCCTGCCTGGGAGCCGTTCGTCTTGTCCGAACGCTTGATATCCACGACTATCGAGCCGTCCGTGTCCTGGCGAAGGCACCCCAAGGTCGAGACTGTTGCCTGCGTGAGCGAAAAGCGCTTGCACGCAATGACGCTCGACGGGTCTGGTGCGGGGCTTAGGGCTGCTGGCAAGGAGTCCGCCATGACGGGGGTCGCCCAAGCGGCGACAGGCGTTCCGGTTGCGAGTGCGCCGCAGAGCGCGACGGCGGGCAAAAGGTTCTTCGATGCCATGGGGTCTCCTTGCTTTATATTGTGCGAGCTGGTTGTGTCTTATTGCTGGTTGCGTTTGATGCACAGTCCGAGGCCGGTGGCTCCCGCGCCCGCTGCAGCGACGCTTGCTGCCAAGAGCTGCTTTTTGTCGCCTGTCTGCGCCAACGGTTCCTGGTGGTTGCCGCGGTCGAGCCCCGAGAGGTCGACCGTCACTTGCGTGGCGGCCTGAGCCTGTTCTTGCTGGGCAAAGGCCATGGCTGGCCCAAACGCTAGGATGCTGACGGCGGCGGCCAGGGCGATCACCTTATGCCGTGTGCGCACCGGGCTCGACCGTCCAAGTGATTGTTGCAACCTGATCGCCTTCGCCGGTTATATGGAAGATGTCGCGCGTGACACGGGCGACGTTTCCGCTCGTCTTGAGCTTGATCTTGTCCGAACCGCCGGCAATACCCTGATAGCCCATATCAAAGGTTGCGTTCTTGGAGAGATCGATTCCCGTTCCCTGCGTTGCGGCGCTGGCATCCTGGAGCGCGCCGTCGGGGCCGACCTTAAAGTCGATGGAGTTCTGCGCGGATCCGGTCTTGGCGTCGGCGGCAATGGTCCAGGTGTTCATGGCGTCGATCTTCATGTTGGTGACATGGATGCCGTAGGCCGAAAGGTTGTCGATGGTGGTTGCATCTTCTGAGGGGCCCTGAAGCGTGCCGTCGGCCTTGGCGACGAACGGAATAACCGTCGGAACTTTGAAATTAACGTTGTCGATTTCGGTCTTGACCATTACCTTCGTGCTTCCAACACGCCCGGCTGCCATAGCTGGCGTCGGGGCGGCGCCCATTGCGAGCGCGAGCGCGAGCCCTGCGCCCACGGCGAGCGCTCTGGCTCCGTTCATGTTTCTGGTGATGTCCATGGTCGTTCCTTTCTATTTGCCGCGGGCCGTCCCCGCGATGATTGGACGAGTGTTGGTGACCGCGCGCAATGACGCAGCGGGCGTTAGGGGCTAGTTCTCTGCCTGTTCCACCCGGACCTTGACGCGCGTCGGATTGCCGTGGTTGTCATGGGTCTTGGTGTCGAGTGCCTGGATTTCGATATACGCTTCGCCTTCCTCGATGTCGCCGGCGGGACACGTCTCAACCGTCTTGCCGGTTTCGACGATGCCGGACTCATAAATGGTCTCGTCGTTTTGAATGACGCGGAATCGCTGGGGGAACTTATTGCCCTGGACGTTTTGCACGTTGACGCGCAACTTGCCGCCTTCCTGCAACTGGGCGACCGGAGCGACCGAGATCGTCATCATGTTGTCGCGGACGATGGCGTCGAGCTCATCTTGGATCTCTTGGCGCGATTTGCCCTCGGCCGTCGTAACCGAGGCGCCCGCTTCGGGTACGGGCTGCGACTGCCAGGCGTACAAGCCTACGGCGACGAGGGCACAGACGATAGCCAAACAGACAGCGATGAGTTTCTTGCGATGCCCCAGACTCGCGAGTCGGGGCAACTTCTTCGCGCTCATGCGGCGTCCTTGGTGGTGTAGACGCGTGCGAACGTGGACGGGTCCGCTCCAAAGAGCATATGAAGCATCAGGCGGCGCGAGTAGACAAGCTCATCGAAGTCGGGAGGGAGCTCGATGTCGTGGATGCGTGCGATGTGGTGGGCGAGTGCCGAGAACGACTCGGGGTCGCAGATCACATCGGTGGTGACGTGGTAGACCGTCGTGCCGGGGAATGCCTCTTCTTCGAAAGGCAGGAGATGGGGATCGTCGTCGACTTCGATGGCGACGCCGTACTGGGGCCAGTAATATGCCATGGGAACCTCCCTGCTTCTGGGGCCAAAACTTCTATCGGTTTGGCTGTCGATGCCGACCGTATCAGCCACAACTTGACCAAAAGCTGACCAAATGCTTGACGGATTCGCATCGTCGCAGGTAGTTGGTGGTAAAAAATACTTCAACATTTTTTGAGCGCCAATTTCGCGATCGTTGGCGGCAAAGCGATATGTGTAAAAAACATCGCCTGCCGAGATGTGGCGGCCGCTCGCCGAATTGCACGAACGTAAAAATCCTCAATTATGGAGACGGTCTCGAACACGTCAACGAAACGATGCGGTAACATCTCCCTGCAAACACTGTAGTTAGCTAAAGGGGAGTTCTGCATGTCTGCAACCATCAAACCCTTCACCGATGAGTACGAGGAATACGGTCGCGATGAGTCTCGTTCGTCGGGCGAGGCCTCGAGCATTTCGTTTCCGACATCGGAAGACGAGGTTCGCGCCATCCTGCGGCAGCTCCATGCCGAGCGTGTCCCGGTAACGGTTCAGGGCGCTCGCACGGGCCTCGCCGCCGGCGCCGTGCCCCATGGCGGCCACATCCTCAATACCTCCCGTATGAATCGCTACCTAGGCCTTTGCCGCGATGAACAGGGTCGCTTTCTGCTTCGCGTAGAGCCGGGCGTCGTGCTGTCTGAGCTGCGCAAGCAGCTGGGCAAGAAGATACTTCCGACCGTAGGTTGGGACCAGGCTTCGCTTAAGGCTTACGAGGAATTCCAGGAAGCCCCCGAGCAGTTCTTTCCTACCGATCCCACCGAGGCATCTGCCTGCCTGGGCGGTATGGCGGCATGCAACGCTTCCGGCGCCCGTAGCTACGCTTACGGCCCCATGCGTCCGCACGTCACGGGCCTTCACGTCGCGCTGACCGATGGCGACCTGGTCGAGCTTCAGCGCGGCGAGGTTTTTGCGCACGGTCGCCGCCTTTCGCTCGTGACAACGGAAGGCCGTGCGCTCGAGCTCGATCTTCCCGCCTACACCATGCCCAAGACCAAAAATGCTTCGGGCTATTTTGTTGCGGACGACATGGATGCCATCGACCTCTTTATCGGCGCCTGCGGCACGCTCGGCGTCATTACGGAGCTCGAGATTGCCCTGCAGCCGGCACCGGCGGTCGTTTGGGGTGTGAGCTGCTTTTTCGATAGCGAAGACAAGGCCGTGTCCTTCACCGATTCCGTGCGCCCCGTTCTATCCCGTGCGGCGGCTATCGAATATTTCGATGAGGGCGCCCTGGATATCCTACGTCGCCAGCGCGAGCAGTCGACCGCGTTCGCCTCGCTGCCGGCGCTCGACAAAGAGGCCAAGGTCTGCGTTTACGTGGAGCTCGACTGCGATGATGAAGCCCAGGCGATTGAGGAACTGTATCACCTGGGGTGGGTATTGGAGCTTGCGGGCGGCCGTGACGATGCGACCTGGGTCGCGCGCACCGAGGTCGATCGCGAATGCCAGCGATTCTTCCGCCATGCGGTCCCCGAGAGTGTCAACATGCTCATCGATGAGCGTCGTCGCACCGACCCCACCATCACCAAGCTGGGTTCGGACATGTCGGTGCCCAACGCGCGCCTGGCCGATGTCGTTGCGCTCTATCGCCGCACGCTGGCCGAAAGCGGGCTTGAGTCTGCCGCCTGGGGACACATTGGTAACAACCATCTGCATGTGAATATCCTCCCGCGCGACTCTGAGGATTACCGCCGCGGTGGCGAGCTCTTTGCCCAGTGGGCTGCCGAGGTTACGGCAATGGGCGGCGCCGTTTCTGCCGAGCATGGCGTCGGCAAGATTAAGGCGGGCTTTTTGGAGACGATGTACGGCCACGATGCCATGGTCGAATCGGCTCGACTCAAGCTACAGCTCGATCCTGCCGGGCAACTGGGTCGTGGCAACCTGTTTTCGGAGAAGCTCTTGGATGAACTCGTCCAGAAAGGGGGCGCGTGAAGATGAGCGATTTCCATATGGTGGTGTGCGTCAAGGCGGTGCCGGGAAGCACCGAGGTCAAGATGGATCCCAAGACCAATACCATTGTGCGCGATGGTAAGCAGGCGGTCATCAACCCCTTTGACGCAAGCGCCCTGGAATGCGCGCTGGCGCTCAAGGACGACTTTATCGGCTTTGGTATGGATGTGCGCGTGACGGTGGTATCGATGGGTATTCCCGCGACCGAATCGCTGCTGCGCGACTGCATCGCCCGCGGCGCCGACGACGCGCTGCTGCTGACCGACCGTGCTTTTGCGGGCGCGGACACGTTGGCCACCACCTATGCGCTCAAATGCGGTATCGAGGCGCTCGACGAGGACTTCGACCTGCTTATCTGCGGCAAGATGGCGGTGGACGGCGATACGGCCCAGATTGGCCCCGAGCTTGCCGGCGCCTTTGAGATTCCCTGCGTGACTGACGTGAGCTGCGTGCAGAGCGCGGGCTTTACGACGTGTGGTTCGCTGGCACTCGTTCACGGATGCGATGCCGGCGAAGAGACGGTCTATCTTGAGATGCCGTGTGCGATGACGACCGCTAAGGAGATCGGCCAGCTGCGCATGCCGAGCATTGCCGGTATTCGTGCGGCAGAGGAGGCGGACGTGCGCGTGGTCAGCGCTGCCGACGTGCATGCCGACCCCGCGCGTTGCGGCCTTGCTGGCTCGCCGACGCAGGTTGTGCGCTCGTTTGTGCCCGACCGCGATCAAACGTGCGAAGCCGTTGAGGGCACACCGACCGAGCAGGCGGCAAAGCTTGCCAAGATTATCGAGGGGATGGCATAGATGAGCGGACTGATTATCGATAGCGAAGCCTGTATTGGCTGCGGTCGCTGCGTCCGCGCCTGCGCCTCGGGCGGCATTGTGGTAGAGGGCGAGCGGCCCAACCGCTGCGCCCGCGTAACCGACGGCTGCATTCTGTGCGGCGGGTGCGTCGACGCCTGTCCCGTCAACGCTATCTCGATTGAACGCGATGAGGCCACTGGCGCAGTCGATCTCGACGCATACCAAGACATTTGGGTGTTTGTGCAGACTGACGAGCATGACGCCGTAGCCCCTGTGGCCTATGAGCTCATGGGCAAGGGTCGCGAGCTTGCCAATGCCCGTGGCTGCCGTTTGGTAGCGCTGGTCGGCATGGGCCCCGAGGGCTCGCTTGAGGAGTTGGAGCATCTGGTCTGTGCTGGTGCAGATGAAGTTATGGTCTGTCGTGACGAGCGCCTGCGCCAAAACGACGCGGAGGTCTACGCCCGCTTGATCTGCGATTTGGTGGCCGAGCGCAAGCCCGAGGCCATTCTGTACGGCGCGACCGCCTTTGGCCGCGAGCTGGCACCTGGCGTTGCCGTGCGCTTGCAGACGGGCCTTACGGCCGACTGCACCGTGCTTTCGATGGATACGGAGACGGGCCTGTTGCAGCAGACGCGCCCGGCGTTTGGCGGTAACCTGATGGCCACCATCGTTTGTCCCAACCACCGCCCTCAGATGGCGACGGTACGTCCCGGCATCTTTAAGGCGCCCGACTTTGACTACAGCCGCTCCGGCACGATTGTCCAGGTATCACTGGCGGATGACGTTAAGGCCCGCGTCGAGATCTCGATTCCCGCCGAGGAGTGGGGGCAGCAGGCTTCGATTGCCGATGCCGAGCGTCTGGTCGTGGTAGGCCGCGGCATTGGTTCCAAGAAAAACCTGCCGTTGATGCGAAAACTCGCCGAGGCCCTCGGTGCCGAGCTCGGCTGCACGCGCCCCGTCGTGGAGGCCGGCTGGCTGGAGTATCGCCACCAGATCGGCCAGACGGGCGTGTCGGTCTCGCCCAAGCTCCTTGTGAGTATCGGTGTCTCGGGTGCCATCCAGCATCTTGCTGGCATCGGTGGGGCGGAGTGCATTATCGCCATCAACGATGATCCGGATGCCCCCATCTTTGGCGCCGCCCAGTACAAGGTTGTCGGCGACGCCGTCGAGGTCGTCGAGGAGCTGCTGGCCCAGCTTGAGCGCTAGGCACGCGCCAGCCAGTCGCGCATCTCGCCCTTTAGGCGCTCCCAGGTCGCTTGCGTGGCGGGATCGGTGAAGGGCCGCGTAATGCCAAAGGGCGCGTCGAGCAGGCGGTAGATATCGCCTTGCTCGCGCGCCAGCGCGCGACTTGCGGGATAGACAAGTTCAAACATAAAGCAGATGAGCCCTACCAGGAAGTCTGCCGGCTCCTCGCGCTCTTCGCGTGAGACGCAGCGACGCTCCTCAAAGGCGGCAAGTGTCGGCGATGAGAGATGGCTGGCGAGAAACGTCTTCTCGTCCACCTTGAGGATGGTATCGACGGTGCTGTCGGCGATGGTGCGCATAATGTCGACCTTGTCGCCGTCGCGCACGATGTCGCAGAAGCGCCGCGTGCGCTCGTCGAGCTGTGCGGGTAGACGGAAATCGCTGTGATAGGCAATGCTCGCTCGGATGAGCTCATCTTCTGCCGGGTCATCGATAAAGTCGCGGATGCTCGTTACGGCGGGTGCATCGGCGGGGTTCTCGCCAAAGAGGACCTCGACGCCCAGTGTTGCATGGCTCATGCTCTCGGCGTCCTTAAAGGTGTCCCAGCGCCGCAGCTGCTCAAAGCGGCCCATATCGTGTAGCAGGCCGCAAAGCCACGCCAAGTCAATATCTTCTGACGACCAGCCCTGCTCGCGCGCTACGGCATCGCATGCCTCGGCCACGTGGTACGTATGCTCGATTTTGAGCGCGATGCGTGGGTTGGTGGCGTCGTAGGCATCGGTGTAGCTTTTGAAGGCCGCGCGCGCCCGGTCTCGATCGATAGCTGTCATAATGACTTCCTAAAAAGTTGTGTCTTTCGATCCGGTGGCAATTGTAGGCGAACTTTATTGCCACCGGTTGATATTTCTGCTGCGTTGCGAGGCGCGCTGCAGACGACTTACCAGAATGGGAGTGGCATGGTCCTTAGGATCTTTAAAATCGTCTGGCCAGTGATGCTTACCTATGTTGCAATAGGCGCGCCGTGCGGAATGATCATGGGGCAGACGGGAATGGAGCCCTGGATGGTCTTTGCTCTGAGCGGCACGTTTGTGACGGGCAGCGGCCAGTTTATGATCTGCAACCTGTGGCTGGCGGGCGTGCCTGCAGCATCGATCGTCGCGAGCGTCGCTGCCATCTCCTCGCGCTTTGCGCTTTACTCGGCATCGATCGCGCCGCATCTGACGGGTGCCTCGAAGCGTCAGACGCTGGCTGTTGCCGCGACACTTACCGAGGAGGCATATGGCATCTCGCTTGCCAAGTTGGTTGAAGGGGAGGATTGGGGCCCGCGCGAGTCCTTTGTGCTCAATGTGATCCTTATCGCAACATGGGGCGTATCGTGTACGATGGGCGCCATCGTCGGCGCCGTTGTCGATGTTCCCACCGCCATTGCAGCCTTTGTCTGCACCTCGCTCTTTATCTGCCTGCTCTTTTCGCAGCGGCTGTCGCGCGGCAACGTTGTCGCGGCGGTTTCGGGCGCGGTGTCCGTCGCCGTATGCAAGTTCTTGGGCCTCGTGAATATTGCCGTGCCGGCAAGCGTCGTGGTCGGCATTGCCATTGCGCTGGCGTGCGATGCTGTATTTGACGGAAGAGGTGCCCGCGATGCCCGTTAACGAGTTCTTGGTTCTGTGGCTGTCGTCGTGGGCTGCTATCGCGTTCTTTCGCATCGCGCCGGCGTTCGCCTTGCGCGGGCGGACCCTGTCGCCCCGCATTACCGAGGCCCTGGGCTATATCCCGCCCGCTGCCTTTGCCGCGCTGGTCGCCAACGACTTGGTGAGTCCCGGCGCGTTCGACGCGGGGCTCTGGCCTGCCTTGGTTCCCTGGATTGCGGCCGCCGGCGTCGTGGTCGTGGCGGTCAAGACAAAATCGATGCTGTGGTGCTGCGTCTCGGGCATCGTACTCTATATCGTCTTGAGCCTTATATAGGGGTGGCGTCGCGGGCGCCGAATCTCGTTCCATCCCAACTTGTCGAATTTTTCACCGAGCTGGTCTATTTCTTCTGGTACCATGGTCAAACTTTACTGTAGCAAAGCGTGACGTGGGCTTTTGTACCCCGTCAGCGGAAATGGGGGTTTCATGGCACAGGAAGCGACCGCCAACGAGCAAAAGAAATTCAAGGTCCCGCGCATCCCGGGCGACATCATGATCTATCCGATGATCGTCGGTCTTTTGCTCAACACCTTCTGCCCGCAGGTTTTTGAGATCGGCGGCTTCTTTACGGCTGCCTGCCGCGGTGGCTCCAATACCATCGTCGCCGCGATCCTGCTGTTTGTGGGCGCCGGCATCAGCTTTAAGTCCACGCCGGGTGCCATCAAGACCGGTATCGTCGTGCTGATCCCCAAGCTGGTCGTCGCAGCGGCTCTCGGCCTGGGCGTAGCATATTTCTTTAACGACAACTTCCTGGGTCTGAGCTCCGTGTCTATCATCGGCGGCATCACGTTTTGCAACATGGCGCTCTATACGGGTATCATGGGCGAGTTCGGCGATGAGTCCGAGCAGGGCGCCGTCGGTATCCTGTTCTTTACGGCTGGCCCCGCCGTCACGATGATCATCCTCGGTGTTTCCGGCCTCGCCAACATTCCCATTGGCACCATTATCGGCTCCATCTTGCCACTCGTTATTGGCATGGTTCTGGGCAACCTGTTCCCGTTTATCAAGAACTTGCTGGTTCCCGGTGCCAATCCCGCGATTGCCGTCATCGGATTTCAGCTCGGTGCGTCCATGAGCCTGTCGAGCTTTATCACCGGCGGTATTTCCGGCATCTTGCTGGGCCTTGTCACGCTGTTTGTCGTCGGTCCCATCACCTTTGCGTTCGAGCGTCTGTGCGGCGGCAATGGCAAGGCCGCTGTGGCTTGCTCCACCATTGCCGGCACGGCTATGACCACACCGGTTGCCCTCGCCGAGGTCGCACCGCGCTACGCCGAGCTTGCGCCCACCGCGTACGCTCAGATCGCCACCGCCGTTATCATCACGGCGATCATGGCTCCGATTCTGACTGGCTGGGTCGATAAGAAGTTCTGCCAGGGCAAGGAAGACCTGTCGCCTGCCGGTGTCGAGGCCATCGAAGAGGCTGTCGCGACCGACATCGATGGCGAGTAGCAATCGATACCCATCAATGATTCCGGCGTGCAACTCGCGCCGTTTGAGCGCCCGAACGAGAGCTGTCTTGCAGTGACGTTCGGGCGCTCTGCTATTATTCCCTTTACCCCTACGGAGTAAGGGGTGTTTATTGCCCAGGTTCGAATTGGGCGATTCCGACCACTTGGATATTGAAGGGATGGCGTCTAGTGGTTAAGGCACTCAAGATCGAGATATTCCTGCTATGCATGATTATTCTTATCGGGCTTGCCGTACGAAGCCGTCGCTCCCTGTTCTCGAGCACCCAGCAGCTTTTGTTTAGCATGCTGGGCTACACGTCTGCTGCCTACATTTTCTTCGATATGATCTGGACGCTCTCGGACGGCGTGAGCACTCCTGTAGGCATCACGGCCAACTGGATTTCCAACGCGGTTTCGTTTTCGCTGTTCGCCATCGCGTGCCTCATTTGGTTTTTCTATTCCGAGACGATGCAGGGCTCGCGGCTCCTGACCACGCCCTATAGGGTGGTACTTTTAACGTTGCCAACCGCATTGGTGGTCGTGTTGGCATTTACCAGCTACTGGACGCACACTATGTTCTATATCGATGCGCGGGGCGTATATCGTCGCGGAGCGCTTTATATGATTCAGCCTATCGTTAGCTACTGCTACGTCATATATACGTCCTTGCATGCCTTTATTCAGGCTCGAAAAGTCGAAAGCCTGCAAAAGAAGGCCATTTATCGCACCCTCGCCTTTTTTGCGGTTCCCGCTCTGGTGGGCGGTACCTTTCAGATCGTATACTCGGTGCCTGGCCTTTGTGTCGGCATAATGATTAGCATGTTGCTGCTCTATATCATCTGCCAGGAGCAACTGATCTCGACTGACCCGTTGACTGGACTCAACAACCGCAACCGTTTTGAGACCTATATGCTGTCGCTCTTTTCAAATGTGGATCAGGCCGAAGATGTGTATCTGCTTATGATGGACGCTGACGGCTTTAAGCAGATTAACGATCGCTATGGACATGTGGAGGGCGACCATGCTCTTCAGGTAATATCCGCTGCGCTCAAAGAGGTCTGCTCGGCGTCTGGTGGCTTTATCGCGCGTTATGGTGGCGATGAGTTCGTGGTGCTCCAAAAGGCAGCGGCGGAACAGGATATCATGCATCTGTGCGCGACAATCAACGACGAGCTCGCGCATGCCGAGGTGCCGTATGCATTGCGGATGTCCATCGGTTGCGCGCGGGTCGGCGATGGTATTGATACCTGGCAAAACCTGCTTCGCGCCGCCGACACGGAACTCTACCGTGTCAAGGCCGAGAAAAAGAAAGCCGGCGTTCAGATACGCTAGGAAAAGGGGCACACGACCGTTGCGATGGTCGTGCGCCCCTTTTGCGTTTGTGGGGGCCACCGGCCATAATGCCCGGGCGCGGTGCGGCAAGGCGGGCGTCTGCCGCTGCGACTCGGTACGAAATCAACGAGAACCAGTGCACTCCATTAAGCTAAAGTGTTTGAAGGCCCTCCCTAAAAAGGTGAGCTCGCTAGGCTTTTTTGGGTTTGTTGACGATGATGATGCCGCCGCAGACCAACAGCAGGGCAACGATGACGGTAACGAGGCTCGTGCCAGCGCCCTCGTCGAGCAGCAGCGCGCTCAGCACCACACCAAAGACGGGGTTCATAAATCCAAAGATAGAGACGCGGCTGACGGGGTTGACGGCGAGCAGGCGGGACCACAGCGAGTACGCGACCGCGGAGATAAGCGCCATGTAGATGATGAGCGCGATGGCGGGGACAATCGCTGTGGGGGAGAGCGCGTCACCCATCAAAAAGCCGATGGCGGTGAGGATCAGGCCGCCGACCAAGAACTGCCACCCGGCAAGCAAGACGCCGTCGTGCTCGCGCGAGAAGATACCGATCAGGCAGGTCGAAAGAGCACCCGCGACAGTGGAGGCTAGGATAAAGCCCTCGCCATCGAGCGTAAAGCCAAAGGTGCCATCTGCGCCCGAGAGGTTGACGAGCGCGACGCCGGCAAAGCCCAGCGCACAGCCAAGCACCTTGGCCGTATTGAGCTTCTCGGTGTGAAATGCCAGGGCGGCAAAGAGGATTGCGAGGAAGTTGGCGCTGGCCTCGATGATGGAGCTCGACATGGCGCTGGCGCGCGAGAGACCCAGATAGAAAAAGAAGTACTGCCCGATAGTCTGGAAGAGCGACAAGATAAAGATGGGCTTGATATCGCGTGCCTGTGGGACGAGCGGGCGGCGCTGGGCTGCACTCATACCGGCGATAACCAGGATACCGGCAAGTGTGAAGCGCAAACCTGCAAAGAGTAGCTGCGAGGCGCTATCGTGCGCCGGGATACCAAACAGCTCGTAACCGATCTTGATGCAGGGGAAAGCCGACCCCCAGAGCGCGCAGCAGACGAGGCAACCCAGGATGAGTCCGGGCAGAGTGGCGAGATACGGCTTGCGGCTTTCCATGATGTTCTTCTCCCATACGCGCAAATAAAAAAGAACCCGCCACCGGGCGTGCCGGTGGCGGGTGTTGTTACCCGAAGGGATTGTACCCGATGGGAAAGGTTTAAGCGAAGTAGGCTACGCCGCTCTCAAAGATCGGCATGAACTTGTCGCCGGGGACATGCTCGGGCACGTTGCGGTACAGGTTGTCGCCGCGACGCTCGGCATGGCCCATCTTGCCCAGAACGCGGCCGTCGGGGCTCGTGATGCCCTCGATGGCGAGTGCGGAGCCGTTGGGGTTGACGGAAAGATCCATGCTGGGCTTGCCGTCCTCGCCCACGTACTGCGTGGCGACCTGGCCGTTGGCGATCAGCTGGGCGAGCACTTCGTCATTGGCGACAAAGCGGCCCTCGCCGTGGCTGATGGCGACGGTGTAGGGGTCGTCGAGGCTGCACTGCGACAGCCACGGGGACAGGTTGGACGAGATGCGGGTGCGCACCAGGCGGCTCTGATGGCGACCGATGGTGTTGAACGTCAGCGTGGGCGCATCGGGCGTGGCGTCGACGATGTCGCCGTAGGGCACCAGGCCGAGCTTGACCAGGGCCTGGAAGCCGTTGCAGATGCCCAGCATCAGGCCGTCGCGGGCCTGGAGCAGGTCGCGGACTGCCTCGGTGACCTCGGGAGCGCGGAAGAACGCCGTGATGAACTTGGCGGAGCCGTCGGGCTCGTCACCGCCCGAAAAGCCGCCGGGGATCATGACGATCTGGCTTGCACGGATGCGGCGGGCAAGCTCGTGGGTGCTCTCGGCGATGGCCTCGGGCGTGAGGTTGTTGATCACGAAGGTGTCGGCCTCGGCACCGGCGGCACGGAAGGCGCGGGCGCTGTCGTACTCGCAGTTGTTGCCGGGGAACACGGGGATGATCACGCGCGGACGGGCGATCTTGGCGCCGCCGTATACGTGGATGTCCTTGGCGCGGAAGTCGATGGTCTCGACCTCGGGGGTCTCGCCGGCGCTGCGGTAGGCGAAGACGCCCTCGATGCCGCTCTCCCAGGCTTCCTGGAGCTCGGCGAGCTCGATGACCTCAGAGCCGGTGTCGATGACATAGCCCTCGACGGTGGTGCCCAGGGGCTCGACGACAACGCCGTCGGCGACCTCGGGTAGCTCGGCGTCCTCGGCGAGCTCGACGATAAAGCTGCCGTAGAGCGGGGTGAAGAGGCTCTCCACGTCCACATCCTCGGCAAGCTCGACACCGATCTGGTTGCCGACACACATCTTAAAGAGGCTCTCGGCGCCGCAGCCGTAGCCGGGCGTGGAGACGGCCAGGGCGTCGCCGGTAGCAGTGAGCGCCTCGACGGCGTCAAACGCGGCGAGCAGCTGCTGGGCGTCGGGTCGGTAGTCCTCGCCGTAGGTAGCGGGGGCGATGCGGACGACGCGGTGCGTCAGGCCCTTGAACTCAGGGGAGACGGCGCGCGCCGCGCGGCCCACGGCCACAGCGAAGCTGATCAGAGTCGGCGGAACGTTGAGCTCGCCGGCTTCGTCCTCAAACGAGCCGCTCATGGAATCCTTGCCACCGATGGCGCCGGCACCAAGGTCGACTTGGGCCATGAGGGCGCCCAGGACGGCCGCCGTGGGCTTGCCCCAGCGTTCGGCCTCGGTGCGCAGACGCTCGAAGTACTCCTGGAAGGAGAGATAGGCGCGCTTGTGCTCAAAGCCGGCAGCCACGAGCTTGGCGATGGACTCGACCACGGACAGGTAGGCGCCGGCAAACTGGTCGGCTTCCATCAGGTAGGGGTTGAAGCCCCATGCCATGGCGCTTGCCGTGGTGGTCTCGCCGTCCACGGGGAACTTGGCGACCATGGCCGAGCTCGGGGTGAGCTGCGTCTTGCCGCCAAAGGGCATGAGCACGGTTGCGGCACCGATGGTGGAGTCGAAGCGCTCGGAAAGGCCCTTGTTGGAGGCAACGTTGAGGTCGGTGACAAGCGAGGTCATGCGCTCGGCAAGCGTGGTACCGGCCCAGCTGGGCTGCCATACGCTGCGGGCGCACACATGGGCGACCTGGTGCTTGGGTGCACCGTTGGAGTTGAGGAACTCGCGGGACAGGTCGACGATGGCGACACCGTTCCAGGCCATGCGCATGCGCGGCTCGGCGGTAACCTCGGCGATAACGGTCGCCTCGAGGTTCTCCTCAGCGGCGTAGCCCATGAACTCCTCGACGTCACCGTCGGCGACGGCGCAGGCCATACGCTCCTGGGACTCGGAGATGGCGAGCTCGGTGCCGTCCAAGCCGTCGTACTTCTTGGTCACGGTGTCCAGGTCGACATACAGGCCGTCGGCAAGCTCGCCCACGGCGACCGAGACGCCGCCGGCGCCAAAGTCGTTGCAGCGCTTGATCAGACGGCAGGCATCGCCGCGGCGGAACAGACGCTGCAGCTTGCGCTCGACCGGGGCGTTGCCCTTCTGGACCTCGGCACCCGAGGTCTCGATGGACTCGGTGTTCTGGGTCTTGGAGGAGCCGGTGGCACCGCCGATGCCGTCACGGCCGGTACGGCCGCCCAGCAGGATGATCTTGTCGGTGGGGGCGGGGCACTCGCGACGCACGTGGTTTGCCGGGGTAGCGCCCACGACGGCGCCGACCTCCATGCGCTTGGCCACGTAGCCGGGGTGATAGAGCTCGTTGACCTGGCCGGTGGCAAGGCCGATCTGGTTGCCGTAGCTGGAGTAGCCGGCGGCGGCGGTGGTTACGAGCTTGCGCTGCGGCAGCTTGCCCTCGAGCGTCTCGGAAACCGGGACGGTGGGGTCGCCGGCGCCGGTGACACGCATGGCCTGGTACACGTAGCTGCGGCCCGAGAGCGGGTCGCGGATGGCGCCGCCCACGCAGGTGGCGGCACCGCCGAAGGGCTCGATCTCGGTCGGGTGGTTGTGGGTCTCGTTCTTAAACAGGAACAGCCAGTCCTGGTCCTCGCCGTCGACATCGACCTTCACCTTGACGGTGCAGGCGTTGATCTCCTCGGACTCGTCGACATCGGTCATGACGCCGGTCTTCTTAAGGTACTTGGCGCCGATGGTGCCCATGTCCATGAGGCAGACGGGCTTGGCGTCGCGACCGAGCTCGTGGCGCATCTCCATGTAGCGGTCGAAGGCCTGCTGCACCACGGCGTCGTCGATCGTCACGTTGTCCAGGACGGTGCCGAAGGTGGTGTGGCGGCAGTGATCGGACCAGTAGGTGTCGATCACGCGGATCTCGGTGATGGTGGGATCGCGATCCTCGTCGCGGAAGTACTGCTGGCAGAAGGCGATGTCCGCTTCGTCCATGGCAAGACCGCGCTCGGAAATAAAGGCGGCGAGGCCGGCCTCATCGAGCTCGCGGAAGCCGTCGAGCACCTCGACGGGCTGGGGCTCGGGGGTCTCCATGTACAGCGTCTCGGGCAGGTCGAGCGAGGCGATGCGCGCCTCGACGGGGTTCACCACGTAGTGCTTGATGGCCTCGATGGCGGCCTCGTCCAAGTCGCCCGAGATCATATAGACCTTGGCGGAGCGCACGGCGGGGCGCTCGCCCTGGCTGATGAGCTGCACGCACTCGCTGGCGGAGTCGGCGCGCTGGTCAAACTGGCCAGGCAGGAATTCGACGGCAAAGACGGCGCCATCGCTTGCGGGGAGCTCGTCATAGGTCACATCGACCTGGGGCTCGCTAAAGACGGTCGGGACGCAAGAGCGGAAGAGCTCCTCGTCGATGCCCTCGACGTCGTAGCGGTTGATGATCCTCAGGGCCTCGATGCCCTGAATGCCGAGGATCTCGGTCAGCTCGCCCTTGAGCTGCTGAGCCTCGACGTCGAACCCGGGTTTCTTCTCCACGTAGATACGAGAGACCATTGGTTCCTGCCTTCCTGATCGGTTGGGCGTACGGTACGGTATGCGGCAGCGGTCGGTTTGCGGGGCAAGCCTCGCGGTCGCCTTGAGCCACATGTTTGTAAACGTCACTATGATACGACAGGTCGCGGCGCGTAGAGGACGGCGAGGGTGCTACAGTGAAGCTCAAACAAGAGAAAGGCATCACATGGCATTCGTTTCTCTCGCCATCATCGCGCTCGTGGCCTTTGCGAGTCCCTTTATCACCTCGGCAATTCCCGGAAAGCCCGTTCCCGAGACGGTCTTTTTGCTCGTGTTCGGCGCGGTGCTGGGTCCGCATATGCTCGGCATCATCCATGTGGACGCCGAGGTCTCGCTCGTGTCCGAGCTCGGCTTGGCCTTTTTGTTCCTGCTCGCCGGTTTTGAGATCGACCCCAAGAACATCACGGGCGTCGAGGGGCGCTATGGCATGGCGACGTGGGTCGTCACGTTTGGCATCGCCTGGCTTGCCGTGCGCTTTACGCCGTGGTTCTCGGTCAGCCATTTCGACGGCATCGCCGTGACGCTCGCGCTTACCTCGACGGCGCTCGGCACGCTCGTGCCCATCATGCGCGAGCGCTCGCTTACCGGCACACGCGTGGGCGATTCGATTCTCGCGTACGGTACCTGGGGCGAGCTTGGCCCCGTGCTTGCCATGTCGGTGCTGCTCTCTGCGCGCACCGGCATTCAGACACTCGTGATCTTGGGTCTGTTTGCGGTGGTCTGCGTGCTGCTGGCCGTGGTCCCGAGCCGCTCCAAGCGCGTCGGCAGCCGCTTCTTTGCGTTTGTCGAGGAGCGCGCCGATACCACATCGCAGACCTTCGTGCGCTTGACGGTTCTCATCCTGGTCACGCTCGTGGCGTTCTCGGCCATCTTCGATCTCGACATCGTGCTGGGCTCCTTTGCCGCCGGCTTTGTCCTGCGCTATATCATCCCCGAGGGCAACCATACGCTCGAGACTAAGCTCGACGGCCTGGCCTACGGCTTTTTGATTCTGGTGTTCTTCACCGTGTCGGGCGCAAAGATCGACCTGACGGCCGTGGCGTCGCGCCCGGGCTTGCTCGCGGGCTTTATCGTGGCGTTGCTGATTATTCGCGCCGTGCCCATCCTCATCTCTATGGGCATTTGTCCTGCGACGCGCGATGTGTCGGCGTATGGCCGCATTACCGTGGCCCTGTACTGCACCACGGCGCTTCCGATCATCGTTGCCGTGACAGCGTTGCCGTCAACGCGGGCGCGCTGTCGCAAGATGTTGCGTCGGTCATGGTTGCCGCCGGTGCCATCACGGTGTTTTTGATGCCGCTGCTCGCCCAACTCTTCTACCGCGTGATCGACGCCGCGCCGGTTGCCGCCGTGGCGGAGGTTGCCGAGCATCCATCCGACGCGCTCGATATTCTGCGCGCCCATCACGATCTGGCGAGCTTGCTCGCGCGTGAGCACGAGTTGTTGACCTCGCATGGCCATGGGCGTTCGCTCGACGGCATACCTACCCTTGATTCCATTGCCGACCGCCTCTCGACCGAGGCGGCAAACGGGCACATCGATGCCCGTATCGTGGACGCCGCTCATTTGCTGGCCGAGAAGACCTATGGCGACGAGATCGACCCGTCCAAGCTGACTCCGCGTGAGCGCCGCCGCCTGGAGCGCGCCAAGCTCGCCGTGCGCGAATACCGCCGTCGCATGCTGGAGCTCTACGCGCGCGATGAAGCCCAGGACGACGACGGCAAATAACGAGATGCTTCCCTAGGGGAAGGCGCGTCCCGCTTTGAAGGCTCGGAACGGGATGCGGTTTCCGCATCGGCCCCCATCGGGAAGCCACATCCCAGAATGGACGCTCAGAGCGGGATGCAGTTTCCGCTTTGGACCCCTGCCGGAAAGCGCGTCCCAGTTTGAAGACGCGTAATGGGATGCGCTTTCCGAAACAAAGGCCTTGGGGAAACTGTGTCCCGGAATGGGCGCTCAGAGTGGGATACAGTTTCCGCGAGAGACCCGTTGCGGAAACGGTGTCCCAGAATCGGCGTTCAAAACGGGGCACATTTTCCGAAACATGGCCCTGAGGGAAGCTGCGTCCCGGTCTGAGCCGGAATTCTGGGACACGGCTTCCACTTCAAACAGAAGAAGGCGCGCTGCCTGCAGTTGATGCAGACAGCGCGCTTTTTGGTTGAGCAATATTGAGGCTGGGAGCTGAGGCTTGTGGCCCCTTAGGAGCGGGCGGCTCCGTCGACGGGGAGGATGGCGCCCGTGACATAGGAGGACATGTCGCTTGCCAAGAAGACAAAGGCGTTGGCGACATCCTCGGGCTCGCCCATGCGGCCGAGCGGGATGGTTGCGATGATGGGCTTGATGACCTCTTCGGGCAGGTTGGCGACCATATCGGTCTTGGTTACGCCTGGGGCGACGGCGTTGACGCGAATACCCATGGGGGCGAGCTCGCGCGAGAGCGACTGGACCATTCCGTTGACGGCAAACTTGGACGTGGGGTAGCCGACGCCAGAGGGCTGGCCGTACTTGGCGACCATCGAGCTTGTGGTAGTGATGGTGCCGCCGTGGCCGGCCTCGGTCATGATCTTGGCGGCAGCCTGGTGGCCATTAAAGACAGCGACGACGTTAAGGTCCATGACCTTTGCGAACTCCTCGGCCGTGTAGTCCAAAGGGGGCGAGCGCTGGGAGATGCCGGCGTTGTTGACGACCGTATCGAGACCGCCCATGTCGGCTGCAGCCTGGGTAAAGGCCTCAGTCACGGCCTCGAGCGAGGTGAGATCGCAGGAACGACCCCAGACCTTGGCGTCGGGATAGACGGCTGCCAGCTTCTCAACGGCTGCATCGGCAGTCTCCTGACGCGAGCCAAAGACGGTGACGGCGGCACCCTCCTCGATAAAACGGCAGGCAATGGCATAGCCGATACCGCGCGTGCCTCCGGTGACGATTGCTTTCTTGCCCTCGAGCAACATGGTGCCTCCATTCTTCGGGGGTGGACGTACGCAGCACAGCGTAGCGGTAGCCGGAATCGACCGCGTTTGCATATCGGTGAACGGTAGCCCGCGTTACCGATGAGCGGCTCGCGCAAATTTGCTCTGCCGTTGTGCTTGGGGCAGGAGACAAAAGGGCTCCCGTCCCACATCGGACGGGAGCCCTCAAAGCGCGTATTGCTAGGCGATTGATGGATTAGTTGGCCATGACGCCTTCGGTCCAGGCCTCTACGTCCTCGATACGCAGGACGTTGGCGACCTCGGCCACGCAGTCGACGCTGGCAAGCTCGGCGGCGGCAGCCTGGACGTCCTTCTCGAGCGCGCGGTGCGTCAGGAAGATGACCGAGCAGGCATCGCTGACGCCCGACTTGCCGTCCTCGACCTGGTTGATGAGCGAGATCGAGATGTTGTGCTTGGCAAAGATGTCGACCGTTTCGGACAGGGCGCCCACGCGGTCGGCGACCTTCAGGCGCACATAGTACTTGGTCTGGAGCTCGTCCATGGGCTTAAAGGCGAGGTTGTGACCATAGGGCTCAATCTCGGGCAGCGGAGCCACGCCGCGGCTGATCTGCTCGGAGAGCGACAGGATGTCGCCCACGACGGCGCTCGCGGTGGGGAAGGAGCCTGCGCCGGCACCGTAGAACATGGTCTCGCCTACGGCGTCACCCACCACGTAGACGGCGTTCATGGCACCGTTGACCTTGGCAAGCATGTGGTCGGCGGGGATCAGCGTGGGATGCACGCGGACGTCGACGCCGGCGTCGGTGTTGCGGGCGATGCCGAGCAGCTTAATGGTGTAGCCGAGCTCGCGGGCCTGGGCGATGTCCTCGGCGCCGATGGTACGGATGCCCTGCTGGTACACATCGTCGGTGGTCACGCGGGTGCCAAAGCCGATGGAGGCGAGAATTGCCGTCTTGCTGGCGGCGTCGAAGCCGTCGACGTCGGCGGACGGGTCGGCCTCGGCATAGCCCTTGGCCTGCGCGTCGGCAAGCACGTCGGCGTAATCGGCGCCCTCGGCGTCCATGCGCGACAGGATGTAGTTGGTGGTGCCGTTGAGAATGCCGGCGATGGTCAGGATCTTGTTGCCCACCAGGTCGTGCTCGAGCGTGCTCACGATGGGGATGCCGCCGCCGCAGCTGGCCTCGCACTTAATCTGCACGCCGCATGCGCGCGCCTTCTCGGCGAGCGTCTCGACATGACGGCCCAGCAGGGCCTTGTTGGCAGAGACGACGTGCTTGCCGTTCTCGAAGGCGGTGGTGAAGATCTCGGTCGCGGGGTGCTCGCCGCCGATCAGCTCGACGACGATGTCGACGGCGGGGTCGGTGACGACGTCATGCCAGTCGCTCGTAAAGGCCTCGCGCTCAATACCGGCGGCTTCGGCCTGCTCCCAGGCAAGCGCGCAGGCGCGGGTCAGCTTAAGGTCGATGCCGTAGGCGGCCAGGTACTCATCGTGGTGGCTCTTGATCAGACGGGCCACGCCGCCGCCGACGGTTCCCAGACCGATCAGGCCGACGTTCACGGTGCGCAGGGATTCGCTCATAGATAGCTCCTTCGTGCATCTGTATGGATGATTGACCAGTTAAGGTTGAGTGCATTCTAGCGTGAACCGGGAGCGCGTGCTTGCCAGGCAACGGGAGCCGCATAAAACGCTACCCCCGAAACGCTGCGGAAACATTGGAAACACGCTCGCTACAAACGAACTCCCGTAACAAACTGTCAACGTTTGGGCCATAAGGTTTGCCCTGTACCGCAAGACGGCCGCACCGCGGCCAGCGAAAAGGGGGACACCATGTTCAACATCAACAGCACGTTCAGCCGTAGGAACTTCCTCGCCGGCGCCGCCGCGCTCGGCAGTACCGTCGCGCTCGCCGGTTGCTCCTCGGGTGGTTCGGATGGCGGCTCCGCCGACGACGGCAAGACGTTCAAGATCGGTGTCATCGGCCCCCTGACCGGCGCTGCGGCCACCTATGGTGTCTCGGCCGAGAAGGGCGCTAAGCTCGCTGCCAAGGATTTCTCGACCAAGGACCTCAAGCTTTCGCTTAAGTCCGAGGACGACGTCGCCGACGGCGAGAAGGCCATCAACGCCTTCAACACCCTGTGCGACTGGGGCATGCAGGCACTCGTCGGCCCCGTTACCACCGGTGCCGCCGTCGCCGTCTCGGGCGAGATTGCCGACGACATGCTCATGGTCACGCCTTCCGCCTCGTCGCTCGACGTGACCAAGGACAAGACCACGGTCTTCCAAGTCTGCTTCACCGACCCCACCATGGGCACGAGCGCCGCGAAGTTCTTGGCCGAGAAGTACGCGGACGCCAAGATCGCCCTGTTCTATAACTCCGGCGATACGTACAGCTCGGGCGTCGCCGATGCCTTTGCCGAGCAGGCAAAGGAGTCCAAGCTCGATATCGTCGACACCGAGACCTTTAAGGATGATTCTTCCACGAGCTTTACCAACCAGCTGACCAAGGCCAAGGAGGCCGGCGCCACGCTCATCTTTGCGCCGATCTACTACACGCCGGCGTCCGTCCTGCTCAAGAACGCCAAGGACATGGGCTATGACATGACGCTCATGGGCACCGACGGCATGGACGGCTTGCTCTCTGTGGAGGGCTTCGACACTTCGCTTGCCGAGGGCGTGCTGCTCATGACGCCGTTCTCCGCCGACGACGAGAAGAACGCCGACTTCGTCAAGGCATACAAGGAGGAGTACGACGAGACCCCTAACCAGTTTGCCGCCGATGCCTACGACTGCGTCCACGCGATCGCCGAGGCTATCGACAAGGCCGGCATTGACACGACGGCCGACGGCGCCGATATTGCCGCCGACCTTGCCAAGGCCATGCGCAAGATCAAGATTGAGGGCCTGACGGGCGAGCTCACGTGGAACGACGAGGGCCAGGTCGAAAAGCCCGCTACGGCCTATGTGATTCAGGACGGCAAGTACATCTCCGCCTAAGTGCATATAACGCGACCGGTGAGGCCGTTTTATTCAGGGCAAGGACGCTTGTAACAGAACAGAAACATTACTTTCACATAATAAAGTGGCTAAACTGCATAAACCGATAGAAATACGCATAAATATGGATAAATGGACAAAGCAAAAGAAAAGTTGAAATAATCGCCACTTTTCTCAACTAAAGCGTCTACTATTTTGCGAACGCCGAACACGGCGAAGGATGGCCTGTCGGGCAACCGAAACCCGACGAGATTTGAGAGGAGAGCCGCATGTCGAACCTCACCGGTAAGTCATTGAACCCTGTTATGAATCGCAGGAGCGTTATCGCGAGCGCAGCAGGTCTGGGGGCGATGTCCATTCTAGCTGGCTGCTCCTCCAACGGCGGCGACAGCGGTTCCGCTTCGAGCGACGCTTCGTTTAAGATCGGCACCATCGGCCCGCTGACCGGCGCCAACGCGTCCTACGGCAAGTCCGTTACCCAGGGTGTCGAGCTCGGCTGCAAGGATTTCTCGACCAAGGAGCTGCCGCTTGCCAGCAAGGCCGAGGATGACCAGGCCGATGGCGAGAAGGCCGTCAACGCCTTCAACACCCTGCTCGACTGGGGCATGCAGGCCCTCGTCGGTCCGACCACCACGGGTGCGTCGGTTGCCGTTGCCGCAGAGTGTGGTAACGACCCCAAGACGTTCATGATCACCCCGTCCGCGTCCTCCGAGGACGTCACCGACGGCAAGGATTGCGTCTTCCAGGTTTGCTTCACCGACCCCAACCAGGGTGTCAACGCTGCCAAGTTCCTGGCGCAGAAGTATGCGGACGAGAAGTTCGTGCTGTTCTATAACTCCGGCGACGCCTATTCTTCGGGCATCGCAGATTCCTTTAAGGCCCAGGCCGCTGAGTCCAAGCTCGAGATTGTCGACGAGGAGACCTTTAAGGACGACTCCGCCACGAGCTTTACCAACCAGCTGACCAAGGCCAAGCAGGCCGGCGCCACCATGATCTTTGCGCCGATCTACTACACGCCGGCGTCCGTTTTGCTCAAGAACGCCAAGGACATGGGCTACGACGTCAAGATGATGGGCTGCGACGGCATGGACGGCATCCTGGGCGTTGAGGGTTTCGACACCTCTCTTGCCGAGGGTCTGCTGCTCATGACCCCGTTCTCCGCCGACGACGAGAAGAACGCCGACTTCGTCAACGCTTACAAGGATAAGTACGGCGATACCCCCGACCAGTTTGCCGCCGACGCCTACGATGGCGTGCACGCGGTGGCCGAGGCCCTCAAGGAGGCCGGTCTTGGTGTCGACGCCGACCCGACCGAGGCCGCCGAGAAGCTGTCCAAGGCTATGCTCAAGATTACCGTTGACGGTCTGACCGGCAAGCTCACCTGGAACGATAAGGGCCAGGTCCAGAAGGAGCCCACGGCGTACGTCATCACCGACGGCAAGTACGTACAGGCCTAATTGGCCGCCTTACATAGAGCGGTTTTGATCCCAAGCAGGGGAGGTTTTGGCCTTCCCTGCTTGCTTGGTATCTAGGGACGATGTAACGTCCCTGTTTCATACATCAACTGGAAACCTATTCGAAAGGGGGATGTGGAACATGACGGTCTTTATCCAATACCTGGTCAACGGCCTGTCCATGGGCAGCGTCTACGCCATCATCGCGTTGGGCTACACCATGGTCTACGGTATCGCCAAGATGCTGAACTTCGCTCACGGCGACGTCATCATGGTCGGTGCCTATGTCTCGTTCTGCGCCACGTCGTATCTCGGCCTCCCGGGCTGGGCATCTGTAGTTCTCTCTTGTGTGGTCTGTACCGTTCTCGGTGTTCTCATCGAGGGCCTGGCCTATAAGCCGCTGCGTCAAGCAGGCCCGCTGGCCGTTCTGATCACGGCTATCGGCGTGTCTTACTTCCTGCAGAACGCCGCGCAGCTTCTGTGGGGCGCCACGCCCAAGAACTTCACTTCGCTCGTCACCTTCCAGGTGCCGGAGTTCTTGGCCAAGTTCAACGTAAGCGCCGTCTCGCTCGTCACCATCGTCGCCTGCCTGGTTATCATGGCCGGCCTGATGTTCTTTACAGGTAAGACCAAGATGGGCAAAGCTATGCGCGCCGTGTCCGAGGACAAGGCCGCCGCTCAGCTCATGGGCATCAACGTCAACCGCACCATCTCGATGACGTTTGCCATCGGCTCTGCGCTTGCCGCCATCGCCGGCGTGCTCCTGTGCTCCTACTCGCCGGTGCTGCAGCCCACGACGGGCGCCATGCCTGGCATCAAGGCCTTCGACGCCGCCGTCTTCGGTGGCATCGGCTCCATCCCCGGCGCCTTTGTCGGCGGCATTCTCATCGGCATCATCGAGGCGATGGCGCAAGCCTACATTTCCACGAGCCTTGCCAACTCCATCGTCTTTGGTGTTTTGATCATCGTCCTGCTCGTCAAGCCTGCCGGCCTCTTGGGCAAGTACGTCCCCGAGAAGGTGTAGGTGAGCGTTATGAAGTTTCTTAAAGACAAGCAGACGCGTCACGATTTTGTCACGTACGCTATGTGCATCGTGGCCTTCGCCATCGTGTTCTTTATGCAGTCCAACCATATGATCCCGCGCATGATCGCCGGTCAGTTGGTTCCCATTACGGCCTACATCGTCATGGCCATTTCCCTCAACCTCGTCGTCGGCATCGCGGGCGACTTGTCGCTGGGCCATGCGGGCTTTATGAGTATCGGTGCCTACACGGGTATCGTCACCGCGGTCGCCCTCGAGAGCGCTATTCCTTCCGATCCGGTGCGCCTTATCATCAGCATCGTGGTCGGCGCCATCGCTGCCGCCATCCTGGGCTTCTTGATCGGCATCCCGGTCCTTCGCCTGAGCGGCGATTACCTGGCTATCGTGACGCTGGCTTTTGGCGAGATCATCAAAGAGATCGTCACCTGCCTCATTGTGGGCGTCGACTCCCGCGGCCTGCACGTGATCTTTAACATCACGGGCAACTCTACGATCGATGACCTGCACCTGCTCGAGGACGGCACCGCCATCATCAAGGGCGCCCAGGGCGCCTCGGGCGTGTCGACGTACTCGACCTTCCTCGCCGGTGCCATCCTGGTCATGGTCGCACTCGTGATCGTGCTCAACCTGGTTCGCAGCCGTACCGGCCGTGCCATTATGGCCGTGCGCGATAACAAGATTGCAGCCGAGTCCGTAGGCATCTCCGTCACCGAGTACCGCATGATCGCCTTCGTGGTTTCCGCCGCCCTCGCCGGTGCTGCCGGAGCCCTCTTCGGCGGTAACTTCTCGCAGCTCTCCGCCACCAAGTTCGACTTCAACACGTCCATTCTCATCCTGGTGTTCGTGGTCCTGGGCGGTCTGGGCAATATGCGCGGCTCCGTCATCGCGGCGGCGTTGCTCACGGTGCTTCCCGAGCTGCTCCGTCAGTTCTCGGACTACCGCATGCTCATCTACGCCATCGTGCTGATCCTGGTCATGATTTTTACCAACAACCCGCAGCTCAAGGCGTTCTTCGATCGCGTCAAGGACCGCTTTGCTTCCAAGAAGGAGGTGGCAGCCGATGCCCAGTAAATTTGAGTTCAATAAGGGCAAGATGGTCCCGTATCCTTCTGGCGCCATCGTTCCCGACCGTGACCTGGGCGAGCGCCCTGCACTCGAGTGCATCCACCTGGGCATTGAATTCGGCGGCCTTAAGGCAGTCGACGACTTTAGCCTGACCATCGGCAAGACCGAGATCGCCGGTCTCATTGGCCCCAACGGTGCCGGTAAGACCACGGTCTTCAACCTGCTCACCAAGGTGTACCAGCCCACACACGGCACCATCCTGCTCGACGGTGAGGACACCTCGGGCAAGTCGGTCTACCAGGTCAACCGCATGGGCATTGCCCGTACGTTCCAGAACATCCGCCTGTTCAACACCATGACGGTGGAGGATAACGTTAAGGTCGGCCTGCATAACCAGGAGCGCTACTCCGGCTTTGAGGGCGTGCTGCGCCTGCCGACGTATTGGAAGCACGAGAAGGCCGCCCACGAGCGTGCCATGGAGCTGCTGTCCATTTTTGACATGGAGCACCTGGCAAATGAACAGGCCGGATCGCTGCCTTACGGCGCTCAGCGTCGTCTGGAGATCGTCCGCGCGCTTGCCACCAACCCCAAGCTGCTGCTGCTCGACGAGCCTGCCGCCGGCATGAACCCGTCCGAGACCGCGGAACTCATGGAGAACATTGTCAAGATTCGCGACACCTTCGGCATTGCCATCATGCTTATCGAGCATGATATGTCGCTCGTTATGAACATCTGCGAGGGCATCTGCGTGCTCAACTTTGGTAAGGTCATCGCCAAGGGCACGGCAGAGGAAATTCAGAACAACGACGCCGTTATCGAGGCATATCTGGGCAAGCAGGATAAGGGGGAGAACTAAATGGCAGAGCCGATGCTTTCCGTCTACAACATCAACGTCTGGTACGGCGCCATCCACGCCATCAAGGACGTCTCCTTTAACGTCAACGAGGGCGAGATCGTGGCCCTGATCGGCGCAAACGGCGCCGGCAAGTCCACGACGCTCAAGACCGTCTCGGGCCTGCTGCGTTCCAAGACCGGCTCCATCAAGTTTATGGGCGAGGACATTACCCATACGCCTGCCGACAAGCTGGTGGGTAAGGGCTTGGCTCAGGTCCCCGAGGGCCGTCGCGCCTTTTTGCAGATGACGGTCGAGGAGAACCTGGAGATGGGCGCCTACACGCAGCCCAAGTCCACGGTTGCTCCGGGCCTTGAGCGCGTCTACGAGCAGTTCCCGCGCCTGAAGGAGCGCCGTCGCCAGGTCGCCGGCACCCTTTCGGGCGGCGAGCAGCAGATGCTCGTTATGGGTCGCGCCCTTATGAGCAACCCCAAGCTGCTCATGCTCGATGAGCCTTCCATGGGCCTGGCGCCGATTCTGATTGAGCAGATCTTCCAGATTGTCGAGGACCTGCACAAGGCCGGCACCACGGTGCTTCTGGTCGAGCAGAACGCGCAGATGGCGCTCTCGATCGCCACGCGCGGCTACGTGCTCGAGACCGGCAAGATCACCATGACCGGCACCGGCCAAGAGCTCCTGCACGACGATAACGTCCGCAAGGCTTATCTTGGTGGTTAATCCATTCAACAAAGGGGCGCTGACTATCCCGGTCAGCGCCCCTTTTTAAGTTGCGGTGAAATAGGGACTAAATAGGGTTTCTAGACGCCAAAACAGTCCCTATTCCACCGCAACTTCATTGGGGCGTGCGACGATGACCGTCCCAAATTAGCACCCCTGCACCAAGCCAAGGCCCCGTTCTGGAATGTGCCGGAACGGGGCCTTGGCGGTTGAGGTCTATCGGGTTTTGTTCGCTAGTCTACCTTTTGTCCGCATGTGGGGCAGAACTGGGCTTCGGGCACGAGCTGGGTTCCGCAGTGACGGCAGAAGCGGGCAGGCTCGGCCGGAGCTGCTTGCATGGCCGGTGCTGTGGGCACTACGGCGTTCTGCTGGGCACGCTTCTGACGACGGCGCTGCTTGCGCTGGGGCTTGGGTGCTGTGGTTGCCATACCGTTTGCGGCATTCGCACGCTTCTTGCGGATGCAAAGGACGACGATCACGCCACCGATAACCAGGACGATTGCCGCGCCACCGCCAATAATAAACGGCAGGTGAGTCTGGACAAAGTACAGCACATCCTCAGGCAGCGAATGGGAAATATTTGACTTGTAGATGTTCACATGGAGGATCGAAGAATCATTATCGTCGAAATAGGTTGCCAAAATCTTGCGATCGCCGTTCATGAACGAAAGTTGGTCGCACCAATGAGAGTCAAACTCGCTCTTTGCCCCGGTCTGAGCATCGACTAGGCATGCTGAGGACTTGTCGTCGTCTGAGTATTTTCCAAGTAAGATGCTGCCGTCATGCGATACAGCGCTGAGATATCCAGCGCCAAAAGGATATGCAATTGAGCTGATGATCTTGTCGCTTTTCAGGTCATAAATACTAAGATTCGCGTCCTCTTCATTGAGATAGTAATCCCCGTCATCCTCTTCAAAAAGATCGTTCGAGCCCTTCTTTGTATAGAGGGCATAAAGCTCTGCCGACGGGTATGAATAGGGCCATTCAGGAGCGTGGTCGTCATCGTTAAATAGAACGCTCATGTTTCCGTCGCGGTCTGCTTTTATTAGTGCAGTGTCGCTCTGAAGATAAATTTCGTCGGAGTTCGAGCTGGTGACAATGTAGTCGATGTCCGAAGACCTATCGTCTTTCTTAACGTTAACTGTTTTCAATTCCGTTGACCCTGTATCGCAATTGAAAACCCTAAGAGAAACAATGCCTTTCTCAGTATCGTATGGATAGAAATAGAGACGGCTCATATCGTTTGAGTAGTAGCAATAAGAGTCATCTTTATCCGATTGATATGTTTGAATTAACTCGTCAGACTTAAGGTCATAAATCTCGATTTTTTTAAGCTCAGATTCATTGTCATAGTGTTCCACGGCTGCCCTATTGCCGTCGTAAGAGACGGTTGTACTGGTGTAGGCATATTTGGCCGAAGTGATGGGATGGGCTGTTTGGGAATGATTTTCTGGAGAGAATACGACCAAATTGTTGCCGTCCACCCAGTAGAGCTGACCGCTGTTCGTGTGGTAAGCGGAGTCAAGGCTTTTTTCCGGGATGGCAATGGGACTCGAGCTGCCATCATTGAAATTGATGAGGGTTATGCTCTTTAAGTTGTACTCATCATCGAAATCGTACAAATAGCCGAACTTTGTATTGCCGCTCGTGGCTGTATACGAGTATTCGCTGCTGACCTTAAAGCTATAAGACTTCTCCAGCTCAGGCGTTGGTACGCTGCCTCCGGCTAATGCTGCTGGAGGGGCTGCGAGCGGAGACAGGGCTGCAATCAGGCCGATGGCGACTGCTGCGATCCTTCCGCTCTTTTGGATGCTCTTAAACATGGCAATCCTTTCCTCTGGATACGAATGCGATACTGCCATGGTTAATCGGGATTCCGAAATCTTGTTGCGCAACATTCACCATTGGCAACATTTTTCGGCCAGCTGTGCCGTCCCCAAGAGATCATTCTGAGTTGCGGTGAAATAGGGACTAAATGGGGGCTCTAGACGCCAAAATAGTCCCTATTCCACCGCAACTTCATGGGGATGTGTGACAATGCCCGTCGGAAAACATCTGCTGTCTTTGGGGGCCTATCTATGCTGTACGAGTTTTGTGCCGAGAACTTTGAGCGAGTGCCGGCGGCAATTGATGCCGGTGCGGGACGCATTGAGCTGTGTGACAACCTCGCCGTCGGTGGCACCACGCCTTCCGCCGGCGTTATCAGCGCTACAGTCAACTATGCTCACGAGCATGACGCGCGAGTGATGTGCATGATTCGCCCGCGTGGTGGCGACTTTCATTACAACCAGGACGAGCTGCGCATGATGGAGATGGATTTGGGCCTTGCCGTGAGCGCCGGCGTTGACGGCCTGGTCTTTGGCTGCTGCAAGCCCTGTGCCGGCGGCTGGGCGCTCGACGAGCTCACCCTCGGCGCCCTCGTGATGGCTGCGGGCTGCGCAACCGAGGAGTGCAAGCGCGAGTCCCTTGACATCACCTTCCACATGGCATTTGACCAGCTCTCGCCCGAGGCTCAGCTCGATGCGATTGACACGCTTGCCGACTGCGGCGTTACGCGCATCCTCACGCATGGCGGCGCTGCTGGCACGTCGATCGAGGATAATTTCGACCACCTGGCTCGTTTAATCGAGTATGCGGGCGACCGTTTGACCATCCTTCCCGGCGGCGGCATCACTACGGCAAATCGCGACGCGGTCGCAGCGGCGCTCGGTGTCTCCGAGCTCCATGGCACCAAGATCGTGCCGCTGGAGGTATAACCCGTGGCGCTGGTATTTGACGTTCAGCAGGCGAGCGGCAAGCCCGACGATAATCGTCGCCCTGGTACCGCGTGCCCCTTTTGCGACACGGAGGGGCTCGCCAACATCATCCAGCACGATGGTGACTGCATCTGGCTCGAGAATAAGTTCAAGACCTTGCGGGCCACCCGTCAGACCGTATTGATCGAGTCGGCCAATCACGATGCCGACCTGGTGACCTATGAACCGGATGAGCTGCATCATGTGATGCGGTTTGCCCTGGGCTGCTGGCAGCAGATGATCGATTCCCAACAGTACCGCAGTGTGCTCATGTACAAGAACAAAGGCCCGCTTTCGGGCGGCAGCCTCGTCCATCCGCATATGCAGATTGTGGGTCTGGAGCGGGAGGACGGTTATGCAGCACTAGCCCCCGCCAACTTCGAAGGCATCGATGTCTGGCGACACGGGAGGGTCGCGGTCAACATCTCAACCGAGCCGATCATGGGGTTCTTTGAGGTCAACGTCTCGGCTCCACAGGGAATCGCCGCCAGCGACGACGCCCGCGACCAAGCCGAAGCGGACCTGTTTGCCGATGCGATTCAGGTAGCTCTGCGCTATATCCTGCACGAGCACCACGGCGGTCGCGCGGAGTCGTACAACTTGTTCTTCTACCACATGGACGGCCGGACCATTGCCAAGGCGCTGCCACGTTGGGTGGTTTCGCCCTACTTTGTGGGCTATCGTTTGGCCCAGGTCAATGCCGAGACAACGCTCGATGTCGATGCTGAGCGCCTGCGTGCGCATCTGGAAACGCTCGCGTAGCAAGGCGAGTGCCTGCGAAAAGCGTGCTGCCTAGCGTGCCATCGCGTCGCGGCCGGCCTTGACCCGCTTGCGCTGTTTGGCGCGCTCCTCGCCGGTTAGGCGCTCAAAGAGATGCTCGATAATCGAGGCCAGCACCTGCTGAAACAGCGTGCCGCACATGACGGGGAACACGACCTCGCCGGGAAAGTACTGCGTGGCGATGACGGCGCCCGAAGAGATATTGCGCATGCCGCAGGTAAAGCACATGGTGGTCGTCTCGCTATACGGCAGATGCAGGGCACGTGCGACCAGGATGCCGATGATAAAGCCACTGATGGCGAACGAAAGGATAAAGAGGGCGACTTCCAAGCGCACAACATTCATGTGCAGCACGTACTCGCTCATGGCGGTGGAGTTGGAGGCGATAACGCCCATCATCATGAACTTGCAGGCGGGCGAAAGCGCGGGGGAGAGCTTCTCATGACCCCAGCCGCGCGTGAGTTCGTTAATGACGATACCGAGCACGGCGGGTATGGCGATCATAAAGGCCATGTCTTGCATCATGCTCGGCACATCGATCGAGACGGTGGCGCCCAGCAGGAGCTTGAGCGTAAGAGGAATCGTCACAGGCGAGATAACCGAGGACGTCAGGATGATGGTGAGCGCGAGCGGGCCGTTGCCGCCGAACATGCTGATCCACATAAAGGCAGTGACTGCCACGGGTACGCTGTACTCGAGCACGATGCCGCAGACAAGGTTGGGGTTGGAACCAAAGAACAGTGAGCCCATGGCATACGCCGCAATGGGGATGAGCACAGCCGAGACAAATAACGCCAAAATCAAATGCAGCGGACGGCGAAACACCTCAGCCACCTGGTGGAAGGTGTTGCTGAGCGCACCTTGGAATGTCATAAAGGCAAACAGGGTGGGGACGATGGGCTTGAGGACGCCGATCTGCTGAGGAAAGAGCACGCCGAGCGCCACGCAAATCGGAACGATGACCTGCATATGCCCCGCGAGAAATTTGCCCAGTCCAACCCATTGCTTCATATGTCTCTGCGACTCCCTTTGCTCGTAGATGCATTTGCATGGATATGCTAGACGCTCGCATGCGTTCGTGCAGTAGAAACGCTCGATTATTTCGAGGCTATTACCGGCATCGTTTACCGAAACCGCGGTGTGCTGCGGCGATTTGCGCCCGCGTTGCACGGTATAATAAATCCGTTCAACAGATCTGCCTGCCGAAGCGGGCATACACAGAGGACTCATCGCTATGAACCGTGAGAGGTATCGCGGCGACCTGCCCCTATCGGGGGTGGGCGCCTATGTCATCGCTTAAGACGACGCATCGCTGGGCGGTCGCTCAGCAAAACCCCGAGCTCGAAAAGGAGCTTTCGGCTGGCCTGGGCATACCCGGGCTGGTGGCGCGCATTATGGTTGCGCACGGCATTGCATCCATCGAAGAAGGTCAGCTGTTTTTGACGCCTTCACTCGATCGCGACTGGGCCGACCCACTCATTATCCCGGGCATGTCGGTCGTTGCCGACCGCGTCGAGCGCGCTATTTGCAACCAAGAGCGCATCGCGGTCTTTGGCGATTTTGACGTTGACGGTATTACGTCGACCTGCCTGTTGACCGAGGCACTGCGTACGTTTGGTGCCAATGTCACACCGTTTATTCCGCATCGCTTTGACGAGGGCTACGGTCTTTCGCGCGCGGCGCTCGACCGCGTTAACGAGCTCGCTCGCCCCCAGCTGATCGTGACCGTCGATAACGGTATTGCCGCCAAGGAAGAGGTTTCCTATCTGGAGAGCCTGGGGATCGATTTAGTGGTCACGGACCATCACGAGCCCTCCGACCAGGTGCCGCAGGGCGTGCCCCTGACCGACCCAAAGCTCGAGGACGAGGGCCCCTCGCGCGAGCTTGCCGGTGCCGGTGTGGCGCTCAAGCTGGTGCAGGTCCTGGGCGAGCGTCTGGGCAAGCCGTCGTATTGGCGTTCGCTGATCGAGGTCGCGGCGCTTGGTACCGTGTCCGACATGATGCCGCTGACGCCCGAGAACCGCGCGCTGGTCGCCGAGGGCATCCAGCAGATGCGCGTGACCGCCCGCCCCGGCTATATCGCGCTGGCCGCGCTCGCCAAGGCCGACCTCTCTAGTATTACGGCCGATGGCCTGTCGTTTTCGCTCATTCCCCGCTTGAACGCCGCCGGCCGCATGGCCGATCCCAAGCTGGCGCTCGACCTGCTGCTTGCCCACGATCCTATCGAGGCAAGCGCGCTTGCCGCCGAGCTCGAGGAAATCAATCGCCAACGCCGCGAGATCGAGGCGGAGCTCACACGCGATGCCATGGCAAAGGTCGAGGAGACCTATGATGGCGGTCGCGCAATCGTCGTGGGTGGCGAGGGCTGGCACGAGGGCGTCAAGGGTATCGTGGCGAGCCGCCTGACCAACCGTTACCACGTGCCGGCGCTGCTGTTCTCGATCGAAGACGGTATCGCGCGCGGTTCGGGTCGCTCGGTGGGCAAGGTCAACCTGTTCGACGCCGTAGAACGCTGCTCCGATCTGCTGATTCGTCGCGGCGGGCATGCGGGTGCGGTGGGCGTGACCATCGAGGCGTCCAAGCTCGACGAGTTTCGTCGTCGTCTTTCCGCCGTGCTGTCCGAGCTTCCCGCCGAGGACTTTGAGGACACCGACGAGGTTGCTGCCACCGTCGACCTCTCCGAGCTGAATATTGAGACCATCGAGCAGATCTCCCGTCTTGAGCCGTTTGGCCAGGGCAACAAGGTGCCGCTGTTGGCGGCCGAGGGCGTGACAATGTGCGATCGCGCCGTGGTGGGCAAAACCGGCGAGCACATGCGCTTCGTGGCGACCGATGGCGCCGCGAGTGTGCCGGCCATTATGTTCCGCGTGCCGCAGATCGATAAGCTCATCAACTGCGATAGCGCTGTCGACTTGGTGTTCGAGGCCGTTGCCGAGCATTGGCAGGGACGTGTGAAGCCCAAGCTCATGATCAAGGATGTTCTGGTCCGCGATACCATGCTGCCCAGCGTCGACGATCCGGCATGCGAGCTTCGTCGTGGCGTGCAGCCGGCGGATTCCGGCCTGCGCCTGGAGTCGCGCAAGCGCGAGACGCTCGCCCAGCTTTCCTATACCGAGCTCACGCGCTCGCTTATCCATAGCTTCATTGGCTCGAACCAGCCGCATCGCGCGCAGGTCGAGGCGCTCGATGCCCTGGCCGATCACCAAAGTGTTCTGGCCGTTATGGGAACGGGGCGCGGCAAGTCCCTCATCTTCCATGTGCATGCCGCGCGCGAGGCGGTCCTTCGCGGGCGTGCGAGCATCTTTGTCTATCCGCTGCGTGCGCTCGTTGCCGACCAGGCCTATCACCTCTCGTCGACGATGGCTGCGCTCGGCATTGGCGTGGGCGTGTTGACCGGCGAGACCGTGGAGGCGGCGCGCGATGACGTGTTTGCCGGCTTGGCTTCGGGCCGCACCGGCATCGTGCTCACGACGCCTGAGTTCCTGTCTATTCACCGTGATCGTTTTGCGCGCTCGGGGCGTATCGGGTTTGTCGTTATCGATGAGGCGCATCATGCCGGTCTTGCCAAGGGCGGCGACCGCAGTGCCTATCTCGACATGCCCGATATCCTCAAGGCCCTGGGTGACCCGGTCGTTCTGGCCGCGACTGCCACCGCAACGGCTCCGGTTGTGGCCGAGCTCGCCCGCGTGCTACCGATTACCCGTACAGTGGTCGACGAGACGGTGCGCGAGAACTTGCAGCTCGAGGATGACCGAGATCTTGCGAGCCGCGAGAACCGCCTGGTGTCAATCGTGGCAACGGGGGAGAAGACCGTCATCTACGTCAACTCGCGCGACCAGTCCGTGGCGCTTGCTAAGACGCTGCGCAAGCGGGTACCCGATTGCGCGACCCGCATCGCGTTCTATAACGCGGGGCTTGCGCGCTCCGATCGTCGCCGTGTCGAGGAAGCGTTTCGTGATGGCAGCCTCAGTTGCATCGTTTCGACCTCTGCCTTTGGTGAGGGCGTGAACCTGCCCGATATCCGCCATGTCGTGCTCTACCACATGCCGTTTGGCAGCATTGAGTTCAACCAGATGAGCGGACGCGCCGGTCGCGACGGCCAACCTGCCGTGATTCACTTGCTCTATTCGTCGCGTGACGCTCGCATTAACGAGCGCCTGCTCGACTGCTACGCGCCCGAGCGCGATGAGCTCGTCACGCTCTATCGCGCGCTGCAGACCATGTGGCGCTCCAACCGCGGCAAGACCGGAGACGACTCGTTTAGTGCGAGCGATATCGACATCGCGCAGATGTGCCTTGCTATCGATGCCCGCACGCCGGTTGACGAGCGCTCGGTGGCAAGCGGCCTGGGAATCTTCGAAGAGCTTGGTTTCTGTCGCGTTTCGGGGTTTGACGACACCCGTCGCATCGCGATGGCAGAAAACCCCGGCCGTGTGCAATTGAGCAGGTCAATCCGCTATTTGGAGGGCTTGCGCTCGCGCATGGAGTTCTCGGCTTTCCGGAGTTGGGCGCTCGATTCGTGCGCTTCTGATATGCTAGCCAAAGTTAACCGCCCGATCGTTCCGCGGGCCTAGGGGAAGGGGACCTCGATGGATGCCGCAGCCCGTACCGCCCATGATTCCACCCTCCAGCCGTTCTCGGAGATGGAGCACTATAAGCATGCCGATGAGCTGCCGCCCGAGATTATGGCGGACAGCTACGACAAGCTGGAGCGCCTGTGCCTCAAATATATGAATGAGGACGACTTCTCCAAGGTGGAGCAGGCCTATTGCTTTGCCGCCGAGAAGCACTGCAACCAAAAGCGGCGCTCGGGTGAGATGTACATCAACCATCCCGTCGAGGTGGCTATCATTCTGGCCGACCTCAAGATGGACTGCGATGTGGTGTGCGCCGCGCTGCTACACGATACCGTCGAGGATACCGAGACCTCGCTTGCCGATGTTTCCGGCCTGTTTGGCGATACGGTGGCCGAGCTCGTCGATGGCGTGACCAAGCTCACCAACATCGAAGTCGACAGCATGGACGAGAAGCAGGCGCTTACGCTGCGCAAGATGTTCCTCGCCATGTCCAAGGACATCCGCGTCATTATCGTTAAGCTTGCCGACCGTCTGCACAACATGCGCACCCTTGCAGCCCTGCGCGAGGATCGTCGCCTGTTTAAGGCTCGCGAGACCATGGACGTGTATGCGCCCCTGGCCGACCGTCTGGGCATGAGCTCCATTAAATGGGAGCTCGAGGACCTGTCCTTCTTCTACCTTGAGCCCGACGCCTACCAGCGCATCGCGCGCATGGTGGCTGAGTCGCGCGAGGTTCGCGAGCGCTATCTGGCCGAGACCATCAAGACGCTCACCGACGAGCTCAACCGCATTGGCCTGGAAGACTTCCAGATCAACGGCCGTTCCAAGCACTATTGGTCCATCTACCAAAAGATGAAGCGCAAGGGCAAGGAGTTCTCCGAGATCTACGATCTGGTGGCGCTGCGCGTTATTACCCATTCGGTGCGCGATTGTTACTCCACGCTCGGCGCGGTGCACACACTATGGCACCCCATGCCCGGTCGCTTTAAAGACTATATCGCCATGCCCAAGGTCAATAGCTACCAGTCGCTTCACACGACGGTTATCGGCCCCACGGCCCGCCCACTCGAGATTCAGATTCGAACCTACGAGATGCATGAGCAGGCCGAGTACGGCATTGCCGCCCACTGGCTGTATAAGAAATCGGGCGGATCGTCTGCTTCCAAGACCAATGACGCTCAACGTTTGGACGACCAGATTAACTGGCTCAAACATTCGCTCGATTGGGCAGCGTCTGATGAGATTACCGACGCCAAGGAATACCTGCACTCGCTGAAGGTCGATCTGTTCGATCAGGAGATCTTTGTCTTCACGCCCAAAGGCGAGGTCATGGCGCTTCGTGCCGGCTCCACGCCGCTCGACTTTGCCTATGCCGTTCATACCGAGGTGGGAAACCATTGCGTCGGCGCCAAAATCAACGGTGCGGTGGCTCCGCTCACGCACGAGATCAAGACGGGCGACCGCGTTGAAATCCTGACTAACAAGAGTTCCAAGCCGTCGCGCGATTGGCTCAAGATCGTTAAGACACCTTCCGCCAAGTCAAAGATCCGCCGCTATTTTGCCGCTGCGACCAAGGACGACGACGCTGCCGCCGGTCGCGATATGCTGGCCAAGGACCTGCGTAAGCGTGGCTATGGCATTTCTACGCCGCGTTCGACGCGTGCACTCAACGCCGTGGCGGAGCAGTTTAACTTCAAGCAGCTCGAGGACCTGTTTGCCGCCGTCGGCGCCGGCAAGGTTGCCCCGCGCGCTGTGGGCAATAAGGTCGAGCAAATCTTGGACCCCAAGCCCGAGGAACAGCTCACCAAGGCCGAGGCTATCGCCGAGGTCGTGAAGCAGCCTGCTCGCGGCTCCAACCGCAAGCCGCAAAAGCGCGGCAAGAGCGCTAGTAACGGCATTATCGTCAAGGGCGAGAGCAACAGCGGCCTGCTGGTCCGTCTGGCTCATTGCTGCAACCCCGTGACGGGCGACGACATCGTCGGCTTCATCACGCGCGGTCGTGGCGTTTCGGTGCATCGCGCCAACTGCCCCAACGTCAAGGGTCTTATGGAACATCCCGAGCGCATGATCGATGTGGAGTGGGACGGCGCTGCCGACACCCTCTTCCAGGTCGAGATCGTGGTCGAGTGCCTGGACCGCATGGGCCTGCTCAAGGATGTCACCATTGCCATTGGCGATGCGGGCGGCAATATCCTTTCTGCCGCCACGTCGACCAACCGCGAGGGTATTGCAACCCTGCGCTTTATGGTCGAGATCTCGGACGCGAGCGGTCTGGATCCGCTGCTGGCTTCCATCAGCAGTGTCGATTCGGTCTACGACGCTCGCCGTCTTATGCCCGGCGAAGGCGGAGCTCAGCTCAAGCGCCGTGTGTAGGTGCGAGAGCCTCTCAGCATCATAGATATTGGTTACGTTCGAGGCATCGTTTGGTGCCTCGAACGTATTTTAGAAGGAGGGTATGCGCATGGGCGATATGACTTTGGACCTGACACCCCGAGGTGCAGCTTCGATTGAGGCACTCGTCAACGGCCCGATTCAGACCAACAGTTACGTCGTGATTTCGAATGACGAGTGCTTAATCGTCGATCCGGCGTGGGAGGGCGAGCGTCTTGTGGAGCATATCCGCACCGCGCATCCCGAGGTTCGCGTACTCGGCTCTGTCTGCACGCACGGTCATGCCGACCATGTTGGCGGGGTCGCCGGGGTTCGAGCTGTCGTTGGCGACAGCGCACTATATGAGTTGTGCGCTAAGGACGTGACGGTGCCTCGCGCAAATATCGAGGAGCAGCGCGCCATGTGGGGTATTGAGACGCCCGATCCGGGCGAGCCGACGCGGCTGCTTGCCGAGGGCGATACGATTGAATTGGGCGATATCTGCCTGCAGGTGATCGAGACGCCGGGGCATACGCCGGGCGGCATCGTCCTGTTCGCCGCGACCGAGCAGGGGAACATCGCCTTTGTGGGCGACACGCTTTTCCCGGGCAGCCACGGTCGTACCGATCTTTCCGGCGGTGACGAGGCGGCGATTATGCGCTCGCTCTCCAAACTTGCCAAGACGCTTCCGCCCGATACCGTTTGCTTGACGGGCCATGGCGATTCGACCACGATGGCGCGCGAACTTATGCAGAATCCGTTTATGCAGATGTAGGCTCGAAGCCGTCTTTCGAACCACGAAGACCGCTCAATCGTCAAGCTATTTTCCCCAGTGGGTCGATTCTGTGGGGCAAACGGTCAAAAATTGTCCAATCGGATGGTATTCGTGAACAAACGAACGTTTATGCTCGGGTATGTCGTGGTAAAATCTCAGGCGTTATCGGAGCAACCTTACAGGAGGTTTCTTTTATGCTCGTCAACGCAGCAGACATGCTCAAGAAGGCCGAGGCCGGCAAGTACGGTCTTGGTGCCTTCAACACCAACAACCTCGAGTGGACCCTGGCTATTCTCCAGGCCGCCGAGGAGGCCAAGTCTCCGCTGATCCTTCAGTGCACCGCTGGTGCCGCTAAGTGGATGGGTGGTTTCAAGGTCTGCGCCGACATGGTCAAGGCTGCCGTCGAGGCCACGGGCGTTACCGTTCCCGTCGCCCTTCACCTCGATCACGGTTCCTACGAGGACTGCTTCAAGTGCATCGAGGCCGGCTTCACGTCCATCATGTATGACGGCTCTCACGAGGAGACCTTCCAGCTTAACCTCGACCGCACCAAGGAGCTCGTTGAGCTTGCCCACTCCAAGGGCATGTCCATCGAGGCCGAGGTCGGCGGCATCGGCGGCACCGAGGACGGCGTGACCTCCAGCGGCGAGCTCGCTGATCCTGCTGAGTGCAAGCAGATTGCTGACCTGGGCGTCGACTTCCTCGCCTGCGGTATCGGCAACATCCACGGCGTGTACCCTGCCGACTGGGCTGGCCTTTCCTTCGAGCGCCTGGGCGAGATCAAGGCTCAGACCGGCGACCTGCCCCTCGTCCTGCACGGTGGCACCGGCATCCCCGAGGATCAGATCAAGAAGGCCATCTCCCTGGGCATCTCCAAGATCAACGTCAACACCGACCTGCAGCTCGTCTTCGCCAAGGGCGTCCGCGAGTACATCGAGGCTGGCAAGGATCAGCAGGGCAAGGGCTTTGACCCCCGCAAGCTCCTCAAGCCTGGTCGCGACGCCATCGTTGCTCGCACCAAGGAGCTCATGGAGGAGTTTGGCTCCGTCAACAAGGCGTAAGCGTCGCTAAACTTCCCACCGGAAGCCCCGTCTCCCTACGCTGTTTCCTTTGCGCTCACCTGGCTTCGCCAGAAGTCGCGCCAAGGAAACAGTTCCGGGAGACGGGGCTTCCTTCGTTTAACGCCGCAGGGTTACGAGTCTGAATTAAGGTGGCTACTGGCTTTGCCAGAAGTCGCGCAATGGGAAAAGCTTCGGGTGAACGGGGCCTCCTTCGTTAACTCGCCACAGGGTTACTGGGCTGAATTCATTTTTTATAGGTACCGTTTATCGGTGTTGAGGGTTCCTTTATTGGGGCTTTCTTTTTATCTCGCTACAATGGACTTCAAGAGTTCTAATGACTTGGAGTTTGGTATGGCTGTTATTAATGTGCTGCCTTCGGATGGGAAGGTTATTGACGAGGGTCCTGTTGGTTGCTCTGTTGATGTTTGCAATGATGACTTCCGTTTTCTAGATGTTGGCTTGCCACCCGAGATTCTGCGTTTAAAGGACGCGGGGTATCTTTCGCAGGCTATTGAGGCTTGCGACCGCCTACTTGCCCAAGATCCCGATCCCTCGCTTGCTGCCTGCGTTCGTGCCGAGCGGTATCGCATGCTTGAGACGCCGCTTCATTTTTCGGTGTCGCGCGATCGAGCTATTGCGATGATTCGCGAGGAGTGGCCTGAGTTTACCGAGGAGCAGTTTGACGATCTGATTGACCGTAAGCGTATTGACTGGCGCTTTATCGATGGCGAGCTGTTCGTTCTCGACAACTTCCTCGATTCGCTTCGCGTATATCCCAAAGAGGTCCCCGGCATGCGTCCCGATTCTACGGACGGAATAGCACTGCGCGACGAGATGCTCAAGGAGATGGAGTCACAAAACGGATTGGCTCGCGTCATTACGCTTAAAGCGTCCGTGTCTGTCCCCGGCGCTCTGGAGGGAGAGACCGTTTGCGCTTGGCTTCCCGTCGCGGCTGCCTGCCGTCAGCAGTCTCGGGTCGAGATTCTCGACATGACGCCGGAGGGTGCTGTTGCTCCCGCGAACGCTTCGGCGCGTACCGCCTCGTGGTCTTCTTCGAGTGAGCGCTCATTCTCGGTGACTTATCGTTATCACATCGATGCTGCTTATTGTGATGTCTACGGTGGCACACTTCCGGTTCATCCGCGTATGGACGCGCCTCTGCCCGAGGATATTTCCGAGGACCGTCCGCACATTGCATTCACGCCGTATCTGCAGCAGCTGACGGCCGGTGTTGTTGACGGACTCGAGGATCCGCTCGATCGCGCTCGTGCTATCTATGATTATCTGACGCAGCATATCGACTATCGCTATCAGCCGCCGTACTTGCTTTTGGGATCTATTGCCGATGACTGCGCGCATTCGCTCCGCGGCGATTGCGGCGTTATGGTGCTCACGTTTATCACCATGTGCCGTATCGCGGGCGTGCCTGCCCGTTGGCAGAGCGGCCTGTACGTTGCGCCCGATTCGGTGGGGTCGCACGACTGGGCAGAGTTCTATACGCCGCAGACCGGTTGGCTCAACGCCGATGTGTCATTTGGATCTTCTGCTCACAGGATGGGGGAGGAGTGGCGCCGCCGTCACTACTTTGGCAATCTCGACCCATGGCGTATGGTGGCCAACAATCGATTCCAGGCAGAGTTTGAGCCCTCTTTCGACGGCATGCGCGAGGACCCTTACGATAACCAGATGGGTGAGGCTTCGGTCGACGGTCGCGGATGCCGTCAGCGCGAGATGCTACGCACGGTCGAACTCATCGAAATGCTCGAAGTTCCATTTTCGGACTAATCGGTAGAAAGCTGTGATAAACTAACTCACGCATTGCGTGCCCGAGTGGCGGAATTGGCAGACGCAGTGGACTCAAAATCCACCGTTGGCAACAACGTGCGAGTTCGAGTCTCGCCTCGGGCACCATACATGCAAGTGAGCGTTCAAGGGGGTTGCGGCCCCCTTTTTCGTGCCGAACTCGCGTGAGCGCGCGAAGCGTTAAGCAAACAGGCCTGTGGCCTGTCTGTAGCGGAGCGTGGCGAGGGCGCCACGCGCCCGAAGCCCGGGGCTTCGCGAAGCGAAGGCCCTTCGAGTCTCGCCTCGGGCACCATACATGCAAGCGAGCGTTCAAGGGGGTCAAGGCCCCTTTTTCGTGTACGTAATGTGATAACGCGCTGTACGTGTTATTATTCGCAAGGCGTTGTTCCCGCAATGCCCTAAAGAGGAACCCGAGGGTTCCCACCTTTTGGCGCCAATGAGCAGCTGACTGGTCATACAAATTAGATTCTCTTCCTCAAATCGAGGATGTCTATGTGTACGACCTGGTTGCTGAGAAGCGCCGGGTTATTTTTTTATGAATGGAGGTAGGGAAAATAGCTAAGTCTGATGACACCCGCATCAACGACGAGATTACTGCATCTTCGTGCCGTTTGATTGGCGTCGATGGCTCTCAGCTCGGCCTGTTCGCCATCCGCGATGCCCAGCGCGTCGCCGACGATCAGGGTCTCGACCTGGTCGAGATCGCTCCCAACGCGGAGCCGCCGGTCTGCAAGGTCATGGACTACGGTAAGTTCAAGTACCAGCAGGCCATGAAGGCCAAGGCTGCTCGTAAGAACCAGTCCAAGGTCGAGGTCAAGGAAATGAAGTTCCGACCCAAGATCGACGTTGGCGACTACGAGACCAAGAAGGGCCACGTTCTGCGTTTCCTCAAGAAGGGCGCACGCGTTAAGATCACCATCATGTTCCGCGGCCGTGAGATGGCTCACCCGGAGCAGGGCCTTAACGTTCTCGAGCGTCTCGCCGAGGATCTCAAGCCTTACGCTACGGTCGAGTCCAAGCCTAAAATGGAAGGCCGTAACATGCTTATGCTGCTCGCCCCGATTAAGGGCGCCTTCGATGAGGATAAAGCGGCAAGCGATACCAAGTAACTAGTGTTCTGTAACCGATTAAGGAGTATTTCATGCCTAAGATGAAGTCCCACAGCGGCACCAAGAAGCGTTTCCGCAAGACTGGTACCGGCAAGCTTATGCGCGCCAAGGCTTTCAAGAGCCACATCCTGAGCAAGAAGTCCACCAAGCGTAAGCGTGGCTTCCGTCAGGAGACCGAGATCGCCGCTGCCGACCGCAAGGTCATCAAGTCGCGTCTCGCCTAAGTTCGCGTTCCCGTTTTTCGTTTTACCGTCTAGGAGTTGATAGAACATGGCACGTATTAAGCGCGCTGTTGCCGCCAAGAAGAAGCGCCGTACCGTTATGCACCGTGCGAAGGGTTACTACGGTGCCGCTTCGCGTACTTACAAGCATGCTAAAGAGCAGGTCCAGCACTCCCTGCAGTATCAGTATCGTGATCGCCGCAACAAGAAGCGCGAGATCCGTTCTCTCTGGATCACTCGTATCAACGCTGCTGCTCGTCTGAACGACATCTCTTACTCTCAGTTCATGCACGGCCTGAAGGTTGCCGGCATCGAGCTCGACCGCAAGGTCCTGGCTCAGATGGCTTACGAGGACATCGAGTCCTTCAACGAGCTGGCTACCATCGCCAAGAAGGCTCTCGAGGCCTAATAGGTTCTCTTGAATCGCTAGGGGAGTGTCGCGTTGTGCGCGGCGCTCCCTCTTTTTTTATCGAAAGCGCTGGTCTACATTGCTAAAAGCGCGGGTAGATAAACACTTACAGGTGACCGATCTCTATATATTCCTGAACCAAAGGGTCATCATCTGATACGTGCGGAAGATCCACACCAGTCTTTCTATTACCTATAGAAAGCAATATGTTGTGTAGGACTTGTGAAGAGTGGAATTGACGTCCCACAGGGCTTCGCGGTCTGGCAATATATCTCCTTGCCGCGCGGCCCGGTCGGACCGGACCAGCCGCCAGGCGTGCACCTTGAGAACCGGATACTGCGAGGATGGACACATTCAGTGTCGCATCCGGGCAGACATCGAACCATTTGAAATGGTCTAACTTGGATT
>UQLB01000009.1 GCA_900541725.1 uncultured Collinsella sp. | reverse complement strand
TCAACGATATGGCACCGTGGGGACACATGTATGTCAATCCTGGTCTAACAGAGCCAACAAAAATCTAAATTAAATAACAGCCCAGTCAACGGCTTCGTGCCAACGCTCGACAAGACGCTCCAGTCGCCAGGCGGCATTGGCAGGACTTGTCGAGGGCAGGACGACGGCGGGCAACCCCGTCCGATCTTGCAAGTAGCGTTTGTAGAGTCGCCCTGCCGTACCGCCGTTACAGACAACGACCTCGATCGGCGCGGCATCGGTAATGCGCTCGATATGTGCCGGCACAACGTTACGAATGCTCGCGTCGCTCGAGCCCTTAATGTCGCAGCTCTCAATCACATCCCACAGGGCCACGCCGCCGTTCAGCAGCATGGCCCGCTTGGCGGCAATGGAGGCATCGAGCGTCGCGGGCTCACTACTCGCCAAAGGATCGCCCTCGTTGGGCGGCACGGGCGCACCGAGGCACGCGGCCATCACACGCCAAAAGCGGTTCTGAGGGTTGCCGTAATAAAAGGCATTGGCGCGCGAAAGCACCGAGGGAAACGACCCCAGCACCAAAACGCGCGAGTGCTGGTCGAACACGGGTTCAAACCCATGCTCAATATGTTGATAGCTCTCGTCGGACGCAGCCATGGCCTAGACCCTCAACAGATAGCGCACCTCGTAGGGCGCAAGCTCGAGGGTACCCTTCAGCTCGACAGCGAGCGCGTCGTCGGCAAGCAGGTCGACGAAGGAGCCGTTGAGTTCGCCAGCGCCAAAGGCGTAAGGTTCACCCACGGCATTCACCGCCACGAGTACCGTCGCGCCGTCACAGGCGCGCTCGAACAGCAGCTGCTTGTTCTGGATCACCACGTTGCGATAGGCACCGTAGTTGAGAGCACGGGCAGCCGCGTCGTCGGCCGAGCGAAGGTGTGCGAGTTGCGTGATGAACGCCGTCAGCTCGTTGGGCGCAGGCTCATCGAGCGCAGGGCGCAGCGCCCAGTCGCCATCGGGGCCGCCCTTTTCGCCAGGAATCCCCCACTCGCTGCCATAGTAGACGCACGGGATGCCTGGCATGCCAAAGAGCATGCCATAAGCGGGGCGCAGACAGGACTTGTCGGTCAGGATGCTTGCCAGGCGCGGCACGTCGTGGTTGTCGACAAACGACAGCAGGCGTTTGCCGCGGTAGATGCACCACGGATCGCCGCCAAACTGACGATGTAGCGAATGGGCAATCTCGAACATGTTGACCGAGTTAAAGCTGGAATACAGGCCCTTGTAGCACTCGTAGTTGGTGCAGGAGTCGAGCATCTCGTCGTTGACGATCTGGTTGTAGTCGCCGTGGAGCGTCTCACCAATCAGCACAAAGTCGGGCTTGAGCTCACGGGTAAAAGTATGCAGGCGGCGCATAAAATCGCGATCGAGCATATAGGCGACGTCCAGGCGCAGACCGTCGACGCCAAAGACTTCGGTCCAGCGACGCACGGACTCAAGCAGGTAATCGACCACGGCGGGGTTTTGCAGGTTGAGCTTCACAAGCTCAAAATGGCCCTCCCAGCCCTCGTACCAAAAGCCGTCGCCGTAGCACGAGTCACCGTCAAAGCTGATGTGGAACCAGTCCTTGTACGGCGAATCCCACTTGCGCTCCTGCACATCACGGAAGGCCCAAAAGCCGCGACCGACGTGGTTGAAGACGGCATCGAGCACCACGCGGATGCCATGGACGTGCAGCGTCTCGCACACGGCGGCAAAGTCGGCGTCCCCACCCAGGCGACGGTCTATATGGCGCAGGCTGCGCGTGTCGTAGCCATGACTATCGGACTCGAGCGGCGGGTTGATGAGCACGGCGCCAACGCCGAGTTCCTGCAGGTAGTCGGCCCATTGGGCGATCTTCATGATGGGGGCATCGGGGCTAGCTGTGGCATCGGCGGCCTGGGCGAGCTCATCCTCGGCAACGGGGGCGGCGTTTTCGCGCGGAGCTCCGCAAAAGCCCAGCGGATAGATCTGATAGAACGTCGTCTCGTATGCCCACATAGCAACCTCCCGGTAAGCGCAACACAACGACATCCATTGTATGCCCGGCTTGTATCCTCTTCCCCAAAATAAGTTGCGGTGGAATAGTTCCTGTTTGGGCCTTCAGAAGCCTTAAACAGGAACTATTCCACCGCAACTGATGAGGGAACGTGATTAGGCGATAGGCTTTGCGCGGCGAATGGCCGGGAACATTACCGTGATGGCGAGGATGACGCCCACGGCGGCGATTGCGCCACCCACGAAGCCGATCCAGGCAATACCTGGGCTCGAAACCACGGCTCCGCCGATCGCGGTACCCGTGCCAATGCCCAGATTGAACAGGCCCGAGAAGATCGACATGGCGACGGCCGACGAATCTGCCGGCGTGTGCTTGATGAGCTCGGCCTGGAACGCCACGTTAAAGGCCGTGGCGCAGCAGCCCCACAGCGCGCAGACGGCAAGAACCGCGGCGAGCGACGACGCGGCAGGACCCATAAGTAGCAAGGCGACCGGCACTCCGGAGAGCGTGATCGCAAGGAACGGAAAACGGTGCCCATCGAACAGCCGGCCGAACAGCCAGCTTCCGAGCAGACCAGAGCAGCCGAACGCCGTCAGCGTCATAGTGATGGCGCTTGCGTCGACATGCGCGACCTGGGCCAGGAAAGGCTCGATATAGCTATAGCTCGCGTAATAGCCAGTTGCCATGAACACCGTGACCACATAGAGCGCGATGAGGAACGGGTTCTTGAGCAGCTCGGGCAGCTGCTTGAGCGTAAAACGCTCGCCCGCTGGCATGGTGGGGAACACCGTGGCCTGGTAGACGACCGCGACAGCAGACAGCGTTCCGACCACGGCAAACGTCATACGCCAGCCCACGGCCAGGCCAATGGCGCGACCGAGCGGCAGGCCGAAGATCTGTGCGATGGAAGAGCCCGTAGCGATCATGCTGATGGCGAGCGCGCCGTGGCGCGTGTCAACCAGACGCGAGGCCATAATCGAGGCGACTGACCAGAACACGGCATGTGCGCAAGCGACCACCAGGCGTGCGCAGACCAGGATGGGATAGGTCGGCGCCACGGCGGACAGGAACTGGCCCAGCGAGAACACGGCAAGCACGCCCAGCAGCATCCGCTTGAACTCAAAGCGCGAAGCGAACACCATGAGCGGCAACGACAGCAGCATGACGCCCCAGGCATAGACCGAGATCATGATGCCAGCTTGGGCCTCGGTAAGCGAGAACGACGCGGCGATATCAGTCAAAAGGCCGATGGGCATAAACTCCGACGTGTTGAACACGAACGCACAGCAGGTGAGCCCGACGAGCGGGAGCCATTGCCTGAGCGTGATGCCGTCTTGCCTTGCCTGACTCATATATAACGTCTCCAATCATTTTGAGCGGAGGCGATTATATAGCAACGGCCCCGCATCCGTCAGCAACAGATGCGGGGCCGAAAACAATTCGATACACAGAGGTTGCGCCGTCAATAAATAACTAAGCCAACCCCAGCAATATGCCCGCCGAATGCACGACAAACGCCACGATCCAGGCGACCGTCACTTGAAACGCGAACACGGCAACGGCGTAGCGCGCGCCCAGCTCGCTCTTGACGGCGCCGATCGCAGCCACGCACGGCGGGTACAGCAACGTAAAGACCAGGAACACATAGGCAGTAAACGGCGAAAACATGGTCGACAGTGCCGCGGGCGAGGTCGCGCCCAAAAGTACCGTGAGGGTCGAGATGACGCTCTCCTTGGCGATAAGTCCGGTGACGAGCGCCGTGGATGCACGCCAGTCGCCAAACCCAAGCGGCGTCAGCACCGGCGCGATGATGCTGCCGAGGCCCGCAAGCAGACTCTGCGACTGATCGGCGACCACATTAAAGCGAATGTCGAACGTCTGAAGGAACCAGATGACCACGGTAGCGGCAAAGATAATGGTAAAAGCCTTGGTAATAAAGTCCTTGGCCTTATCCCATGCCAGCATCACCGTCGTCTTGACGCTCGGCAGGCGGTAATTGGGAAGCTCCATGATAAACGGCACCGGGTCGCCCTTAAATGCCGTGCGGTTGAGCAACAAAGCCGCGATGCAACCGACCGCAATGCCAATCAAATAGAGCGAGACCATGGCGGGAACTGTCGCCTGCGGGAAAAACGCCCCGCACAGCAGACCGTAGACCGGCAACTTAGCCGAACAGCTCATGAACGGCGTGAGCATGACCGTCATCTTGCGGTCGTGCTCGGATGGGAGCGTACGGGTCGACATGATAGCCGGCACGGTGCAGCCAAAACCGACGAGCATAGGCACGAAGCTGCGGCCTGACAGGCCAAAGCGACGCAGCACTTTATCCATGACAAAGGCCACGCGCGCCATGTAGCCGGAGTCTTCCAGAATGGAGAGGAACAAGAAGAGCACAACGATAATCGGCAGGAAGGTCAGCACACTACCCACACCCGTGAGCACGCCGTCGACAGCCAGCGAGCGCACCACGTCGTTGGTTCCGAACGCCTTGAGACCTGCATCGGCCGAGGCGATGATGACCGCGATACCGTCCTCCATGAGTCCCTGCAACGCCGCACCGATCACGCCAAACGTCAGCCAAAAGACAAGGCCCATAATCACCAGGAACGCCGGAATGGCCGTGTAGCGACCCGTCAGGATGCGGTCGATCTTAACGGAGCGCACGTGCTCGCGGCTCTCGTGCGGTTTGACGACGCAGCGCCCACACACGTCGCCGATAAAGCTAAAGCGCATATCGGCCAGCGCGGACAGGCGGTCGGTGCCGGCCTCGCCCTCCATCTGGGTAATGATGTGCTCGATAGCGTCGAGCTCGTTGCGATCCAGGTGAAGTGCCTCGGTCACCAGCTCGTCGCCCTCAACCAGCTTGGTCGCCGCAAAACGCACGGGAATGTGCGCCGTCGCGGCATGGTCCTCGATAAGGTTGGCGATGCCGTGAATGCAGCGATGCAGCGCGCCGCCGTCTGGACCATCGGGCGAACAGAAGTCCAGGCGACCGGGGCGTTCGCGGAACCGTGCCACGTGCAGGGCATGATCCACCAGCTCGCCGATACCCTCGTTGCGGGCAGCGCTAATGGGGACAACGGGCACGCCCAACAGGCTCTCAAGCAGGTTGACGTCCACGGCGCCGCCGTTGGCCGTCACCTCGTCCATCATGTTGAGCGCGATGACCATGGGGCAGTCGAGCTCCATAAGCTGCAGCGTCAGGTACAGATTGCGCTCGATGTTGGTGGCGTCAATGATATCGATGATGGCGTCGGGATGCTCATCCAGGATAAACTGGCGGCTCACGATCTCCTCACCCGTGTACGGCGACAGAGAGTAAATGCCGGGCAGGTCGGTAACGCTCGCCTCGGGGTGGTTACGAATGGTACCGTCTTTGCGGTCGACCGTTACGCCGGGAAAGTTGCCGACGTGCTGGTTGGAGCCCGTAAGCTGGTTGAACAGCGTGGTCTTACCGCAGTTTTGGTTGCCGGCGAGGGCAAAATGCAGCGGCGCGCCCTCAGGCACGGCCGTCTTCGCGGCGCGGGGCGAATACGTCCCCTCGCCCAAGGCCGGATGCTCCGTCGTGCCGATTGCGGCGTTAGCGCGCGGACCCGCATCGGTGTCGTGAACACCCACGAGCTCGATGCGAGCGGCATCGTCCTTGCGCAGCGTCAACTCGTAGCCACGCAGGCGGATCTCGAGCGGGTCACCCATGGGGGCGTACTTCATCATGGTAACTTCGGTGCCCGGCGTTAGACCCATGTCCAAAATATGCTGTCGAAGCGCCTGATCGTCGGATGTCACCGATGCGACAACGGCGTCCTTTCCAATCTCGAGCGTATCGAGTCTCACGTCCGCGTTCCTCCCCCGGCGCCCACAGGGCGTTGTATTTAGTTTACCATGGCTAACCGTTTGCCATGGCTAACCAATTTTAAGCTTACATGATAGCGTGAACACACAACGACGTTCAATCAGCAGATTGGCGCAATGGGGACAGGCAGGAGAGTTCAGGGCCATAGTTTCCCGATGAGGCCTCTCGGGGAAACTACATCCCAGAATTCTGGCTCGAAACGGGATATGTTTTCCCAAACAGGCCTCTTACGGAAAATGCATCCCGGAATCCCCACTCGAAACGGGACGCACTTTCCCAGTCGAGGCCCTATGGGAAACTGCGTCCCACCTTGAAGGGGGGACTGGGATGCAGTTTCCGAACGGGACATCAAAAACGAAGTTGCGGTGGAATAGTTCCTGGATGGACTGGTTGATGCCCCAGATAGGAACTATTTCACCGCAAGTTATTGAAGGGCTGGGATGCCCGTCCTCTTACAGATGGCGCTCCAGGAAGCGGAAGGCTAGGCGAATCCAAGGGCGGACCGCCACCTGCTTGTCCTCGTTGTCGACCGCGGTGTTGGCGTTGCCGAGCGAAAGGCCGTGACCACCCTGGTCGAAGACGTGCATCTCGCATGCAACGCCCTCCTCGGCCATGCGCTGCGCAAACGGGTAGACCTGCGCGATCGGCGCCGTCTTGTCGTCGGACACGCCCCACACAAAGGTCGGTGGCATCTGACGCGAAACATGCGTGGTGGGGCAGATGTCGGCCAGATGCTCGTCAGTTGCCTCGCCGCCCGTCACCATCGACAGGTAGTCGTTGAGCAAATCGCGCCCCGTCTTGCCGCCCGTCTTGGGCACACGCAAGTCAATGCGCGGATCGCGCGTCTGCATGTCGCGCACATAGGCAAAGTCGAGCAATGGATAGCCCAGCACCACGGCATCGGGACGAATGTCGTCCGGACGCGCCCCGGCAAGTGCCGCGAAGGGGCCGGTCTTCCACTGTGTTGCCAGCGAGGCGCAAATCATGCCGCCAGCAGAAAAGCCCACGACGCACACGCGCTTGGGATCGACATGCCACTCGTCAGCGTTGGCGCGCACCGTGGCGACCATCTTGGCAAGATCAGCCTGGGGGTGCGGAAAGCTCACGTCACCCGTAGAACTCGTGACATAGTTGAGCACAAAGGCCTGGTAGCCGCGGTCCAAAAATGCAAACGCCACCGGGTCCTGCTCGTGCGGAGCGATATGCGTAAACCCGCCTCCGCCGCAGATGATCACCGCGGGGCGGCGGCCATTCGGTTTATCGGGCAGCGGCTCGGCACCCAGATACGTAAAGGTCGCCGGATAATCCTCGGTCGGCTCCTCGCCCCACAGCGCATGGTTCTCGACAATCATATGTGCTCCCTTCGCGCAAATTTTGCGCACTCTTTTTTCGCATCTAAGCGTACCCCAGTTGGGTGCAGGACGTAGAAACTCTCCGGCAATAAGTTTCCCTCCAACTGATATATCACATAATCCCAGTTCAGAGGTATCGTTGAGCAGCGTAAAATAGGGGCGTTGACCAAGCCGCGAAACACATGTGAAACGTTTCCGGCAAACCAAACGCGCGATATGCGCCTATTTAAGTTGGAGGCAACTATGGGTCTGCTCGATTCGCTTAAGTCCACCTTCACCTCGACCGGCGAGGCGTCCGTTCCGCCCGCAGCAAGCTTCGCCACCCGCGAAGGCGTCATCTATGCCCCCGTCAACGGCGTGCTCGTCAACCTGGACGAGGTTCCCGACGAGACGATCGCCTCGGGCATGCTTGGCCAGGGCTATGGCATCGAGCCCATTACCGGCACCATCTATGCGCCCGCCAACGGCCGCATCGGCGCCACCACCGTCACCAACCACTCCATTGGCATGATTACCGAGGACGGTCTTCGCGTGTTCATCCATGTTGGCCTGGGCACCGTGGAAATGAACGGCAAGGGTTTTGCCCGCTTTGTCGAGATGGGCGATGTGGTCAAGGCGGGCCAGCCGCTCATCAGCTTCGACCGCGAGGCCATTAAGGCCGCTGGTCACGAGGACATCGTAACCGTCATCGTCTCCGAGCTCGATCGCCTTAAGAGCATCGACCATGTCGGCGAGTCCGGAACGCTTATCGGCGGCAACCCGCTCGTCAAGCTTGGCGACCCGCTGCTGGTAGCCAAGACTAAGTAGCCAGGCCCCGCGCCACAAAGCCAAAAGGCACCTCGTCAAGCGCCCGCGACCATTTGGCCGCGGGCGCTTTTCGTTTGAAAAACCATCCCGCCAATGCCTTATCTGTATAGCCCAAATGAGCCGAGCTGCTAGAATATCGAACTGTATGGATAACTATCATTCAACCGTTATGGGAGGATACGTGAACCGCACCAAAATCGCGCAGCTCTATGCCGATGCCGAGTCGCTCGGCGGCCAGACCGTCACCGTCGCCGGCTGGGTCAAGTCCGTCCGCGACATGAAGAACTTTGGCTTTGTTACGCTCAACGACGGCAGCTGCTTCCGCGACCTGCAGGTCGTCATGAACCGCGAGGCACTCGACAACTACGACGAGATCGCCCATCAAAACGTCTCGGCCGCACTCATTTGCACCGGCACCGTCAAGCTGACCCCCGATGCGCCCCAGCCTTTCGAGCTTTCTGCCACCTCCATCGAGGTCGAGGGCACGAGCGCCCCGGATTACCCACTGCAGAAGAAGCGCGCAACCGTCGAGTTCCTGCGCACCCAGCAGCACCTGCGCCCGCGCACCAACCTGTTCCGCGCCGTGTTCCGCATCCGCTCTGTCGCGGCTGCCGCCATCCACCGCTTCTTCCAGGAGCAGGGCTTTGTCTACGTCAACACCCCCATCATCACCACGAGTGACTGCGAGGGCGCCGGCGAGATGTTCCGCGTGACCACGCTCGACCCCAAAAATCCGCCCCTCACCGAGTCCGGCGAGGTCGACTGGAGCCAGGACTTCTTTGGCAAGCACGCAAGCCTCACCGTGTCCGGCCAGCTCAATGCCGAGAACTTTGCCATGGCCTTTGGCGACGTGTACACCTTTGGCCCCACCTTCCGCGCCGAAAACTCCAACACCACGCGCCACGCCGCCGAGTTTTGGATGATCGAGCCCGAGATGGCCTTTGCCGACCTTAACGACTACATGGATAACGCCGAGGCCATGCTCAAGTACGTCCTTAAGGACGTTATGGCCACCTGCCCCGACGAGCTCAACATGCTCAACAAGTTTGTGGACAAGGGTCTGCTCGAGCGCCTGGACCATGTCGCCAACTCCGACTTTGCCCGCGTTACCTACACCGAGGCCGTCGAGATCCTGGAGCAGGCAGTCGCTGCTGGCCACCAGTTTGATTACCCCGTCAGCTGGGGCATCGACCTGCAGACCGAGCACGAGCGCTTCCTGACCGAGAAGCACTTTAAGCGCCCGACCTTCGTGACCGACTACCCGGCCGAGATCAAGGCCTTCTACATGCGCATGAACGAGGACGGCAAGACCGTCGCCGCCGCCGACTGCCTGGTGCCGGGCATCGGCGAGATCATCGGTGGCTCCCAGCGCGAGGAGCGCCTGGATCTGCTCGAGGCCCGCATCAAGGACCTGGGCATGAATCCCGAGCAGTACAAGTACTACCTTGACCTGCGCCGCTACGGTTCCTGCAAGCACGCCGGCTACGGTCTGGGCTTCGAGCGCTTGGTCATGTATCTGACCGGCGTGGGCAACATCCGCGACGTCCTGCCGCACCCGCGCACCGTGGGCAACGCCGACTTCTAATCGTCGGACGCTAGCTCGCGTCGCCACACGCCAACGCTCATCGCATAAGCGTCTCTCGACATCGGTCGAGAGACGCTTTTTCAACAGCACCCGTCAAGCTTTTGGCAAGTTTTTGGTCAGTTGAGCAGGGCTGTTGAAAACTCGACCCGCCGTTTGCCGACGACTACCGACCGCCCAGAGCGCCCTGCGCCCCTGGGAAAGCCCCACGTCCTAGGCTCCATACCGTCGCCACCCAAAACGGAAAGGATGTGGGCACCATGACCGAAGCCGCTGTTGAAACCTACGACACCACGACTAGAGGCGCCGCCTCGATGGCAGCCTATCGCGCCGTTCGCATCCTGCAGCTCTTGAGCGAAAACACCGGCGAAGACAAGGCCATGCTTTCCGATGAGCTGATCCGGCGCCTCGCCCATCCCGACGACCCCGCCCGCATGCCCATCTCGGCGGCGCGGCGCAGCATCTACACCGCCATCTCCGCGCTTCGCCATGCCGGATACGAAATTGAATACAAACGCGGCGTGGGCTACAAACTTCTTACCCGCCCGCTCACCGATGAAGAGATCATCCGGCTCCACGGTATGGTCATGCGCAACCGCTCCACGCCTATCGCTATCCGCAAGAGCATGGCGCAGCACTTAGTTGCCATGGCGAGCGCCGACGTTCGCGGCTACCTCGATACACCCGAACCCGCTCCAAGCGCAGGCAGCAAGGCTACCAAGGCAACACGCACGCCCATCAAGCGCATCGACACGTGCGAGCTCGTCGAGCAGGCCATCGACCACGGAACCACGGTGAGTTTTGATATTTCGAGCGTCACGACACGTGGCGAAACCGAAGCAGCACGGATGACACTCCGTCCCTTTGCCATCAAGCAACGAGACGGCATCTCGTATTTGCTGGGAACGGTCTACGACGCCCGAGGCGCCGATGACACGTTGCGTACTGTAGAGATTGGCCGAATGAGAAACGTCACCACACGTCTCCTCGACGGCAAGAAGCTCTTCGCCGCCCTAGACGAGGACGACGCCTCCTCCGCCGCATAAGGCCCTCCGCCGCCCATTCGACTACCCGTACCGCCCATCCGATTCTGTATTAAAAAACCCGCCAGGCTGTTGTAAAAATGGACATCAGCGCTACTATAGTTCCACTTGCACTTTGTCCTAGTGCAGTGTTTCCAGCCATTTTTATACTGGGGGTAATGATATGAAGGACATCACCATCAGCCGCAGGAGCCTTCTGGTCTCCGCCGGCCTGCTCGCGCTCGCCCCGCTCGCCGGATGCGGCGGCAACTCTGGTTCCGGCTCTGCTGCCGCCGGTTCCGACTACACCATCGGCGTTCTGCAGCTCACCGAGCACTCCGCACTCGACGCCGCCAACGATGGCTTTGTCAAGGCCATCAAGGAGAGCGGCCTTAAGGTCAAGATCGACCAGAAGAACGCCCAGAACGACCAGTCCACGTGTAAGTCCATTGCCGACAAGTTTGTGGGCGACAACGTCAACCTGATTTATGCCATCGCCACGCCCGCCGCGCAGGCTGCCGCCGGCGCCACGGCCGATATCCCCATCGTGGGCTGTGCCATCACCGACTACGCCGCCTCCGGCCTGGTCCAGGACAACGACAAGCCCGGCACCAACGTCACGGGTGCTTCCGACCTCACCCCGGTCGCCGAGCAGCTCGAGATGATGCAGAAGGTCCTGCCCGACGTTAAAAAGGTCGGCCTGCTCTACTGCACCGCCGAGTCCAACTCCGACGTCCAGATCAAGGCCGCCAAGAAGGAGCTCGACAAGCTGGGCCTCGAGTACACTGACTTCACCGTCTCGAGCTCCAACGAGATTCAGTCCGTCGTCGAGTCTGCCGTGGGCAAGGTCGACGCGCTGTACTCCCCCACTGACAACACCATCGCCGCGGGCGCTTCGCAGGTCGGCCAGATCTGCAAGGAGAATAAGCTCCCCTTCGTGACCGGCGAGGAGGGTATGTGCATGGCCGGCGGCCTGTTCACCCTCTCCATCAACTATAAGGACCTGGGCTACGCCGCGGGCGAGATGGCCGTTAAGATCCTGAAGGGCGAGGCCAAGCCCGAGGATATGCCGATCAAGCACCTCTCGAGCAAGGACCTGGTCGTCGTCAAGAACGACGAGATGGCCGAGGCCCTGGGTATCGACCTTTCCGCTCTGGACGAGTAGCGCCATGCGCGGTAACGCGTCTAGGGCCCGCACGCGCGCCACAGCCGCGTTATTCAATATCTGAGTCCTTGGGGCGAACGCTAAAGACCGGCGTTCGCCCTGCTTGTTTCGGATGAGACAAAACATCCGTCCGCAGCTCTTTTATGCATTGGTACCGCTATTATGGAAAATCACGTGTCCACCCTATCCTAGGAGGTATGAAGCATGCTCATTGCATTGCAGGGCGCCGTTTCGCAGGGCGTCCTCTGGGGCATTATGGTGCTTGGCGTGTTTATCACGTTCCGCCTGCTCGACATCCCCGATATGACCTGCGACGGCAGCTTTGCCCTCGGCGGCTGTGTCTGCGCCGTACTCATCGTCAACAATAACGTCGACCCCTTGCTCGCCGTGCTGGCCGGCATGTGCGCCGGCGCCATCGCGGGCGCCGTCACGGGCATCTTGACCACCGTCTTTGAGATTCCCGCAATCCTCGCCGGAATCCTTACGCAGATCAGTCTGTGGTCCATCAACCTGCGCATCATGGGCAAGTCCAACACGCCCATCCTTGCCAAGGGCACTATCTTCTCATCCGTCAGCAACATGACGGGCCTGCCGCAGTCCACTGTTGCCATTATCCTAGGCATTGTGCTGGCCGTGGCCATCGTCGCCATCCTGTACTGGTTCTTTGGCACCGAGATCGGCTCGGCGCTGCGTGCCACCGGCAACAACGAGTACATGATCCGCGCCCTGGGCGTTAACACCAACACCACCAAAATGATCGCCCTCGTGCTCTCCAACGCCCTCATTGGCCTTTCGGGTGCACTCATCTGCCAGAGCCAGAAGTACGCCGACATTGGTATGGGCACCGGCGCCATCGTTATCGGTCTTGCAGCCATCGTCATCGGCGAGGTGCTCGGTCGCCTGCTGCCCGGTGGCCTCACGCAGTTTAGCGTCCGTCTTGCCTCCGCCGTCTTTGGCTCCGTGGTCTACTTCCTTATCCGCGCCATCGTGCTGCAATTGGGCATGGACGCCAACGACATGAAGTTGCTCTCCGCCGTGATCGTCGCCGTGGCCCTGTGCGTACCCGTGGTTTGGGAGCGCTATAAGCTCCGCAGCTCCTACACGAAGGGGGATGAGGCAGATGCTTAAGCTCTCGCACGTCAAGAAGACCTTTAACAAGGGCACCGTCACCGAGAAGCGCGCGCTCACCGGCGTCGACCTCACCCTGAATGACGGCGACTTTGTAACCGTGATCGGCGGCAACGGCGCCGGCAAGTCCACGCTGCTCAACATGATCGCCGGCGTGTACCCGCTCGATTCGGGCGTTATTGAGCTCGACGGCACCGACATCTCGCGCCTGAGCGAGTCGCAGCGCGCCAAGTACCTGGGCCGCGTGTTTCAGGACCCCATGCGCGGTACCGCTGCCGACATGCAGATCGCCGAGAACCTGGCCCTCGCCAAGCGTCGCGGCCAGCGTCGCGGCCTTTCGTGGGGCGTCACCAAGGCCGAGAAAGATGAGTACGTTGAGCTGCTCAAGCGCCTGGACCTTGGTCTGGACACGCGTCTCAACGCCAAGGTCGGCCTGCTCTCGGGCGGCCAGCGCCAGGCACTCACCCTGCTGATGGCCACGCTCACCAGGCCGCGCCTGCTGCTGCTCGACGAGCACACCGCGGCCCTCGACCCCAAGACGGCCTCTAAGGTGCTCAACCTGACCGAGGAGATTGTCGACGAGAACCACCTGACCACGCTCATGGTCACGCACAACATGAACGACGCCATCCGTCTGGGCAACCGTCTGATCATGATGCACGAGGGCCACGTGATCTACGACGTGGCGGGCGATGAAAAGAAGTCGCTTACCGTCGCCGACCTACTGCAGAAGTTCGAGGAGGTCTCGGGCGGCGAGCTCGCCAACGACCGCATGCTGCTGAGCTAACGACTTAGAAAACCACCACAAAGGAGACAGGCACCTTTGTGGTGGTTTTTGTTAAGAACTAAGGAGACTACCATGAAAAGACTCGTCCCCCGCCTTGCGTTAACCGTCTCGTTGTTTGCCGGCGCGCTCGCAGGCATCCCAAGCCTCGCTTTCGCGGGGAACCTGCCCGCCGCTATTGACGGCTCTGTGACCGTCATGCAAACCAACGACATCCACGGCAGCTACAAGTACAGCTACAACGCAAGCACTGTGGGCTTTGACGGACTGGCGGTTCTCTACAGCGCCCAAGGCAGCGCCCCCGATCTTCTGCTCGATGCGGGCGATACCTTCCACGGGCAGTCCTTTGCCACTATGAGCGAGGGCAAGAGCATCGCCGAGCTCATGGACACCTTCTACGCCGACGGCTACGACGCGACCACGCCGGGCAACCACGATTGGAGCTATGGCGCGGACAAACTCCGCACCATGACCGGTTACAGCACCACCGGCACGTCCTTCGCCATGCTCTGCGCGAACGCGAAGTCTACGAGCGGCGTATGGAGCTCGAGCATCATGAAGACGCTCAACCGCACCTGGGAGGACAGTGAAAGTCACTCAACGTTCGCCTACCAAATCAAGGTCGGCGTTGTAGGAGCCATGGATGAGTCGCTTGGCTCCTCGCTGCGTGCAGACCTAGTCGCGGGCACCAGCTTCTCGAGTGCCGCGAACGCCATCAATGCCGAGGCAGAGCAGCTGCGCAAGGAGGGCTGCGATGTTGTTGTGTGTATCGCGCACACGCTCGACGCCAAGACCTTTGCCATGCGGCTCCGTGGCGTCGATGCCCTTATCGCAGGCCACGAGCACATCAACCTTAACGAGAAGGTGACGGGAGCCGACGGCAAGACAATCCACGTTGTCGAGGCAGGCAGCGCCTTTGCCGAGGTGGGACTGCTTTCCATCCCCTACGAGTACGACACCAAGGGCACCGAAAGCACCGACGATGACACGGTAGCGGTATACGCAGGCAAAAGCGACGAGAAGCTCTATACCGCCAAGGATGTAAACGTTCTTTTGACCGATCCCAACAAGGGCTCCACCTATCAGAGCATCCTTGATGAGGTCCACGACAACAAGATCAAGCCGCTCGACGATGCCTTTAGCGCCGCATCGAGCGAGGTGCTCGGCACGAGCTCTACCAATTATTTCTACGGCGAGAACGCATCTGGCACGCACGGCTGGGAGATGGTGCGCACCACCGATTTCCGCCCCAGCAAGGAGGGCGACACCACCAAGGCCCAGACCATCGGACATGTGATCTGCGGCTCCTATCTTGACCTGACGGGCGCGGACCTTGCCATCGAGAACGCGGGCGGCATCCGCGGCGGCATCGCTGCGGGCGATGTGACCGCCGGCAACGTCATCGCTATCTCGCCCTACGGCAACACCGTGGAGACCTGGACCATGACCGGTGCGGACTTCCTGGCAGCGCTCGAGCACTCGCTGCAGATCAGCGACGAGTGCAATCACAGCTACGAGCTTCAGCAAGCCTACGTGGCGGCCGGCCACACCGAGCAGGAGGCGCAAGACATGTACAAGTGGCGCGATGACTCTGGCAGCGTTCTCTCCTTTGGCGGCATCAACGTGACGATTGATTGGACGCAGCCCGAAGGCAAGCGCATTGTGAGTGCCGCACTTGCCAAGGACGGCAGCACGCTCGATCCCACCAAGACCTATACCGTCGCCACCAACAACTACATCATTACCAACACGACCGACTTCCCCACCTTCGCACACGCCACCAAGCGCACCGAGTGGGGCACGTGTGAGGCGGCGCTGAGGGCGCTGATTGGGCAAAACGGCTGGGAGAGCAAGATGGCCGGACTCGCCGGCACCATCAGCTTCGGCTCCGCAGCCGTGGACCCCACGCCCACACCGGCCCCGACGCCTAAGCCCTCGCCTAAGACGGACACGACGACCACGAAGGTCATCACCAAGAAGACGACCGGCAAGCTCGCCGCAACGGGAGACCGCACGCTGGCAGTAGTTGGCACGTGCCTTATCGGCGGCATCATCGTCATCATTCTCGGCATTATCTGGAAGCGTCGACGCTAAGCTACACCGCCGGGCCTTGCAGCCCCGCCGCGTAAACCTTATATCGAGCACAGAAGCCCGTCCGAATTTGATCGGACGGGCTTCTTGGTGGGTATCATGGTTGGATAATCATGAGGAGGTTTCCCTACATGGAATTGTTTGAGCCAATTCTTCATTTCTTTGCACAACGATGGGTCCACAACATCATCTGGGCCGGTATCTTGGCCATCGGCACCGCCGTTGCCGCCAAAATCGCGTCCAAGACCCTGCACCACCTGCTTAACCGCGATGATAACCCGCTCCCAGCATCGAGCATCTTCATCAACATCACACGCGCCGTCATCTGGATGATCGGCGGCAGCTTTATCCTCGACAACTGTTTTGGCATTAATGCAAACGCCCTCGTCGCCGCTCTTGGCGTCGGCGGCATCGCCATCTCGCTCGGCTTTCAGGACACGCTGTCGAACCTTATCGGCGGTATGCAGGTGACCTTTATGGGCATTATCAAACCCGGCGACAATATCGAGGTCGGCGGCGTGTCGGGCGTGGTCCAAGATATCACCTGGCGTCACACAACCATCGAGGACGCCTGCGGGCAGACCATCATTGTGCCCAACTCCAACATCTCCAAGAACACGCTCGTGCATCTGATGCCCTTTGGGCGCGTGGCCGTGCCCGTTGCCGTAAAGGACACGTCTAAGTGGGCTTCCCTTGACGCGCTGGCAGACGAGCTCACGAGCGCAACCAAAACGGCCGTCTCGCCCATCTCTGGCTTTGACAAGGAGCCGTACGTGCTCTTTAGCGAGATCGGCGACTTTGGCGTTAAGGGCAAAATCATCTTTATCGTCAGCGACGATAGCACCACTTTTACGGCAGCCGACGCCTGCATTCGTGCCATCGCCCCCATCATCGCCTAAACCACCACAAAGGGGACAGGCACCTTTGTGGTGGTTTCGCATCGTGGTACCATGGTTCATATCGTTGTTTAAACGACTAAGGGAGCAACATTATGGAAGAGGCCTATCGTCAAGCACGCAAGCGCGGCGAGCAAGGACGTCGACGCGCCATTAGCCAAAGCGAGCATCCATACCTTACGGACCTCGATAGCTTGGTTGCTCAGCTCCCCTTAGGTCAGCGAGAGAATGTCGGCCTGCGGGATATTCCGCTCGAAATGGTCGTCGGCACGGTCACCAAGGGCCGTCAGTCCGCCTTTTCGTGTAACTTTATGCCCCTGCTTCCGTTTAGCACCGAGTTCGCCCGCAAGTGGTCCAACCTCTACGACATCCAGGTGACCGAGGGCTATCGCGACCCCGTCATCGTCACCGAGTTCATGCATCGGTTCTATGTCCAAGAAGGCAACAAACGCGTCAGTGTCCTCAAATTCCTAGACGCCCCGACGGTTTCGGCCAAGGTCACCCGTCTCTACCCCGGCACATGGGATTCCGTCGAAAGCCGCCTGTACGGCGAGTTCTGCGCGTTTTGGCGCGTCTGCCCCCTATACGAGATCGAGTTCTCGCGTGAGGGAAGCTACGAAACGCTCGCGAAGATGCTCGGTCAGAACCTTATCGAAAAATGGCCGCAGAAAAAGGTCGACTACCTGCGCCACACTTTCCTGCTCTTTAAGCGTGCCTACCTTCGCGCAGGCGGCGATCACCTGGACATTACGCCCGCCGACGCCATGCTCGTCTACCTCAATGTGTACAACCAGGACCGCCTGCTGGATACGCCGACGGATATCGTCGTAAACCGCCTGTGCAAGATCTGGCGCGAGCTGGTCATTGCCGGCAAAAATGACGAGGACAAGGTCGATCTTGTCGAAGCACCGAGCGTCGACGAGGAGGAGACGCCCGCCAAGTCCACCTCTGGCGTGCTCAACTTCTTTATGGGCAAGACCGTCTACTCGACGGCCAACCCCCTGCGCATCGCCTTTATCCATGAGTTCCCCTGTGCGACGTCGAGCTGGGACAGCCTGCACGACCAAGGGCGTCAGTATCTCGATGAGCACTTTGGCGGTATCGTGCGCACCGAGGCGTTCGAGGACTGTCACGATCCGGATGTGTTCTACGCCGCCGTGGAAACGGCTGTCAAACATGGAGCAAACGTCATCTTCTCGACCTCGCACCGCCTGATGGAATACACGCTCAGGGCTGCCGTTGAGTATCCCCGGGTTCGGTTCCTCAACTGCTCTATCGGCCTTCCCCATCAAAGCGTCCGTTCGTACTTTGGCAAGATGTACGAGGCAAAGTTTCTGCTGGGCGCCCTTGCCGCCAGCATGGCGGACAACCATCGCATCGGCTACCACGCGTCGGTCTTCGCATCCGGCGCGCTCAGCGAGATCAATGCCTTTGCCATCGGTGCCTCGCTGCTCGACCCCCGCGCGCAAATTATCCTCACCTGGGGCGATGTGCCCGCCGGCGGTCTTGCCGAGGCCATGTGCCGCGAAGGCGTGAGCGTCATGACCGGCGCTGACATGTCAAAGTCGCTCGAAGACCCTACGGCCTACGGACTCCACCGCCTGGTCGATGGCAAGGTTTCCGGCATCGCCATGCCGGTATGGAACTGGGGCCGTTACTACGAGCTCATCGTTCGCAGCCTTCTGCACGGCACGTGGGACGAGACCAGCGATGACAACCAAGTGCGCGCCGTCAACTACTGGTACGGCATGAGCTCCGGCGTTATCGACATCCGTTACGCTCCGGGCCTACCCTACCAGACGCGCAAACTCGTGCAGTTGCTCCGCAACGGCATTGTCGAGGGATCCATCAACCCCTTTGGCGGCGAGCTCCACAGCCAGAACGGCGTGGTACAGATCGAAGGCTTCCCTCCGCTGCCGAGCACGCAGATTGTCGAGATGAATTGGCTGGCGGATAACGTGGTAGGCACCATTCCGCAGCTCTACGATGAGCCGAAAGTCCCTGCCCTATGAAAATCCTTGCCATAGCCGATACCGAAGAACGATGCCTTTGGGAGTGCTTTCGCAAGGAACGCTTTGAGGGAGTCGACCTGATTTTGTCCGCCGGCGATCTGGACCCGGACTATCTTGAGTTTTTGGTTACGGTCATCAACAAGCCGCTCATCTACGTGCGCGGCAATCACGATGATCGCTACGCACGTCATGCACCGGGCGGATGTATCTGCGTGGAAGACAGCGTGTACACGTACCGAGGGATTCGCATTGCGGGCCTTGGCGGGTCCATGCGTTATCGCGACGGCGCTAACATGTACACCGAACGCGAGATGTCCAAGCGCATGCGTAAGCTGTCGCGTAAGGTTAGGATGGTCGGCGGGTGCGACATTCTGCTTACCCATGCACCCGCCGCCGGTATGGGTGATCTGGACGATCTGCCGCATCGAGGGTTTGAGTGCTTTAACACGGCGCTTGAGTCCTGGGGGGCCGACTACATGGTGCATGGGCATGTACACCAAAGCTACGGTTACGATTTTCAGCGCAAGCGGCAGCATGTGTGTGGAACGACGATCATCAACGCCTGCGGCTATACGCAGTTTGAGCTCGACCAGACGCGCTACCCCATCCGTGGCTGGCAGGCAGCCTGGCTCAATTCGCAAACCATGCGCCGCGAGCTCAAACGCCACGATGCCATCGAGTCCTCAACAGCCAGAACACCCTGGTAACCACCACAAAGGGGACACCGTCCCCTTTGTGGTGCTTTTGACGCGATAGCAAGAAACCCGGTCCTGCACAAGACAGAACCGGGTTTCTTTAGCAATGCTTGCTTTGCTCAGGCAGTAACTAGCAGTTACTCAGCCAGGAAGTCACGCTGGACAGCGGGATCGACCTTGACGCCAGGGCCCATGGTGGAAGACACGGAGATGGACTTGACGTACTTGCCCTTAGCAGAAGAGGGCTTGACGCGCAGGATCTCGGTGTACAGGGCAGCGTAGTTCTCGACGAGCTGCTGCTCAGAGAAGGACTTCTTGCCCAGGGGCACGTGGCAGATGCCGTAGCGGTCGGCGCGGTACTCAACGCGGCCAGCCTTGAGCTCGGAGACCATCTTGGCGACGTCCATGGTCACGGTGCCGAGCTTGGGGTTCGGCATGAGGCCACGGGGACCAAGGATCTTACCGATGCGGCCAACCTTGGCCATCATGTTCGGCGTAGCGATAGCGGCGTCGAAGTTGATCTCGCCCTTCTGGATCTGGGCGACGAGCTCGTCGGAACCGATGATGTCGGCGCCGGCAGCCTCGGCCTCGCGGGCCTTCTCACCCTCGGCGAAGACGGCAACACGAACGGTCTTGCCGGTGCCGTGAGGCAGGGAGATGGAACCACGGATGTTCTGGTCAGCCTTACGAGTATCGATGCCCAGACGGAAGTGGGCCTCGACGGTCTCGTCGAACTTGGCGGTGTCGAGCTCCTTGATGAGCTTGGCAGCCTGAAGGGGGGTGTAGAGCGTGGCGCGGTCGATCTTCTCGGCAGCGGCGTTATAGCTCTTACCATGCTTAGCCATGTGCATTACCTCCTGTGGTTAAACGGGCTTATGCCCTCCCACATCGTATCGTGTGCCCTATTGCACACATATAACGGGCGCCCCGGTCGGAGCACCCGTCATTACCTAAAGAAATCGCTACTCAGCGATGGTGACGCCCATGGAGCGGGCGGTACCGACGATGATCTTCTTGGCGGCGTCAATGTCGTTGGCATTGAGGTCCGGCATCTTGATCTCGGCGATCTTGGTGAGCTGCTCCTGGGAGAGCTGACCGACCTTGTCGGCCTGGGGCTTAGCGGAACCAGACTTGAGGTTCAGCTCCTTCTTGATGAGGTGAGCCGCCGGCGGGGTCTTGGTGATGAAGGAGAAGGACTTATCCTCGTAGACAGAGATCTCAACGGGGATGATGTCGCCCTTCTTGTCCTGCGTCTCGGCGTTAAAGGCCTGGCAGAACTGCATGATGTTCACGCCAGCAGCGCCCAGGGCGGGGCCGACGGGAGGAGCGGGGTTAGCTGCACCAGCAGGAATCTGGAGCTTAATGACGTTGGCAACCTTCTTCTCAGCCATGGTCATTCCTTTCGAATCACGAGTGTGAAGTACTTGCTATATCGTAAGCACGCACGTGTTAGAAGCACTCCTGAGATGAGCAGTCACAGAAGAAGCACGCTCGCGCGAACGGACGAAAACTTAAGCGATGACAGCGACCTGGTTAAAGTCGAGCTCGACCGGCGTCTCGCGGCCAAAGATCATCAGCGTGACCTTGAGCTTGCCAGCCTCGGTGTTAACCTCGGAGACCTTGCCATCAAAGTCGGTAAGCGGGCCATCGGTGACGCGAACGGACGTGCCGACCTGAATATCAACCGAGGTGCGCTTAGGCGAATCGCCCTTACCGGGACGACGAGTCATCTTGTTGTACTCGTCACGGGAAAGCGGTGCGGGCTTACCGTTGCCGCCCAGGAAACCGGTGACGCCGGGCGTGTTGCGAACACACGTCCAAGCATCGTCATCCATCTCCATGCGGACCAGGACATAACCCGGGAAAATCTTGGAATCCTTGGTCTCGCGCTTGCCACCCTCTTTAATCTCGGTGACGCGCTCCATAGGAATCTCGATATCAAAGATACGGTCCTGCATGCCCATGGTCTCGATGCGATGCTCGAGATCGGACTTAACGCGGTTCTCGTATCCAGAGTAAGTGTGAACGACGTACCAACGCTTAGACATGGTTTAGCCCCTCAATCCAGAGAACAGAGCAAGAGCCTCGCCAAAGCCAGCATCGAGCAGAGCGATGACGACGCCGACGACGACCAGAGAAGCGCAGACGACGACCGAGTAGTTCACGAGCTCCTTCTTATCGGGCCACGTGACACGCTTCATCTCGGACTTGACCGAAGCGAAATACTTCTTGGTGCGGGCGAAGAAACCAGGCTTCTCGTTCTTCTTGGACTTCGCAGCCTTCTCGTTCTTCTTGGCAACGGCCTTCTTGGCCTCAACCTTGGAGTTGGCGGCAGCGTTGTTGGCAGGTGCCGGCTGCTGAGCCTTCTTCTTGTTCTTCTTGTTGGCCATTTGGGTTACCTCCGCGCAATGCGCTTATACATGAGTAAACCGTAAGCCCCCAAGTGGGAGCTTACGGAATAATGACTGGCACGCCAGGAAGGACTCGAACCCTCAACACTCGGTTTTGGAGACCGATGCTCTACCAATTGAACTACTGGCGTATGTGACTAGAGACTAGCGAGTCTCTTTGTGCAGCGTGTGGTGACGGCACCAGGGGCAATACTTCTTGATCTCCATACGATCAGGCATGGTCGACTTGTTCTTGGTGGTCGTATAGTTGCGGCGCTTGCACTCAGTGCACGCAAGAGTAACTAGAGTACGCATGTATCCTGAACCTTTCATTTCCGCCCCGTACGGGCACGAGTTGTTACTTTATCAGCTCCACGTAAGTGCTGTCAATGAAAACCTCGAGTCAATTGGTTCTCGGTGGATCCATTCATATTTGGAACACATCAATGAAGCCATCGAGAGCTAATCGACGGTGCATCCAGGACCATTATCGATCCTCTCGACACCAGCAACGGCTCAATATCCATTGCAGAAAAGAACCCGGCACCCATATAAGTGCCGGGTTCTCTAAGTCAGCTATATCAAAGAGCTAATTTACTCAATGATCGTGGAGACGATGCCCGAACCGACGGTGTGGCCACCCTCGCGGATAGCGAAGCGCAGGCCCTCCTCCATGGCGATCGGGTGGATGAGGTCGCCCTCGATGGTGATGTGGTCACCAGGCATAGCCATCTCGGTGCCCTCGGGGAGCTTGACCGTACCGGTAACGTCGGTGGTACGGAAGTAGAACTGAGGACGATAACCATCGAAGAACGGGGTGTGACGGCCGCCCTCCTCCTTGGTCAGAACGTAGATCTCACCGGTGAACTTGGTGTGCGGGGTAACCGAACCGGGCTTGCAGAGAACCTGGCCGCGCTCGATGTCCTCGCGCTTGATGCCGCGGAGCAGCAGACCGACGTTGTCGCCAGCCTCGCAGAAGTCCATGGACTTACGGAACATCTCGATACCGGTAACGACGGTGTTCTGGGTATCCTTGATGCCGACGATCTCGACGGGCTCGTTGAGCTTGAGCTCACCGCGCTCGACACGGCCGGTAGCAACGGTACCACGGCCAGAGATGGTCATAACGTCCTCAACGGCCATCAGGAAGGGGAGGTCGTTGTTACGAGCAGGCGTCGGGATGTACTCGTCGACGGCCTTCATGAGCTCGCGGATAGCGTCCATCCACTTGGCGTCGCCCTCGAGAGCGCCCAGAGCGGAACCACGGATGACGGGGATGTCGTCGCCGGGGAAATCGTACTCGGAGAGGAGCTCACGGGTCTCCATCTCGACGAGGTCGATGAGCTCGTCATCGTCGACCATGTCGCACTTGTTCAAGAAGACGACGATGTAGGGAACGCCGACCTGACGGGCGAGCAGGATGTGCTCGCGAGTCTGAGCCATGGGGCCGTCGGTAGCGGCGATGACCAAGATAGCGCCGTCCATCTGAGCAGCACCGGAGATCATGTTCTTGACGTAGTCAGCGTGGCCCGGGCAGTCAACGTGAGCGTAGTGACGGGCAGCGGTCTCGTACTCAACGTGGGAGACGGAAATCGTAATCCCGCGCTCGCGCTCCTCGGGAGCCTTGTCGATGTTCTCGAACGCAGTGAAGTCAGCCTTGCAGCCCTCGGTCTCGGAGAGAACCTTGGTGATGGCAGCGGTCAGCGTGGTCTTGCCGTGGTCGACGTGACCAATGGTGCCGATGTTAACATGCGGCTTAGTGCGCTCAAACTTCTCTTTGGCCATAAAGCCCTCCTCTAAACAGGTCGTCCCCGGACGGGACTTTGCCTTTATACCATAGTGGCCTCTCAACATATTATTGAGAAGCCACCGTGTTACCTATGGTAGCGGTGACTGGATTCGAACCAGTGACGCCACGGGTATGAACCGTGTGCTCTAACCAACTGAGCTACACCGCCGGATGGAGCCTGCAACCAGACTTGAACTGGTGACCTCTTCGTTACCAACGAAGTGCTCTACCGACTGAGCTATACAGGCACTTGACGGGTGGGAGCTATAGGATTCGAACCTATGTAGGCAGAGCCAACGGGTTTACAGCCCGTCCCCATTAACCACTCGGGCAAACTCCCAATCGTTCAAGTATCCGCAGGTCCTTTGGTCTTTTGGACCGCCGCCCCCGCGAACGAAGAAGATAATACGATGCCACCTTGGGGGCTGTCAACGAAAACCTCTAGATACACGGCTCCGGGCGTATCCATATAGCTTTGACCTGCCGTTTTGCTGAGTTTGGATATGAAGGACGGTGAATTTGCATATTGCGGTGACATTTCCCGAGGGAACACTTTGGCGTAGTGGAGTGAACGTGCTTTGCAGCGTCTTGGCGATTGGCTTATTCGTACCTATATATAGGTCGTGAGAGTGGATTTTCTCCCTTTTGAAATTGAGCGTGGATAATCTCCCGCTTTTAGCCTGGCTTTGTGGCCAAAATGGGAGATTATCCACGCTCATTCACTTAGCGGGAGAACTATAGAGTGCAACTACTCGGGCCAGGCCAAAGTAGATCCATAGAGCGGCTCTCCCTTGGTGCAGGGGTAGCGACTCAAGTAACACGACGAAAGAAGGTCGAAGAAATAAGTCATGGCGTATTTCGAATAAACGCCGAGTCCGTCAATTCCGTTTCCCGCATTACCAAGACGATATACACGGTCAAAAGACCTCGCGTTGTCATCATTGCTAAACGCCGTAATTAGAATCTTCCTGCCCGAACGGCAATCAAGATACTCACGCGCCTGTGACGCAAATAGCCCTGAGACCGATACGAGAATTATCAATGACTGCGAAGCGTCCTCAACGTTTTTCAATTCCGCGACATTAGCGCCGGCAACCATACGAACTATCTTGCCCGCATAGAACATTTCCTGCTGAAATCGTACGAGATTGGCGCTCACATTATTAGTGCACCAGATCTCGACGTTTTTATGGCCCTCAATTTCGTCGGCAAGGTGCTTGATAACGATATCGGACACGCCGCTTTCAACCTCAGCGAACATCTCGATCATGCGCACATCGAGCTCTGCCCTGTACTCCTCGTAGCCAAATTCCTCCTCTCGATGGCTTAGGTCGCTTGGAAAGACTGATTGAGTAAATGACTCTTTCAAATCGCTAAGAGACTGGTAGCCCAATCGATTGCAAAAACGACGAACAGCGGAACGGGTCACGAATGCATCGCGGGTTATCGCGGCAACATTGATTTCGCTCGAACGCCTAAGGTGAGCGATGAGATGTCGAGCGATGGCGGCATCGTTTGACCCAGACTCGCTGTTAATGATGAAGCTAATGCGATTGAGTACATCGAAGTCATTGATATTCACGTGAGCCCTCTTTCCGCCCTCATCGAAATCATGATTCATTTATTGAATCAAACAGCTTTGGTCGTTCTCCTATGATTCAAATCAGTTGACGTCATCTTAATCGTAATTCCACCACACGTATCCACCGTGTTGAATGATGGAAAGGGGATTCATGGGCAACGAGAACAACATGCCGTTTCTCTGGGGTTCCGCCACGGCGTCTTATCAGTGCGAGGGCGCCTGGAATGAGGATGGCAAAGGCCTTGGCGAGTGGGATTTCTTTAGCCACACGAGCAATAAGAACATCAACCATGTTGACGGCGACGTGTCGTGCGACTTCTACCATCGCTACGAAGAAGATATCCGCATGATGAAAGAAGGCGGACAGAATACTTATCGCTTCTCTATTTCATGGAGCCGAATCATCCCAACGGGTATCGGCGAAGTGAATGAACAGGGTATCGATTTTTACAATCGAGTCATCGATTGCTGTCTCGAAAATGGCATAGAGCCCAACGTCACGCTGTTCCATTACGATCTGCCCTACGCGCTTGCCTGTAAAGGCGGATGGCTGAACAACGACATGGCAGAGTGGTTCTGCAATTACGCCAAAATTTGCTTTGAGCGCTTTGCAGACCGTGTCAAAATCTGGGCCACCGTTAACGAGCCGCATTTCTACAGCTACTGCGTAAACATGCTGGGCAACTATCCCCCCAATCGATCGCTCGACGTTCGGTCCTACATGCAGTTTCAGTACAACCTGATGCGCGCAAGCGCACTTGCAGTCCGTGCATATCGTCAAATGGGCTACGACGGTATCATCGGTGCCGTCCACGATGGCGGCGTTGTCGAACTCGACCCGGCAACCGAGCACCCCGATGACGTATTTCGATACGCAGACTTTTTCGCCAATCGCATGATTCTGGCACCAGCGCTTCAGGGTCAACTGCCGCCAGAAATGGACGAAATCCTTGAAAAACTTGGCGTCTCGCTTTATCGATCCCCAAATGACGTAGAAGAATTCAGAGACGGTAAAGTCGATTTTATTGGACTCAACGTGTATTGCCGAGAGTATGTAACCGACTGGCATGGTGGAGAGCTTGCCGTTTCGGCGAACAATAAGGGCAGTTCGAGCAAAAAGGTCGAAGGAAAATGCATTGCGCCCTTGTTTGAAAGCGCCCGCGACAGCAATGTTCCCCGCAATAAATGGGGCCGCGAAATACTCCCAAGTTGCATGTATTCAACCATCATGGATATCCACGAGCGCTATGACGCGCCCCGCATCTTTATTACGGAGAACGGGCATGGCGCCTATGAGCAACCAGACGCAGACGGAATGATCCACGATGATGACCGCATCGAGCTTCTGGGGCAGTTCATCGAGCACATGATGAGGGCTAAGCGCGACGGCGCGCGCGTTGAGGGCTACTACCTCTGGTCGACGATGGATCTGTATAGCTGGATCAACGGCTACGAAAAACGATACGGACTTGTCCATATCGACTTCGAGCACAATTTGGAGCGCACCCCCAAAAAGAGCTGGTATTGGTACCGAGACCTTATCTCGAAGTATCAGGAGCAGGAAGGTTAGGAGAAAGAGATGAAATACCAGGCAATGTCCGAAACAGTCCTAAAAGCTGTTGGCGGCAAAGAAAACATTTCATCGGTAACTCATTGTGCAACGCGTCTTCGCATCGATGCACGAGACACCTCGATTATCGACCTCCAACTCGCCAAGTCGGCAGACCAGGCGCTCGGGGCAGTTGTCAGCGGAGGGCAGCTTCAGGTAATCATCGGCCCCAACGTCACCGAAGCTTACAACGACTTCCTTGACTTCACGGGAATCGAAGTCGGCGGCGGCACAGTTGCCGACGATGCCCAAACCGCCAAAGACCTTGCAGAGAGCATCAAAAGCGGCAACACCGCCATGGGTTTGATCGAGAAATTCGGAAACGTCTCCGCACAGGTATTCATGCCCATCGTTCCGGCACTCATCGTTGGCGGACTCATTCTTTCGATCAAGAATCTCTTGGTCAATTATTGCGGATTGAGCACCGATAGCGGAACCGCCCAGGTCCTGCTGGCGATTTTCAGCGCTTCGTTTAGCTTCCTGCCCGTTTATCTTGGCTACCAGCTCGCCGCCGTCATGAAGATGCAGCCCATCATGGGCGCATTGCTGGGCGCAATCATGATCAGCTCGTCCATTAGCGGCGCCGAGGGCCTCGACTTTCTTGGAATTCCCATCCCGACGAACGACTACTCGAGCACGGTAGTACCCATCGTACTGGGCGTCGTGTTCATGTACTTTGTCGATCGCGGACTTCAGAAGATCATTCCCGACGTTACCAAACTGTTCTTGAAGCCGCTGCTCACCATGGTCATCGTCGTGCCCGTCGAGCTGATTATCCTTGGCCCCGCTGGCAGCATGATGGGCTACGCGCTGAGCGATGCCGTCACGTGGCTTATGGACAACGTGGCATTTATCGCTACTCCGATCCTGGCAGCCCTTAACCCCTATTTCGTCATGCTCGGTCTCGATAAGGCTTACATCGCAATCGAAGTTACGAGCCTGGCGCAGCTCGGTTGGGCACCCATTATCTTTGGATTCATCTCGAACCTCTGCATTGGCGGCACGAGCCTCGCCCTGGCAACTGCCATGAAGGGAAACAAGGAGAAGAGGGGTATGGTCACCACGGTTGCCGTCACCGCACTCTGTGGCGTAACCGAGCCCGCGTTCTACGGTTGCCTCATCGAGCGTCCCCGCCTGCTTGTCGGCACGGCAATCGGCGCGCTCTGCGCTGGACTCCCTGCAGGCATCTTTGTTCTGAAGGAGTATGTTGCTGGAGCATGTCCCGGCCTTCTTTCGGCGCTCATCTTTATCGCTCCCGACGGATCCATGGGCAACTTCGTGCTGGCATGTGTCGTCGCCGCCATCGCCATCGTCGTCTCTTTCATCGCTGCACGCGTAATCATCAAGAAGAACCCCAGCTATATTGAGTAGATGCCCGCTGTTTGCATTGGGGACATCCTCGGCAGACCATTAGCAAGAACCCAAGAAGTCCCTTAGGAGCTCGATTAATCCATTCGGATTCCTGAGGCACAAACGACCCCGATTCCACAATGAAATCGGGGTCGTTGTTTCTAAAGCCGTCGATAGACAATCGGTGTTTACCTTAGCTCCCTATCCAAGTTAATTATCCACGCTCGTTCTCCGGTCGGGAGATTTTCTTCGCTCGCGTGTCCAGAAATCCACGCTCGAGCAGGACATCCAGGTCCGCACCCGCCCTTGTCTCGATCTGTAACAGCAAGAGGCCTATTCCGCTTCTACATGTTACAGATCAAGATATTCCTAAAACACCCTAAGTTTCATCTCAATCTGTAACAGTTAGATGCCTAGTATCGGTCTTGGTGTTACAGATTTAGACAAACTGGAGGACGAGACAAACCAAAAACGGGATGGGCGCTAACCCGATGGCGCACCACCTAATAGAAACGGGCCCTGTCCCAATTGGAGACAGAGCCCGAAACTCTCATGGAGCCAGTGACAGGAATCGAACCTGCAACCCACTGATTACAAATCAGTTGCGCTACCGTTGCGCCACACTGGCACACTTGGCGCTTTCGCGCGAAGCCAGTTAAGAATAAAGGAAATGAGGACGGGGCGCAACAGGCCCTTCACCCGACCACATCTCAAAACTATTCGCTAAAACGAATAGTTTTAATTACAATTGCTATATATAAAACTATTCGTTCTGGCGAAGGGTTTCGCGATGCTTACTACCAAAGAAGCCGCCGAGCTGCTCGGCATCACTCCGCGCAGGGTGCAGGAGCTCATAAAAAACGGAGCACTTGATGCCCGCAAGGCTTCTGGTGTATGGCTCATCGACAAAGACAGCGTCGACACGCGACTCCGTTCCGTGACCAAAACGGGGGGACGTCCCCGCCGCGGCCACGGTAAGAGCGAGATCGCGTTCACCCTCATGAATCGCACGCACGAAGTCGCTCAGCTGGTCTACAGCACATCGCGAAAAGACTTTACCCATATCGGCGCCGACATCGATTACGCCCACGCCCCTATTGGAGTATTTGGCCCTAATAGCCCCATATCGCTCGACTCTTTCCGCACTTGGTGGCGTGGCCGCGGTATCCCGCTCGCACGCATTGGGCTAGCCTCCCTGCTTGCAGAAGCCGCAGTCGATGTTCCCGATGAACTCGTCCAGCGAAATCTCGGCCTCTCCTTATCCGACCAGTATTGGATTAGGCCCCAAGGTTCCGGTCTCACCTGGGAGGATATCAACTTCTTCAATAACGCCTTTGATGACGTCTCGCTGTCCATTGCACCCTTTGCCCCAGAGGGAAAAGCGGCTGCCGCAAAGCCCGATAACACCTCGGACGGCAATCTTCAAAAGTACTGGACGTGCGAGGGCGAACGTCGAATTCTGCATAAGGCAGGAGCGCACCTGGACCAGGAACCTTATAACGAGCTGGTGGCGACCGCGCTCCACCGTCGCATCCTAAACGCCTGCGATTATGTGCCTTACTCGCTCGAGGGCACGGGCACTTCCGCCCTGAGCACATGCGATGTCTTCTTAACTGATGAAGAAGAGTATGTCCCTGCGTTCTATGTAAACCAGCACGCAAACGCAGATGAACGGCTAACCGACTACGAGCGATATGTAGCAAACTGCGAGGAGCTCGGGGTGACAGGCGTCAAGGATGCCCTTGACCGCATGATCGTATGTGACGACATCATTGCCAACTACGATCGTCATTGGCGCAACTTCGGCCTCGTGCGAAACGTAAACACGCAAGCTTGCAGACCTGCCCCCATCTTCGATTCGGGCTCATCGCTCTGGTGCAACATATCACTAGAGGAGCTTAGGGCGGGAGAGCACAGTTTTACCAGCGCACAATTTCATTCAAGCCCCGCCAAACAAATGTTGCTCGTCGAGGACATGGGCTGGTTTGACTGCGACAAACTCGAAGGCTTCGTTGACGAGGCAATCGAGATTCTTTCCAGAAACGACGCGCTCACGGCAAGGCTGCCATATCTAAAAGAGGCGCTAACGTGGCGCCTCGAAAGAATGATCGACATCGCTGAATGGAGTTAGCGAGGCAGCATTGCCCCGCCAACTTCCCTACCTCCCGCGCAGGGCCTTGAGCTTGGCCAGGGCATCGGGGCTCAGGCGACTGCCCAGAGTCATCTTGATTTGTGGAGCTTCCTCGGCCTCGTGCACGTCGTTGTCGATCTGTTTGATCTCGTCCACCAGCATACGGCTCGAGATGCGCGTAACGCCCTTGCCCATGACGACGGCCTGGATCGTGCCGTCGCTCGACACTACAGAACACGCGCGGCCTTCCTCGCGCGCCTCGATGCAGAGCTTCTGCACCACGGTATCGGCCGAAACACCCGTCGGCGAAAACTCAATGCGCACACCGCGGGCCGGTAGGTTGGGGCGCTCGCTGGAGATATTGCCCGCGCCGTCAAATACGATCACGGCCTCGTAGCGGCCCTGGGCAAACGCAGCTACGTCATTAATGAGCGCCGTGCGCGCCATATCGTGAACGTCGCTGGAATACGGATCGTCGGAATGGTCGTACACGAGCTTTTCGTAGCGCGGCGTGCAGTGGATCACGTTGTAACCGTCGACCACCAGCAGCTCGGGCTTGTTGGAGTGCACCGTCGAGACTGGGTCGGCGATAGCCTGCGCAAACGCATTGCCGCCCACGCCATAGGTCGCGGCCGAAACAATCGGCTTGGCCGAGCCCTCGCCAAAGCGCTTGGCCTTGGACTTGGCGCGGTTCTTCTTGGACATGCGCTACTCCTCCCCCATGAGCTCGCCGGCATTGCGGCGCAGCCACTCAAAGCACAGCGCCGTTGTCGCCTGGGCAACATTGAGGCTCTCGGTCATGCCGCGCTGGGGAAGCTTGGTCAAAAAGTCGCATTTCTCAAGCACCAGGCGCGAGATGCCGTCGCCCTCGGAGCCCATGACGAGCGCCACGCGGCCCTCGAAGGGAGCATCCCAGCAGCTGCCCTCGGCGTGCTCGGAGGCACCGCCCACCCAAAAGCCAGCGGCCTTGAGGTCATCGAGCGCACGGGCGATATTGGGAACCTGTGCGATAGGCAGGTGCATGACAGCACCGGCAGAAGTCTTGTAGCTGCCAACGGTCACGCCGGCGGCGCGCTTGTTGGCAATGATGACGCCCGCCGCGCCCACGACCTCGGCAGAGCGCACAATGGCACCAAAGTTACCGTCGTCGGTCACATGATCGAGCACGACGACGAGCGCCGGTCCGTCACCCGCGCGGCCGAGGATGTCGGCGACGTCGGCATAGGGGAAGTTGCCAACCTCGAGCGCAATACCCTGGTGAGCGCCATGGCTCGACAGCGCATCGAGCTGCGCGCGCGGCACATACTTAATGCGGACGCCCGCGGCATTGAGGTCATCGATCAGGCGCGACAAGGCGGCATCGCGCTCCCCGCCCTCGGCAATGAGCGCACACTTGATGGGAAAACCAGTGCGTAGCGCCTCGGCGGCAGCACGGCGACCTTCGATAAACTCGCCCTTGGGAGCCTGAACGTTGTCGCGGTTGCGATCTCGCTGCGGACGTGCAGCCTGGGCTTGGGAGCGCTCGCGCTGGCCCTTGGGAGCGGCAGCGCGGTCATTGCGGCGAATCGGACGCGAGCCAGAAGCAGCCTGCTTGCCGCCACGAGGCGCACGCTTGCGATTGTCGGCCATAAAGTGACCTCCTAAATACAACTATCAAACGAAACAAAATAAACGACCGCCCATGAATATTAATTCGGGCGGTCGGTACGGGTTTTCCAAGTGCCCGAGATTGCCGTGAAAGAGGAGCGACGCGTACTTGAGTACGCGAGCGACGGTTTGAACGGCAAGGTCGGGTGCTTGGGAAACCCGCGGGGATTAGAGAGATTTGATACGAGTGCCGGCGGCGGTATCTTCAATCGTCAGCCCGAGGTCCTTGAGCTGGTCGCGGATGGCGTCGGCCAGATCCCAGTTCTTGGCGGCACGGGCCTCGGCACGGGCCTCGAGAATCTTGGCAGCGGCCTCGTCCACGTCGTCGCCCGTGTAGGCAACCAAACCGGCGGCAACGCCCAGCAGGCCCAGCGGCAACTCGACCTTGGGCTCGGGAAGCTCAACGCCAAACGTATCGAGCAGCTCGGCCAGCGTATCGGCGGCAGCCAGGACTGCGGCCTTGTCGGCAGCATCGCCCGCCTGCTCCAGGTACTGGTTGCACTCGGTCACAAAGCCAAAGACAGCACCCATGGCACCGGCGGTGTTAAAGTCGTCGTCCATGCACTCCTTAAAGGTGGCACGGGTCTCGGCGGCCTTGGCGGCAAACGCCTCGGATGCTGCCTCATCGGCATCGGCCGTCGCATGGTTCGCGGCCCAGCGCAGGTTCTCGACCGTACCGGCGATACGCGTGAGCGAGTTCTCGGCACCCTCCAGGCGCTCCCAAGAAAAGTCGAGCGGCGAGCGATAGCTCGTCTGCAGCATCAGCAGGCGCAGGGCGGCAGCGGAGTGCTGCTCGAGGACCTCGGCCAGCGTAAAGAAGTTGCCGAGCGACTTGGACATCTTCTCGCCGTCTACCAGCAGCATGCCCGTGTGCATCCAGGTGTTGGAGAAGCCCTGGTGCCAGGCGCAGGTGGCCTGAGCGCACTCGTTCTCGTGATGCGGGAAGGCAAGGTCGGAGCCGCCGCCGTGGATGTCGATCGGAGTGCCCAGGTAGCGATGCACCATGGCGGCGCACTCGGTGTGCCAACCGGGACGGCCCTCGCCCCAGGGGCTCGGCCAGCTGGGCTCGCCGGGCTTGGCGGCCTTCCACAGGGCAAAGTCGAGCGGGTCGTTCTTGTCCTCGTTCTCCTCAATGCGCGCACCCACCATAAGGTCGTCGATGTTGCGGCCCGAGACCTGGCCATAGTTGGGATCGCTGCGCACGGCAAAATACACGTCGCCGTTATCGGCGGCGTAAGCGTGGCCCTGCTCGATGAGCGTCTTGATCATGGCAATCATGGGGCCGATCTCCTTGGTGGCGCGGGGGCGCACATCGGGATCGAGCACGTTGGCGGCGCGCATGACGCCGATGAACTTGTCGGAAAACTCCGTCGCGACCTCGGCAGCCGTACGGCCCTGCTCGTTGGCGCGCTTGATGATCTTGTCGTCGACATCGGTGAGGTTCTGGGCGAACGTGACCTCGTAGCCGCTCGCGATGAGCCAGCGTCGAATCACGTCAAAGCTGATGAACGTGCGGGCATTGCCGATGTGGATGTTGTCGTAGACCGTGGGGCCGCACACGTACATGCGGACCTTGCCGGACTCGATGGGCTGGAACTCTTCCTTTTTATGGGTAGCGCTGTTGTAGATACGCATTCGTTACTCCTTAACGGTTTTCTGTAGCAGGCAGACGGCCCAGGCGCCGATTCCCTCGCCTTGGCCTTCCCAACCGAGCTTTTCGGTCGTGGTGGCGGCGACGCCCACATTTTCGACGTCAACGCCCAGGGCATGGGCAAGGTTGGCGCGCATGGCATCGCGGTGCGGGGTGATCTTGGGTTGCTGACAGGCAATGGTGCAATCGGCATCGACAAACTCAAAGCCCAGCTCGCGCGCATAGTCCATTACGCGAGCGAGCAGCACCATCGAATCAGCACCCTCGTAGGCAGGATCGGTGTCGGGGAATAGCTTGCCGATGTCTCCCCCGCGGCAGGCGCCCAGAATGGCATCGGCCAAGGCGTGCGCGAGCACATCGGCATCCGAGTGGCCCAGCAGGCCGCGCTCGTAGGGAATGTCGACCCCGCCGATGATACATCGACGTCCCTCCACCAAACGGTGGACGTCGTAGCCGTGGCCAATGCGCAGGTTACTGAACATGGGGAAGGTCCTCTCCCTCGGCCATGCGGCCAAGCAGAATCGCGGTTACGGGACGCAGGTCCTCGGGCACCGTCACCTTAAGGTTGTCGCGTGGGCTCTGGACGCAGCGGACGCGCCCACCCATGCGCTCGACCAGCGATGAATCGTCGGTACCGATAAAACCCTCGGCGATAGCAGCGGCGTGAGCGCGCTTCATGGCGTCGACGCTAAAAATCTGCGGCGTCTGCGCGGCCCAATAGAGCTCGCGCGGCGGCGTCTCGACGATATTATCGCCGTCGACGATTTTGAGCGTGTCGATCGCGGGCTGACCGCACACGACACCGTCGAGCGAACGGTCGCCCACAAGCACGTCGATAGCGTGATCGATGGCCTCGGTGGTAATGAGCGGACGAGCGCCGTCGTGAATGGCGACATATTCGAAACCCGCCGGAACCGCATGCACGCCGGCACGGGTGGAATCCTGACGGGTATCGCCGGCATCGGCAAAGCTGATGGGCGTGTCATAGTCAAACGGGTCGATGGCCAGGCGGCGCATCTCGGCACGGCGCTCGGCAGGACACACCACCACGATGTGGCCGACCTTGTCGCTCCGATCGAACGCGCGGATAGACCAGCTCATGAGCGGACGGCCCGCCACGTTAACGAGTTGCTTGCCGCCGGGATTACCAAAGCGCTGGCCGCTGCCGCCGGCAACGACCACGGCGCATACGGGCGCCATTATGCGTTCCCCTGTTTGGTGCCCTTCATGCGGTACAGGGAGTCCGCAAGAATGGCAGGGTTGTTGACGCCAAAGTCGCCCAGGCGCTCCGGATCCTCGCTGATGTCATCCATGAGCTCCTGCAGCGAGCCGTACTCGTCGACGATCTTCTCGGCCACGCCGTCGCGCACGACGGACACGCGCGAAAGCGTGCGCAGGCCCAGCGGCGTCATGACGGAGTCCTCGTCCAGGTCGTCGTAACCCAGAACCGCAGCCACATGCTGTGGGTCGGACAGGTCCTTAGGTGTCATGCGAGCGAGCTCGGCGCGAATCTTCTCGGCGTTTGCCTCGGAGGAATCGCTCGCGTAGTCGCGGATCATCAGGTCGTATTCGGTATCCATACTAGAGCCCGCGAGCTGCTCGAGCTGCATCTGCACGAGCTTGCCCTGGTTGCCCAACTTGACAATGCAATCCTTAAGCTCGGTCTTTGCCTGCTGCATGATCTCGAAGCTCGAGAAAATACCGGTAATGTCGGCGAGCGTAACGTAGTCGTCGAGCTCAAGGGCCGTCAGGCGCAGCAGGGAGCGATCGAGCGACTGACGGGTAGTCTGGAGCGTAGCGACGAGCTGGTTGACCGAGCTCATGATGGTAGTGACGGGCTGGATCTCGTAGCTCTTGCCGTGAACGTACACGTTGACGACGGCACGACGGGCCGAGACCGAGATCACGATGGCATCGGTGAGCACCGACATGCGAGCGGCGGTACGGTGACGCATGCCCGTCTCGCTCGTGGCAAGCGAGGGATCGGGATTGAGGTGGAAGTTGGCGCGCAAGATCTGGGTGAGGTCGCCGTCGATGACGATGGCACCGTCCATCTTGGAGAGCTCGAACAGACGGTTTGAGGTAAACGAAATGTTGAGCGGGAAGCCGTCGTTACCGGCAGCGAGCACGTTTTCGGTGTCGCCGACGCAGATAAGGGCGCCCAGGTGACCGGCGATGATCATGTCGAGGGCGGTGCGGATCGGCTGACCAGGTGCCGTCAGGCGGATGGCCTGTTCCATACGCTTTTGCAGCTCGTTCTTATCCAAGGCATCGCTCCCATCGTATACGCTCCATAAACGCTAAATAGTTTCTCACGGTTTGTCCCTGCGGCGCTTGCGAAATCCGATGCTTACAGAATGAGCGAACACCGCTGAGAGCCCCAACCCAAATGAGCTGCTTATGTGGTAGCATCGGGATTCACATGAATGAGGGAGTAGTCGCGTGACCGGGTTCGCCTCCGGTGACGCGGCAAGTCAACATACTGGCCGAAACGGTCTGGCTTGCCTTAATGAACGAGACTCGTGGTTGTGCGCGCAGCGCGTACGCCACGGGTCTTTTTTGTTGCTCCCCCGTCAGAAGTACACGCGGGATCGCCCGCAAGGAAGGAGTCAAACCATGGGACTCGCAGAGCTCGTGTTGCTCGCCGTTGGCCTTTCGATGGACGCCTTTGCCGTTTCCATCTGCAAGGGCCTTGGCATGAAGAAGATCAACCTTAAAGTTGCCGTGGTGCTCGGCTTGTTCTTTGGCGGCTTTCAGGCCGGCATGCCCGTAATCGGATGGGCGCTCGGCAGTCAATTCATGGGCATCATCGGACCCATCGACCATTGGATCGCCTTTATCCTGCTCGCCTTTATCGGCGGCAAAATGTTGTGGGAGGCCTTTACCGAAGACGAGGATGAAGGCGACGGCAAGGATGCCGAAAAGATTGACCTGGGCGAGTACCTGATCCTCGCCATCGCCACCTCGATTGACGCCCTGGCCGTGGGTATCTCGTTCGCCGCGCTTTCCGTCGACATCGTTCCCGCCGTGTCGCTCATAGGCATCACGACCTTCATCTTCTCCGTTGCCGGCGTGGCGATTGGCCGCATCTTTGGCGCGCGCTACGAAAAGCCCGCCACCATCGTGGGCGGCGTTGTGCTCATCCTCATCGGCCTCAAGATTTTGCTGGAGCACCTAGGGATTTTAGTGCTGTAAAACACCCTTCAAAACTAAACGTCCGTATAAGGCCTCATGCAGAGTTTTGCATGAGGCCTTTTCATGCAGACTTTTGCATGTCATACTAGGATGCAAAAGCCTGCACGTTAGGAGATAGCCGTGGATATCCTTCCCATCACCACACCACGCCAAGCTGGCATCTACGTGCGCCAGGCACGCGAGACTCAGGGTCTCACCCGTGCCACCCTCGCCAAAAAGGCCGGTGTTTCGGAGCGCCTGCTTGCATCGCTCGAGCTAGGAGACGCCACCGGCATTCGACTCGACAAGCTGCTGGCGATTTTCGACGCTCTTGAACTGGCGCTCGCAGCACAAGGGGATATAAGCGAAACGAAAAATGAGCACCCAGTCGACGCCCCGCATGCTGATCAACCTTGCAGCACCTCCAGACGCCATCACGCCCAACGTCTTCATCATCGCAACCGTCGCAGCACAACCATTCCGGCTCTTGCAGATACCCCCCTTACGTCCGAGCTCTACGACAGGGCCTTCGCCGATTTCGCCATGTCCAATCTCGGAGTCTCGATTGCCGCAAACGCATCTAGCCAAACCATGCCCGAAGGGAAATAGCCAATGGCCAGAACATCACTTCGGACCATTATTTGCGGCGTGCCTGCTGGAACGCTCGCGCAAGATGAGAACGGTCTTATCAGCTTTACCTACGATCATGACTATGACGGGCCAGCCCTATCGACCAACATACCCGTATCGAATCGCACATACGGACAACAGGTCATGAATCCGTACCTGTTTGGCCTTCTACCCGACAGCGAGGACCAACGAAAAGCGATTGCCGCCGAATTCGACGTTAGGCCCAACAATCCCGTTGCGTTGCTCAGCCATATCGGACTCGACTGTCCGGGCGGAGTGCAGTTTTGTGCCGAAGAAGATGCCGACGCCGTCCTGCATCGCGCTGGCGAATACCGCCCTATAGACGACCACGAAATTGCTCTTCGTCTCAAGTCGATCAGAGATGACCGCGATGCATCGTGGATGGGTCTAGATGAAAGTTGGTCACTTGGAGGCAACCAGGGCAAGTTCGCGCTCGCGTTCATAAACGGCCGCTGGTGCGAATGCATGGGCTCCTCGCCCACGACGCATATTTTCAAAAATGGCGTTATCGGATTTAAACTCGAGGCTCTCAATGAGTTTGTCTGCATGAAAAGCGCCCAGCGCGCCGGTATCGCAACGGCAAACGTCGAATATCGTATGTTTGAGGACGAACCCGCCCTCATTGTTGAGCGCTATGACCGCATGAAAGTCAAAGACGGGACAATCAGGCGTCTACATCAAGAAGACCTCTGTCAGGCACTTGGGGTGATGCCCGCCCAAAAGTACACGGCAGACGGCGGCCCGACCACACGCGACATTCAAGAGCTCCTCGTAAATACGAGCCACCATCAACTTAACCTGTATCTGTTTACGCAGATACTGTTCTTCAACGCCATTATCGGCGCACCGGATGCGCACGCGAAAAACTATTCCCTGCTCCTTGGAAACGACGGCACAGCTATGATGGCCCGTATGTATGACGTTGCATCTGGGCTGGCATACGAACGTATGCGGCGAAAAGCGCGCCTCGCCATGAGCGTTGGCGGCGAAAACCGTGTGGGACGCATCGGTCCAGGCGCTATCCGCCGATACCACGGTATGGGCGACCCCGCGCTGGAGGCGGCACTCACCGATGCCGGGCTATCCGAGAAGTTTTGCTTCGCGACCATGATGGACCTCGCCTACGAGGTACCCATTTGCATGGAAGAGGTCATGGACGAATACGCCGACCTGCCCGGCATGGCGGACCTACGCGAGCATATGCTCGGCCCCGTCCGCGAAAACTGCCAGCGCACCCTCGACCTCATCAAGGCAGAAATGGACTAGGTGGCCTTAATTTCGCAATTATCAAACAAAAGAGAGGGGACACCCGTCGCAAAAGCTCGGATGTCCCCTCTCGTAATGTCATTTGCAATCCGCTAGCACGTGGCTCGGACTGCTGCTAGCGCAACCTTTACGCAGCGAGGCGCTTGAGGACGTCGATGAGCAGCTCGTAGAAGCGCTCGGCAGAAGCAAGCTCCATGCTCTCGTCCGGAGTGTGGACATCAGAGAGCGTCGGGCCCACGGCGATGGCGTCCAGGCCGTGCAGGGCCTCGGCAAACAGGCCGCACTCAAGGCCGGCGTGAATGGACTCGATGCGCAGCTCGGAGCCAAAGAGCTCGCGATAGCTCTCGACAAAGACGTCGCGGACCGGCGAATGCTCGGCATAGCTCCAGCCGGGATACTCGAACTCAAACTTGGCGTCGAAGCCCAGGACATCGGCGAGCGTCTGCAGGCGGTCCTTGAACTCGTTCTGCAGCGAGGTGATCGAGGAGCGCGGGGACAGCATAATCTTGACCTGGTCGTCAGAGGTGGCAACCACACCGATGTTGGAGGAAACCTCGACGGAGCCGTCGGTGGCGACGTTGCGGCGAATCACGCCGTTAGGGGCAAGACGCAGGGCGCGGATGAGGGCAAGCGCGGACTTCTGGTCCATAGCCTCGACCTCAGCGTTATCGGCAATCTCGACGGTGCAGGTAAAGCCGGGGTCGAAGACCTCGAGCTCGGCAGTGACGTCGGCGATGATGCCCTTTGCGATCTGGGCCGCGGCCTCGGCGGCAGCGTGATCAGCGTAGACCAGCTCGGCCTTGCACTCACGGTTGATGGCGTTGTCCTTGGTGCCGCCGTTAAAGCTAACGATGGCGGGCTCGCCGGCAACCATCAGGCGGTCGATGATGCGGGCCATGATGAGGTTGCCGTTGCCGCGCTCCAGGTGGATATCGCTGCCGGAGTGGCCGCCCAGCAGGCCGGAGATGTCGAGCGTGAGGGTGCTACCGGTCTTGTGCTCGCGCGCGATCGGGCAGGTGTAGGTAACGACGACGCCGCCGGCACAGCTGACGGTGGCAACGCCCTCTTCCTCGGAGTCAAGGTTAATCATGGTGCGGGCGCTAATCTGGGACTTGTCGAGCGTCTCGGCGCCAACCAGGCCAGTCTCCTCGTCGGTGGTGAATACGCACTCGAGGGCGGGGTGAACGATCGAATCGTCATCGAGAACAGTGAGCATCAGAGCGACGGCAATACCGTTGTCGGCGCCCAGAGTGGTACCGTTAGCGGTGAGGACGCCGTCCTTGACGACCAGGTCGATACCATCAGTCGTAAAGTCGTGCTCAACGGAGCCCAGCTTGTCGCACACCATGTCGATGTGGCCCTGCAGCATCACGGTCGGGGCATTCTCGGCGCCGGCAGATGCGGGCTTGCGAATGATGACGTTGTAGACCTCGTCCTGATACACATCGAGACCGCGCTCCTTGGCAAACGCGACCAGGAAATCGCTGATGCCCTTCTCGTTGCCAGACCCACGGGGGATCGCGCTGACCTCCTCAAAGAAATGGAACAGCTGGGCGGGCTCGTAGCCGGTAATCTTGTAGTCCATGGTGCCTCCTTGGCGCAACTGGTTAGACAGTAAGACATGCGACTTGTATATTCCCAGACTTTGCGTGCATAAACCAGTCGAAAACGCCGAGCGCCCTCGCATCATCGGCTAACGGTGGACCGTATAGCGCAACGGTCACAACTTCCGCAGCTCTACAAATCGAGGCGCCCTTTCCGGAGCGCCTCGATTGCGCGTATCAAATTGTCGCCACGCCCTACAGCGCGCCGGAACCGGCTTGCATCATGCCGCCGGGGCCCGAGGTCACGCCGCCGCTCACGGGCGAGGCGTTGCCGGCGTGCGGTGCCACCGGGACGGTATCGCCACCGAGTGTGCCCGCCGGACGCGGTGCCGGGATCTCGCCCGTGCCGTGGCTAAAGACAAACTTGCCATCGGCCACGTCGCACAGGACGGTATCGCCCTCGCCCCACTCGCCGGCCAGAAGCTCCTCGGACAGCGGGTCCTCGATGAGCTTTTGAATGGCGCGGCGCAGCGGACGCGCACCGTTGGTGAGGTCGGTGCCCTCGGCCACGATCTTGTCATAGGCCGCATCGGTGAGCTTGATGTTCATGCCGTTGGCAATCAGGCGCTGACGCAGGTCGTCCACCAGCAGGTGCGCGATCTTGGTCAGGTTCTCGCCCGAAAGCTTCTGGAACACCACAATGTCGTCGATACGGTTGAGCAGCTCGGGGCGGAACAGGCGCTTGAGCTCGCCCATCGCACGGCCCTTGATCTCACTCGAGGTGAGGCCCTGCTCGCCGGTGGTGCAAAAGCCAACGCTCGCATCCTGCGCGATCTCGCGGGCGCCCACGTTGGACGTCATGATGATCACGGTATTGCGGAAGTCGACCGTCTTGCCCTGGCTATCGGTCAGACGGCCCTCCTCCAACACCTGCAGCAGGATATTGAAGATGTCGGGGTGCGCCTTCTCGATCTCGTCGAACAGCACGACCGAGTACGGGTGACGACGAACGGCCTTGGTAAGCTGACCGCCCTCGTCGTGGCCCACGTAACCCGGAGGGCTACCGATAAGCTTGGAGACCTCGAACTCGCTGCCGAACTCCGACATGTCGAAGCTGATGAGCGCGTCCTTACTGCCAAAGAGGTACTCGGCGAGCGTCTTGGCGAGCTCGGTCTTGCCTGTGCCGGTGGGACCAAGGAAGATAAAGCTACCACCGGGACGACGCGGGTCCTTGAGCGGCGAGCGGCTGCGGCGCACGGCCTTGGCGACGGCCTCGACGGCCTCGTCCTGGCCGATAATGCGGGTCTTGAGCACGCTTTCGGTCTGCAGCAGGCGACGGCTCTCGCTCTCGGTGAGCGAGGAAACCGGCACGCCAGAGGTCACGGACACGATGTCGGCAATCTGACTCACGTCGATGGTGAGCGGGCTGGCGTCGAGCTCGGCGGTCCAGGCGGCCTTGGCCTCGGCGAGCTCAATCTCGGCGGCCTTCTGCTGCTCGGTGATCTCGGCGGCCTTGTTCATGTCGTCGCTCTCGGTGGCCTCCTGCGCGGCGGCCTTGAGCTCCTCTATGCGATGCTCGGCCTCGCGCACCGGCTCGGGCGCACGATTCGCGGCGATGCGAGCGCGGGCACCGGCCTCGTCGATGAGGTCGATGGCCTTATCGGGCAGGAAGCGATCCTGGATGTAGCGGTTGGAAAGGTTCGCGGCAGCCTCGATAGCGCCCTGCGTGTAGCGCACATGGTGGTGCTCCTCGTAGCGCGGCTTAAGCGCGGTCAGGATCTTGACGGTGTCCTCGACGCTCGGCTCCTCGACATCGATAGTCTGGAAGCGACGCTCGAAGGCTGGGTCTTTGGTGAGGTACTTGCGGAATTCCTCGGCCGTGGTGGCGCCAATAATCTGGAAGGCACCGCGTGCAAGCACGGGCTTGAGCATGGAGCTCGCGTCGATGGAGCCCTCGGCAGAACCGGCACCGATGATGGTGTGCATCTCGTCAATAAACAGGATGACGTCGTCAGCCTCGGTGGCCTCCTGGATCACGTTCTTGAGGCGCTCCTCAAACTCACCGCGATACTTGGCGCCCGCAACGAGGCCCGGCAGGTCGAGCGTCCAGATGTTCTGGTTCATGAGGTTCTCGGGCACGTTGCCGGCAGCGATCTGCTGAGCCAGGCCCTCGACGATGGCCGTCTTGCCCACGCCGGGGTCGCCCAGAATGAGCGGGTTGTTCTTGGTGCGGCGCGAAAGAATTTCCATCATACGCTGGACTTCCTTTTCGCGACCAATTACAGGGTCGAGCTCGCCGTCGCGCGCCTTCTGCGTGAGGTTGGTCGCGAACTGCTTAAGCGTATCGGTGCCACCCCCCTTTTGCTGAGAGGTATCCGAGCCGCTAAAGAACGGCAGGCCCGCACCGGGACGACCAGCACCGGCGCCGGCGAGCGGACGCTTCTTGTCCTGGTCCTTGGCGGTGAGTTTCTCGATAGCCTTTTTGATGGAGGCGGACGACACACCCAGGCGCATGAGGATGTCCATGGCCATGCCGTTGCCCTCTTCGACGATACCGATCAGCAAGTGCTCGGTCGACACGTAGGTCTGGTTGTTCTCGCGCGCCACGCGGAATGAACGCTCCATCACGCTAATGACGAGCGGCGTAAAGGCGAGCTTGGCCGCCTCGGTCTCCTCACTGGGCTCGGGAACCGTGGTCTGGACCTCTTTGAGAGTATCCATGATGTCATCATAGGAGATGTCGAGCGAACGCAGCGCCTCGGCGGCAATGCCCTCGTCCTCCTTGGCAAGCGCGAGCAGCAGGTGCTCGGTGCCCACCTTATTTGAATGAAGATCGAGCGCTTCTTGCTTGGCCATGGACATGACCTTACGCGCACGATCGGTAAAACGGTCTAACATGCTAGTTCCTCTTAGACGAGCTAGTTTTTTCAAACGCAAAGCGCCGCCCCGCGGCAGCGCTTTGGTCTCTTTACCCATATGGAGTATATGTTAACAGCTGGAGGAATATCTATAAACCCGGCTCACATGAATGCAGGTTATGACCGCATCGCGGGACTCACCGCGCGATGCGCGACGGGCGCCCCGCAAGAGAAACCCTAGACGTCTTTCACCACGTCGGGACTCGTCGCACGCGATGCGCGATAGGCATCGGCCTCCTTGGAGACGCGTTCGAGCAGCTCGGATGTATCGACGCCCTCGACTTGCGCGACCGTTTCAACCGTCTGCATGGCGACCGCCCTCAGGTACGCGCACGCGCTGTCCCCCAGCTGCTCGAGGTCTATCTCCTCGCCGCCCTCCCGGGCAAAGCCGACCGCCATCACAAAGCCCATGATGCCCGAGACCAGAAAGCCCACCGCAAAGCTCGAATCTGCCTTGAGCTCTTCTCCGTCGGGGTGGACGATCTCTCTCACGCGGTCGATGATGATCGTATGGATGCCCTGCACGACCTGCTCGGCGGCACCCGCCCTCATGGTGATGACGATGCGCCGCAGCAGGCAGCGGACGTCGCGCCGGTCGAACGCCGAAAGGTCGCCCTCGCTCGAAAAATGCCAGAGGGCATCGGTGATAAGCTCGTTATCCTGCAGCAGCTGGGTCATGGCGATGGCGACGAGTTCATCGAAATCGTGAAAATAGTAGTAAAACGTTCCGCGATTGCACTGGGCGGCGCGGGTCACCTCGCCAACCGACAGCTCGAAGATGCTGTTGTTCTCGATGAGCTCCCAAAACGCCTCGATGATACGGGTGCGCGCATCGGGCGCATCGGCGTCCTTACGCGGTCTCGCCATGCGCCTCACCGCACCCCTGCGCCTTGGCGTTCATGATGAGCATCTGAAGACGGTTCTCCACGTTGGCGAAGCTCACGTCGGGATCGTAGTCGAGCGGCAGGAACTGCGCCGTGGGATACTGCTCCTTGAGCGCATGGATGAGCCCGCGCCCCACGACATGGTTGGGCAGACACCCGAACGGCTGCAGGATCACGAAGTTGCGGCAGCCGCGCTTGGCGTGCTCGAGGATCTCCGCCGGAATCAGCACGCCCTCGCCCGCATCGAACGTATGGTGCAGGATCTTATCGCTCGCGCGCACGAGCTCGGGCATGCGCGTCGGCGGCTCGTAGAGCGGGCTCGCCGCGCCCAGGCGGTCGCAACGGTCGTGCGCGAGCTCGAACAGGTTGTCCGCCGTGGCGTACCAGGCCTTTTCGGGCAGCGACAGGTCGACGTGGAACTCGCGCGACTGCGCATGCTTGTAGAAATAGGTCTTGCGGATCACGTCGGTCATGCGCGCCTCGATGACCTCGAGCCCGTTGTCCTCGAGGTAGCGCTCGATCTCGTGGTTGGCGCCGAGATGGAAATTGAGCAGGTACTCGCCCACGATGAGAACGGTCGGATGCGGGTTCGAGCGGTCGTACGGAACGGCGTCCATGATCGCAAGCGCGCGTTTGAAGCCCGTCGCCTGGCCTCTCAGCCCGGAGCGCTCCATGCCCTCGATAACCTCATCGAGCGCGCGGTCGAACGCAGCGTCCGCCGCGCCCTTCTCGAGCTCGTAGGGACGGATGCGCCTAAGCATGGCCTCGAGGGCATCGATCATGGGAAGACCGTAGGCGATCTGGATGCTCGGGCCAAGGCCGAGCTTGAAGCCCGGATGCGCATTGTGGGCATCGACGTCGTCGTTGGTGAGCACCGGGACATAGTCGTATCCCGCGTCGTCGAGCGCGCGGCGCAGCAGGGGCATGTAGTGCGTCAGGCGGCAGTCGCCGATATACTTGCCAGTCACCACGGCGACGTCGTGCGGGTCGTACTTACCGCTCTTGAGTGCCGCGAGCGCCTCGCCGATCACGATTTGCGCGGGGAAGCAGATGTCGTTGTGCACATAGCGTTTGCCCAGGCGGATGGCATCCTCGCGCCCGATATCAAGGGCCTCGGCGCGCACGCCCTGATTGCGCATCGCCGCGGTCATGAGCCTGCAGAACGCATGGGAGGTGTTGGGGACCAGCGCGATCTTGTCGTGCCGGTCGCGCTTGGTGTACTTGACCTTATACGGGTCGTCGAGCGGATGGACCGCGTGCACCCGGGCGCCCTCGGCACGCCCCTCCGCGCGACGACGGTTGACCGACTCGATAAACGAACGCACGCGAATGCCCATGGGACCGGCGACGTCGCTCTCATCGAGCTTGATCATCATCGGAACCTTGGAGCCCATCTCGCCCATCATGCGCGCGATCTCGTCGGTGAGATACGCATCGTGGCCGCAGCCGAAGCTGCCCATCTGCACGAGCTCGAGCTCGGGCGTCGATGCGACGATGACCGCGCACGACAGCATGCGCGCATGGTAGTTGTTCACGATGTCGATGCGGCTGTTGGAAAGGTCGACGTTGCAGACCCCCGGCACCGCATCGGGCGTCAGCACGGGGATGCCGCGCTCAGAGAAGAGCTTGGGCAGCCCGTGGTTGACCAGCGGGTCGTTGTGGTACGGGCGCGAAGCGATCACCACCGCGTAGCCGCCGTCCTCGCGCAGGTTCTCGAGCACCTGCCTGCCGCGCAGCTGCAGCTGGTTCTCAAACGTCTGCTGCGCGCGGTCCGCCTGCTCGGTCGCCTTGGCAACCAGGTCGGCATCGATATCGAAGGTCTCCTTGCACCACGCCTTGAGCTGGCGGTTTCGGTCGCCCTCGTCGTACCAGTGGAACAGCGGCGTATCGAACGGAACGCCGAAACGCTCCTCCGGGTTATCGGAATTGCGCATCACGTAGGGGTATCCCTTTACGACGGCGCACATCCACTCGCTGGTAGAGGCGGTGTTTTCGGTGGGCACCGTCGTGATGATGGGCATGAAGATGCGGTCGACGCCGGCGTCGACGAGATTGCGGATGTGCCCGTGGACGAGCTTGGCCGGGAAGCACACGGTGTCGGATGTGACGTGCGCCAGACCGCGCTCGTACATCGCCTTGGTGCTGCGTCCCGAGACGCGCACCTTAAAGCCGAGCGTGCTGAAGAACGTCGACCAGAACGGCATGGTGTCCCAGAACTCGAGCACACGGGGAATGCCGATCGTGACATCGCGCCCCCCGCAGACGAGAACCGTGGGGTACGACTCGAACAGCAGCTTCTCGCGGTCGACAAAGAGATTGGGGGCAGCCGCGGTCCGGTCGCGCCCCGTGCCGGGCGCCTGTGCCTCGCAAGCACCCTGCGGACGCAGCTCCTCCGCCGCGGGAACCTCGCGCACGAGCTCATCCCATGAGATGGCGCCGCCGCGCGGGCAGCGATTGCCCGTGACGTAAAGCGAGCCGTCGCCAAATGCCACGACCGCGCGCTGGCAGCGGTTGTTGCACCGACGGCAGGTAACGCCGCCGAACTCGCGATGCTCGAAGCGCTCCACGGCATCGAGCCCGATAAACGACGTGCCGGCGTCGCCCTTGCGGCATTCCTCGCGCGCGAGCAGGGCGATACCGATAGCGCCCATCAGCCCCGGGTGGGGCGCACGCGTGACGGGTTTGCCCAGATACTGCTCGAATGCGCGCAGCACCGCGTCGTTTCGGAACGTGCCGCCCTGGACGACGACTTTGTCGCCCAGACGGTTGAGATTTGAAACGCGAATGACCTTGGTGAACACGTTCTCGATAATCGAACGGCAGAGACCGGCCATGATGTCGCCCGGACCCTTACCGCGCCGCTGCTCGGAAACGACGCTGCTGTTCATGAACACCGTGCAGCGGCTGCCGAGAACGGCGGGGGCTTTGGACGAAAATGCCTCGGTCGCGATATCCTCAACGGCTATTCCGAGGTTTTTGGCAAAACCCTCGAGGAACGAGCCGCAGCCCGCAGAGCACGCCTCGTTGACGACGATATCGGTCAGCACGCCGTGGTTGAGCCAGATGGCCTTCATATCCTGTCCGCCGATGTCGAGCACGAAGGTCGCATCGGGAACGCATGCGCACGCGGCGCGGGCGTGCGCGACCGTCTCGACCGTATGGTAGTCGGCGTGGAACGCGCGCGCGAAAAGCTCCTCGCCGTATCCCGTGGTGCCCACGGCATCGATCGCAAGCGTGACTCCCGCTGTCTCCCAGCGGTTCTTCAAGCTGACAAGACCCTGTTGGGCGACGTCGAGCGGTCTGCCGTTATTAGACGCGTAGAACGAATCGACAAGCTCACCCGCCTCATCGACCAGGGCGAACTTGGTCGTCGTGCTCCCCGAATCGATACCGAGCGCCACACGCACCGTCTCTCCGGGCGCATACGCATCCGGACCCTTTGCCGGCGTCTCTTTGCCATGGCGTGCCGTAAAATCCGCCTGCTCGGCAGGTGTGGCAAAAAAGGGCTGGGCAAGACGTCCCTCCCCGCTTGCGGGCGCGACCGTCTCGAGCTTATCCAGCCGGACAAAAGCGTCGGGAAGGTCGATCGGTTGGGACGATGCGAACATGTCGGTCAGCGACAGGGCGGCACCGCGCGCGACCATGATCTGCGGATCGCGCGGGACGATAACCTGATCGTCCGATAGATTCAGTTGCTCCCGGAACACGCGGACCAGTGTGGGGTTGTAGGCGAGCGTACCGCCCTCGAAGATTACCGGCGGCTCGATGTCGATACCCTGGGCCAGACCGCCGATCGTTTGGCGGGCGACCGCGTGAAGCGCCGAAAGCGCCAGGTCGGTGGTAGGAATGCCCTCGTTGAGCAGCGGCTGGATATCGGTCTTTGCGTACACGCCGCAGCGGCCCGAGACCTCGTGGACGGTCGTTCCCCGGCTTGCGAGCTGCTCGAACTCGCCCGATTCGGTGCCGACCCCCATGAGCTTTGCCATCTCGTCGATAAATGCACCGGTACCGCCTGCGCACGAGCCGTTCATGCGCATGTCGGCAACCTCGATGTCTCCCTTATCGTTGGTGCGGAAGAAGATCATCTTGGCGTCTTGGCCGCCCAGCTCGATGGCGCAGCGCGTCTGCGGATAGAACCTGCTGATCGCGAGCGCGTTGGCGACCACCTCCTGAACGTACGAGGCGCCCAGCGCGGTCGCGATATCGCGCGCACCCGAGCCGGTCACCGCAACGCGCAGTGACTCATGGGGAAAGCGCTCGGCGAGCTCGCCGAGCATGGCGCGCACGCTCGCTGTCTGACACGCCCCGTGGCGGCGATATCCCCACCACGCCTCGGTCATATCCTCGTGCATCGCGTAAACTTTGGTCGTCGTCGACCCTACGTCCAGTCCTACTAGCAACGCCATAATGCTCCGTCTCTCGCATTTTTCCCGCTAGAGATATACCACTCTACGTAATACAACAGACTGTTGTATTTAAACTCCGTATAAAAAGCGGCTGCCGAAACGCTTCAGCAGCCGCCGAATGCACCAACAGATTGTTCTGCGCGCTAGCACGTCGGGCAACGGAGCAGCAAGGGCCCTCCGGTCATGCGCACCGCTCACGCCCGCGATGTCGCCGAGAGAGCTATCCACGCTTAGGGCTCCAACCAAGCAAGTCGCCCGCGCTCAGCAGATCCCTAAGCGAGCTACTCGCACTCAGGAGCCATAGCCTGCTCCAAGAGCTCGGCATGCTCCTCCTCGAAAACCGTCCCCACAGGGAAGGCGCGACGGAAGACGAAGTGGGAAATCGGACCGGCTACCAAAAGGTTCCACGGCAGCGCCATCACAAAATTATGCGGGATGTTGATCATCCAGATCGCGGGCACGGAATACAGGTTCGCAAGGATGCCGCCGGGCATGTGCGTCAGACCCTCGCAGGCACCGTACAGCGACATGATGATAACCATGGGAACAACCATGCAGGAGCTGACGGCGAGCGTCATGGCAAGCGGCGAGCTCTTGCCCGGCGTGACCAGGAATTTAAAGGCGAAGCCCTTAGCAAGGGGGCTGGCAACAAACCAGTCGCAGCACATGGCAAAAACGTAGGCAACGGGGAAGCCGAGCCACGCGGCGGCAACAACCTCGCCGTTGATGGCCCCATGCTGCAGGGCGACGTTGTAGATGCTCATCCAGAGCACCATGCAAAAGCACATGATAAAGGTGAACAGCAGGCTCTCTCGTTTGTTGATAGGCATAAAGGGCATGGTCCTTTCTGTGTTACGCCGCGGCACCACGCAACAAAAACGGGCGGGCGAGATGGAGCTGTTGGGACTTCATCTCGCCCGCCCGTGGTACGTGCGTCTGCGACTACTTATGTGGTGGAACTACCCTAACACGAACGGCGCGCGCTTCGTAAGCGTTGAGTTTATGAAGATGCAGGGCACCAATAATCCCCCGACCCCATAAGTTGCGGTGGAATACGGACTGTTTTGACCCTTTAAGCAGCAATTCAGTCTCTATTTCACCGCAACTCATTTGGTGCAAAGTGACCTGTCCTCCTTGCACCAATTAGCTGGTGTGGCGCCAGCGAGGGTCGGTGAGTGTACGTGCCACACCCAGACCAACGGGCAAAAACGCCACGATGAGCACTGCACGCACAAACCAACCGAGCATATTGACCGTATCGAAGGTGCACATGTAGTACATCGAGCGATACAGATACAGGCCCGGCACCATAATGACAATTGATGGCACCGTGAGGGCGATACGTGGGTAGGTGAGCTTGACTTCGGCCAAGCTTGCCAGCAGCCCCGATACCAGCGCGCCGATAAACGCTGCCGCCTCGGGAGGCATTCCCGCGCTGAGGCCCAGGAAGGGAAGCATCGTCGGCGCATCGACGAGCGTAAGGCGCAAGGTATTGGACACGGCGCCGATCAGCCCAGCTGCCGCGGCCATCTTTACCGGGCTGTTGAACATCACCGAGAAGCCGAATACGCCAACGAAGCTCATCACCACGCGCAGGAGCGTAAGAGCAAGCGGCGAAAGGCCGAGCGGCGCAAAGTCGTCCGGCGCCAGGCCAACACACTCGGCAACCATCCAACCTACGAGCGTCGCCATCACAATAATCGATACGGCATATGACAGACGTTCGATACCGCTTCGCATGTCGAGCTTAGCGATGTCGAGGCCTGCCGTAATGAGCGGAAAGCCGGGAATCACAAAGAGCATGGCGCCGATATAGCCTTCTTGGTGCGACATTGCCCCCGGTATGACCTGGCCAAGGCCGAGTAATGCCAGCAGATACGAAACGCAAGCGAGCGCAACGCCGGTCGTCAGCGCGCTGAACTGACCAAGGCCTTGCTTGAGAATATGGGAGCGGGCAAAGTTGCCGACACCCGCGCCCACGAACGCGCATGCCATCTCGATAGGGCCGCCGCCGAGCAAAAAGACGAAGGCGCCACAAGCACAGGCCGCCGCAAGGCCCTGTTGCCAAGGCGCGTAATCAGGTTTTGAACTCTCAACGGTCTTGAGCATCTCGTGATACTCATGCACCGTAAAACGGCGACCATAGGTCTCGATTTCCTTGAGGAAACTCTCCATCATCCAAATGCGATGAGTATTGACCCCCGTTGTGGGTAGGCTGACGACCTCATTAAAGCAGTGGCCATCTTCGATGCAGGTGCACTCAAACGATAGGAGACTCAGGTCGACGTGGATGGTGACGCCGAGCACGTCAGCAACACGATTCATGGTATCGCGTACACGCCAGGCACCCGTTCCGCTCGCGAGCATAAGCATACCGGTGCGGCAGATGATGGATGATTTATCGGTGAGCGGCGCATCGACGGCAAGTTCATCGCCTGCCGTCACGATCTGGTGCCAGTCAGTTTTCATATGGAGCGCGCCGGCACGAACACCGTGGTGCATGGGGGCTCTCGAAAGCAGCGAGTTAAGGCGCGAAGACTGTGGGGGCTCCGTTGATTCGTCCTCAATCTCATCAGTCTCTTCATCGACCAGATCAAAGGAATCAAGCGGCGCTGGCTCGCGACGGTCGATCAGCTCCTCGTCCTCATCATCAAAGTAATTGAACTGATCGAGCATGTCCTCTTCGATTGCACGCTCGCTCGCATCGTCCATCCCGGTGCTCCCTTCCTATCGACTAACCCCCATCCTAGACAGCGACGGCTAAAGGAAACATAAAAGAGACGGCTGTCATGCGAGCCATGCGCGCAATAGCCATTGAGTAGTCATTGGGGACGTTCTTGAATGACTAGTCGTTTAAGAACGTCCCCAATGACTACATCTGGACCAAGGTAACGCCGATGTTTTTGCAACGACAGCGAAAGCCCGCCAGAGCGAGCAAGGTGCCTTGAAACAAGGCGGCATAGACCTTTTGGTCATGCCGCCGAAGTTGAAAGGCAGATTGCCGCTCTGGCGGGCTTGCAGCGTCGAGTGGTTACGGCGTTTGGTAAAACGCCGTAACCCCCTAGTACATCTTTGCGCCGGCGGGAATGGAGGCGTCGAGCTGGATCAGGTTGAGGCGCTCCTCGCCCTCCTCCTCGTGGATGGCACTGATGAGCATGCCGCAGCTGGGGATGCCCATCATCTTGCGCGGAGGCAGGTTGGTGATGGCGAGCAAGGTCTTGCCGACCAGGTCCTCGGGCTCGTAATAGGCGTGAATACCGGAGAGGATGGTGCGGTCGGTACCGGTACCGTCGTCGAGCGTAAAGTTCAGCAGCTTCTTGGACTTCTTGACGGCCTCGCATGCCTTGACCTTCACGGCGCGGAAGTCGCTCTTGGAGAAGGTATCAAAGTCGACGAACTCCTCAAACAGCGGCTCGACGGCAATCTTGGAATAATCAACCGTGGGCTTGAGTGACTTGACGAAGGGGCTCGCGGTGTTGCCGGCCTCGGCAGCCTTGGCAGCAGCGGCACCGGACTGGAAACCCTTCTCGGGCTTCATGTGCGGGAACAGCAGCACGTCGCGGATGGAAGCCTGGTTGGTGAGCAGCATGACCACGCGGTCGATACCGATGCCAATGCCGCCCGCGGGAGGCATACCGTACTCGAGGGCGCGCACGTAATCCTCGTCGTACTCCATGGCCTCGTCGTCACCGCCGGCCTTCTCGGCCATCTGGGCAGCGAAGCGCTCGGCCTGGTCGACCGGGTCGTTGAGCTCGGAGAACGCGTTCGCGTACTCGTGGCCGGCGATGACCAGCTCAAAGCGATGGGTCAGGCGCGGGTCATCCTCAAAGCGCTTGGCAAGCGGGCTAACCTCGATGGGGTAATCGCACACGAAGGTGGGGTTGACGATAGTGTCCTCGCCCAGCTCGTCATAGATCTCGGCGATGATCTTGCCGGCGGTCCACTCGGGCTTGATCTCCAGGCCCTTCTCGCGTGCGGCGGCAGCAAGCTCCTCAACCGGCGTGTCGATGGTGACCTGCTTACCGAGCACGTCGGAGACGATGTCGGTCATGGGACGGCTGGCCCACTCACCGGACAGGTCGATGGTCTGGCCCTGGTACTCAATAACCTCGGGGTTGCCGATAGCCTTGTTAGCGGCCTTAATGACACCCTGGGCGAGCGCCTTCATGCCCTCGAGATCGGAAAAGGCGCGGTAGGCCTCCATCGTGGTGAACTCGGGATTGTGGGTAAGGTCCATGCCCTCGTTACGGAAGATGCGGCCGATCTCGAACACGCGCTCAAAACCACCGACGATGCAGCGCTTGAGGTGCAGCTCGGTGGCAATACGCAGGTAGCACTCCTGATCGAGCGCGTTGAAGTGGGTAATGAACGGCTTGGCAGTAGCGCCGCCTTGGATGGTCTGCAGGATGGGGGTCTCGACCTCCATGTAGCCGTCGGACTCCATAAAGCGACGGAAGGTGGAGAGAATCTGCGAACGCTTACGGAAGGTCTCGCGAACGTCGTCGTTGGCGATCAGGTCGACATAGCGCTGGCGATAGCGGGTCTCCTTGTCGGAAAGACCGTGGAACTTCTCGGGCAGCGGACGAACGGCCTTGGCAAGCAGGGTCGCGCTCTTAGGGGCAACGGAAAGCTGGCCGCGCTGGGTGCGCACAACCACGCCGGTCACGCCCAGGATGTCGCCCAAGTCGAGGGCTTTGAGCGTATTCCAGGCAGCCTCGTCCATGTCGTTGATGCGGCAGAACAGCTGAATCTCGGCAGTCGCATCGCGCACGACGATGAACATGATCTTGCCCTGACCGCGCTTGGCGACCACACGGCCGGCGATCTTCACGACATCCTCGGTGTCCTCACCATCGGCAAGATCGGCGTACTTAGTCTCGATATCGGCGACGTAGTCCTCAAGCTCAGAGTGCTCGGGATAGGGGTTCTGGCCCGCCTCGAACAGGGCGGCGCGCTTGGCCAGGCGGGTGGCGCGCTCGTCGTTGAGCGTCGATGCCTGATCGGCGGCGTTCTGGTTCTCTGCCATAAGTTAGCTCCTCAAACTAAAACGCTCCCCAGGATTCGGTCCCAGGGAGCGAAAACATACCTTTACGCGGGACCGTGGTCTAGCGTGCGATCTTGGCGATGGTGTAGACGCGAGTCTTGCCGGAAGGCGTAACGACCTCGACGGAGTCGCCCTCGCCGTGACCGATGATGGCGTGGCCGACCGGAGACTCGTTGGAGATCTTGTGCTCGAGCGAGTTGGTCTCGGTGGTACCGACAAGCGTGACCTCCATGACCTCACCGTTGGGATCAATCAACGAAACGGTGGAACCGATGGAGACGGTCAGATCACCCGTGGTGGCAGCAACCTGGGCGTTGGCGAGAATAGCCTGAATCTCGGCGATGCGAGCAGCATTCTGGGCCTGCTTGTCCTTGGCGGCATCGTACTCGGAGTTCTCCGAAAGGTCGCCGAACGCGCGGGCTTCCTTGATGTCCTCGACGATCTCCTTGGCGTAATCGCCCTCACGCCAAGCGAGCTCCTCGACGAGCTTCTGGCGGCCCTCAGCGGTCAGTACGATCTGGCTTGCGTCCATACGGATATCTCCCCAACTATGATGTAACGATCAACTGTCAACAAAAACGAAAAAGACCGGCTAGCCTGCGGGCAAGCCGGTCAGGTGCTCACCCCAAAGGGATGGGACTACTCTGCGTCCGCGTCGCTGTCCTCTGCCTTCTTTTGCTTGGCAGCAGCGAGCTTGGCCTCGAGCTCTGCGATCTCCTTGTCCTCCTTGGACTCCTCGACCACAACGTCCTCGGCCTGCTTGGTTTCGCCCTTATCGTCGCCCTCCATACCCTCGCGGATATTCTTGACGGTAGAGCCGAGGGACTTACCGAGCTTCGGCAGGTTCTTAGGCCCAAAGATAATCAGGACAACAACGAGAATAATGATGAGCTCAGGTGCCCTCAGTCCAAACATGTAGACCTCCACAATACAGCGAGACAAGCTCGAATGAGTATACCGCGGGTATCGCGGTATCACAACAATAGCTAAAAAAAGGGACCGCAAGAAGCGGTCCCTCCTCATGCTCTGGTCGGGTTGACTGGATTTGAACCAGCGACCCCTGCGTCCCGAACGCAGTGCTCTACCAAACTGAGCCACAACCCGTTAGCTCGACTATAGTAACAAAGATTTCCGTCGTGTGCCAGAGAAATTTTTACTTCTTTGGCGCTTCAATGCGAACCGTGTCGGAAACGAGCTCCGTTGCATAAGCCCACCAGCCGTTTTGTTGAGCGGCTGCCGCAAGATTGGCTGCCGTGGCGGCGCTATCGCAGAGAGCAAACGAGCAGGCACCCGAACCGCACACGTTTGCGGCAATGGTACCGTCCTGTGAACGGAGCCAGTCGAGCACCGTTTGGATCCGCGGCTCCATCTGCGCGGAAATGACACCCAGGTTGTTGTGGACGAGTGCGTAGGCCGCCCCTGCATCTCCCGAGCGAAGGGCAGATGCGATCGCTCCGGGCTTGTCCGCAGGCTCTGGGGTCTCGTCAAAACGTCGATAGGCTTCAATTGTTGAAACGCTTGCCTCGCGCGGCTTGACCAGCACGACGGGTGTCGCGGGAAGTGCGGGGTACTCGGTTGCCAGCACGTCTCCCCCACCCACGTAAAATGCAGGGCTGGCATGCAAAAAGAAGGGAACGTCGGCGCCAATGCCGCGCGCGATGTTGTCCAGCGCGGGATCGGCACGGTCGATGCCCCAACTCTCTGCCATGGCGACAATGACCGCCGCGGCATCCGTCGAAGGACCGCCCAGGCCGGCACACAACGGGATGCGCTTCTCGATCGTGATGCAGACATTGGCTTCGCGACCATAATGCTCGGCCATAGCAGCGGCCGCACGATACGCCGTATTCTTTTGCATGGGAAAGTCGGATGCCGGAATCGTCTGGACGGTCAGCGCCTGTGCCGGCGTAACCGTAACGGTATCGACAAGACCGACGGCCGCCATCAGGGAATCGACCTTATGGTAGCCGCGGTCGTCGCGCTCGGTATGAACCCCCAGATAGAGGTTGATCTTTGCCGGCGCGGAAAGGGTCAGGGACCAATCGGTCACCGCTAGTGCTCCTCGAGCTGATTGCCGAGCGGGGTAAAAATGTGCTCGCCGCTCTCGGGGTCGAACAGCTCGACCTGGCCGGTGAGAACATCAATATACTGGTAGGACTGACGCGACTTGCGGCCACGGCGCTCGTCGACCTCGACGATAAAGACTGCCGGATGGACGCTCTTGATGGTGCCCATGCGCTCGACGACGCGGGTGCGGCCCATGTTGGCCTTCACCTTAACGCGATCGCCCACCATATCGGTCAGCTTCTCGTGAATGTCGTCGACGTGATTGACTTCCATCTCTTCCATGAACAGGGCCTCCAGAAGGTGCAATTCAAAAAGGGGATAATACCCCTAAGATAGACAAAACTCTAATACTATAGCACCCTGTTGTGGCCATACGCAAGTAGCTAAAAAAGCCCGGTCCCAAATTGACTACTTACAGACTATCGGTGTCCAAGACGATGGTGAACGGACCGTCGTTGACAAGATCGACTTTCATATCGGCGCCGAAGATGCCATGTGCTACTTGCTCGACGTCCTCGCGCACAAGCGTCAAGAAGTACTCGTAGAGCTCGTTGGCGACATCGGGGGCGCCGGCATCCGTAAACGACGGACGGCGGCCGTGGCGGCAGTCGGCAAACAGCGTGAACTGCGACACCACGAGCACCTCGCCGTCGACATCGGCAAGTGCCAGGTTGGTCTTGCCGTTCTCGTCCTCGTTGATACGCAGCCCGCGGAGCTTGCCCCACAGCTTGTCGGCCTCGGCACGCGTATCGCCATGGCCCACACCCAGCAGCACCAGGTAGCCGCGTCCAATGCGGCCCACGCACTCGCCGTCGACCGTCACGCCGGCGTTGAGCACGCGCTGCACCACCGCACGCACGGTCTACTCCTCGCCCGTCAGCTTGGCGGACAGATGCTCGAGCGCGTGGAAACGATGGCTGATGGCGTTCTTCTCGTCCGCCGTCAGCTCGGCCATGGTCTTGCCCGGCGTGTCGACCGGCAGGAACAGCGGGTCGTAGCCAAAGCCGTGATCGCCGCGGCCCTCGTGCGCGATAACGCCCTCGCAGGCGCCCTCACCATAGGTGACCAGACCATCCGTGTCGATGAGCGCGACGACACTCATAAAACGCGCGGTGCGATCCTCGTCTGCCACGCCTTCCAAGTTAACGAGCAGCTTGGCGTTGTTGGCGGCATCGTCGCCGTGAATGCCCGCGTAGCGCGCGCTATACACACCGGGCTCACCGTCCAGCGCGTCGACGACCAAGCCCGAATCATCGGCAATGGCCATAAGGCCCGTCTCCTCGACCGCAGCCTGTGCCTTGATGATGGCGTTCTCCAAAAACGTCGTGCCGTTTTCCTCGGGGTCCTCAAAATCGCCCAGCTGGCCGAGCGCCACAAAGCGCACCTCGGGCATGACCTTGCCCAAAATGGCCTCGATCTCGGTGAGCTTATGGGCATTGCCCGTTGCCACGACGATGGTCGCCGCCGGGTCGAGGGTGTCGATGTCAATCTTCTCAAGTGCCATGACTGGCCTCCTTGTCTCTATAGCAAGCCGCGTGAGGGGCGTTTGGGCACTTGACCTCTCCCCTCTCAGGCGATCGGACCTTTCAACGCAGCATTTCAGCAGATAAAACCTACCAAAATTAACCTGTCCCTTTTTGGCAGGTTAGGCGATGGCTTGGCGCTGAAGCTCGATGAGCTCGGCGATACCCTTGTCGCCCAGGTCGAGCAGGGCGTTGAGGCGTTTGCGGTCGAAGGGCGCCTGCTCGCCGGTGCCCTGGAGCTCGATCATCTCACCGGTGTCGGTGGCGACGAGGTTCATGTCGACCTCGGCATGGCTGTCCTCGGAATAATCGAGGTCAAGCAGCGTATTGCCGTCGACAACGCCCATGGAGATGGCAGCCACCTGGCCGATAAGCGGGATGCGCTCGATCTTGCCCGCCTCGACCCACATGGCGAGGGCGTCGTGCAGCGCCACCCAGGCGCCGGTGATGCTCGCTGTACGCGTGCCGCCATCGGCCTGAATCACATCGCAGTCGACGGTGACGGTGTACTCGCCGAGCGCCTTCATGTTGACGACGGTACGCAGGCTGCGGCCAATGAGGCGCTCGATCTCCATGGAGCGACCCTTGCGGTTGGCGTGCTCGCGCTTGCAGCGCTTGCCGGTCGACGCCGGCAGCATGGCGTATTCCGCGGTCACCCAGCCGGCCTTAGCTCCTTTTCGCCAGCCCGGCACGCCCTCCTCGATAGTGGCGGCACACAGCACGCGCGTGTCGCCGAACTCGGCCAAACACGAGCCGTGGGCGTGCTTCATGACACCACGGGTGAGCTTAACGGGGCGCAACTCGTTGGCGGCGCGACCGTTGGCGCGGTTGACCTGCATGTACTCCATAGAAATTTCCTTTCGGCAAAAGATGTGGCGAAGGCTTTGGCGGCTGCCTTACATCTATTTCAGCTCATCGATATCGATATGTTCGATGCTCTTGAGCGGCTGTCCAAAGATAAAGCTGCCCGCCACCGCAAACTCGGCAATGTTATCGGCCGTCGTGGCAAAACGATGCTGCGGCTCGGCGGCGTCGCCCGCCAGCTGCTCGCGGCGCGTGAGGATATCGGTCAGCTCGCGCGTGGTCTCCTCGGCGGAACTCACGACGCGCACCCCAGGCCCCAGCGCATGCCGGATAGGTCCCACCAACAGCGGAAAATGCGTACAGCCGAGCACCACGGTATCGATACCGTGGTCGCGCAGCGGCTCAACCGTGGCACCCACCAGCGCACGCACGGCAGGCGTATCGAAGATGTCCTCGTTCTCAAGCCACTGTTCCTGCAGATGTGCACCCGAGGCGAGCTCGTGTTCGACAACCTCGACAAAGCTCGAGGCAGGACAGCCGTATACATCGACGCCGGCATCCAGGTCCTGAATGGCGCGCGTGTAGGCGCCCGAGCGAATGGTGAGGTTGGTGGCGAGCACGCCCACGCGACGCGTACGCGTGCTGTTGATTGCCGCACGGGCACCCGGCGCGATCACACCGATCACGGGAACGTCGAGCACCTGCTGGGCCAGACGCAAGGCCGCAGCGGTCGCCGTGTTGCAGGCGATGACCATAATCTTGACGTCGTGCTTCGAAAGCCAACGACCCGCCTGCAACGCAAACGAGCGCACCTCATCCTCGGTACGGGTGCCGTAGGGGCAGCGCTTGGTGTCGCCAAAGTAGTAGACGGACTCGTGCGGCAACGCCGTCGCAATCGCGCGCGCAACCGTCAGACCGCCCAACCCAGAATCGAACACGCCAATCGGGCGCGTGTCACCTGCCGAATTCTCGATATCGGACATTACCTCACCAGTCTCTCTCGAAAAGACATGTCCAAGTGCGGCGACGCCGCGCTACGAACGCGCCGCGACCAGCAGCTCTGCCGTCGCCGCCCAACCGTCGACAATTTTGCCGCGCGTAACGAAAGCGTTCTCGCAAGCAGCCAGGAACTCGGGCGCGCCGGCGCTCGTCAGGCCATTCTCGACCAGGCAGAACGTGCCCACGTGATCGGCCATGTAGAAGTCGGACTCGGAGTCGCCGAGCGCCAACGTCTCCTCGCGCTCGATCCCCAGGTGCTCGCAGAAGTGCGCAATGGCGACGCCCTTGTTGAGACCCGCGGGGTTGATGTTGAATGCGCGACCGTCCTCGACGCGATCGAGCTCGAGCGTCGTCGGCTTGGACAGATGCGTCAGGTGACCGTTACAGGCCCACACCAGGCCGCAGCCGGCCTCGTCCAGGATGGCCTGGACCTCATTGTCGGGCACATCGCCGCGCATGCCGACGGTGACCTCGCGGTACTTGTAGCCGGTCGACATGTCGTTGTGATACTCGATCTTGTGCGGCCAGCGGGCAAGGATCTTCTCGCACACGCCGGTCTGCTCGATCACCTGGTGCGGAGTAAGGCCGCAGACGGGGTCGTAAGGCATGTCGCCGGTCAGATACTCCCAATCGTTGGCCTTGAGGTCGTACATAACCAGGCCGCCCATCTCACCAATGTAGGAGTTGAGGCCGAGCACGCGCGCGTCCTCGTGGATCATGGTACGGTTGCGGCCCGAGGTGGGAACCACCTGAATGCCAGCACGAGCGAGCGCCACGACGGCCTCGACGAGTTTGGTCGAGGGGTTGCCGTCGTTGTCGCGCAGCACGCACGAGCCGGGTGCGAGCATCGTGGCATCCAGGTCGGTAAAGACGTATTTGACCTTGGCCAAGCGCTCGCGCATCTCGCCCGAAAGCTCAGCGACGGTCGGCAGGGTATTGTGGGACATGGTTACTCCGTTTACGTAGAAGGGTTTGGACTTGGACGGCATGTTTTGATTGAGGGAACACGCTTATGGCGACAGCGCACTCAGGGCGCCGCCGCCATCATGGTTCATTAGTCAAACTGGGTAACATCGATCAGGCGATTGGCCAGCGAAAGGTCGCTCTCGATGGGCACGAACTCGTCGCCCACGTGCATGAGCTCCTCGTCACCCTTTGCCAGCAGCAAGACAATGGTGGGAGCATCGGAGTTGACGTACTCCTCGCGCGCCGCCTTGAACGCCGCATGCACAGCGGCTTCGCGGTCGAGGATGATCTTGTTCGGCGTATCGTCGGGAACATGCTCGGCAAGCTCGCGACAGACCTTCATCGGGTCCTCGTGAGCTGGATCCTCGTTCGTAAAGATCATCAGGTCGGAATACGGTGCGGCCTCGCGTGGCAATTGCTCGCGGCGCTCCTGCGCCTTGCCGCCGGCGGCGCCAAACAGCGCAATGACGGGGCTAGCGGGAAACGCGCGCTTGACCGACGAGAAAAGCGAACGGAACGAAAGCTGGTTGTGCGCATAGTCAACGACGCAGATCACGCGGCCGTCCTTCGACTCCACGACCTCCATGCGGCCCGGCACACGCAGTTTGGAGAGGCCCTTCTTGATAGCCTCGATACCGATGCCGATCTCGCGCGCAGCGGCGATAGCGACCAGCGCGTTTTCCACGTTAAAGTCGCCCGCGATACCCAGCAGGACCTTCTCCCCCGCCTCGGGCTCGTCGGCGCTCATGCCGTGCAAGTTGAACTCGATGTTAAAGCCGAGCATGCGGACATCGCTCGCCCACAGGCTTGCCTCGGGATGCTCGACGCCAACGGTCACCAAGCGCTCGGCCGTCGACGCTGCCTCTAGCACACGGTCAACCTCATCGGTGCCCAGATTCACCACGGCGGTCTTTGCCTGGTCAAAGATCCTAAGCTTGCTCTCAAAATAATCCTCAAACGTGGGGTGTTCGATCGGCGAGATGTGGTCGCGGCCGATGTTGAGGAAGCACGCCACGTCAAACGGCAGATTCTCGACGCGTTGGTACTTGAGCGCCTGGCTCGAGACCTCCATGACCATGGACTGGCGACCGGACGTGCGGCAGTTGGCGATATGGCGCCAAACCTCGGGGGCCTCGGGCGTGGTGTTGGTGCTCTCGTAGCACTCGATACCATCGTCGGTACTCACCGAGCCGATCATGCCGCAGGACTCGCCCGCCGCCTTGATGATGGACTGGAGCATAAAAGCGGCCGTGGTCTTTCCCTTGGTGCCGGTGATGCCCACGATCTTGACGTCGTGGTCGGGACGGTCGTAGACCTCCGGCGGCAACAGGGCCATGGCCGTGCGAACACTATCAACAACCAGCATCGCAGCACCGCTCTCCTGCGCCAGCGGCTCCAGAGACTCGACCAGCGACTCCTCGCACACAAATGCGACGGCGCCCGCATCGAGCGCCATGCTCAAAAACGCGGGCTTAAAGGCAGCACCTTTGCAAAAGAATACGTCACCTGCCGAGACCGCGCGCGAATCAAACGAGCAGCCGGTCACGGCGCGCTCGTCAACCTGCTCTGATGCGCGCAGCTCGCCGCACACATCGAGAAGCTTGGCAAGCGTATCGACCGTGGTCACGGTCGCGGAATCCGAATGGTGCATCTTTCACCTTTCTCAGCCATTTGGCAGGGACGGTTTTATAGTAACTGAAACGCACCCACGCAAAAACGGCTCCCGGAGGAGCCGTTACGCGCAGGCGTTCGTAAGCCGAGGCTAGGCAGCCTGAACAGCGGGCTGGTCCTCGTCGATAAAGAAGCGCTTGTACCACACTAGGAACACGAGCGGCGTATAGATCTTGCGCTGGAAATCGCCCTTGCCCGCAAAGTGCAGATCGAGCAGGTGCATGAGCTCGTCGGTATTGAAGAACTCGCTTGCCCACGGCGCGGTGAAGTACTCCTTGACATAGTCGTACCACTTTTGCTCGCGCAGCCAGTAGACAATCGGCACCGGGAAGCCCACCTTGGGACGGGTGGCCCACTCATCGGGCAGCGACTTGTTGGCAGCGTGGCGGAGTACCTGCTTGTTGCCGTTCTCGTTGATGCGGTAGCGATCGGGAATGTGCTCGGCGAACTCCATGACTTTGCGGTCCAGGAAGGGCACGCGCAGCTCCAGCGAGTGCGCCATGCACATCTTGTCGGCCTTGAGCAGAATGTCGCCCGGGAGCCACATGTTCATGTCCAGGTACTGCTTCTTGACCAGTTCGGGCTGACCCTTCACGCGTGCGTAGATGGGTGCAGCGAGCTCAAAGGCGCCGTCGCCGGTGTTGTACTCGGGCTTGAGCACGCCGTCGACCTCGCGCTCCGGCCATACCAGAGCCTGTCCCAGGAACGACTTCTCGGGGATCTCGGCACCCTTGACCAGGAAGTTATGTCCCTTGAAGTACGGCATATGCAGCGCCAGGTTACCGAGCGCGCGACGGATGGGCAGCGGCACCATCTTTTTGTACTTGCGCACCGGGACCGTGTCCTCGTAGTAGGCGTAGCCGCCAAAGAGCTCGTCGGCGCCTTCGCCCGAAAGCACGACGGTAACGTCCTTGCGGGCCATCTCGGCCAAGAACCACAGCGGCACGGAAGACAGGTTGGACTGCGGCTCGTCCATGTGATACTGGATGTCCTCGAGCGCACCGAAGAACTCGTCGGCGGTAATCATCTTGCGAACGTTCTCGACGCCGAGCTTATCGGAAAGCTCCTTGGCGTAGTTGGTCTCGTTGAAGTTCTTGTAGTCAAAGCCCACCGAGAAGGTCTTGTCGGGCATGAGGCAAGCGGCAATGTAGCTGGAGTCGACGCCACCGGAGAGGAACGACGCGACCTTGACGTCGGCGATGCGATGGGCCTCGACACTCTCGTGCACGACCTCGTCCAGCTCATCGACATACTCTTCGAACGGCTTCTCGACGGCAGAGTAATCGCAATCCCAGTAGCGCTCGATGTTCATCTTGCCGGTCGGGATATCGACGGTAAAGTAGTGCGCCGGCGGCAGCTTGTAGACACCCTCGAAGAAGGTCTCCTCAGTCGCCGAATACTGCAGCGTCATGTACGGACGCAGAGCCTTTTTGTTGACCGCCTTGTGGAAGTGCGGGTAGTCCAGGAAGCTCTTGATCTCGGAACCAAAGAGCACGCCCGGAGCGCCGTCGCCCGCATCGGCCATGGGATAGTAGTAGAGCGGCTTGATGCCAAAGATGTCGCGGGCGCCAAAAAGCTTGTTCTTCTTTTTGTCCCAGATGACGAAGGCGTACATACCGCGCAGACGATCGAGTACGGCCTCGCCCCACTCCTCGTAGCCGTGCAGGAGGCTCTCGGTGTCGGCGCCGCAGTGGAACTTGTAGCCCTTGGCCTCGAGCTCGGAACGGAGTTCTTGGAAGTTGTAGATCTCGCCGTTGAAGACAATGACGACGCTGCCGTCCTCATTGGCCATGGGCTGAGCGCCGGCCTCGGTCAGGTCGAGGATCGACAGGCGGCGGAAGCCCAGGGCAACGCGGCCGTCGATAAACTGACCGCCCATGTCGGGACCGCGATGGACGATGCGGTCCATCATCTTGGTGAGCACCTCGGATTGGTTATCCGTCCCACCGACAAAACCGACAAAACCGCACATATACTATCCCCTCTGCTGTTGCTGGGCATCAAATCGAATCAGTAGCTTTTGAGTATACCCGAGGGCGTAAAGAGGGGCGGAATGTTCAGGCAATCTCAACTGAATCAGCTCCGCTGTGACACGCGCGAGTTACCTTTAATGGATATGAGGTGAATGAGGCGATTGTTTTGCTATACTCTCTCCGCACGGGCGATTGGCGCAACGGTTAGCGCAGGTGCTTTACACGCACAAGGCTGGGGGTTCGAATCCCTCATCGCCCACCACTGATTTGATAGGCTCCCAGCAATGGGGGCCTTTCTTTTTTGGACCCATCGCAGAGGGATTCGAACCCGACAGGGTGCGAAGCTGAGGAAACGCGAAGCGTTTTCCAGCGCAGCACGCGAGGAGCGGAGCGACGAAGCGGATGCGGGCGGCGCCAGCCGCACGCGGACATCCCTCATCGCCCACCACTGAATTGGAAACGGTCCTCGCAAGGGGACCGTTTTTTGTTTGGGCCCAGCGCATGGGATTCGAACCCTAAGGACCCCTTATTTCAAGGTCCGTGGCCAAATAATGGCAAAAATGAGTACTGCTACTTTGCTTGCAACATATAAACAGATAGTGTTTGCTTAGGTTACGCAACATATGTCCATTATAAGGACTAACAGTCAGATCAAAATCGTGTATTCATCGCCATTTCGACTTGCCATCTGGCCTTATTAGTCCAAAATTGCTGCTACCAAATCGGTAACAGTACTCATATTTGATGTTTTTTGACCAGCAGGTCTCCCTGCCTTAGCAAATCTAAGGCAAAACGGGCTCCAGACCGCTGAATCATGCCGCATAGGGCACGTCCGCAGTCCGGAACTCGGTCCAAATTGAGTTATTGCGCCGCGTTAGCCCAAAACACCCGACAGGATCTCGATCAGACTGTCCACGTCGGCTTCCTCGCAGACGAGTGGCGGCAGGAAACGCAGCGTATGCGCACCCGTAGCGTTGATCACGGCACCGGCGGCCAGCGCGCGGGCAACAACACCATGCGCGTCGCCCGCGGCATCATCCAAATCACAGCCGAGCATCAAGCCGCGACCACGTACCTCGGTCACGTGCGGCAGCTTGGCGAGCTTTGCCTCCATATAGGCACCCACCTTGGCAGCATGCTCGGCATAATCGCCACGCACAAGCGCGGAGAGCGTCGCGGCACACGCCGCGATGGCCAAGCAGCTACCGCCAAAGGTCGAGCCGTGGTCGCCCGGCTTAAACACGTCGGCAATCTTCTTCTTCGCCACGACGGCACCCATGGGCACGCCATCAGCAATGCCCTTGGCAAGGCTCATGATGTCGGGCTCCACGCCATAGGTCTGGAACGCAAACGGCTTGCCGGAGCGGAAGATGCCGCACTGGACCTCGTCGGCGATAAGCACGGCGCCCACTTCGTGTGCCAGGTCGCGCGCTGCCGCCATAAACTCCTCGGTCATAGGGTGCACGCCACTCTCACCCTGGATCGGTTCGAGCATTACAGCGCATATTTCACTGCCCAGCTGCTTAAAGATCGCACGCAGTTCATCGACATCGTTGGGCGTGCAGGCCACAAAGCCACCCGGCAGCGGGCGGAAGCTGTCCTGCAGCCAATCCTGCATGGTGGCGGCAATGGTCTCGAGCGTACGGCCGTGGAAGCCGCCGCGCATGCACACGATGGTGTTGCCGCCATTACCGGCACGCTTGGCGTACAGGCGCGCGAGCTTCATCGAGCCCTCGTTGGCCTCGGCGCCAGAGTTGGCAAAGAAGGTCTCCCAAACCTGCTCATCCGCAGCCGGGGCACCAAGAGCAGCTGCCGTGGTCTCATCGCCGGCGGCAATGGCATCGGCAAGCACGCGCGCACCATCTACGTCGTCGTTAGCAAGCTTGGACAGCAGCGCCGCGACCTGTCCGCGCTGCTCGATGTAGAAATAGTTGGAGACATGCATGAGCTTTTTGGTCTGTGCTTCGAGCGCCGAGAGCACAGCCGGGTCGCCATGACCTAGGCTGCACACGCCGATGCCGGCAAGAAAGTCGAGGTACTCACGGCCATCGTCGCCGGTGAGCTTCATGCCGTGACCCTCGACAAACTCGACCGGAGAGCGGCCAAAGGTATGCATAACGTAATGAGATTCAAGCGATTGCTGAGCTGCAAGTGACATGGGATGCCTTTCGTTGGGCGCCAGCCGGCGCGGGGCTATGGGTGCAGGAATGGGGCGGCTGCGGGTCAGCTAGACCGTCTGAAGTTTCTCGACCTCGTCAAGGTTTTCGGTCAGACGCGCAGCAAACGTCGAAAGCGGATGCGGATGCGTATCGAACTCGTAAGCCGTCTCGGTGGAATGGATCACGGTGCCGACGCCGGCATCGGTCAGCAGCTCCAGGAGCAGCGAATGCGGCGTAGTACCGTTAATGATGTGGGCTCGGAACACGCCAGCGGTAAGCGCATCGACAGCCGCACGCAGCTTGGGAATCATGCCCTTATCGACCTCGTCGCCGTAGAGCATTTCGTTAACCTCGTCGAGTGTTAGGTTGGAGATAAGCGAGTCCTTGTCGCTAAAGTCCTTGTACAGGCCATCGACATCGGTCAAAAAGATCGCCTTATGCGCGTGGAGCGCCGCGGCAACGGCACCGGCGGCGGTATCGGCGTTGATGTTGAAGAAACCGCCGTCCTCCCCCGCCGCGACGGTAGCGATGACGGGGATGTACTCGCTATCGAGCAGGCGCTCGATATAGTCGGTGTTGACGTGCGTGACCTTGCCCACGCGGCCGAGCTCTGGGTCGAACGGCTCGGCGATAAGGGTGCCGGCGTCGCTGCCGGACACGCCCACGGCCAGGTTGCCGTGGTGGTTGAGCGCCGCGACCAGCTCCTGATTGACCTTGCCGCCCAGTACCTCACGCACGATGTCCATGGTGGCAGGCGTAGTCACGCGCTGGCCGTTCTTAAACTCGACGGGGATGTCGTAGTGGCTGAGCGCCTCGTTGATAGCCTTGCCACCGCCATGCACGATGACGGGGCGCATACCGATGATCTTGAGCAAAACGATGTCGCTCATCACGTCGCGGCGCAGCTGCTCATCAACCATGGCGGCTCCGCCATATTTGATAACAACCGTCTTGCCGGTCAGGTTCTTAATCCACGGCAGCGCTTCGAACAGCAGCTGCGCGGTTGCTTCGTTGGATTCGCTCGAACGACAATCGCGTGCGAATTTCATAATCTGCCTCGTCTTTCGTATCGTTATCGCGCCGTGCTCCGCTGTCCGCAATCGCGGCAAGATGCGCAGCGTGCCCGGAATCTAGGAACGGTAGTCGCCGTTGATGGAGATGTACTCATGCGTGAGGTCGCAGGTCCACACGGTCGTTGCCGCGTCGCCTGCGCCCAGGTCGGCCGAGATCACGATCTCGGGCGCCTCGAAACGTCGTAGAGCCTCGTCCTCATCAAAGGGAACAGTCAGACCGTCGCGACAGACAGGCATGCCCATCATGTCGATGGAAACGTCTTCCTGATTAAACTTCACGCCGCACTTACCGAGTGCCATGGCGACGCGGCCCCAGTTGCAGTCGTGGCCGGCGATGCAGGTCTTAACGAGCGGCGAGTTGGCAACGGCGCGAGCGGCGATATCGGCCTCCTCGTCGTTCACGGCGCCGGTAACGTTGACCGTAACAAGCTTGGATGCGCCCTCGCCATCGGCGGCGATATTGCGCGCCAGGCTCTCGCACACCTCGTGCACGGCAAATGCCAACTCGTCGAAGGCATCGGAGCCCTCGACGATGGCCTCGGCATCCGCGGCAGCAGCGCCAGAAGCAAGCATGATGCAGGTATCGTTGGTCGAGGTATCGGAGTCGACCGTTACCTTGTTAAAGGTCTGCTTGACGGTCGAGAGCAGCAGAGCATGAAGTGCCACAGGCTCGACGGGGGCATCGGTGGTGATAACTGCGATCATGGTGGCCATGTTGGGCATGATCATGCCCGAGCCCTTGCACATTCCGCCTACCGTATAGACATTGCCCGCATGACCCGCAGCCTCACTGACGTAGGACACGGCGTACTCCTTGGAGTGCGTGTCGGTCGTCATAATGGCACGGGCTGCATCGGCACCGCCATGGGCAGAGAGTGCCTCGTATGCGGACGGAACGGCTGTCTCAAACGTGTCGATCGGCAGAATCTGCCCGATCACACCCGTGGAGGCAACCAGGATCTGCTGGGGTTCGCAGCCGATAACCTGCGATGCGATGTTGCAGGTCTCGCGCGCGCAGGCAAGGCCGGTCTCACCCGTGGCGGCATTGGCATTGCCAGAGTTGACCGAAACGCCGGCGATGATTCCGTAGCCCTTGTCGGCACCGCCCAGGTTGGCACGGCTCACCTGCACGGGTGCCGCGCAAAAGCGATTGGTGGTAAACACGCCGGCACCGGGACAGGGTTTATCGGGCACGACGAGCGCGTAATCCAGACGCTCGGGGTTCTTGCGGAACCCAGCATGGATGCCCGCAGCCTTAAAACCAGCCGCAGCCGTAACGCCGCCCTCGACGGCGCGAATTTTGATATCAAACAGCTCGGTATTCATCGTCTTTATGACTCCTTATGTCAAACAAAAAAACGGACATCGGTTGGTGCGCCATGCCAGTCGTGATCATGAGACCAGCTCAAGAGTGGCGCCCCACTCGATGCCCGACTACCAAATCGTTAACAATCGAATGTGCTACACCGGGCACGCCACTGTGGGCAAGCCTCGTCGCTCGTCAAAGCCAAAGACGATATTGGCGCACTGGACTGCTTGGCCCGCAGCGCCCTTGCATAGATTGTCGATGGCGCCCGTCGCCACCAGCACGCCCGCGCGCTTGTTGAGCGCGAGGCCAATCTGGGCGGCGTTGGTGCCGACGACCGAAGCCGTCTTGGGCTGCTGGCCGGCATCGAGCACGCGCACAAAGGTGCGTCCAGCGTAGAACTGCTTGTAATAGTCGACGACATCCTCAAGAGCCAGGGAGTCGATGGCCTGCGGCGTGAGCGGCAGCGTCACCGTGGAGAGCAGGCCGCGCTTGAGCGGTGCCAGATGCGGGGTGAAGACGACGCGATCGGTCAGGCCAAGGATTTGCTCAATCTCGGGCGTGTGGCGATGCTTGCCCACGCCGTAGGCCTCCAAGTTCTCGTCAGCGCTGCAAAAATGCGTACGAGCGTTGCAGGACTTGCCGGCACCCGTCACACCGCTGATGGCATCAACGATCACGGGGCCGCTCTGGGCAACCCAGCCAGCGCGCACGGCGGGCGCGGCGGCAAGGCTCGTTGCGGTGGGATAGCAACCGGCGCAGGCGACCAGCACGGGTTTGCCGTCGGCATGGTCGGATGCGGCGGTCTCCAAGTCCCGGCAGAATAGCTCGGGCAGGCCAAAGGCACGGGTCTTGAGCAGCTCGGGGCTCGTATGCTCGGCGGCATACCACGTCTCAAAGACGGACGCGTCGTTCAGGCGGTAGTCGGCCGAAAGATCAAAGCAGGAGACGCCCGATGCAAGCAGCGCGGGCACCTGTGCCATGGCAGCCGTGTGCGGCACGGCAAGAAAAACCGCATCGCAGCTCTTAAGCTCGGGGGCGTCATGCGTGGTGAAAACCAGATCGCTCACGCCAGCAAAGCTCGGATACACCGCGGACAGCGGCTGGCCGGCATCGGCGTTGGACGTAATGGCAACAAGTTCAAACTCGGGATGGCCGAGCACGAGGCGAATGAGCTCGGCTCCGGCATATCCAGCCGCGCCGACGATTCCAACCTTCAATGACATATCAGACTCCTTGTCTGCGATTTATGCACCGATGCGCATTTCGCAGTGGTAGTTATGAAGTGGGTTGAAACTTTAGCACCAAAAGATGCATGAACACGTAAATGGCTTGCATATTCATGCATTGAAACAATCCCGACACATTCGCTTGAAGGAATTGACAAATGGAGCGGGCCCCGTATTGACCGGCGCTCCTAACGGCACCGGGCAATACGGGGCCCGCCCATGCGAAAACCAAGTTGTTAGGATGAGCCAGCCGGCTAGAGCTCGACCGGCACCCATTCGTCGTGATTGCAGATAAAAGCCTCGGGATCCTCGACGCTAAAGAAGACGAGCGTGGGGTCGTTAGGCCCCTCATAGTGCTCGCCCAGGTGCTCTAGATGCTTCCACCCGGCTTCGCGCATTTCGTCTAAAGCCCGGTCATCCAAGCCGGCACGCCCGCGCAAGATGAGCCAGCCATGGCCCGGCCACCAACTCGTGGCCTCAAAGCGCTGGTTTTGCAGCAGCTCTTGCCACACATCTTTGGTGCGCGCTGTTACAAACCACAGCTTGCCATCCTGGATCTGCGCAAACGAAAACGGACGCACATGAGGCTGTCCGTCAACGCTCGTCGCCAAATACCATGCCGGCACCGACGTCAGATACTCCAACACCGTATTCAATCCGTCCACGTTTCCTCCTGTACTAGTTAGTTTGGGAACCTGGTTTGTGCGAGCTAGAGCTCCAGGCGCTCCTCGCTGCCGTCGATATCACAGAAGCGCGCGGCAATATTGCGGACCGAAAAGAAAGCAAGGCGGCCGTCGTTGGCACTCTCGTGTTCCTCGCCAATGCCCACCATGTGCTTAAAACCCGCTTGACGCACCTTGTCGCTCGCAACTGCGTCGTCCTCAAGTGCGGCTTCGCCGGTCAATACGATCCAACATTCCCCCGGCTTCCAGCCCGAGAGCTCAAACTTGGGATTCGCGCTCAGCTCCGCCCACACATCTTTGTCGCGGGACGTACAAAACCACAGTTTACCGTCATCGACCATGGCAAACGAAAACGGCCTCACGCGAGGCTGATGCCCGTCGGCTACATCGGTCGTGGCCAGATACCACGCCGGAATGCGCCTGAGATACGAACAGGCGCGCTCAAGCTGAGCCGTGCGGTCGTTGTCGGTCATAGGGACCCCTTTCTTGCGCTCGAATCGCGCCTAAACAAGTTGAAGGTTGATGACGATGACGCAGATGAGCAGCAACGCCGTCACCACCGCCGCCAACGCATCGCCGCGGCCAAATGCAAGCGCATGCAGACGTGTGCGGCCCTGCTCGCCATGATAGCAACGGGCATCCATGGCGGCAGACAGCGTTTCGGCATGACGGAACACGCCCGTGAACAGCGGAATCGCCACACTGCCGAGCATACGCACGCCGCCGAGCGGGCCTCCCATCACGCGCGCACCGCGGCTCGCCTGCGCGTCCGCCGTCTGCTTCATCTCGGTAGCGAACTGCGGCATAAAGCGCAGCGCGATACCCATGATCATGCCGAGCTCGTGCGCAGGGAGCCCCACGCGCGCAAACGGCGCGAGCAGACGCTCAAAACCTGCGGTGAGGTCGAGCGTGGGCGTGGTGAGCGTAATGGCACTCATGCCGGCCATCATCAACGTCAGGCGGCACGCCATAAAGGCGGCAGAACGCAGTGAGCCCTCGCTTATCTGCAGAAAGCCGAGCTGCCACAGGATGCGACCACTCTGATCGGTAAACAAGTTGAGTACCGCGACCACGACGACGATTGCCAGCAGCGGCGCCATCGACGACAGAGCGCGACGAACCGGCACCCGGGACACGGCATAGATCAGCGCGACGAAAACTGCGACAGGGGCCAGTCCGCGGAAGCCGCCGACAGTCAGCGTCGTGATCAAAAACACAAAGCCCAGGAGCAGCTTGGTGCGCGGATCCAGGCGATGGATCGCACTATCGCTCGGATAGTAGCTGCCAAACGAAAAGGCCTCCATTAGCAGCCCTCCTCTCGCGCGACCGTCTTGGATTTAGCAATGTCCGCGACGTTAGAAGGACCGCCCGAGCGACCGATTAGCAGGTCCACCAACTCGTCTGCCAGCGACTCAACCGTATAGAGCCCGCCGCGACGCAGCGGCACGCCCGCCTTCGCAAGCGCCAGCGCCATGCGCTGGGCAGCGGGAACACCCAAGCCGATTGATTTAAGCTCATCCGCATGCGCAAAAACCTGAGCGGGCGTGCCCTCGGCAAACACCGCGCCTTCGTTCATTACGACGATGCGGTCACAGCAATTGGCCAGGTCATCCATACTATGTGAAACCATGACAACGGTCAGGCCATCGAGGTGAAGTCGATCGATAAGCTCAAGGAAATCCCTGCGCGCCGCCGGATCGAGCCCCGCCATGGGCTCATCGAGCACCAGGACTTCGGGCTCCATGGCGAGCACGCCGGCGAATGCCACACGCCGTTGCTGACCGCCCGAAAGCTCAAAGGGACTCTTGTCGCCTATCGCGGCGAGGTCGAGGCCCACGCGCGTAAGCGATGATGCGACACGGCGCGCAACCTCGTCTTGCGGCAGACCAAGGTTGCGCGGGCCAAACGCCACGTCCTGCGCCACGGTCTCAGCAAATAGCTGGCGCTCGGGATATTGAAACACCACGCCGACCTTGGCCTTAACCGCGGCGGCGTCTTTCTTGTTTGACAGATCGAGCCCCAGCGCGCAAACGCTTCCCTCCTGGGGGCGAATCAAACCGTTGAGATGCTGGACCAGCGTCGACTTACCCGAACCGGTATGACCTGCCAAGCCCAGGAACTCGCCGCGACGCACCGTCAGCGATACATCACGCAGTGCCCACGGGCTGCTGGGGTCGTTTCCCCAGAGAGCCTGTTTGTTCGATTTGCCCGCAGTGGCCGAGCACTTATGCCAGCGGCGGCGCTCGCGCGGACTGAGCGAATAACTGTACGAAACACGGGCTAGCTCGATGACGGGCTCCGACGCGTTGTCCTCGTTGTCTACCGGAACAGTGCCGTCAGCGATTTCCAACTGGGATACGGAAGACTGCCCCACGATGTCTGCCCCACTTCGCTCGGCATAAGTCTGCGCAACCTCGGCGACCATATCCACCTCGCGCGCCTGCGCGTGAACGGGCACGCCCTTCGCACGAAGCGCCATGCCCAAACGGCACGACGCCGGCATATCTAGGTTGAGCTCCGCGAGCTCATCTGCCCGCGTCAGAATCTCCTCGGGCGTGCCCAACATGGCAACTCGTCCCGCCTGAAACACCGCGATGCGATCTGCCTCGGCGGCTTCTTCCATAAAGTGCGTAATCATCACGATGGTCATGCCGCGATCGTGCAACGCGCGGCAAGCCTTCATGAGACCCTTGCGTCCACGCGGATCGAGCATCGAGGAGGCCTCGTCCAATATGAGCACGCGCGGTTCCATGGCAAGCACGCCGGCAAGCGCCACGCGCTGCTTTTGGCCGCCCGAAAGCGCATGGGTCTCGTGGCGCTCAAAGCCCACCAGGCCCACGCCCTTCAGCGCCTCGCGCACGCGCTGCGCAATTTGCGCCGATGGCACGCCAAGGTTTTCGGGACCGAACGCAACATCGTCCTCGACAAGCGTTGCCACCAGCTGATCGTCGGGATTCTGGAACACCATGCCAGCAGTTGAGCGAATGTCGTAGACCAGCTCGGGATCGGACGCGTCCATGCCGTTGACGCACACCGTTCCCGCATCGGGCTGCAGCAGCGCGTTCAAATGCTTGGCAAACGTCGACTTGCCCGACCCGTTTCCGCCGAGGATGCAGAAAAACTCGCCATCCTCGATGTTCAGATCGATGCCATCGAGCGCCTGTGCAGCACCGTCATAGCTAAAGGAAACGCCCCGACACTCAATCATGCGCGGCCTTTGACCTGGTCCTTCTTGGGCGTGATGAGATTAGAGACCGCCTTGTACACCGCCAGCGTGAGTACCGAGTTAAGCACGGTCTTGATGAGGTTAAACGGCAAAACAGCGGGAAGCATGAGCGGCAGAATCACATCGGCCGAGCCATACCAGAACCATACGCCAATAGTAAGGTTTGCGACCATAGACAGCGCCGTAGCGGCAATGACGCCGAGCACCAGACCAATCACGGCACCCTTATAGGTATGCATCTTCTGGTAGACGATAGCCGCGGGCAGAATGTAGCCCAGCGTGGCAACCAGGTTCATAAGCGCACCGACCCAGTCACCCGTGGTGAGCGCATGGATAACGATAGCCATAGCGGCAACAGCGGTACCGGCGCCAGGGCCATACGCAAATCCACACACCATCGCCGGCACCAGCGACGGGTCATACGTCAAAAACGGCGCCGAAGGAAGGATGGGCAGCTGCACATACATAAACAGTGCTCCCAAGGCGCACATCAACGCCATGGTAACGAGCTGTTTGGTGCTCCACCTATTCGTGTTCTCAAAATGGATATGCTGCGACTGTTCAGACATAAGATCACCTGCCTCTTTCATCCGGACTCTAACCGTTGGTACTGGTATCTCACCAGTTCAGCCGGCATGCGAACCAACGCACACACGGGTCGCGGACTCATCGGCTCGACCGCAGGCACTTTGCCTGCGCCACGGTACCCCTTTGGCACCGCCCGATTTACCGCCAGTGGGGAATTTCACCCCGCCCTGAAACAGCAATTGCAAGTGTAGCACCAGTAGGCTTTCGCGCAAGTATGCCGAGGGTAATTTATGGCGGGGGAACGCCCCACAAATACGCCCGGGATAGAGCGGCGGTTCGAACAAGTTGCCCGCCCTTCCCAAAGTAGCGCGCCTTTCGCGCAAAGCGCGAAACAGCAACCGGGACACGTATCCCCATCAACCACGTTCTCCGCGCCGCCGACCTCAAGGCCGTAAACGCAGGGAATCCGGGGGCGTGACGGGGGTTTCTCTCCGGAACATTCCGCACTGATATTTTCTGTATTGAAGACGTCGATGATGCACCCGTATAC
>UQLB01000008.1 GCA_900541725.1 uncultured Collinsella sp. | reverse complement strand
TCATGCCGAAATGGCGCGAAGCACGCGGTTGACAAAACTATAGAGACACGTCCCAAATTAGCTACCCCCAGAAAACCGCGAGGACTGTCCCCCACTGCCGGCAGAACGGGAACGTCCCCATCTGTCGGATTAAGCGAGGCCCTCTAGCACGCGACGGAGCTCCTGCTGGACGGCGTGGTCGCGGTTGCACCCCACCACGCGATCGGCGACTGCCTTGAGCGCGGGGCGCGCGTTTTCCATCGCGCAGCCCGTGCCGAGAAAGCGAATGATCTCGTAGTCGTTCATCGAGTCGCCAAACGCCATGACCTCGTCGCGTTCGACGCCATAGTGCTCCATGAGCTGTGCGATGCCCGAGGCCTTCGACACGCCGGGCTGCATGGCATCGATCCACGCGTTGCCCGAAGGCGCAAAAGTAAAGAGCTGACCGAGTTCGCGCTGTAGTACGTAAGCGCTGTCCATAACGGCACCGTCATCGCAAAAGATACTCGCCTTGATGATATTTACGCTGGGATCAGGCAGCTCCCAAATGCGCTCGGCATTGGGAAGGTCCTTATCGACCTCACGCACGAACTTGCACTCGTCATCGAGCAAGAAGGACTTGGTTCGGTCAAAAAGTGCAAGATGCAGATTGGGAAACGTCGCGACGGCCTGGGCGAGCCTTCGAATCGCCAGGTGCGAATACACCTCGCGGTCTACCATCTTACCGTCGGCGTAGACCTGGGCGCCGTTAGCGGCGACAAAGTCCATTTTGTCGCGAACAGGTGCAAAGAACTCGCACAGGCGGTCGTAACGACGGCCTGACGATGCGGCGAAATGCACGCCATGCTCGTGTAGCGCCAGAATCAGTTCGTAGGTCTCGGGAGGCACCTGGCCGTTTTCGTCAAGCAACGTGCCGTCCATATCGGATGCAATCAGTTTAAACATAGAAAAGCTCCCTTCGGGCTTGATGGAATCGGACGTATATCCAATTCCAACGTACCCAAAGGGAGCTCAAATAAGACTCTGCGGGCGTAAACGTTACAAGGACCTAGCAAATAGCTCACACATGCCAGAGGTCTCACGGTCGCGGCGTCAGGCGACACGCCACCCCGACGACTAGTCGTTTAAGAACGTCCCCGATGACTAGTCGGCGTAGGTGAAGGTCGTGACGTCGAACATGCCCTCGGGGCGGATGCGGAGCGTCGGGATCACCGGCAGGGGCAGGAAAATGATGCCCATGATGGGGTCGAGCGGCGGCTCGATGCCCATGGCACGCGCCTTGACCATAAAGTCGTCGTGCTGCGCGGCGACATCCTCGGCCGTGCCCTCGCTCATCAGGCCACCGAGCGCCAGCGGAATGCGCGCCACGACCTCGCCGTTGCGCACCAGCACGTGACCGCCCTGGCCCACGGCATCAACGGCGGCCATCATATCGGCGGCGTTGTCGCCCACGACGCACACGTTGTGCGAGTCGTGTCCGATCGTCGAGGCGATGGCACCACCCGTGATGGTAAAGCCGCGCACCCAGCCGCGGCCGATATGCTTGCCAACGAGTCCCAGGCCAGCGGGGCCGTCACCGTCGGCGCCCTCGGCCTGCAGCGACACGCCGCGGCCGTGGCGCTCGATCAGCATAATACGGCGCAGGCCCTCGGCGCTCTCGGGACGAACCATGCCCGTGATGGCCTTGCCCGGCACCACGTCAATCACGGCCTCGCCCGGCTTAAAGGCATAGTCGAATACGTCGAGCGAAAGCTTCGGCAGCTTAACGGAGGCGCGCAGCTCATCGGCAAGGGCCGCAACCTCGGCCATCTCGGGTGCGATCTCGCCCACAAAGGTGCCGTCCTGCGCCACCAGGGCACCGGCGGCATATACACGATGCGGAGCCGTGGCAAACGTCAGGTCATTGAGCACCAGCAGGTCGGCACGCTTGCCCGGGGCAATCGCACCGCGGAGCTCGTGCGGGTCGCGGCAGCCGTGATCCAGGCCAAACGCCTCGGCCGTGGAGAGGGACGCCATAGAGATAGCGACCACGGGGTCGATACCGGCCTCAATCGCCACGCGGCAGGCATTGTCGATCATGCCGGTTGCAAGCGCATCGGAAGGAGCGCGGTCGTCAGTCGCAAAGCAGCAGCGGCGGGCGCGCGCGGGATTCTCCAGCAGCATCGGCGACAGGTTGGCCAGATCATGGCTGCACGTACCCTCGCGCAGCATCACGTACATGCCGCGAGACAGCTTGTCGAGCGCCTCCTCGGGAATCGTCGACTCGTGGTCGGCAATAATACCCGCCGCGGCATAGGCATTGAGGTCCTTGCCGGCAACGAGCGGCGCATGGCCGTCGACCTGCTTGGACGGCGTCTGGTTGGCAGCATCGATGCGAGCGCAGGTCTCGGGATCGGCCATAAAGACGCCCGGCAGGTTCATCATCTCGCCCAGGCCAAAAACGTCGCCCGGATGCTCGGCAAAAAACGCCTGCATGTCAGCAGCGGTAATCACAGCGCCCGCTTGCTCATCGGGCAGCGCGGGCACGCATGAGGGCATCATGTACTTGATGGAAATGGGCGCGCGGCGACCGTCCTCGATCATAAAGCGCAGGCCGTCGAGCCCCGCCACGTTGGCGATCTCGTGGCTGTCGGCAATGGCGGTGGTGGTACCGCGCGTCGCCGCCATGCGCGCATACTCGGCGGGACGGATGTTCGAGGACTCAATGTGCAGATGTCCGTCGATAAAGCCGGGGGCGAGATAGCGGCCCTGGCAGTCAATGACCTCGGCAGCCTCGTAGGTGCCGGCGGCATCGTCGCGACCATCGTAGAGCACGCCGACGATCACACCGTCCTTGACGGCAACGCTGCCGGGCGCCACACGCTGGCCATACACGTCGACAATCTGCGCATTGATAAACAGCGTGTCGACGGGTACGCGGCCCTCGGCGGCCTCGATCACAGACCTCATGACCTCAACGGACATACATACTCCTTTAACCGTAGAAAAAAGCTGCGGAGCGGACAGACCTTCACCGCAGCAGACCAATAGCCATTGTATGCCCAAACGATGGGTCAACAATACGCCTCTCCGCTTAACGGCACACGCCACTTGGTGCAATGAGGAGAGGTTGCTTTGCACCAATGACAAGGAGTGTCCCAAAGTGCCAGCACAAAAGGAACGTCCCCAAGTGCCAAAAAAGGCCGCAGTCGGGATTCCCGGCTGCGGCCTTATTGCACTTGTGAGGTCAACTCGCTCGTTAGACCAACTTGAAGCCCTTGCGCTTGCCTACGGAGAGGGTGTCGCCCAGCTTGAGGGCACTAGGGTCGATGTTGTAGCTCTTGGGAGCCACGGCCTTGCCGTTGATCTTGACACCGCCGCCGTCGATATCGCGACGAGCCTGGCCGGCGCTCGCCGAAAGACCCAAGTCCTTGAGCAGGCCGGCGAGGTAGATCTGGCCCTCGTCGTTAACAGTCAGCTCAACGTGCTTCTCGGGGAAGTCGGCGAGCTGGCCCTCCTTGAACACGCGGTCGAACTCGGCCTGAGCCTCGTCGCCGGCACCGGCGCCGTGGTAGGTGTCGCACAGGTCGCGGCCCAGAGCGCGCTTGAGCTCGTAGGGGTCGGCAGAACCATCGGCCAGGGCGGCGTCGATCTTGTCGACCTCGGCCGGGGTGAGCGAGCTGGCCAGACGATAGTACTTGCCGATCATCTCGTCGGGGATGGACATGGTCTTGCCGAACATATCCTTGGGGGCGTCGGTCAGGCCGATGTAGTTGCCATAGGACTTGGACATCTTACGAACGCCATCGGTGCCCTCGAGCAGCGGCATGGTGAGCGCGATCTGGGGCTCCATGCCCATCTTCTCCATGAGCTCACGGCCAGCGAGCAGGTTGAAGAGCTGATCGGTGCCGCCCATCTCGACGTCGGCCTTGATCTGCACGGAGTCGAAAGCCTGCATCACGGGATACAGGAACTCATGCAGGGCGATCGGCGTCTGAGACTGGTAGCGCTTGGTAAAGTCGTCGCGCTCGAGGATGCGGGCGACGGTGAACTTGGAGCACACCTGCAGCAGACCGGCCAGATCCATCGAAAGGATCCAGTCACCGTTGTGCACGATGGTGGTCTTCTCGGGATCCAGGATCTTCATGGCTTGGCTCACGTAGGTCTCGGCATTGGCCTCGATCTGCTCCTGCGAAAGCTGCGGACGGGTGGAATTCTTGCCCGAAGGGTCGCCAATCAACGCGGTACCGTTGCCGATGATGAGGGTGACGTTGTGGCCCAGGTCCTGGAACTGACGCATCTTGCGCAGCGGCACGGCGTGGCCCAGGTGCAGGTCGGGGCTGGTGGGGTCGACGCCGAGCTTGATGTTGAGGGGCTCGCCCTTCTCAAGCTTCTTGCGAAGGTCGGCCTCGGGAACGATCTGCGCGGCGCCCGAGGTGATGATACGCATTTGCTCGTCAACAGACAGCATTGGGTATCCTCCTTTTGCTATAGCACCCTCGCCGAAAACGGCGGTGCTGGAAGTCCATAAACTCTCTTATGATAACAAACTGACGCGACGCAGCACCTACGACAGGAAAATCCTCGTCCTGCCGCATGCGTCAATGGCAACTGGCAGACGTGTACCGTCACGCTCGACCAGATAGCGTACCTGCCGACGACGCAAGCAGTCGCGGCAACGAACCTGTCCCGTCGCATCGGTGGCGCAGACGCCCTCGGCGGTCAGCAGGCAGTGCTCGCACACCATAAGCTCGGGACGGTCGGCGTCGACCGGACCCAAGACGCCGGGTTCAGCGGCCAGTTCGGCAATACGCTCCGCATCATTGCCGAGCAACTCCGCCGGCAAGCACACCCGCCCCGCACCGAGTCCGCGCAGCCAGGTAAGCGTGGCCCGATTCGCGCAGAACACCGGCGCCGCCACGTCAAACGTCACGCCCAGCTCGCGAGCGATCACCACCTGTCCCAGGTTGCGGCAGACGACGCGCCCGGCACGCTGTATCAGTGAGCGGGTCCAGTCAGCGTCACCCGTGCGGCACACCTCGTCAAGCACCACAACGGCGTCGGACAAATCAAGTTCTCCGCGCGGGTCGGCATCCATCAGCTGCCAAGCAAAAACCATGCGAGTGGGAACCGCGCACTCCACCAACTCCGTGGACGCACCGCCATCCACCGCAACGTCCTCAAAGGGCAGCACCTCAACGGCACGCGCAACGGGCGCAATCGCATCCGCCTCGGCCCGCATGCGCTCCAACACCGCCGCCGTCTGATCCAACACGCCGGCGCTGCGAATCAGGTACACCTCGCAGCCCACGTCCACTTTACGCTTGCAATGCACGACGACGCGCTCCCCCGCTGCGGCATCCACCGGACAGGGCACCTGCGGCCAGCGCTTGGGCACATCGGGACGCGCGTCGGCACCCGGATAGAACCGAATCTCGAGCGTGTCACCCGCCGCCACGGCGGCGTCGAGCTCAACGGTCACCTCTTCGTGGCCCACAGCGACCAAGCGCCCCACGCGCACGCCCTGGTTAATTGCGCGCTCAAAGCTCATCAGCTCGGCACCCGAACGCCCTCGCAGGTACGCATCGGTAAACCCACGGTTAAACGACCTTCCCAGCTCGCGCTCAAGCTCTTCCACGGCACCGGGGTCCCACGCGCCGTCGCACAGCATATCGAGTGCTCGGCGCCACACCCGCACCACGTTGAATACGTAATCGGGGTTCTTCATGCGCCCCTCGATCTTGAGCGACGCCACGCCGGCATCTACAAGCTCGGGCAGATGCGCAATACCCAGATAGTCGCGCGGGCACAGCAGGCGATCTCCCTCGACGGCGACAACGCTCTGCCCCGCCTCGTCCACCAGGTCGTACGCCAGACGGCACGGCTGCGTGCAGTCGCCGCGCATCGCCGAGCGCCCACGCCGCAGGGCCGAGAACTCGCACGCCCCCGAATAGCCGATGCAAATCGCACCGTGGCAGAATACCTCGATGGGCACGCCCGTGGCACATAGCGCCGCAATCTCGTCGACCGTCAGCTCGCGCGCCGTCGTCACGCGCTCGACCCCCAGCTCATCGGCGGCAAGCCGCACGGCACCCTCGCTATGAACGCCCGCCTGCGTGGACAGGTGAATCTCGACCCCGGGAATCGCCGTGCGCAGCGCGCAGGCCAGCCCGGCATCGGCGACAATCAGAGCATCGGCGCCCAGCTCCAGTGCATGAGCTCCCAACGCCACCGCGTCGGACAACTCATCGTCAAACACGAACACGTTGAGCGTCACGTACACACGCACGCCATGGGCATGCGCCACGGCGCAGCCGCGCGCAAACTCGTCGTCGGTAAAACCGTGCGCACTCACACGGGCGTTAAAGCCGCCCAACCCCGCATAGATGGCATCGGCGCCCGCGGCGATGGCCGCAAACATCTGGTCGAGCCCGCCCGCCGGCGCCAGCAGCTCGGGCAGCGCCGCACCGGCAGCATCCAATCCAGTCTTGTGTTGTCCGCTCGGCCCCATCGCCCGAATCGCCATCGGCAAACTCCTTACCAAGGTATGCATTCACTCTGAAAAATGCCGTCTTCCAGCATACACGAGGCCTCGCGCGCCCCGTTTGGTTTATCGTGTAATAACTTATGTCCATCCTGCCCCGACGGCACATCCGCCGTCCGGCACGACATACCTGGAGGTCAATATATGGGTCCTCGCCAACGACAGGGACGCAGCCGTTCAAAGACGCATGCCCTGCCCATAATCCTGCTCTCGTTTTTGGGCTTTTTGCTGATTGCGGGCGTGGCATTTGGCATCGGCATGGTCGGCAACGTCAACCGCTGGCTGTCCGATCTGCCCGACTACACCGACGCCAACGCGTATCTGGTGAGCGAGCCCACCGAGATCGTCGACTGCAACGGCAACAAGATCGCGAGCTTCTACACGCAAAACCGCAAGTCCATCACCAAGGACAAGGTCTCCCCCTACGTGCTACAGGGCACCGTTGACGTCGAGGACGAGCGCTTCTACGAGCACGGCGGTATCGACCTGTGGGGTATCGCGCGTGCTGCGGTGGCAACCCTCGGCGGCGGGCACGAAGGCGCCTCGACTATCACCCAGCAGCTGGTGCGCAACACCATCCTGCAGGAGGAGCAGTTCGACTCGACCATCGAGCGTAAGGTGCGCGAGGCCTACATCGCCGTAAAGATGGAGGACATGTACTCCAAAGACGAGATCCTCATGATGTACCTCAACACCATCTATTACGGTCACGGCGCCTACGGTATTGAGGCCGCCGCCGAGACCTACCTGTCCAAGAGCGCCGCAGACCTCACCCTGAGCGAGGCCGCGCTGTTGATCGGCCTTCCCAACTCGCCCTCGCAGTACGACCCCACGGTCAACCCCGACCTGGCGCTGTCCCGTCGCAACAAGGTCCTCGACAACATGCTGCGCCTGGGCCACATTACGCAGGAGGAGCACGATGCCGCACAGGCCGAGCCCATCACCCTCAACGTGACCGAAATCTCGGGCAGCGGCGTTGACGTATACTCGCAGCCCTACTTTGTCGCCTATGTTAAGCAGCTGCTGGAGCAGGAGTTCTCGACCGACGTGCTCTTTAAGGGCGGCCTGACCGTCAAGACCACCATCGACCCCACGATGCAGCAGGTGGCAGAGAATGCCGTTCGCGAGCAGCTCGACACGCTCTCGCTCGACGGCCTGGACATGGGCATGGTCGTCGTCGACCCCAAGACCGGCTACATCAAGTGCATGGTGGGCGGCTACGATTACAACGCCGACGAGAACCACGTAAACCATGCCACGGCCAAGCGTCCCGTCGGCTCCACCTTTAAGGCCTTTACGCTGGCAACTGCCATCCAAAACGGCATGAACCCCAACGTCACCCTCAACTGCAACTCGCCGCTCAAGGCCAAGGGCACCACGACCGAGGTCCAAAACTACGACAAGCATAGCTATGGCAACATCACGCTTAAGCAGGCGACGGCATACTCCTCCAACACCGGCTACATCCAGGTGGCGGAAGCCGTCGGCAACAGCAAGATCATCTCGCTCGTCAAAAAGCTCGGCATCGATCCCGCCAAGGACAACATCGAGGACGTTCCCGTCATGACCCTCGGCACCGGCTCGATCTCGCCGCTCGAGATGGCCGCCGCCTACGCGACGTTTGCCAACGGCGGCTACTATCGCCAGCCGATCGCCATCACCGAGATTGACTCTCGTACCGGTTCGGTGCTGTACCAGCACACCGACAATCCCTCACAGGTACTTACCGAGGGCGAGGCCGCCGCGGTCACCGATGTTCTGTCCGGCGTCATGAAGGGCGGCGGTACGGGTGCTGCCGGCGCCCTGAGCGTCAACCAGCCCTATGCCGGCAAGACGGGCACCACCGACAACACCACCAACCTGTGGTTCTGCGGCTATACCCCGCAGCTGGCGTGCGCCCTGTGGACCGGCTATTCCGCGGGCGAGATTCCCATCCAAAAATACGGCACAGACCTGCTGGGCGACAGCACCAACCTGCCTGTCTTTAAGCGGTTTATGAACACCGTTCTGACCGGTACCGAGCGCGAGGAGTTTGCGACCGGAACGGCGCCCACCTACAAGAACAACAGCGTCTGGAAGTTCTACGGCACCAACAACACCAAGAAGACGGAGAACGACGACAAGGACGAGAACGAGGACGAAGAGGAAACCACCACAACGACTACCACGACGACCACGACCACCGAGACCACGGGCGGCGACACCACCGGCGGCACCGGTACGACCGGTGGCTCGACGGGCGGCTCCACTGGTGGTTCGACCGGCGGCGATGGCGGCACGCCTACGCCTACGCCTACACCCACTCCCGACCCCTCGCCTACGCCTACGCCTACACCCACTCCCGACCCCTCGCCCACGCCTGACGATACGGTTGGCTAGAAATTCATCCGGCCATTAGCAACAAGGCCCCCGAGCAGCTTATTAAAGTGCTCGGGGGCCTTTTAGTTTAAAGCGACCTGGTGGACGGCCTTTATACCGGCAAACAATATAGGGGGTACCGACCAACGTCGATACCCCCTTACAAGCCACCATGTCACGCACACAGTGCCGAGCGCACGACCCGCACGCCTACTTGCGAGAATTGCTCAGCTTATTGATCAGCGCCTCGAGACGCTCGCCGTCCTCGGCCGTCTGGGCAATAACCAAAATCGTATCGTTGCCGGCAAGCGAGCCAAGCACATCGGGCAACTCTGCCGCATCAACGGCGGCGGCGATGCCGGAAGCCGTACCAGGCTGAGCCTTGATCATAACCAGATTATCGGTGCGCAGAACGCCCGTTACGAGCTCGGAAACCATACGCTGCAGGTGCAGGTCCTCTGCCAGAACATAGATACCCTCGGGGAGCTTACGCAGCCCCATATCGGCAATATCGCGAGAGACAGTCGCCTGCGTGCAATCAAAGCCCATAGCGCGGAGCTCATCGACCAGCACGCGCTGCGTGCGGACGTCCTTATTGCGCACAATATCTCTAATGGCATCCTGGCGCCCATTGCGTTTTTTAGCCATACAAACCCTCTCTCCAAAAGATGGCGGAGACAATCAATCAGTGACTGAATAGTTTAACGCTATTTGAAGGCTTTTGTGTATAAGAACGCATTTCGAAACAATTCTATGCAAATTTGTTTCGAAATGAGCCGTTTAGGCGGTTTTTGCGCCCGTCCGGTTAAGAAAAGCTGCCAGATGCGTACACATCACGCAGCGCGCGGGCTTGGCGCTGGCGATCGGCCCAAACAACAAACCGAGTCCCCGATGGTTATCCTTGAGCGCGGCGACCATCTGACGGGTTCGAGGCGCCTCGAGCATATCACGCATGCGGGCGGAACGCTCGATTGACGACACTCCATGCGGGCTAAGACACAAATTCTCGATGCAGGCGACCAGTCCGGCAAAGTAGAACTTTTGGCTTGCCAGCTTGAGCCGACCACCGCTATCTGCTTCCGAGAGTGAGTCCGCAAGCTCGTCGAGCGCTCGAGTGTCATCGGATATCCTGGCATACATGGTGGGATCAAAGGCATCTGTAAGCTTAGGTGCCACCGCGTGGAAACAAGCGTCGCCGCAGCCGGACACGAATCGTGCCTGCGAGAGCGCATAAGCCATAAACTCAACCGTACGGTACGCCTTGCCGCGCGACAGGCATGCCTCAAACAGCGGACGGCTATACATCACGCCAGAGGTCTGAGCGACTAGGCCGCCCAAAATCAACTGGGGCAGCCCAGTCACCATAGAAGACTCGTCTTCTATGGCAATAGAGGCAGCATCCAAGACGCGCGAATGGCGTTCTCGATGTGCATCATAGCGGTCGAGCGACACCGTGGGGAACACTATGTCTGCCGCAGTATCGCACGCGATATCGACCATCTTGGAAAGGGACTGCGGAGCAAACCACTCATCGGCGTTCATAGCGATGATTTGAGAGCCGCGCGAGACAGCAAAACCGGCACGAAGGCAAGCGCCGCGCTTCGCGTCCTCGACGTCAATCAAATCAATATGGATGTCCCTGTCGGCAGCAACTTGAAGCGAATGGCGCACACCGGGCGCAGCATCGCGGCAAACAACGACAATCTGCAAATCGTAGAGGTCTTGGTTCTGGATACTCTCGAGCGCACGCATCGCATAGCTGGGCGAACCTTCTACCACAAGGATCACCGAAAGTCGCGGATGCGAGCCACGTCGAACCAAGTTATCCGTCCTCTCGACAGCAATGAATCAAACCGTGGTTCATGGTACACCCCGGCAATAAAAGCAATGAGACACCGGTTGTATTGCACGCCAAGAACAGATGTTGCACACGCGCAGCCCACAGATAATGGGTGTCGACGCACGACGCGTCGAGCCCTCCCCTAGTCGAGCACGACGAGCTCGGCGGGATCGTAATCCACGCCCATAAACGTAAGGCCGCAGGCAGGAGCCGTGGGGCCCGCAGCGGTACGGTCGCAAGCATCGATGACTTCGCGCATCCACTCGGGTTCACGGCGATGCATGCCAATCGCGACAAGCGTGCCAACGATCGTACGGACCATCGAATGCAGAAACGCATTGCCCTCGATGGTAAACGTCAGGATGTCCTCGCCAAACGCAACCTCATGGCCAAACTCGGCGCGCATTACGCAGCGGTGCGTAGGTTTGCCCACGGCAGAAGCAACCTTGCAAAAGCTTTTAAAGTCCTGCTCGCCCAGCAGCGCGGGGCAGGCAGCAGACATAGCCTCAACATCCAAGGGATAGCGATGCCACCACACCGCACCGCGGGACAGCACGGGGCGCGCATCTCGATCGGCAATACGGTACGTATACGTACGGGAACGCGCGTCAAAACGTGCAGAAAAGCCTTTACGGGCCTTGTAGACCTCGTTGATGGCGATATCTTTGGGCAGCAGGGCATCCATAGCCCGCAGCCACCTACGGCGCGTTAGGGCGAGCTCAGCGTCCGTTACGGGCACGCTGATGTACTGAGCCACGGCATGCACGCCGGCATCGGTGCGACCCGCGCACGTCAGATCGATCGGACGGCGAAGCAGCGTCTCGATGGCTCGACGCAGCTCACCCGCAACCGTCGTCTGTCCCGGCTGCTCGGCAAAGCCGCTATAGGACGAGCCATCGTATGCCACGCGGAAAACGAGCGTGGCATCGAGCTCTGGAATCGAATTGAAATCAGACGGCGCGGTCATGGGCGCTCCCAACAAACAGGCAATGGCATTTCGACAAAAAAAGAGGGGTACGCGAACGTACCCCTCGAATATAGCCTATGCAGACGGATTGTCTACTCAGCGGTCTCCTCAGCAGGAGCCTCCTCGGCAGCCTCGACCTTCTTGGGAGCAGCGGCCTTCTTGGGGGCCGGAGCAGCCTTCTTGGCCTTAGGCGTGCAAGGCTCGGTGACGAGCTCCATGATAACGATGGGAGCGTTGTCGCCCTTGCGGTTACCGAGCTTCATGATGCGGGTATAACCGCCGTTGCGATCCTGCCACATACCCTGGGCAGCCTTGTCGAAGATCTCGGCAACGAGCTGCTTATCGCCGAGCTTGGCGATAGCCAGACGACGAGAGTGCAGGTCGCCCTTCTTAGCCCAAGTGATGATCGGATCGACGACCGAACGCAGCGCCTTAGCGCGGGTCTCGGTGGTCTTGATGCGGTCGTTCTCGAAGAGGGCCTTAGCAAGGCTCTTCTTCATGGCCTTGGTGTGGCTCGCATCGGTGCCGAGCTTCAGGCCCTTCTTAACGTTGTGACGCATGGTCTAGTTTCTCCTCAAATATGCGAAGCATTAAGCCTTCAGGCTCAGGCCCATGGACTCAAGCTTGTCCTTCACTTCCTCGATCGACTTAACACCGAAGTTACGGATGTTGAGCAAATCGTTCTCCGAGAACTCAACGAGCTGACGGACCGAGTGAATGCTGGCGCGCTTAAGGCAGTTGTAGGAACGGACGGAAAGGTCCAGATCCTCGATCTGCTTGTCCAGCTCGGCGTTGTCGTTGGTGACCTCGGGAGCGAAGATCGAAGCCTCCTCCTCGACCTCGGGGGTCTCGGCAAGGTTCATAAAGGCGGCCATATGCTGGTTGATGATATTGGCAGCCTGGACCACGGCGTCGCGCGGGGCGATGGAGCCGTTGGTCTCGATCTCGAGGACAAGGCGGTCGTAGTCGGTGTGCTGACCGACACGGCAAGCCTCAACGAGCTTGGCGCAACGGGAAACCGGCGAGTACAGCGAGTCGACGTGGATCACACCGATGGGATCGTTGTCGCGCTTGTTGGCCTCGCCAGAAACATAGCCGCGGCCATAGCCGATGCGCATGCTCATGGTGAGATGGCCACCCTCGGTGAGCGTAGCAATGTGCTGCTCGGGGTTGACCAGCTCAAACTCGGACGGAATAAAGAAGTCCGCACCGGTGACCTCGCAGGGGCCGTCAACCGAAATGGTGGCGGTCGCCTCGTCGGTCGTGCCGAGAACCCTGAAGACAAGACCCTTGACATTCAGGACGATGTCGGTGACATCCTCGACCATGTTAGGGATGGTCATGAACTCGTGCTGCGCACCATCGATCTGAATAGCCTCGACGGCGGCACCCTCGAGCGAGGACAGAAGAACGCGACGAAGGGAGTTACCCAGCGTATCGCCGTAACCACGCTCGAGCGGCTCGACGGAGACACGAGCAGACGTCTCGTTGATCTCTTCGACCTGAACCTGAGGCCTAATGAATTCTGACATGTATTACCTCCAGCCTCAGCAGCCCGGATGGACTACTTAGAGTAGAGCTCGACGATGAGCTGCTCGTTGATATCACCGCTGATCTGCTCACGCGTCGGCAGAGCGAGCACGTTACCAGACAGCTTCTCGATATCGACCTCGAGCCAGCCAGGGACCTCAAAGCGCTCGGAGGAAATCAGGGCCTCCTTGATGGGGAGGAGGTCACGGAACTTCTCGCCGACAGCGACGACGTCGCCGGCCTTGACGCGGTAGGACGGGATGTCCACGCGCTTGCCGTTCACGGTGAAGTGACCGTGACGGACGGACTGACGAGCCTCTTTGCGGGTGCGGGCGAAGCCAAGACGGAAGACGACGTTGTCGAGGCGAGACTCAAGAATGATCATGAGGTTCTCACCGGTGACGCCGTTCATCTTACGGGCCTTGTTGAAGTAGCCGTGGAACTGCTTCTCCAGAACGCCATAGATGAACTTGACCTTCTGCTTCTCGCGCAGCTGCATGCCGTACTCAGATTCCTTGCGACGGCGCTTGGGCTGACGGATAGATTCCTTCTTGCTGCTGTAACCGAGCTCAGCGGGATCGATCCCGAGCTGACGGCAGCGCTTAAGAACAGGAGTCCTGTCGATTGCCATATTGATACGATCCTTTCAGTTACACGCGGCGACGCTTCTTGGGGCGGCAGCCGTTGTGCGGAATGGGGGTCTTGTCCTGGATGCTCGAGACCTCGAGGCCAGCAGCCTGGAGGGAGCGGATGGCGGTCTCACGACCGGAGCCGGGGCCCTTGACGAAGACGGAAACCTTCTTCATACCGTGCTCCATGGCCTGCTTGGCAGCAGCCTCGGCAGCCATCTGGGCAGCGAACGGCGTGGACTTACGGGAGCCCTTGAAGCCCACCTGGCCAGCCGACTTCCAGGAAATGACGTTGCCCTGGGGATCGGTGATCGAAACGATCGTGTTGTTGAACGTAGAACGAATGTGAGCCTGGCCCACGGAAATGTTCTTACGGTCCGCGCGCTTCAGACGGGCAGCGCGAACGTTCTTCTTAGCAGTAGCCATCTATCTAGCGCTCCTTATTTCTTCTTCTTAGCACCGATCTGACGCTTCGGGCCCTTGCGGGTACGAGCGTTAGTGTGGGTGCGCTGGCCGCGGACCGGGAGGCCCTTGCGGTGACGAAGGCCGCGGTTGCAGCCGATGTCCATAAGGCGCTTGACGTTCTGGTTGCGCTCACGGCGGAGGTCGCCCTCAACCATGATCTGGTTCTTATCGATATAATCGCGGATGGCGTTAACCTCATCCTCGGTGAGGTCCTTAACGCGCGTATCCACGTTAACGTTGCACTCGACGCAAATCTTCGTCGCAGTGGTGCGGCCGATGCCGTAAATGTAGGTCAGACCGATCTCAACGCGCTTCTCACGCGGGAGGTCGACACCATTAATACGGGCCAACGTAGTCTCCTCTCTTAACCCTGACGCTGCTTATGACGGGGGTTCTCGCAAATGACGAGGACCTTGCCATGGCGCCTAATGATTTTGCACTTATCGCACATCTTCTTGACCGAAGGACGTACCTTCATCGTTCTTCCTTTCGGTAGCGCTCAAACTACTTCCCTACTATCTACTCGCCCAGCCGCAGGCGTTTAAAACTATGGCTGGTCTTCACACACAATCCGACCGTAGGTTGAGCTAAGCCTGCAGTCGGAAATGGAGTGCGTGTATGCGTGCCGCTATTTGTAGCGATAGGTGATGCGGCCGCGGGTCAGGTCGTACGGGGAAAGCTCCACGACAACCCTGTCACCGGGGAGAATACGGATGTAATTCATTCGGATCTTGCCAGAAATGTTGCACAGAACCGAATGACCGTTCTCGAGCTCGACCTTAAACATGGCGTTGGGCAACGGTTCCTTTACCGTACCCTCGAGCTCAATTGCGTCTTCCTTCTTCACAAGCAATCATCTTTCTCTAGAAAACGACAGCGATTGAGTATTCTACAACACGTATGCACGCATCGTAATAACTTCGTAATGGCTCCACAACTAAATGGAACTTGTTACATTTCTCCGCCTTGGAGGGAGCACCAAGCACCTTGGGCATCCGTGGTGAGAATCACCGGACCGTCATTGGTAATGGCGACGGTGTTCTCGTAGTGCGCGGCGGGCAGGTGATCGTTGGTCGTAACAATCCAACCGTCGGAGCCCGTGCTCACATGGTTGGAACCCATCGTAACCATCGGCTCGATGGCAATGACCATGCCGGCCTGGAGGCGAACGCCCCTCCCCTTCTTTCCATAGTTAGGAACGTTGGGGTCCTCGTGCATCACGCGGCCAATGCCATGGCCTACATAATCACGAAGCACACCGTAACCGTGAGACTCGGCGAGGGACTGAACGGCATAACCGACTTCCCCGATATGGTTACCGGGAACAGCCTGCTCGATGGCTGCCTTAAGGCAATCGCGCGTGACCTCGCACAAAGCCTTGGCTTCGGGCGTGGGAGTGCCGACGAAAAACGTCCAAGCGTTATCGCCGACCCAACCGTCGACAACGGCTCCCGTATCGATGGAGATGATATCGCCATCGCGCAGGATCATGTCGGGGTTGGGAATACCGTGGACCACGGCATCGTTGATCGATGCGCAAATGGTCCCCGGGAACCCGCCGTAACCCTTAAAGGCCGGGGTGCCGCCATGCATGCGGATAATCTGCTCCGCGAGCTGATCGAGCTCAAAGGTGGAAACGCCGGGGCGCACCATGGCTCCAACGTGGCGGAGCGCCATCTTAGATAGCGCTCCTGCCTTCTTCATCTGCTCGATTTGCGTTGCAGACTTAATCTTGATCATAGACCGAGAGCCTCTTTGACATCCCCGTACACGGTCTCGCGAGCCTGGTCACCGTTGACCGACTTGAGCAGACCCTGGCCACGATAGTAGTCGACGAGCGGGCTCGTGGACTTCTCGTAGACGTCGAGACGGTTCTTGATGGTCTCGGGCTTGTCGTCGTCGCGCTGATACATCTCGCCGCCACACTTGGGGCAGGTAGCATCGGCAGCGGTGCCGGTGTAACCGCATGCGCGGCAGGTGCGACGCGAAGACAGACGATCGATAATGACCTCGGGGGCCACATCGACCAGAAGGGCGCAGTCGATCTCGCGACCCATGGCGGAGAGCTCGGAATCGAGCGTCACAGCCTGGGCGGTGTTGCGCGGGAAGCCGTCGAGGATGAAGCCCTGCTGGGCGTCATCGGCGGCAAGGCGCTCCTTGACAAGGTCGATCACGAGCTGGTCGGGAACGAGCTCGCCAGCGTCCATGTACTTCTTAGCCTGAATACCAAGCTCGGTGCCACCCTTGACGGCAGCACGCAGCAGGTCGCCCGTGGAAATGTGGGCGACGCCAAACTCGGCGACGAGCTCCTGTGCGACGGTGCCCTTACCGGCACCCGGAGCTCCGAGCAATACGAGGTTCATGAGCAATCCTCCTCTAGCCTATTTAAAGAATCCATCGTAATCATACATCTTGATCTGGCCTTCGAGCTTATCGACCGTGTCGAGCACGACGCCGACCATGATGAGGATGGACGTGCCGCCAAATGCCTGGATCAGATGGTTACCCGTGAAGGAGAAGATGATCGAAGGCACGATGGCGATGAGCGCCAAAAAGACAGCGCTGGGAAGCGTGATCTTGTTGAGCGCGTTCTTGATGTAGGCCGCGGTAGCCCTACCCGGACGGACGCCCGGAATAAAGCCGCCCTGCTTCTTAAGGTTATCGGCCGTTTCATCGGGGTTGAACACCATGGAGGTGTAGAAGTACGCGAAGAACACGATGAGGACAACGTTAAGCACCCAGTTGAGCCAACCAGTCGAAAGCGCGGAGGCAACTGCCTGAATCCAGCCGATGCCGGGGAAGAACACGGCAATCTGAGCCGGGAAGTACAGCAGCGCCGAAGCGAAGATGATCGGCACGACACCCGCGGTGTTGACCTTGATGGGCAGGTAGGTGGTCTGGCCACCCATCATGCGACGGCCCACGACGCGCTTAGCGTAGGAGACCGGGATGCGGCGCTGGCCGCGCTCAAGGAAAACAATCAGCGGGATAACCAGCAGGATGATGGCGCAGATGATCACCATGGTGATGATGCCACCGGCATTGCCCTCGGTGCTGGAGAAGATAGCCTGCGGCAGACCGGCCATGATGTTCGCGAAGATGATCAGCGACATGCCATTGCCGATACCGCGCTGGGTGATGAGCTCACCAATCCACATGATCAGCATGGCGCCCGCGGTGAGCGTACCGACGATCATGAGGTCGAAGATGATCTCGGGAGCGCCGGCGCCATTGAAGCTGATGCCGAAGCTCTTAAAGAGGAAGAGGTAACCCACGGAGTTGAGGATTGCCAGAGCCAGGGTGAGGTAACGCGAATACTGCGTAATCTTGGTCTGACCGACCTCGCCCTCGCGGGCAAGCTCATGCAGGGAAGGCACGACGGCCTGGAGCATCTGGAGGATGATCGAGCTGGTGATGTAAGGCATGATGCCCAGCGAAAACACCGACACATAGCTCAACGCGCCGCCAGAGAAAAGATTCAGGAGGGCCATAGCACCTGCGGCGACCGAATTGTTATCGGTCGAGAAAAGGCCCAGCATCCCCTGGAAGGGAATGCCGGGCACAGGAACGTGCGCACCAATGCGGTACACGACGAGCATAGCTATGGTAAAAAGAATCTTTTCGCGCAATTCTTTGATGCGGAAAGCATTCTTAAGACCATTTAGCACGGCAGCTCGACCTTTCCGCCGGCGGCCTCGATCTTGGCCTGCGCAGAAGCGCTGACCTTGTCGACCTTGACCGTGAACTTCTTGGTGAGCTCACCATTGCCGAGCACCTTGACGGGCTCGAACTCGCTCTTGGTGATGCGAGCGGCCTTAAGAGCGGCACCGTCGATCACAGCGCCGTCCTCGAACTTGCGCTCGAGACGCTCAACGTTAACAGCGGTGTACTCGATACGACGGGGGTTGCGGAAGCCCGGAAGCTTGGGCAGGCGCATGGCCAGCGGAGTCTGGCCACCCTCGAAGCCGGCACCCTTGGTGCCGCCAGAGCGGGAACCCTGGCCCTTCTGGCCGCGGCCAGAAGTGGTGCCGTGACCCGAAGAATTGCCACGGCCGACGCGCTTGCGGTTCTTGGTGGAACCGGGCGCGGGAGTAAGATCGTGAAGCTGCATTTGCTACTCCTCTACAATCTCGACAAGGTGCTTGACCTTGAAGATCATGCCGCGGACGGACTCGTTGTCAGCAATCTCGCGAACCTCGCGGATCCTGTGGAGACCGAGGGCACGGACAGTACGGACCTGGTCCTGCTTGCAACCGTTGGTGCTGCGGACCTGCTTGATCTTGATGGTGTCAGCCATGCTTAGTTCTCCTTACCGACGAACATCTCGGAGACCGTCAGGCCACGGCGAGCCGCGACGTCCTCAGGGCTGGAGAGCTCCTTGAGGCCCTCGACGGCAGCCTTGATGATGTTGAGGCCGTTGTCGGTACCGAGGGACTTGGACAGGACGTTCTTGATGCCAGCAAGCTCAAAGAGGGGACGCACAGCGCCGCCGGCGATAACGCCGGTACCCTCGACAGCGGGCTTGATGATGATGCGGCCGGCACCAAAGTGGCCGAGAACCTCGTGCGGGATGGTGCCCTGCTCGGTCACCGGCACGTGGAACATGTTCTTCTTGGCATCGAGAGATGCCTTGGAAATGGCCATGGGCACCTCAGCGGACTTGCCCATGCCAACGCCGACGTTGCCCTTGCCGTCGCCAACGACGACGAGAGCGACGAGGCTCATGCGACGACCACCCTTGACGGTCTTCGACACGCGGTTGATGTAAACGACGCGCTCCTCGAACTCGGAGGCCTCGCGCTGCTGCTTCTGATTACGAGCCATGTGCTACATACCTCCTAGAACTCGAGACCGGCGGCACGAGCACCGTCGGCGAGGGCCTTGACGCGGCCATGGTAGATACGGCCACCGCGATCGAAGGCGACCTTGGTGATGCCGGCCTCGATGGCGCGCTTGCCAACGAGCTGACCGACCTTCTCCGCAGCCTCCTTGTTCGAGGTGTGGGTGCCCTTGAACTCGGCCTCGAGGGTCGAGGCAGAGACGAGCGTCAGGCTGGAGCCCTTGCTGTCGTCGATGATCTGGGCATAGATGTTGGCGTTAGTACGGGTCACGCGAAGACGCGGACGCTCGGAGGTACCCGAGACCTTGCCGCGAACACGACGCTGACGACGCTTGAGGCCTTCCAGCTTCGCCTTATGCTTGTTCATACGTAAACTCCTAAAAAGGTTGATCTTGCCAGCACCTGACGGGGTGCTGGTCTTATGCGAGTGAGTCGGTTACGACTACTTGGCGGCCTTACCCAGCTTGCGGCGGATGTGCTCGCCAACGTAGTGGATACCCTTGCCCTTGTAAGGCTCGGGAGGACGATGGCCGCGGATCTCAGCGGCGATCTGACCGACCTGCTGCTTGTTGATACCCTTGACGTTCACGTGGGTGTTGTCGGGAACCTCGAAGGTGATGCCCTCGGGAGCCTCGACGATCACGGGGTGCGAGAAGCCCAGGGAGAACTCGAGGTTCTTGCCCTTCTGCTGCACGCGGTAACCGACGCCGGCGAGCTCGAGCTTCTTCTCGAAGCCCTCGGAAACGCCAACAACCATGTTGTGGATGAGGGCGCGGGTGAGGCCGTGGCGGGCACGGGTCTCACGCTCGTCGTCGGGACGGGAAACGGTGAGGACGTTGTCCTCGACGTTGATAGCGAGCTTCTCAAAGACATCGAGCTCGAGCTGGCCCTTGGGGCCCTTGACGACAACGTTGTTGCCGTTGACTGCCACTTCGACTCCGGCGGGAATCTGGACAGGCTTATTACCGATACGAGACACGGTGATCTCCTTTCCTTCTACCTACCGAGCGAATTACCAGACGTAAGCGATGATCTCGCCGCCGACGTTGTGCTTGCGAGCATCGCGGTCGGTCATGACGCCATGGCTGGTGGAAATAATGGCGGTACCAAGGCCACCGCGGACGCGGGGCATGTCGGCAACGCCGGTGTACTTACGCAGGCCCGGCTTGGAAATGCGGCGGATGCCGTTGATGACCTTAGCCTTCTTGGGACCATACTTAAGCGTGATGTGCAGAGTCTTCTGGGGAACGGTGTCCTCGACATCGTAGCCCTCGATGTAGCCCTCCTCGTGCAGAACACGAGCGATCTCGACGAGCTTCTTGCTGCTCGGCATGGAGACCGTGGCCTTGTTCACAGAGTTAGCGTTACGGATGCGCGTAAGCATATCTGCGATCGGGTCTGTAAGGTTCATACAGATTCTCCTTCGTTCTTGATGAACACGTGCTCTTGGTTCTTCGCCGCCCTTAACGGCAAAGCCTTTTTAGCGCGTTTTCCCTGTTCCAAACGGATGCTTGAAACGCTGGTAGTGACTTACCAGCTGGCCTTCTTAACGCCGGGAAGCTCGCCCTTGAGTGCAAGCTCACGGAAGCAGACACGGCACAGGCCGAACTTGCGGTACACAGAGTGCGGACGGCCGCAGCGCTGGCAGCGCGTGTACTCACGAGTAGAGAACTTCTGCTTGCGATTGCACTTGACGATCATCGATGTCTTAGCCACTTATATCCTCCTCACATAGAGTATTGTTCGCCCCAAGCGCCGTCCCCTTTTGGAAACGGCGCTTATAGGGCAGGTGAACCTATTTCTTGAACGGGAAACCGAAGGCGTCCAGAAGGGCCTTGGCCTCCTCATCGGTGTTGGCGGTGGTCACGAAAGTGATGTCCATACCACGCTGGTGGTCGACGGAGTCGAAGTCGATCTCGGGGAAGATGAGCTGCTCGGTGACGCCCATGGAGAAGTTACCACGGCCGTCGAAGCTCTTGGCGGAGATACCGCGGAAGTCGCGGATACGGGGGATCGCGACGGAGGTCAGACGATCGAAGAACTCCCACATACGGTCGCCACGCAGGGTAACCTTGCAGCCGATCGGCATACCAGCGCGCAGGCGGAAGGTAGCGATGGACTTGCGGGCGCGGGTGATCATCGGCTGCTGGCCGGTGATGGCGCGCAGGTCGCGCACGGCACCGTCGATGGCCTTGGAATCGGTAGCGGCCTCGCCGACACCCATGTTCACGACGATCTTCTCAAACTTGGGGATCATCATGACGTTCTCGTACTGGAACTTGTCCTGAAGCTGCTGCTTGACCTCGTTGTTGTACTTGGTCTTCAGACGCGGCACATACTTCTCTTCTGCCATTGTTCACTCCTTCTTGGGGTTTTAAGCACGGGGCGTGGCCACGGTGGGTTGTCCTCGTGCCTCCTGACTGCATCCGCACCGCTCATGGCATTTCGCGGTTTGGACTCGACACAGCAGGAGCCGACAAAACAATCGGTACTATACGCGCATTGGGTGTGTATTTCCAGAAAAACCTCGTCTGCCTGCACAACTCCACAACTCCCCCGCACAAATGGGTCCCAAAAAGCAGTTGCGGTGAAATAGGGACTGTTGGGCGGCCTAACAGGCTTAAACAATCCGTATTTCACCGCAACTTAATTGGTGGGGATGCGATTAGCGCTTGCGGGGGACGAGTTTGGTGCGGCGCAGGTGGATCATCTCGGCGGCGATGGAGATGGCGATCTCCTCGGGGTCCTCGGCCTCGATGGCAACGCCGATCGGAAGGTGTAGCTCGTCGATCTGGTCCTGCGTAAAGCCTTCCTGCTCCAGGCGGGCACGCACAAAGGCCGTCTTGCGGCGCGAGCCCAGACAGCCCAGGTAGGCAGGCTTGGCGCGCATGGCCTGAATCACCACGTCGATATCGGACTTGTGACCCGCCGTGGCGACGACCACCAGGTCACGCGGGCCGATGGGGCACAGCTCGCTCAGGTTCTTGTAATCGACCAAGCGACGATCGTAGACACCGGGCACCCAATCGGGGGTCAGCGTGCCGGGGCGGTCGTCGCACGCCACGACGGCAAAGCCCGCCGCCGTGAGCACGCGCGCCGTCGCGGCGCCCACGTGTCCGCAGCCAAAGATATAGGTCAGGCCCTCAGGGCAGAGCGTCTCGACGTGCGCCGCAGGAATCACGGAGGCAGCGTTGGTGTAGGTGACCTTACCCCCCTCCTCCACCAGCGAAAGCCCGGGGCAGCCCGCAATGGTGCGGCGCGATTCCTCGCCATGGTACTCGGCCACATCCCCCTCGAGCGCACTCGCGATAAACGGCTCAAAGTCGATGACGAAGTCGCCGATGCGCCGATAGGCCAAGACGTCGGCAACCGACTGGAACAACGGCACCTGCGATACATCCAGGTGCAGATAGCACAGGCAGATGGCTCCGCCGCAGATCATGCCGGTATCGGAGTTCTCGCCGCCCATGGTGTAGCGGACCAGACGCGATTGCCCTGCGGCCAGCAGCTCGCGCGCCTCGTTCAGCGCAAAGAGCTCGATCTTGCCACCGCCGATGGTACCCGCTTGGCTGCCATCGGCAAAAACGGCCATCCAGGCGCCCACGCCGCGCGGCGACGACCCTGCCGTGCCGGCAACTACCACCAGCTCGCACGTCTCGCCAGCACGCAGGGCGACAAGCGCCGCATTCACAGCATCGAGCTTTTCCATTGCCGCCTTCTATCCTCTAAAGATATCGGTAAGCATAGCGAGTGCCTCGAGCACGCCGCCGCCGACCGACGTCGCCTTGTCCGAAATGTAGTTGATATAGCTGGCATCGCCGCGCGGATCGACATCGGCGCATTTAAAGCCCTCAGTCACCTGCACGCCGTTCGCCAAAAGCCCGCGCAGACAGCCATCGATCTGCGTGCACATGGGCGAATCGCCCGCGTAGCCAATCACGTCTCCGGCGCTCACGATGTCGCCGATCGCGCGGTCGGACCGAAACACGCCGGCGGCGGGGCTGTGGATAACGCGCTCTCTGCCATAGCCAGCGATAATGCCCGGCACGCCCGTGTTGGGTTGGGGCGAACCCTGGGTAATGACACGGCCCAGGAAATGCCCGCGCATGGTCTCGACCACGGCGTCGCAATCGACCGGCGCGGTAAAGCCCGGCCCCACGGCGATGACGGTAGGCGCCATGTCGCGCGTGGTGCCCAGGTTGCGCTTGGCCAGAATCGCGTCGACCACAGCCGCGGGTTTAAGCTCATCGAGCATCTTGGCCTGAGGGTCCACCACGACGGCAACATCCCCCGCTTGGGTAATCTCGAGCGCCTCTGCCGGCGTCTGCGCCAAGCGAGCGCGAATGCCCTCGACCTGGACCTCGCCCAGGCGAATAGCCTCGCAAAAACTGATTGTGCGGCGGATGCACGTGGGAACCGCGATATCGGCCATAACGACCGACACGCCGGCGCGCACCAAGCGAGCGGCGACACCCGTGGCGATATCGCCGGCGCCGCGAACATAAACGAGCATTCCCGGGGCACCTCCCTGTGCTACGGTTTGAGCAGAGCAAAAGCGGTTCGACCGCTACTCTGATGATTATTTATTATCACAGTATTATACGGCGGTGAACAGATGGAAACGGTTAGCGGCAATCTTGCCTCGGCGCTCAGGATCGAGCCGGGCATTACCGCGATTATCGGCAGCGGCGGCAAGTCGACGTTGCTCAAAACGCTGGGTCTTGAGCTCATGCGCGCTGGCGGCCGCGTGCTCCTCTGCACCACCACGCATATGCTTCCCGTTGCCGGCGTGCCATGGGACGGGTCGAATCGTCGCCTGGACGCCGCGCCTTGGAAGCCAGGTGCCCCACACGCCCCAGGCTGCACCTGCGAGGCCTGCGCGGGGCTTGCACGCGGAGGCATCTGCCAGGCAGGCATCTTGGACCCGGAGACAGGCAAGCTCTCCGCCCCCGCCGAGCCACTCGGCGAGCTGGCACAGCGCTTTGACTATGTGTTGGCCGAGGCAGACGGTAGCAAGCGACTCCCGCTCAAGGCGCATGCCGCCTGGGAGCCGGTAATTCCCGCCGCCACGGCAAACGTTGTCTGGGTCGTCGGCGCCTCGGGACTGGGCAAACCCGTCGCCGAGGTTGTCCACCGCCCCGAGCTCTTTTGCGAGCGTTGCGGCTGCGAGCTCACCGACACTGCCACCCCAGAGCGCGTCGCCCAGGTGCTCAATGCCGAGCTGCGGATGCTGAACCTCAACAATGCCCGCATCATGCTCAACCAAGTCGACACGCTCAGCGACCCCACGATGGCCGACCGCTTCGAGGCAGCTCTCGACCACCCCGTCGTCGCCAGCAGCCTCAAGTAGCCGGCCCCATCTCCTCAGTTGCGGTGAAATACGGACTGTTTGGCCGCCCGACGGCCGCAAACAGTCCGTATTTCACCGCAACTGAGGAGGGGACACGGCATCTTTGCTGCTAGCGGGGGACGTAGCGGCCGGGTTGGGCTCCGGTGGGCTCGCCGTCGCGTGCCACCAGCACGCCGTTCACAAACACGACCTTGGCGCGGCCATGTGCCCCAAAACCCTCGAGCGGTGTGTAGTCCACAGCTTGATGCTGTGTCGCGGCACTGATTGTCCAGCGCGCTTTGGGATCCCACACGCACACATCGGCATCGGCGCCCTCGGCAAGACAGCCCTTGCGCGGGTACATGCCAAACACGCGCGCCGGGTTCTCGCTCATCAAGCGGCACAGATCCTCGGGTCCCAGCTGTCCCTCAAAGCTCGTGGCAATCGCGACGGGACGATGCTCCACGCCGGGCCCGCCGTTGGGAATCGCGCGGAAATCGTCGCGCCCGCGGTCCTTTTGCCCGTGCAGGTTAAAGCTGCAATGATCGGTCGCAATCGTATCGATCTCGCCGGCCACAAGCGCCTCGCGCAGCGCAGCACGGTCACCCGCACGGCGCAGCGGCGGGCTCATCACATACTTGGCACCCGCAAAGCCATCCTCGCCCTGCTCCAGATAGCAGGTGTCGTCGAGCATCAGATACTGAGGGCAGGTCTCGACATAAATGTTCTTCTGCCCGCGCGCCTTGGCAGCGCGAATGGCCTCGAGCCCCAGCTTGGTCGAAAGGTGTACCACGTTGACCGGAGCGTCCCCGGCCAAGTGAGCCAGATACAGCAGGCGGCTCACGGCCTCGGCCTCACACACGTCCGGACGGCTGAGCGCATGCCCCTCGGGTCCATGAATCCCCTGCTCGTACACGCGCTTCTGAAGTTCATTCACCAGCGTGCCGTTCTCGCAATGCACGCACAGGATACCGCCCAGGTGCTTGAGCTCCTCCAGCACCTCGAGTGTCTCGGCATCGTCCAAGCGCAGGTGGTCGTAGGCAAAGTAGGTCTTAAACGACGATACGCCCGCCTCGCGCATAGCCGAAAGATCGGCGCGGTTGCGCTCATTCCACTCGGCGAGTGCCATATGAAAGGCGTAGTTGGCCGTGCAGGTTCCGTCGGCACGGCGATGCCACTCGGCCAAGGCATCGGGCATGGTCACGCCGCGATCGGCCGTCGCGTAGTCCACGATGGTCGTCGTACCGCCGCAGGCAGCCGCACGCGTGCCGGTTTCAAAGCTATCGGCTGTCCAATCCATGCCAGTCCAGCACTGCATGTGCGTGTGGCCGTCGATAAAGCCGGGGAACACCCAACAGCCCACGGCATCCTCGACGGTATCGCCCTCGGCCGGCTCAATCGCCGCGGCAATCCGCACAATCTTGTCGCCCTCCATGGCAAGATCGGCGCGGCGAAGCCCCTGGGGCGTCACGAGCGCGCCGTTTTTGATGATGATCATGTTGCTCCTTATTGATTAATACAGTTGGCCACGCGATCAAAATACGAGCAGGCGGCAATATGCTCCGTTATGCGTCGCTGTCCCTTGACGGTATCGACGTCCCACAGCTCGTAGGCACGCGCCTCGACCAGCACCACGTCGGTGCGACCTTTGAGAATCGAGCCCCCGCCGTCCTTGCCCTCAAGACACATAAGTGCATCGAACAGTTCCGCCGGAAAGAGCACCGGGCTCGAAGGCTCACCGTTACACGCAAGACGCACCGGATGTTTGCGGCCACGCTCGTCAAATGCACGAACCATAGCCTCAAAAGAATCCGAACTCACGAGCGGCTGGTCGCCCGGTAAAAAGAGGCAACCTTTCCAGTTGCGTTCGACTCCCCACGAAAGGCCCGCACGGACGCTTTCGCTGCGCAGCTCGCCATCGTGCAGCACGCACGGGCAATGCTTGTCCTCGCAAATCTGGGCGACCTCGGGCCAACGCGTCGAAACCACGACGTCAAAGCCCCGGGGAACCGAATCGATGGTCCGGGCAATCAGCGGCTCGCCATAGATATCGGCAAGCATCTTGTTAGAGCCAAACCGCTTGCCCTCGCCCGAAGCCATAATGACGCATCCAAGTTTCATGGTGATACCTCCCCTGAAACCATCGTACCCATAACTCGCGCCGCGGGCATCCACATCGAAAGCGCTTATCCCACACGCCCGCGATGCAAAAAAGGGGCACCCCGCCGGTTGGCAGAGCGCCCCCTTTACATGGCTTACCTCAACCCGGCTTTAGGCCTGGAGCCAACGGGCGGTGTTGCGCTCGTCGAGGGCCTTGAGGGTAGCGGCGGGATCGGCAACCTTCTGCAGGAACATCATGGCTGCGATGGCGTACGGCTTGTAGCTTGCCTCCTTGTACATGCCCACGCGGTGCATGTCGAAGACGTCGGCGTTAACCTCGCCGTGCTCGCAGGAGACACCGGAGATGTCGGCGGGCAGCGGGTGCATAAAGATGGTGTCCTGGCCGTTGGCAGTCTTCTCCATGAGCTCGGTCGTGGAGCACCAGTCCTGATGGGTGGCGTTCTGGGCGAGCAGCTCCTTCTCGAGCGCAGCGATGCCGGCGTCGTCGCCCTCGGCGTACAGATTGGTACGCTTCTCCATGGCGGCAAACGGAGCCCAGCTCTTGGGGATCACGATGTCGGCGCCCTCGAAGGCCTCGGCCATGGTGTTGACCTGCTTAAAGGTGGTGCCGGACTCGGCGGCATAGCCCTTGGCGCGCTCGACGACCTCGGGCATGAGGTCGTAGCCCTCGGGGTGGGCCAGGGTGACGTCCATGCCAAAGCGGGGCAGCAGGCTGATCAGCGACTGCGGGCAGGACAGCGGCTTGCCGTAAGAGGGCGAATAGGCCCAGGTGACGGCAACCTTCTTGCCCTTGAGGTTCTCAAGGCCGCCAAACTCGTTGATGAGGTAGAGCATGTCGGCAGAGGACTGCGTGGGGTGGTCGGAGTCGGACTGCAGGGAGATGAGCGTGGGACGGTGATCCAGAACGCCGTCCTCGTAGGCCTGATGGACAGACTCGGAGACCTCGGCCATGTAGGCGTCGCCCTTACCGATGTACATGTCGTCGCGGATGCCGATGACGTCGGCCATGAAGGAGATCATGGTAGCGGTCTCGCGGACGGTCTCGCCATGAGCGATCTGGGACTTCTTCTCGTCCAGGTCCTGCAGCTCAAGGCCGAGCAGGTTGGCGGCCTTAGAGAAGGAGAAGCGCGTACGGGTGGAGTTGTCGCGGAACAGCGAGACGGCCAGGCCCGAATCGAAGATCTTGGACGAAACGTTGTTCTCGCGCAGCTCGCGCAGAGCGTCGGCGACGATGTAGAGCGCCTTGAGCTCATCGGTGGTCTTATCCCAGGTGTGCAGGAAATCGCTGCCGTACATACCCTTAAAATCGAGGCCGTTCAGTTGCTCGACGAGCTCGGTAAACTTAGCGTCCATGGAAATGTCCTTTCTAAAGATGAAACGATCGCAATGAGTAGATGTGTTCCGGCATGCGCGTGTGGCTAGAACATGCAGAGCACCATGACGAGGACCCGCCACCGTTGAGGAAGCATGGGAGATAACGACCGCGGGCCCCAAGTCAACAGGGGGTGCCGGGGACACGAGCGGCCCCCGGCTCAACAAAATCGAGGAATGGGACTAATCGATCTTGTTGTTGGTCAGACCGGCGCGGAACACGGTGGCATCGCCATCGGCCTGGCTCGGATCGTAGAGGTTCAGGGCAGCCACGTACATGGCGGCAGCGGTGACCAGGTCGTCCTTGTAGGTGACCTCGTTGGGAGCGTGAGCCTGAGACTCGGCACCCGGGCCAAAGCCCACGCAGGGGATGCCGTAGCGGCCCTGGATGGAAACGCAGTTCGTGGAGAAGGTCCACTTGTCGCACAGCGGACGACCGGTGCGCTTGTCCATGCTGGGCTCGCAGCCGATGCGCTCGTCACCGAACATGGCCTTGTGGGCGTCGACGAGGGCCTTGACGTGCGGAGCGGTCTCCTTGTTGATCCACGTGGGGAAGTAAGCCTCGGTCTCGTAGACCTCGCCGGTCCAGGACGGACGGTCGTACATGTACATGGAGACCTTCACGTCGTCGCCGTACTTCTTGGCGGCCGGCAGGTTACGGATCTCGTCCAGGCAAGACTCCCAGGTCTCACCGGCGGTCATGCGACGGTCGATGGAGATGGCGCAGGAATCAGCCACGGCGCAGCGGCTGGGGCTGGTGTAGAAGATCTGGCTGACGGTGCAGGTGCCGCGACCCAAGAAGCGGGCGTCCTCGAAGTGCTCGGGGTTGTACTTGGGGTCGAGCATCTTGACGAGGCCCTTGATGTCGGTCGACTCGTCGCAGCCGTTGTTGTTGAGGGCGCGGACGTCGGCGATGATGTCGGCCATCTTGTAGATGGCGTTGTCGCCGCGGTCGGGAGCGGAGCCGTGGCAGGAGGTGCCGTGAACGTCGACGCGGATCTCCATGCGGCCGCGGTGACCGCGATAGATGCCGCCGTCGGTGGGCTCGGTGGAAATGACGAACTCGGGCTTAATGCCGTCCTTGTTGTAGATGTACTGCCAGCACATGCCGTCGCAGTCCTCTTCCTGGACGGTGCCGACGACCATGATCTTGTAGCCCTCGGGGATGAGGCCCATGTCCTTCATCATCTTGGCAGCGTAGGTAGCAGAAGCCATGCCGCCCTCCTGGTCGGAGCCGCCGCGGCCGTAGATGATCTCGTCGGTCTCGTAGCCCTCATAGGGATCGGCATCCCAGTTCTCGATGTTGCCGATGCCGACGGTGTCGATGTGGGAGTCGATGGCGATGATCTTGTCGCCCTCGCCCATAAAGCCCATGACGTTGCCCAGGCCATCGACCTTGACCTCGTCATAGCCAAGGTTCTCCATCTCGGCCTTGATGCAGGCGACAACCTCACCCTCCTCGCAGGACTCAGAGGGATGGGAGATCATAGCGCGCAGGAAACGAGTCATATCAGCACGATGGGACTCAGCAGCAGCCTTGATAGCGTCGAAATCGAGTTCTTTAGCCATTGTTCATAACCTTTCAAACGAAGGAATCTACCTGTGAGGTGGCGGAGCGATACCTATTTACTCCACCCAGTATTAGCAAGTGGGGTATTCGCCCTCCCAGACGATGCGACGGTACTGATCCGGATCCGTGTCACCTTCCGTGGAGAAGCAGAGCACGGAGCTCGTCTTGTCCAGGCCGATGAGCTCTTTGAGCTCGGCGTACTCGGGATCGAGCATGAGGGTCTCGACCAGGCCGGTGGTCACCGCGCCGGACTCGCCGGAGATGACGCGCGGGTCACCCTTCTCGGGAGCACCCAGGGTGCGCATGCCGCGAGCAGTAACCCAGTCGGGGCAGGACACGAAAGCGGTGGTGTGGTTGCGCAGGATATCCCAGCCCAGGATGTTGGGCTCGCCGCAGCACAGGCCGGCCATGATGGAGGGCATGTCGCCGTCCACGATGCGCGGGTCGCCGTCGCCGGCGGCAGCGCCCTTGTACAGGCAGGCGGCAGGAGCGCACTCGACCACGACAAAGGTGGGCGGGTTATCGGGATACAGGTTGGTGAAGTAGCCCACCACGGCGCCAGCGAGCGAGCCTACGCCAGCCTGGACAAAGACGTGCGTCGGGCGGTTGATGGCCATCTCGCGCAGCTGCTCGGCAGCCTCGGAAGCCATGGTGCCGTAGCCCTCCATGATCCAGGACGGAATCTTCTCGTAGCCCTCCCAGGCGGTGTCCTGAACGATGACGCCGCGCTCGCAGGCGTCGGCCTCGGCGGCGGCCATGCGCACGCACTCGTCGTAGTTGACCTCTTCGATGGTCACCGTGGCGCCCTCGGCGGCGATGTTGTCGAAGCGGGGCTTGGTGGAACCCTTGGGCATGTGCACGACGGCCTTCTGGCCCAGCTTGTTGGCAGCCCATGCCACGCCGCGGCCATGATTGCCGTCGGTGGCGGTAAAGAAGGTGGCCTGGCCAAAGTCCTTGGCAAGCTGATCGGAAGTCAGGTAATCGAAGGTGCAGTCGGCAACGTCCTTGCCGGTCTCGTCGGCAATGTAGTTGGCCATGGCAAACGAGCCGCCCAGGACCTTAAAGGCGTTGAGGCCAAAGCGATAGCTCTCGTCCTTAACGCACAGGTTGGACAAGCCTAGGCGCGCAGCCTGGCCGTCCAGGCGGGCAAGCGGAGTGACGGTATATTGAGGGAACGACTGGTGGAAGGCGCGGGCCTTCTTCACGTGGTCGAGGCTCATGATTCCCAAGTGCTTGTCATCGCTCTTGGGCATCGTGTTGCCCGCCCACTGGATCTTATCGGCCATACGGTGAACTCCTTAAGTCCTCTCTTGCCGGCCCCCGCATACGCGTTTCAGCCCATTCCCATTCATGCGACTGAACTTTTATGTGGATGCCAAACAAAAAGTTTGTTAGCACTGTTCTATCACACTTTTTGATTGGCAAACCTAACAAATTGTTTGTTGCCGTAATCGGTACCTTTTCGCCGACGAACGGTTACATAACGCAGCGACGCTTTCGTTATTTGCGAACAAGTGGGGTTTATGGCAAAGTGAGCCCAAACTAATTTTTAGGAAGGCACCCATGACCCCCGCACAGATTGAGTTTTACAAGCGCCTTGCACACGGTCTGGCGCTCCAGTTTGGCCCCAACTGCGAAGTCGTCGTCCACGACTTGGAGACCGAGGACGTGGACCACTCCATCGTAGTGATCGAAAACGGCCACGTCAGCGGGCGCAAACTAGGTGACGGTCCCAGCCATATTGTGCTTGAGTCCATGCACGAGGGCACCGCCGACGTGCACGACCGCGAGCCATACCTCACCAAAACCGCCGATGGCAAGCTGCTCAAGTCCTCGACCATCTTTATCCGCAACGACGAGGGCAAGCCCGTCGGCATTTTGGGCATTAACTTTGACATTACGCTCATGAAGGCTTTTGAGCGCTCGCTCGACGCGCTCACCGGCACGGGCGACAAGGGATACACCGAGCCCGAGCCCATCACCAAAAACATCGGCGACCTGCTCGAGGATCTGCTGCGCGAGTGCGAGCAGTACGTGGGCAAGCCCGCCGCCCTCATGACCAAAGATGAGCGCATCCGCGCCATTGGCTACCTCGACCGTCGCGGCGCCTTCCTCATTTCCAAGTCGAGCGAGCGTGCCTGCGAGTTCTTTGGCATCTCTAAGTACAGCTTCTATAGCTACCTCAACGAGGCAAAGGCTGCCGCCGGCGACAAATAGTCAGCGCGCCTGCACCCCTCCCCTTTTGGGCGCGAGTTCTGGAATGCACGAATCCGAGAGTCGGCCGCAAGGCAAGTTCCATATAATCGATGAATGCGAATATTTCGAAAGGATGGAACAAGATGGGGTCGAGCAACGCATCACGCAACGGCCGCGGAGGCACCGTTTCTGGCGCCAGGCATGCGAAACGCGCGTTTGACGAGGGCGAAGACGATCTGTTTGCGTTGAGCCTCGACGACGTGATGAGCGACCGCCCTTGGACCGCCGAGGAACTCATGGGCGGCGGGGTTCGCCCGACAAGTGCAAAGCCCGCACCTTCCGCCACGCCCGCGTCGGCATCCGTGCCCGCGGACGACTTTGCCACCCGTCCCATCGTGCAGACGACGCGTAAAGCCGCCCCTGCACCCCGTCCTGCTAGCGATCCGTCCGAGACGGCGGCGTTTCTCGCTGCAGCGGCACAGCGCCCCACGGCAGACAGCACGATTCGCCACGCCGCCCCGCAGCAGTCGGCATACACGGCTCCCGAGCCCGAGCTCGAGCCGCCCGTCATGGACCTGGATGATCTTTCCAACCGCCAGTTTGCCTTTGATTCCTGGGCAGCGGCAGATCTGGACGAGACCTCGGGCGGCATGCCGGCGCTCAACATTCCGCTAAACCCCCTGTTTGCGGCTGCCGAGAAACGCGACTCCGCATACGACAGCACCGCAGCATACGCCAACCGCCCGAACGAACAACCTCGCGCCGGCCGCATCGAAACCGAGGATTACGGCCAAACGTCGAGCGGCTATTCTCGCGATCCGTTTGCCGCCACGCTCGTTCCCGATTACAACCAAGCGAGCGTAAAGGCAGCCTCGGCATCGTCGTATACCCACGGCACCGACGATGAGCGCGCTGCCGATTACCACACCGAAGAAGAACCGCCGCGCTTTTCGGAGTTTTCGCAGGCGGCAAAAGTTGTCTTTATCGCCCTCATCATCGCTCTTCTCGGCGTGATCGCGTTTGAGGGATTCCAGCTGTTCCGCGGCCCCACTGCGTCCGAATCGGCAACGCAGCAAAAAGAGGACGACAACCAGTACCTGGACATCAACACCCTCAAGGGCGACCCTAACGACGGAGACGACGAGTAGCGAGGGTTAGGGACGGCTGAAGCGTCCACATGCAACACCAGCTTCTACGTGCTGTTTTGTCATCCGGTTACACTTTTCCGGATGTTGAGACCGTCAGATTCGACACTTTTCCGTACTTTCTTACGGCCGATTTCGACACTTTTCCGGATGTTGGCCGAATAATCGCCGCGCAATCAAGCGTCGTCTGCACATCATTTCGCAGGCGGCGCTTGATTTCTGTCCGCGCGCGTTGATAAACTTCCTCTTGCCCACAAGGAGCGGGCACGTTTTATCCAGAGTCGGGGTAGAGAGTTGGCTCCACGATCCCGACGCCAACCGGCCAAGAGGCACGGTGGCCCTGCCAACATCGATGAAAGGAGTCCGTATGGACAATTTCTCCGTGCGCAGTGAGCGCAACTTCCACAACCTGGCAACCAAGCCAAAACGAATGCATCTTCTGGACAAGCCGAACGGCTACGCCTCGGCCATGGTCAAGAGCAGCCTCTCCCACCAGATGCGCTTTACGGTACAGAAGCTCGAGGAAGAGCTCTGTGCTGCCGGCAACCCGCACGTACTGCAGATCAAGCTGCTCGGAGATGACTCTCGTGAGCCGTCCAGCTGGAAGCTCTTCGCCGACGGCACGTGCATCGCAAGCGGCTCGGGTGCCTTTGCCCGTGAGTGCTTCTGCGAGGGAGCCGAGGTGTTCCTGGACCTGTGCCGCGGCGCCGTGCGCGCGGCCGAGCTGCGCCAATGGAGCCAGAGGGAGCACGAGCTGCTGAGTGCCGTGCGCGGGATTGCGATGGTGTAGGCAGACAGACCAGGCAGCTCGTCATACTGGTTGACGCTTTGATTCAAACAGCATGGTGGAGCCGCGCTTACAGCTCCGCCATGCCAAACCGAATGGCGTTCTCAAAAGGCCTACCTCCCCTCCGCCTTCAGCCTCAGCAGCAGATCGGTCAGCTCGGGGCACTTGCTAGAGAGGCGCGTCTGAGCTCGCTCGCCCATCCCCCACCGCTGGCGGACTTCCTGGGCGCGCGGGCTCACGCGGTAGTCCCCGTCCATCACCTGCTTGAGCAGCTTGGCGGTCACGCGCGCATCGGCAAGGGCGCTGTGGGCGTGACCCGTCGACTCGTCGAACTCGATGCCGAACCACGTTGCCGCGTCACTCAAAGAGACGCACCCGTGGCTGCCCACGTCCATGATCGAGGTATAAAACGCCTGCAGATCGGCCCAATCCGTAGGAAATGCGGAAAGGTCGATGTGCTTTGCCTGGCACTCGGTCAAAAGCTGTCGACGGTCCGCCCCGCTCCAGCAAACCACCTGGGCGGAGTAGCGACCGATCCAATCGCTGAGCCTTTTGATCACCATGTAGAGCGGGTCGGCCATCGCGGTGTCCACGGCCGATATCCCTGTAAGCTCGCGGACGGGGAACGCAACGCCTTCGGTAAATTCCGTCTGCACAAACTGCGAGAACTCGCCCATAACGTTGCCGTGGTAATCGAGCTTGACGGCACCGGCCTCGATAATCTCATTGCGCAGTCCACGGCGCTGGCGCTGCTTTGGCACCGGCGCAAACTCAAAGTCCAGCACGATCTGGCGCGCAAAGTTCGTCGTATCGATAGCCGAGATACACGGCGTCTTTTCAGCTGACACGGTTAGGGCCTTTCTCCGTCAACTGCCGCTTGCTACATAGGCGGCTACATTGCCGTAAGGATAGGCGCCCGTGCGGACATGAAAGCGGGGCGCAATACCATGCGCTGGTCGCACGCCATGCAGACGGCCCCAAGAGAATCGCCCGCTCTATTCAAATGCATGAAAAAGATTTAGGCCCGGTGACTTGAATCAGCGGTCATCCCGGGCCCATCAGAGCTCGTAGAGCTCTTGGTTGCTTTGGTCTCGCTCTTCACGGCGCTTATCGAACTTTCCGAGGCACTCAAGCAGCATTCGAAGCATAACAAGTCGCTGCCATTAAGGCACTGACCTCTTGACCAAGCAACGGCGCTGCCCAGCTATCACCCTTGGGCTGCCGTCAACTTTATTCTATCCGCGAGCATCTGGTTTACCAAATGGATTTTCGGTAAAGGAAGCCCGACGCCCCGCAAAACCACTACGCCCCAAGTGCCGCCATGGGAATCACCGCCACGCCGTCGTCGCGTGTGTAGGCAATGCTCCCCTTTCCAACCACGACCGCCAAAAACGCCGGCGTGGCATTCTGGGCGGCAGGATTGGAGAGCACTTTCCTCTCCAGCGCCTTGAGATTTCTCGCTCCATCGTCTGCTTTCGCATCACTCAGCTTGACCTCGATGGCTCCCCAGCGCCCGTCGTGCTCAACGATCAGATCGACCTCAAGACCCTTCTCATCTCGGAAATAATGGACACTGTTGTCGACACCGCCGTAGGTGGAAAGGAACACGCGCACGTCGCGCAGGACGAGATTCTCAAAGAGCATCCCCAGCGTTTGCATATCGCCAAGCAGCCGCTCAGGGGTAGCCCCCAGCAACGCCGCCGCAAGTGACGGGTCACAGAAGTAGCGCTTGGGGCGCACGCGAACGCGGGCCTTCGAGCGCATGGGCGGCTCCCATCCGCACAGGTCCTCGGTCAGCTTGAGCCTGTTGAAGAGGTCCAAGTACGCAGCGATGGTCCTCTCGTCGGGGCCCGCCTCACCGTACGAGGCGTCCTTTACGAGCGTCTTGTACGTGACAGCCTGGCTCTCGTTCATGGCAAGAGCTCGCAAAAGGCCGTGTGCAAGCTCGGGCGACATGCCCTCGTCCAGCACGTTGACGTCGAGCACCGAGTGCACGTACTGGCTTGCCGTCTCTCGCGCAAGATCTTCCGAAAGCCCAAGATTTGCAGGCCAACCGCCCCTGCAGCACCAGCGGGCGACGTCATCCACCGTGCTCTCGCGACGCTGAGGGGCAAAATCCTCGCCCTTAAAGAGGCTTGCCAGTGACACGAGCGGCTCGCCGTCGCCCGACTCACACAGGGCCATGGGGCGCATTGACAGACGGGCGATCCTACCCGTGCCGGAATGACGAACATGGCTGCGCTCCTCGCTTTTGAGCGCGGTCGAGCCCGTGAGCAAAAGTGTCCCCCGTTCGTTGCCGCTCGCGTCCACGAAACGCCGGGCGGCATCCCAAACCTCGGGCACCTCCTGCCATTCATCGACCAGGTGTGGCGCATCGCCGATGAGCGCCAGGCTTGGGTCGACCTCTGCCGCCGCACGCTGCGCAGGCTCATCGAGCCTGGAGACGCTCGCCGAGCGAGAGAGCGCCGTCCAGGTCTTGCCGCACCATTTGGGGCCGTTGATCTCCACACAGCCAAACGCCCGCATAAGGGTGTCGAGGCGCTCCTCTATGAGCCGGGGCCTATATCCCTTTTGGGTCAATCTCTTTGGTGCATCCATAGACGGCCGTCCCTCTCTATCATGCGATATGCGAAATTACGCCATTCTCAATGCTGATTTTACGCTACTTTCAATGTAGTTTTTACGCCATGACAGATGTAGTTTTTACGCCATTTTCATTGAAGGTTTTACGCTTGGCATCCTTAGCGCGACCCATTCCGAGCATCAAATCAGAGCGCGCTTGGTTATCTCCGCTCGCACATCTCGGCAAACGAAATCAGCTTGGTATCTCCCCTGCTCGCCGCAGCATCCTGACATCCTTGCGTAAAGCCTCGCTTCGAGAAGATCGCATAGCTTTTTTGCTGCCGTCTAAAGAGCTCGCTTCGGTGCACGAGCTTTTGCAGCACATCCTCGCCAACCGGTTCATTGCGCCATTTGCACTCCGCAAACAGCGCAGCGCCCTCGCCATCGTCAACAATCAAGTCGATTTCTTCCTGCGTATGTGTGCGATTGTCCGTCCCCCACCAGCGCCCGACGCTCGCCGGAACCACATCGAGCTGGCCCGCGCGCGCGAGTTCGTACACGTATTGCCTGCATATAAGCTCAAAGACCGTACCCATGTAATCCGATACGTGCGGCTCAATGCGCTTATACGCCATCTCGGCCATATCGTTTTGAATCAGCCCAATGTTCTGCGGCACAAACTTGTACCAGAACCTAAACATCTGGTCGCTCAGCAGATACACGGCTCGCTTATTGCTCGTCTCGTTTAGGGGCAGCTCGCGCTCGACAATCCCAAGCGACGCCAGCTTATCCACATAGCTCTTTACGTTGCTCGCAGGGATTCCCGTAGAGCTCGCAATCTCCGAGATCCTCGAGCGCCCCTGAGCAATTGCTTGCACGATCGCATCATATTGCTCGGGATTGCGGCACTCTTGCAACAGCAGGTTACTCGGCTCCTCAAAGAGATAGCCCGTAGGAGTAAGAAATAGACGTTTGATGTTGTCCTTGAGCGGTGCGGCAGGATCGACTTTCTCGATATATGCAGGAATGCCACCCGTCATGCCATAGCAAACTGCAGCGTCTTCGCGACCCATGCTCTGCCACAACCCGAGGGTCGTCGTAAAATCGAGCGGCATGATCTTAAACTGGGCCGTACGCCTACCGTATAGTGGGCTCTCGTAGCCCAACACCTGTTCCTCCATAAACGAAAGAGACGAGCCGCACAGGATAAGCATGAGCTTGGTCTCTTTGTACAAGTGATCGATCTTGTCTTGCAGCAACGAGCTGATCTCGGGATTCGATTGGGCGAGATAGGGATACTCGTCAATCACAACAATCAAACGTTCCGTGCGAGCCATGGTGGCCAACGCATCGAATGCCTCGTCAAAGCTACGAAACGACACACCTGCAGCACCAACCGAACCCGCAAGTATCGCCTGGCTAAAGCCGTGCAGGTTTGCCACTGCATTGGTACGACGAGCTTGAAAGTAAATAGCCTTCTTGCCTTGGATGAACTCCGTGATAAGACGCGTTTTGCCCACGCGACGGCGGCCGTAAATCACAGGCATCTCAAAGGAGCCCGTGCCATACAGTCGATTGAGCTCGGACATTTCCGCTGTTCTTCCGATAAACATAGGGCCATCCTTCCCTTACGTTATAGCTAGCTATATTATACCTTCCTATAATATAGCTAGCTATAACGTAATTCGACAAGCGGCGCACGAAAAGGGGCGATACACCGCCGCACGTGGACCGTTCCGGAAAATGTATCCCGTTCTGGAGCCAAAAACTGGGCCGTAGTTTCCGCCAAACATGCCATCCGGAAAGCGTGTCCCGTTCTGAGCGCCAAATCCGGGACGCAGTTTCCGTATGCGGAGGCGTTCCAAACAAAAGGCCCCGGCTCGCGATGGAGCCGGGGCCAAAGGCGCAGCATATACAGTTGATGTTGAGCGCGAACAGCCCGTCAACAATGGCTGTCCGCGCCCTACCCTAGCCGCGGTGACGGGCGCGGCTGTATGGCGTATCCACCATGGGCAGATCGGGACGCAGCTTGCCGTCGAACGCGCGGTAGGCGTTCTGCACGGCGGGCGCCGTGGGGATCGTTGCGATCTCGCCGATGCCCTTGCCGCCGTATGCCACGGGCAACAGCTCGTCCTTCTCCACGTAGATGGCGTGGATATTCGGGATCTCGGGCGCACGGAACAGCCCGAGCGTACCGTACCTTGCCTGGGGCACGCAGTCCTTGAGCGGCCAGTCCTCGGTAAGCGCATAGCCCATACCCATGAGCACGCCGCCTTCGATCTGACCCTGGATGGAGATGGGGTTGACCACCTTGCCGGAATCGTGCGCGGCATAGACCTCGCTCACGCGGCCGTCATCATCCAGAATGACCACATGCGTGGCAAAACCGTAGCAGATGTGGCTCTTGGGGTTGGGAACATCCGCACCCAGCTTGTCGGTCGGCTCCAGATACACGTAGCCAAACTCGCATCCCTCGAGCGCCTTGATGGCGGTCGCGGGATCCTGAGGATGCATGCCCTGGCCGGCGACGAGCTCCTGCGTGCGCAGCTGATAGGCGCGACCGTCGTCGTACTCAATCTTGACGCCGTCGCCATGCGCATTCACGGGAGCGGCGGGCGCAGACTTGCCGGCCTCGATGTCAAGCATGGCATCGCGCAGCAGGAAGGCGGCACCGCGCACGGCCTCGCCGGTCACGACCGTCTGACGCGAGCCAGACGTGGTGCCGGAGTCGGGAGCGTTCTCGGTAGAGCACTCGCCATTGGCGATGCAGCGAAGCGGCAGGCCGCATGCCTCGGCAACGTCCTGCAAAAAGACCGTGTTGCAACCCTGGCCGATGTCGGACGTGGCGGCATAGACCACGGCCACGCCGTCCTCGATGCGAATCTTGCAGCGGCCGGCATCGGGCAGGCCAACGCCCACGCCGGCGTTCTTCATGGCGCAGGCGATACCGGCGTGTCCGGGATGCGCATAGTAGGCATCCTTGACCTCGAGCAGCGTCTCCTTCAGCGCCGTGGAGCAGTCGGCAATCTGGCCGTTGGGCAAAACCTCGCCCGGCTCGATGGCGTTTCGGTAACGAATCTCCCACGGATCCAGGCCGACCTTCTCTGCCAGCAGGTCGATCAGGCTCTCGAGCGCAAACTCGGACTGGCAAACGCCAAAGCCTCGGTACGCGCCGGCGGGCGGGTTGTTGGTGTAGTAGCCAAAACCGCGAATGTCGGTGTTCTGGTACTTGTAGGGGCCGACGGCATGCGTGCAGGCGCGCTCGAGCACCGGGCCGCACAGCGACGCGTAGGCGCCGGTGTCAAAGTTGATCTCGCAGTCCAGACCGGTAAAGTTGCCCTCGGCGTCGCAGCCCAGCGTAAAGGTGCCGTCCATGGCGTGGCGCTTGGGATGGAACGCGAGCGACTCGGCACGCGTGAGCTTGCACTTCACAGGACGCTGGAGCTTATAGGCAGCAAGCGCGGCCAGGTGCTGGATCGAAACGTCCTCCTTGCCGCCAAAACCGCCGCCCACAAGCATGGTCTCGACAACCACACGCTCGGGCTCGTTGTCCCAGCCAAACATGTGGGCGCACTCTTTGCGCGTATCGTAGGCACCCTGGTCGGTCGACTGCACCTTGACGCCGTTCTTGTACGGGAAGGCGACGGCGCACTCGGGCTCCAAGAAGGCATGCTCGGTAAAGGGCGTGGTAAAGCGCTGCGTCACGGTGAACGCGCTCTCCGCTAGCGCCTTGGCGGCGTCGCCGCGCGTCACGTGACGGCTCTGGCACACGTTGTCCTTGAGTTCCACCGTGTTGCCGAAGGCAAAGAAACTGTCATGCAGGCGCGGGGCGTCGGCAGCCCTAGCCTCGACAATGTTGCGCACGGGCTCCAGCGGCTCGTAATCAATCTTTACGAGCTTCTTAGCCTTCTCGAGCGTCGCCTCGTCCTCGGCGACCACCAGCACGATGGCGTCACCCACGCAGCGGGTGATATCGCCCTGGGCGATCATGACGTCCCAGTCCTGGATAAGGTGGCCGACCTGGTTGACCGGCACGTCCTCGGCGCGCAGGATGCCCACCACACCGGGCAGGGCCTCGGCCTTGGAGGTATCAATGGAGAGCACGCGGGCGCGCGGATACTTGGAGCGCACGGCGCTAGCATAGGTCAGGCCCGGCTGATCGAGCTCGTCGATGTCGTCGGGATACTTGCCCTCGCCGAGCACCTTCTTGCGCACGTCGATGCGGAAGGCGCGCTTGCCCACACCGTAGTCGTCGCCGCGCTCCAGGTCCTCGTCGATCTGCTTTTCGCCGCGGAGCACCGCAGCTGCCAGCGAAATGCCCTCGATGATCTTCTTGTAGCCGGTGCAGCGGCAGACGTTACCGCGAATGGCGTACTTGATCTGCTCCTCGGTGGGCTCGGGGTCCTCAGCGATGAGCGCCGCGCCCGCCATGACCATGCCGGGGATGCAAAAACCGCACTGCACGGCGCCCACGGCACCAAAGGCGTACACAAAGGCCTCGCGCACGTCCTCGGGCAGGCCCTCGACGGTCACGATGTTGCGACCGGCGGCAAGAGCGGTGGTCAGTACGCACGCCTTGACGGCCGCACCGTCCACATGGATGGTGCAGGTGCCGCAAGCGCCTTCGGAGCAGCCATCCTTGGCGGAATGGATATGCAGGTCGTCGCGCAGGTAGCGCAGCAGCGGTTTATTCTCCGTCGTCGTGCGCTCGACGCCGTTAACGGTAAAAGTGAATTCCTGTGCCATGGTGATTCCCTTCTACACGCCGGCGGCGATGCCGGTGCGGTCGTGGATGGCGCCATGCGGGCAGACGACGGCGCACATGCCGCACGACAGGCAGTCCACGCCGTCGATATGGGCGCAGTTGTCCTCGATGCGGATAGCGCCGGCAGGGCACTTTTTAGCGCACATGCCGCAACCGATGCAGCTCGTGTCGCAGATCTTGCGAGCGATGGCGCCCTTATCGGTGTTGTTGCAGCGCACCAGAATGTTCTGGTAGCCGGGAACGAAGGCAATCACGCGCTGCGGGCACGCCATGCCGCACAGGCCACAGCCCGTGCACTTGGAGCGATCCACGCGGGCGATGCCATCGACCAGCGCAATGGCGCCGTAGGGGCAGGCCGTGACGCAGGCGCCACAGCCAATGCAGCCTTCGCTGCAGCGGGCGTCGCCGCCTGCGGAAGCGCAACCACTTCCGCAGGCAACGTAGGCCACGTTATGTTGAATGGATTTGGCCATAAGAGACTCGCCTATTTCTTAAGAAGGTACGAATAGTTGTCGCGCACGGCCCTGATGGTCAGGCGGACGGCCTCGGGAAGACCGGTGTTGACGGCATCGACCGAGACGGTGCGGACCGTGCCGGCGACGCGAACCTTAAAGTGGTCCTCGTCCACGGCCAGGAAGCCCTCGTTCTCGGAGTTCTCCATGTCCTGCTCGCTCCAGAACAGGGTGAGCTTGTCCTTGTAGGGACGACCCTCCTGGTAGGGGCAGAACACGGCGCAGTTACCGCATTCGTTGCACATGCCGTCGACATGGACGACCTGATGCTTGGCCAGGCCCGGCACCTTAATTGCCACGTTGGCGCGGTTGGGGCACACATCGCAGCAGACCTCGCACACCGAGCCGCAGCCCAGGCAGCGGGTCTTGGTGCAGTTGCGCTTGTCGCGGCAGAGCGTACCCTTGCGCTCGTAGCAGGTGTCCTCGCGGCCGGCCTGCTCGTTGCAGTCGGCGTACTTGTTAAAGTCCACGCCGGCGATGGCGCGGGCGACCTCGGCAGCGTCGGCGATAGCCTCGACCACGGTGGCCGGACCGCGACGGCAGTCACCGGCAGCCCAAACGCCCTCGACGCCGGTGGAGGTGGCGGCAAGGCGGCCGCGACGGTCGTGCTCGACGCCCGCGGCGTCGTACAGGCTGGCATCGATGCTCTCGCCCACGGCGCAGATCACCGTGGTGGCGGGAAGCTCGACGGTCTCGCCCGTGGCGACGGGGCTGCGGCGGCCGCTTGCATCCGGCTCGCCAAGCCCCATAACGTCGCAGGTCAGCACGGCGCCGTTGAGTGCCTTGGGCGCCAGCAGCTCGCAGAACTCAACGCCGTCGGCAAGAGCAAGATCAAGCTCTTCCTCGTCGGCGGGCATCTGCTTCTTGGTGCGACGATACACCAGACGCACGTTCTTCACACCAGCCAGGCGCTTGGCCACGCGAGCCGCATCCATAGCGGTGTTACCGGCGCCAATGACTACGACATCCTCGCCCAGCTCGAGCTTCTCGCCCTTCTTGGCGGCCTCGAGGAACTCCAGCACGTCGAGCTCGGCACCCTCGCCCAAGCCCGCAGAGCCGGGCATCCAGGCACCGGTGGCCACGACCACGTTGGTAAAGCCCTGGGCCTTGAGCTCTTCAATGGAATCCACGCGAGCATTGAGCTGTACCTTGGCGCCAAAGGCCAAGCAGAGCTCGGCATCGTGAGAGATATCGTCACTGGCGATACGGAACTCGGGGATCACGTGACGGACCACGCCGCCGAGCGAATCGCGGGCCTCGAAGATGGTGACGGGCACGCCGGCACGCGTCAGGAAGAACGCCGTCGCCAGGCCGGCCGGGCCGCCGCCGATAACGGCAACGTTGCGCTCGCCGTCGTTGGCGATGGCCTGGGCGCGCAGCTTGGGCAGCACGGCCGTCATGGCCTCGCGGGCGGCCTTGAGCTTGCTGGCGCGGATCTGGGCGCCCTCGGGCTCGTAGAACGCACGCTCGCAGGCACGGCCGCAGGGATGCGGGCAGATGGTACCGGTGATGAACGGCAGGGCGTTGCGCTCGATGATGATGTTGAGTGCGTCCTCGTAGCGGCCCTCGTCAACAGCCGCCAGATAGGCGGGAATATCCTGCTGGATGGGGCAGCTCGTGCGGCACGGCGTGGTAAAGCAGTCGGAAAGCGGGCTCTTGCCGGCGACCTTGCGGTCGGGCAGCGGGCGCAGCGGCTTCTTGTAGAGCGGGTTGGTGAGCGAGTCGGTCTGGATCGCAGTCACGGCCTCGAGAGAGACGCCCGCGAACGGCTTGCCATCCAGGTCGGTAAACTCGCCAGCCATCTGGCTAAAGCGCTCGTAGCCACCAGGCTTGAGTACGTCGGTCGCCAGGGTGACGGGCCAAATGCCGGCATCGTACAGGGCGCGGATGTTGTAGACCGTAGCACCGCCAGAGTAGCTAATGCGCAGCTTGCCATCGAACTGCTCGGTAATGCGACGGGCGGCCTCGATGGTCAGCGAGAACAGCGAACGGCCGGACATGTACATCTCGGTGGAGGGCAGCTCGTTCCTCGTCACGTCGACGGGGAACGTGTTGGTCAGCTTGACGCCAAACTCCAGGCCGCGCTCGGCACACAGGGCAATCAGACACTCAAACATGGGCACAGCGTCGACCCACTGCAGATCCTCGCGGAAGTGCGTGTCATCGAAGACGATGTAGTCGAAGCCCAGCTCGTTGAGGCGCTGGCGAGCAAACTCATAGCCCAGCAGCGTGGGGTTGCACTTGATGTAGGTGTTGAGACCCTTCTCGGTAATCAGATAGGTCGCGATGCGCTCGATCTCCGCCGGCGGGCAGCCATGCAGCGTGGACTCGGTAATGGAGTTGGAGACGCGCGCCGGGATGGACTCGACAAACGCGGCATCGACATTCTCAAACTTGTCCAGGTTGGCGAGCGCCCACGTGCGGCACTCGTTCCAAACCTCGGAGCCGCTGGCGTCCTTCATGCCCTCAATGTACGCATCGACCTTGGGGCTCTTGATGCCCTCGAGGTCATAACCCACGGACATGTTGAAGACAAAACCATCCGGGCTGCCCAGGCCGTACTCGCGAGCGATCAGGTGGCAGGCAAACCATGCCTTCACGTACTCGGCAAAGGCCTGCGGAACCTCGAGCTCGGTCGACCACTCGCAGTTGTAGCACTCGTCCTGCGCCACAATGCAGGGCTTGTTGACACACTTGGAGAGCTCCTCGCCGTCCATAACCTGAACGGTCTTGAGCTCAAAGAAGCGGGAACCGGCCACGTAGGATGCCACAATGTTCTGGGCCAACTGCGTATTGGGACCGGCGGCCGGGCCAAACGGAGTCTCGATGCGCTCGTCAAAAATGGGAAGCGCGCCCTCCTGGTTGGTCGTGACCATCTTGCGCACGCCAAAGACGGCGCCCTGAGTCTTGTGCTCCTCGATGATCCAGTTCATCAGCTGCGAAAACGGGATCGGCCTCATGATGTCGCTCATAATGAGTTCCTCTCTGTAACGCCCGGCGAGACCGCGCGGCGGGCGCAAATACGGTGTAGCGCTAGCACAGCGCCGGCGACCCCGCGGAGGCCGCCTATGCGCGCGCCGGATGTGGCGAAACATCCGACGCGCGCGAATCTACTTGTGAATTAGTAGGTGCGATCGTTGAGCGTGCTCCAGAGCTTCTTGGACTCGGCCATGGTCCACGCGTTGATCTTGTCCTCATCAATGCCAACGAACTCGCGATCCTTGTACAGGACCTTGCCGTTGATGATGGTGGTGCGGCAGTTTTTGCCCATCATGCCAAAGAGCATGTGGCCGTCGATATTCTCCTCGCTCAGCGGCGTAAAGGGCTTGTAGTCCATAACGATGACGTCGGCGGCAGCGCCGGCCTCGAGCACGCCGAGCTTGCGATCGAAGTACTTGCTCGCCATCTTGGCGTTGTTCTCGAACAGCATCGTCATGGCCTCGCACCAGCCCACGTTGGGCATGGCGGCGTTGTGGCGCTGAATAATCAGGAAGACCTTAAGGCTCTCGAGCATATCGTGGGTGTAGGCGTCGGTGCCCATGCACACGGGGATGCCGCGGCGGAAGAACTCGAGCACGGGGGCGCAGCCCACGGCGTTGCCCATATTGGATTCGGGGTTGTTGACCAGCCAAGTGCCGGACTCCTTGACGATATCCATCTCGGCAGGCGTCACGTGGATGCAGTGGCCCAGCATGGTGTCGGGACCCAGCAGGTTGTGCTGCAGCAGGCGCTCGACGGGGCTGATGCCACCGCGGTTGAGGCGGGAGTCCCACACGTCGTTCATGCCCTCGCACACATGGATGTGGAAGCCGGTCAGGCCGTTGTTGGCCTCGGCCATCTTATCCATGGTCTCGTCCGAAAGCGTAAAGGTAGCATGTCCGCCAAACATGGCGGCGATCATGTGGTTGTCGTTATCGCGACGCTCCTTGGCGGCCCACTGGGCAAATTCGGCGTTCTCGGCAATGGCCTGGTCGCACTTTTCCTGGCCGCGGCGATCGGAGACCTCGTAGCACAGGCACGAACGCATGCCCAGCTCCTGAGCTGCATCCTTAATGGTAAAGAGGCTTCCCGGAATCTCGCAGAAGCTCGCATGGTGATCGAAGATCGTGGTGACGCCATCACGGATGGAGTCCAAAATCGTGGCATAGGCGCTGGCCTTGGTGCCGTCGAGCGTCAGGTTGTCGTCGATCTTCCACCACTGCTGCTCGAGATTCTCCAAGAAGTTGGTGGGGTTGCAGCCCTTAATGGCAAGGCCGCGGGCCAGACCCGAGTAGATGTGGGTGTGGCAGTTGATAAGTCCGGGCATGATGAGGTTGCCCTGGGCGTCGACGTACTCGGCATCCGGGTACTTGGCCTTGAGCTCGCGCTCGGGGCCCACTTCGACAATCGTATCTCCGTCAATGGCGACCGCACCGTTGGGAATGAACGGAGTCTGAGCGTTGCGGGTAAAGACGGAACCGTTAGCGACCAGAAGCATAAATGCTCCCTTCAACATCAGAGGCGGGGTTTGACACCTCTGACATGGCGGAAGTGCGAAGCGCCGGCCTACACCGGAAACGGGCCCTCTCCCGTCAACGCTTCACCAAAGGGACAAGCCCTTTGAAGTGCGGCTTGGCGCCGCATGGCGCCGGCGGACGAGGCGATGCGTCCGCCGGCGAATAGCACCGAATTGGTTACTTCTTGCTCTCGGGCAGGACCAGATTCACAGCGGCATCCTTGGCGGCATCGATGTGCTGAGCCACGACCGGCGTCTGCGGAAGGATCAGGTTGAGCACGATGGCCATGATGGCGGTGGGAGTCACGGCGTTGGAGCCGATGACGGTGGACACCCAGGTAGGCATACCCTCGCCGGCAAGGCAACCGCTGGCCATCCAGATACCCAGGCCAAAGACGACGGAGGTACCGACGATGGTGGTGGTGCGCTGCGTGAGGCCCTCGCGGGTGAACATGCGCACACCGTTCATGGTGATGGTGCCAAAGACGCCGACGGTCGCGCCGCCGATGACGGGCTGCGGGATAGCGGAAAGGACGGCAGAGAGCTGCGGGAACAGACCGGCGATGGCAAAGACGGCCGCGATGATCACAAAGACCCACTTGTTGACGACCTTGTTGGAGCAGATGATGCCCACGTTCTGGCCAAGGGCGCTGGTGGGAAGACCGCCCAGCAGGCCGCCGACCATAGAAGTGAGGCCCTGGGACACGATAGCGCCGGAGAGCTCGCGCTCGGTGGGCATACGGTCGATGGAGCCCAGGCAGGCGGCGGAGACGTCACCGATAACCTGGATGGCAACCATGGGGAACACGACGGCGAGGGTAATGCAGACCTCGGGATCAAACTCGAGCGCGTAGGGCATGAGCTTGGGAAGAGCGAAGACCTGAGCGGTGGCGACGCTGGAGAAGTCGATCATGCCAAAGGGGATCGAAACGATCATGCCAACGATCATGCCAAAGAACACGGATCCCAGCTTGAGCGTGCCCTTTCCAAAGTTGGCGAGCGCGAAGACGACGGCGAAGGTGATAAGAGCGACGCACCATGCCTGCGGGGTGCCCCACAACGGCGTGCCCATGCCACCGGCCATGTATTTGACGGCCGTGGGATAGAGAGAGACGCCAATGGAGAAGATGACCGTGCCGGTCACGACGGGCGGGAACAGCCACTTAATCTTGCTGTAGGCCAGACCAAAGAGGACCGCGACGGCACCGCCAACGATCTCGCCGCCCAGCAGCGCGCCAAAACTAAAGCCCGAGGCGCCCATGGCCTGAAGGGCCGGCAGGAACGCGAACGAAACGCCCATGACGATGGGCAGGCCGCCGCCAATGCGACGGAAGGGAGCGAAGGCCTGAAGGGCCGTGTCGATCGCCGAAAGAATGAGTGCAACCTGAATGATGTCGGTGCTCTGCTGGCTATTAAAGCCGTAGACGCCGGCCATGATGACCGCCGGGGTAATGATGCCGGCAAACGATGCCAGTACATGCTGAAGGGCACACGGGATCATTTCCTTAACGGGCGGCATGCCTTCGCGAGTGAACAGGGCTTCAGTGCCGTTCGTAACCGTCTCCTGGGTCATTTGACCACCAATCCTCGAAATAGTTGTTTTCGCATCTAACGCTCTATTGTGACGCAGTGCGGGGTTGAGGTTGTGCCTTCGTTGCATATCGTATTAAAGATGATTCTCATTCTCAATAATAATTTTTTGTTATCAGACTATTCTTCAGCTGAGATAATGCATTTCCGCAGGTCAGGAAAGTGTCTGGTCAAAATGACATCTTACTTTTCTTTTGGTCAACCGTTTACCGCTAAATTCCTACCGTTCGTCTGTATTACGCAATGTACCTGCGGATATACGAGTCAATAGACACCGTGTTACCATGAGAAAAAATTGTTATGAACATTTCCGATTTCACCCAAAGGAGTTGCCCGTGAACGAGACCGTACGCCGCTTTTTGCCGATGGTCGATTTCCTGGAGCAGGTACTCGGTAAGAACAGCGAAATCGTGCTGCACGATTTCTCGGATCCCGACCACGCCATCGTCGATATTCGCAACGGCATCGTGAGCGGCCGTAAGGTCGGCGGTCCCGCCACCGATCTGGCACTCAAGATCATGCACGACGCCAAGTATCGCGACCTGCCGTCTATTACGGGCTACGAGGGGCGCGGTGCCGGCGGCAAGACGTTGGAGTCAGCGACGTACTTTATCCGCGAGAATGATGAGATCGTCGGTATGCTCTGCGTCAACACCGACCTCTCGACCGTGCGCTCCATCAACGCCATGGCGCAGCAGCTCATGGCGTGCTTCGACGCGGCGCCGACGCGCACGGAGCCCGCCCCTATCGAGGTCGAAAGCCTTTCGGAGTCTACACAGGAGCTCATCGACCGCAGTATTTCCGAGCTGCTGAGCGCTCGCGGGCTGGATGTGACGTCGCTTGGTCAAAGCGACCGCGTGGACGTCATTCGCCACCTCAACGGCAACGGAGTGTTCATGCTCAAGGGCGCCGTGGCCTGCGCCGCCGCCGCGCTGGGCATCTCTGAGCCCAGCGTCTACCGCTACCTGCAAAAAGTCCGCAAGGAAGGCTAACGAGCAAAATGGAGTGCGGCTCCACAAGCGATCCGTCACTTGATAAAAGACCCTGCAGCTCGCACGCGCTGCAGGGTCTTTTTGCATGTCATGTTTAGTTGTTGCCAACACCTTAGAGAGCGGCGACGACCTCGATCTCGACCAGACCGCCGGCCGGAAGAGCGGCAACCTGGAAAGCACTGCGCGCGGGGAACGGAGCCTCGAACTTGGAGGCGTAGATCTCGTTCACGGCAGCGAAGTCGGCAATGTCGGCCAGATAGACCGTGGTCTTAACGACATCGGCAAACGTAGCGCCGGCGGCAGTCAGCAGGGCCTCGACGTTAGCAAGGGACTGCTTGGCCTGGGCCTCGACGCCCTCGGGCATCTTGCCAGTTGTGGGGTCGATGCCCAGCTGGCCGGACAGGAACACCATGTTGCCGGTCTGGATACCGGGGGAATACGGTCCGATGGCTGCGGGTGCGTTATCGGAAGACACGACGGTCTTGCTCATGTTTTTCTCCTTACGATCAGATAGAGAGCGTGAGCGCGGCGTTCGCACCGGGAGGCACAATTCGGTCTGAACACCGCGCTTGATTTGGGATAGTACTCAAGGTTTCTGTTTGATGCAAGAATATTATCAGCTGGAGAGAATATTTTATCGCCCAACGGCGCCCGTTGGCAGCTGAACGGTTCTCCACGGGGTCAGCCAGCCTAAGCTGCTGAAGACTTTGTCCTGCTTAGGCTGCGGGCGTCGCCCACCGCAGCGACGCCACTATACTTTTGAATATCTGAGCATTTTGAAAGGCAGGATATGACCGCAACCGCCAGCCGAACCACTAACCGCAGGCCCGAGCTTTTGGCCCCCGCCGGAGGCCCGGAGCCCTTTGCCGCCGCGCTCGCCGCCGGGGCAGACGCCATCTACTGCGGCATGGGCAGCTTCAACGCCCGCCGCAAGGCAACCAACTTTACCGACGAGGCCTTTGAGCAAGCCTGCCGCGCCGCGCATCTAGCCGGGTCGCGCGTCTACGTCACGGTCAACATCGTCATCAAGCAGTCCGAGATGGGCGATGCACTGCAGCTCATTCATCGCTGCTCCACGCTGGGCGCCGATGCCTTCATTATCCAGGACTGGGGTCTGTTCTTTGAGGCCAAGCGCACCATGCCCGGCATCGAGACACATATCTCGACCCAGGCGAACATCCACGACGACCGCGGAACCCTTTGGTGCCGTGAGCAGGGCGCCGACCGCGTGACTCTCTCGCGCGAGCTCTCCATCGACGAAATCGCCGCCATTCACGACGCCGCGCCCGATGTGGACCTTGAGGTCTTCAGCCATGGCGCCATCTGCTTTTGCTACTCGGGCCTGTGCCTGCTGTCGAGCTTTGCCATGGCGGGACGATCGGCCAACCGCGGCATGTGCGCCCAGCCCTGCCGCCTGCCCTACGAGTTGATCGACGAGAACGGTCGCGCGCTCTCCCCTGCCGGTCGCGAGCGCGCGCTGTGCCCGCGTGACACCAACACCTCACAGCTTGTTCGCCGTCTGTATGACGCCGGCGCCGCATCGCTCAAGCTCGAGGGCCGCATGAAGGCACCCGATTACGTGTACTCCATCGTTGATGTGTATCGTCACGAAATTGACGACATGCTATCCGGAGCCGCCGTTGCCAAGGACGAGGAAGCCGCCCGCCAGCGCCAGCTCAAGCGCTGCTTCAACCGCGACTTTACGCACGCCTATCAGGACGGCACCTCGGGCGACGAGATGATGAGCTATGAGCGTTCCAACAACCGCGGCCAGATCGTGGGCACGGTGCTGGGCAGCCGCCCGGCCAACCGCGATGTGCGCGGCCTCAAGTCCGACGACCGCCGTCGCCGCGCCGCCATCGCCCGCATTGAGCTGTTTGAGCCCGTGGGCAAAGGCGACCTGCTGGAGCTTCGCCACGATAACGAGTTTGACCAGTTCCTGACCACCATTGCCGCCGATGATGCCGCCGCCGGTGACATCATTGAGTGCCGCGTGCCCCGTAGCATGCCCGAGGGCTGCCGCGTGCGCGTGATTCGAAGCCAGAGCGCCATTGACGCCGCCGGCGCCGCGCTCAAGCGCGATGTGCTGCGCCGCCGAGCTGTTGACGTGTCCGTCGTGGCGCGCCTGGGCGAGCCGTTTACTGTCACACTCACCTGCTGTGACAACCCCGCGCTCACCGCCACCGCCACGGGCTTCACCGTCGAGGCCGCCAAGACCCGCGCCGTCGAGGCATCCGATCTGGTTGAGCACGTCGGGCGCATGGGCTCCTCTCCCTTTGAGGCCGCGAGCTTTGATGTGGCGCTCGATGAGGGCTGCGGCATGGGCTTCTCCGCCGTGCACAAGGTGCGCGCCGCCGCTTGTAAGGCGCTGGAAGAGGCCATTCTGGCACCGTACGAGGAGCGCGCAAAAACGCTCGAGTTGCCGGTGCTCGACAAATGTACGCGCCCCATGCCCAAGCACTACCGCGACGAGCCGCAGATCTGCGCCACCGTCACCTCGCTCGAGGCCGCCGAGGCAGCCCGCGCGGAGGGTGCAACGCGCATCTATATGACCACCGACGCGCTCGAGGCTGTCGGACTCTCCCCTGCCGATGCATTTGAGCAGGGTATCGTGCCCGTACTCGACGAGGTCTGCCGCGCCGTCGACCACGAGCGCGTCGATCCTTGGATCAATGCCGGAGCCACCGTCGCCGTCGGCAATATCTCCGAGCTCGCCGTAGCCGCTCATGCCGGCGCCACGGCCGAGATTCGCTCTTGCCTGCCGGTGCATAACACGCCCTGCATGGAGGCACTTGCCGAGCGCGGAGCCGGTGCGTTTTGGCTCTCGCCCGAGATCACGCTCGACGAGATCGTCTCGCTTGGCACCGCCGCGCCCGCAGCCCTGGGCATCACTGTGTTCGGCCGCCCGCGCGTTATGACGAGTGAGCACTGCATCCTGCAGGTGGCCAATGGCTGCATCCACGATTGCGCTAACTGCCGCCTGCGCGCCCGCAAGCTGTCACTCAAGAATATCGACGGCAAGGTCATGCCCGTACGCACCGACATCCATGGCCGCTCTCGCCTGTACGACGCCTACCCCATCGACCTCACGCCGCAGGTTCCTCAGCTGCTCGATGCCGGCGTGCGTCGTCTCATGGTAGACGGAACGCTGCTCGAGACAGATGAGGTGGGCCGTGCCGTCGCCCGCGTCCGTCGTGCCGTCGAAGCAGCACAGGCCGGCCGCAAGCCCGCCGCCCGCCTGCGCGGCGCCACCTCGGGCTGCATGTTTGTGGGAATTAGCTAACCGAAAGGCTTACACGTGAACGAAGAACCTCAAGTCCTCTACTGCGATGCCTGGCTCATGGCCATCGACAAGCCCGCCGGCATGATCGTCCACGGCGACGGCACCGGTGAACGCACGCTCACCGACTACGCCAGCGACCTGCTGCTGGCGATGGGCGACGGCTTTGCCGCGACCGACATGCAGCCGCTCAATCGCCTGGACCGTGACACCACCGGCGTGGTGCTGTTCTCGCTCGACAAGCAGACGCAGCCCGCCTTTGACCAGATGGTCATCGACCACGCGTTCGAAAAGCACTATCTGGCGCTCGCCGAGGGCAAAATCGACTGGAACGAGAAGCTCATCGACAAGCCTATCGCTCGCGATCGCCACGATAGCCGCAAGATGCGTGTCGGCGCCAGCGGAAAGCCCTCTCAGACGCGCGTCAAGGTACTCAAGCGCCTTAAGAGCCGCCGAGGCCTGCCCGCGCGTTCGTATATCGATGTTGAGCTGCTCACCGGCCGCAAGCATCAGATTCGCGTGCACCTGGCCAGCGAGCGTCACCCCCTGGTTGGCGACGACCTGTACGGAACGCCGCGCCCCTGCGGCCTGATGCTCCACGCCCACAGCGTGTCCTTCACGCATCCCGTAACCGGCGAGCACATCCACATCGAAGCCCCCTGCCCCTGGGAGCCCTAAAACCCGCCAATAAGGGACAGGCACCTTTGTGGCGGGTTTGCCGCAATGGCTCAGCCGTGGCGCCAAAACGTCTCGATCTGTAACAGTTAAAACCCATTTTCCGGTCTGTCTGTTACAGATCGAGACATTCGAATCTCCCTCAAGGAAAAATCTCAATCTATAACAATAACTCGGCAAAATCGGTCCCAGATGTTACAGATCGAGACAAAGGGACGGCGCGGTTCGGAAGAATCTCAATCTGTAACATCTAACCCACTTTTAACGGTCTAGTTGTTACAGACTTAGACAAAACCGGTAGACAACGAAAGCGGCAACGCCCGTGATGGACGTTGCCGCTTTTCTATTGAGAAAACTACTCGGTTTCCGTTGCTAACCACCACAATGGGGACAGGCGCCTTCGCGGTGGTTTTGGCCTTAGCCCGTCCCCTGCTGCTAGACCGTGATGACGTTGTCCATTGCCCGGTACTTGGCGGGGACCTCGCCTGCGGTAATAATCGTTGCGTCGCGGAAGTCCGCGAACTTGACGGGCGCCACCATGCCAAATTTACTGGCGTCCGAGATTACGAAGCGTTTGGCGGTATGGCGCATCGAGATACGCTTGACCTGTGCTTCCTCGATATCCGGTGTGGTGAGACCTTGCTCGGCGGCGATGCCGTTGGATCCCCAAAAGCCGCAGTTGAAGTTATAGCGGTCCAGGGTTGCCAAGGCATCGGGGCCAACGAGCGCCTCGGTCTCGGGTTTAAGCTCGCCGCCCAGAACCACGGTACGCATGCCGCGCAAAGCAAGGTGCTGAGCATGGAGCACGGAATCGGTCACATAGGTGACGCCGTCGAGACGCGGAAGATGCTCGATGATCTTGAGGGTCGTTGAGCCCGAATCGATATACACAAAGCTATCGGGCTCCACCAGGGCCGCGGCACGAGCACAGATGCGCTCCTTGTCATCGTTATGGAGATCACTGCGCTCGCTGATCGTCAAGTCGCGCGTCACGTGCGCGCGCTCCAGACTCGTCGCGCCTCCGTGCACCTTGGCGATACGGTGTGCGCGGTCGAGCGTCTGCAGGTCGCGCCGAATGGTGGACGGTGTCACGCCCAGGGCTTCAGCAAGCTCCGGCACGGTAACCGAGCCAGCCTGCTGCACCATCGACACGATCGCGTTGAGCCTATCTTCCGCAAGCATCGCTTACTCCTCCTCGGGGTACACGACTCCCCAGTCGGCGCGAAGCTTGGTCATAAGCTCCATAACGTCAGAAGCATAATCCAGCAGCTCGCGCTTCGAATCATCGCCGGCAACGGCCTTCTCCAGGTCGGCCATCTCGTAGCACAGTGCGTAGGCTTCGGTGCCAGCGTGGACCTCCTCACGGTGACCGTCCGCAGTCCACACGATGGTCGCATGGTCGGCGCGCGGATACTCGTTGACCTCGATATAGCACTTATCGAAACTGATGACCGAGCGCTTGGGCTGTTTGGAGTGGAGCGTAAGGCTCACGACGCCCAGCTGCTGCTCGGCGTTACGGCAGACAATGCCGCCCGCAACGTCAACACCGGTCTCACAGGTGTTGCCCAGCGAGACAACCTCAGCGGGTTGGCTGGCCATAAACAGGCGCATGACGGAGAGCGCATACACGCCAATGTCGAGCATGGAGCCACCGGCAAGGCTACGGTTATAGAAGCGGTTGGTCAGGTCGCCGTACTCTTTATAGCTGCCAAAGTTGAGCTGGGCGAGGTTCATGCGACCAAAGTCGCCCGCATCCATGCGACGGCGCAGCTCCTGATACAGCGGCATGTGGAGCACCGTGGTGGCATCCATAAGGACCACGTTGTGCTCGTCGGCGATGGCACGGGCCTCGTCGAGCTCGGCAGAGTTGAGGGTAATGGCCTTTTCGCAGAGCACGTGCTTGCCAGCTGCCAGAGCGGATCGCAGGTAGGTGATATGCGTGTTGTGCGGCGTGGTGATATAGACGGCGTCGATATCCGGATCGGCGTAGAGGTCCTCGACCGTCTCATAGACCTTCTCGATGCCATACTGCTCGGCAAAAGCTTGAGCCTTGGATAGCGTACGGTTTGCGACGCCCGCAAGCTTGCGGCCGGCAAGAGCTAGAGACTGGGCCATCTGGTTGGCGATAACGCCGCAACCGATCACAGCCCAGCGAAGCTCGGGAGCCTTAAAAATGTCGTCGGGGAACGGCCGATCCTGGACCGAGGCAAACGCCGCCCTAGCGGCTGCTTCGGCGTCGAGCGGAGCCTGTTTGGAATCTGCCATTATGTGCCTCCTGAGGTATCGGAAGTCCTTCATTTCAAACAACCCTATATTCGCACAATTGCGCGCGTATCTGCTCGTGTTTGCGTGTTTATTTGCTTATCGGTCATTATTTAGCCATAGTTGGCAGATGTTTGCGCGGTTATGCGCATTATCGCGCAAGCCTATGCGCGTAAATGTTCATGCAACGATCCTTGTGAAACATAAAGGGGCGGAACACCAAAGCCCTAAAAGACAGAGCCAGCTGTATTACTTCACCCCTCTGGGGGCACCAGACATCAAAGGACCGTCCCAAACTGCCGGCAAAAAGGGAACGTCCCTATGTGCCGGCAGTTTGGGACGGTCCCTAAGTGCCGCTTTCGCTGAAGCCTATCCCAGATGGCCAGATATACAAATCTAAAGACTGTCCCCATCAACTAGCCGTTTAAGAACGTCCCCAACGACTAGTCATTTAAGTCTGTCTCCAATGAATGCCAAGCGACGGCCGCTCATTTAAGTCTGTCCCCAATGAGTAGGGATAGAAAAAGGCCCGGGTGCCGTGGCATCCGGGCCTTTACTAGCAACTTGATGTTGCGGGCAGCTTAGAACTTGTGGCCGCACTTCTTGCAGACGCGCAGCTTGTTCTTGCCGTCCTTCTCGTGACCGACGCGGGTAACCTTACCGCACTCGGGGCAAACGAGATTGACGTTGGAGGCATCGATGGGAGCCTCCTGCGAAACGATGCCGCCCTGCTGGTTGGCAGCGTTGGGCTTGACGGCCTTCTTGACGACCGAAACGCCCTCGACAACGACCTTGTTCTCTGCGGGGAGAGCACGCAGGACAACGCCCTGCTTGCCGCGATCCTTACCAGAGAGAACCTGGACCTTATCGCCCTTCTTGATATACATATATCTCCCCTAACTACAGGGTCTCGGGAGCGAGCGAGACGATCTTCATGTACTTCTTGTCACGAAGTTCGCGAGCGACGGGCCCGAAGATACGGGTGCCGACGGGCGAACCATCGTTGTTGATGACAACGCAGGCGTTCTCATCAAAGCGAATGTAGGAGCCATCCTTGCGGCGGATCTCCTTAACGGTGCGAACGACGACGCAACGGACAACGTCCTTCTTCTTGACGTTGGCGCCAGGGGTAGCCTCCTGGACAGCACCGATGAACACATCGCCGATGCCTGCATAACGACGCTTGGAACCGCCAAGCACCTTGATGCAGCGAATCTTGCGAGCGCCGGAGTTGTCGGCGACGTTCAGCATGGTTTGCATCTGAATCATGGTAGATGTTCCTCCGAACTAAGAACCGAAGAGAGGTGCGCTGCCTTTATACGGCCTGTGGTATGCAAGCCAGGCATACGCACATCTTCGGAAACGTACAAGTCGTAAGAGCGACTGCTTATTTAGCGCGCTCGACGACCTCGATGAGGCGCCAACGCTTCATCTTGGACATAGGACGGGTCTCCATAACGCGGACGGTGTCGCCCACGCCAGCCGTGCACTCCTCGTCGTGAGCGTGCAGCTTCTTGGAGCTGGTCATCATCTTGCCGTACTTGGGGTGACGCTTGCGCTCGGTGATGGTGACAACAATGGTCTTGGCACCGGAGACGGAGGTAACGACACCCGTACGGACCTTACGCGAGTTACGCGAATCAGTCATGTTCTCTCCTTAGGTCCTACTCGGCGACAGCGGACTTCTCCGCTGCGATCTCGCGGGCGCGCTGCTCCGTGAGGACGCGAGCGATGTCCTTCTTCACGGTGTTGACGCGAGCGGTGTTGTCCAGCTGGCTGGTGGCCATCTGGAAACGAAGGTTAAAGAGCTCGGCGCGCATTTCCTTCAGCTTCTCAACGAGCTGAGCGTCCGAGAGCTCACGAATCTCTGCGGGCTTCATTAGTTCTCCTCCTTGGCGGCGGCGGCGTCCTCAGCAGCCCACTTGGCCTCGAGAGCGGCCTCCTCAGCCATCTCCTTCTCGATGCGCTGCTCAGCGTTCTTAGCAGCAACAATCTTGGTCTTGATGGGAAGCTTGTGCTGTGCAAGACGCAGAGCCTCGCGAGCGACCTCCTCGGGCACGCCCTTGACCTCGAACATGATGCGGCCAGGCTTGACGACGGCCACCCACTCCTCGGGGTTACCCTTACCAGAACCCATGCGAGTCTCAGCAGGCTTCTTGGTGATGGGCTTATCGGGGAAGATCGTGATGTAGACACGACCGCCACGCTTCATGTAGCGGGTCATGGCAATACGAGCGGCCTCGATCTGACGGTTGGTGATCCAATGGGCCTCGAGAGCCTGGATACCAAACTCGCCGAAATGCAGCTCGGTATTACCCTTGGCCTGGCCCTTCATGGAGCCACGCTGCACCTTGCGGTGAAGAATACGCTTAGGGGCAAGCACTACTGACCCCTCCTCTCGGAGTTACGACGACGAGGACGGGAAGAGCCCTCGAGTGCAGGGTTGGGAACAGGCTGGCCCGGGAGCTTCTCGCCCAGGTAGATCCAGACCTTCACGCCGCAAGCGCCCATGGTGGTGCTAGCGACAGCCGTGCCATAGTCGATCTTGGCACGAAGGGTGTGCAGAGGCACGCGACCCTCACGGTACCACTCACGACGGCCCATCTCGGCACCGCCGAGACGACCGGAGCACTGGATACGGATGCCCTTGGCGCCGGCCTTGCGGGCGGACTGGACAGCCTTGCGCATAGCGCGACGGAAGGCAACGCGGCCCTCGAGCTGCTCGGCGATAGACTGAGCAACGAGGTTGGCGTCGAGCTCGGGGCGCTTGATCTCGACAACGTCGACGGAGAGCTGGCCCTTGGAGACACCAGCGACCTTCTCGAGCTCGGTGCGGAGGGTATCGATCTCGGCACCCTTCTTACCGATGACAACGCCGGGGCGAGCGGTGAGGATGATGACCTTCACCTTGTCGCCAGCGCGCTCGATCTCGACGCGGGAGACAGCTGCGCGGGAAAGACGCTTCTCGAGGTACTTGCGGATCTCGAGATCGTTACCGAGGGTCTTAGCGTAATCCTTCTCTGCGAACCAGCGGGAGCGCCAGTTCTCGGTGATGCCAAGACGGAAGCCGGTGGGGTAGACTTTCTGACCCATACAGCTTTACGCCTCCTTTCGAGGAGCAACGACGACGGTGATGTGGGAAGTACGCTTCAGAATGCGAGAAGCGGAACCCTTGGCGCGGGGACGGATGCGCTTAAGCGTCGGACCCTCGTCAACATAGGCAGCGGCGACAACCAGGTTGTCGGCACGCAGACCGTTGTTGTTCTCGGCGTTCGCAACGGCGGAACGGAGAACCTTCTCGACATCCACGGCGACGGCGCGGTCGCAGAAGTGGAGGATGTCGAAGGCCTGAGCAACAGGCTTGCGGCGGATCAGATCGACCACCAGGCGGGCCTTGCTGGGGGAAACACGCACGTACTTAGCGACGGCGCGAACCTCGGTGGCCTCAGTTTCAATAGACTTAGTTGCCATTTACGGTTAACCCCCTATTTGGCCTTGTGGCCACGGAACGTACGAGTCGGCGCGAACTCGCCGAGCTTGTGACCAACCATGGACTCGGTAACATACACGGGCACATGCTTGCGGCCGTCGTGGACGGCGATGGTGTGACCAACCATCTCGGGGAAGATGGTGGACGCGCGGGACCAGGTCTTCACGACGTCCTTCTTGCCAGCCTCGTTCATCGCGGTGATACGCGAGAGAAGGCGAGTCTCCACGAACGGGCCCTTTTTGAGACTTCTGCTCATAAGTGCTTTCTCCTAAAACTCGGTATCCGAAATTACTTCTTACGGCGACGAATGATGTGCTGGTTCGAGACCTTCTTCTTCTTGCGCGTACGAAGGCCCTTCGTCGGCTTACCCCAGGGGGTAACAGAGGGACGACCAGAGGTGTGGTTCTTGCCCTCGCCACCGCCGTGCGGGTGGTCGACAGGGTTCATGACGGTACCGCGGACGGTCGGGCGCACGTTCATGTGACGCTTACGGCCGGCCTTGCCGATGACGATGTTGGAGTGATCGGCGTTGCCGACCTCACCGACGGTGGCGCGGCAGGTAACGAGGATGCGGCGCATCTCGGAGGAAGGCATACGGACGATAGCGTACTTGCCCTCCTTACCCATCAGCTGGCAGGAGTTACCGGCGGAACGGGCGATAGCAGCGCCCTTGCCCGGCTGGAACTCGACGGCGTGGATGAGCGTACCGACGGGGATGTCGGCGAGGGGCAGAGCGTTACCCGGCTTGATGTCGGCGTCAGAACCGGACATGATGGTCTGACCGACCTCGAGGCCCTTGGGGGCCAGGATGTAGCGCTTCTCACCGTCAGCGTAGTGCAGCAGAGCGATGCGAGCGGAACGGTTCGGATCGTACTCGATCGTGGCAACCTTGGCGGGCACGCCGTCCTTGTTGCGCTTGAAGTCGATCACGCGGTAACGACGCTTCACGCCGCCGCCCTGGTGGCGGGTGGTGATGCGGCCGTTGTTGTTACGACCGGCCTTCTTGGGCAGGGGCTCGAGAAGAGACTTCTCGGGCTTGGTGCAGGTGATCTCGGAGAAGTCGGAGATCGTCTGCCAACGCCTACCAGCGGAGGTCGGCTTAAGGTGCTTTACAGCCATTACAATCCCTTTCAATAGGAATCCGTTAGCCATCGCAGACAGGGATTCGAGGTTCTGCCTCGGGTGCGATGACACCGGACGTATACACGGTTCCGGGCGTGTCCATTTTATACGCCCAAACCTTGAGCTCCCGCCTCCCCTATTTGGGAGGCATGAGCTCACTCAACAGCAGCGAGTCTTAGGCCTGGTTGCCAAAGACCTCGATGGTGTCGCCCTCGGCCAGCGTGACGATGGCCTTCTTCCAAGAACGGGTCTTGCCGGCGACATAGCGCACGCGCTTGGTCTTGGGCTTGACCGTCAGGGTGTTCACGCGAACGACCTTGACACCGAAGATCTCCTCGACAGCGTCCTTGATCTGATACTTGTTAGCATCCTTAGCGACCTCGAACGTGTACTTGTTCTGCTCCATGCCGGAGAAGGAACGCTCGGACACGATCGGACGGATGATGATCTCGTGGGCGGTCATTTATGCAAGCACCTCCCCGAAGTGAGCGGCGATGTCGGCGGGCATCAGCACAGCGTTGTTGTTGACGAGATCGTAGGTGTTGGCCTCGTCGGCGGTGATGATGAACGTCTTAGGAATGTTGCGGAACGACAGGTAGGCGTTGACGTCCTCATCGCGAACGATGATGGTCAGACGCTTGCCCTCAAGGCCGAGAGCCTTGAGCATGGCGACGGCAGCCTTGGTGGAAGGCTTCTCGAAGCCGTAGTCGTCGACGAGCACGAGCTCGCCATCGGCCAGCTTGGCGGACAGCGCGGAGCGCATAGCCAGCTTGACCTCCTTGTTGTTCATACGCTTAGCGTAGGAACGGGGCTTGGGGGCGAAGACGACGCCACCGTGACGCCACTGGGCAGCACGGATGGAACCCTGGCGGGCACGGCCGGTGCCCTTCTGACGCCAAGGCTTCTTGCCGCCACCGGAAACCTCAGAGCGGCCCTTAGCGGACTGGGTGCCCTGACGCCAAGAGGCCATCTGGCACTTGACGATGTGGTGCATAACGTGGATGTTCGGCTCGATGCCGTACACCTCAGCGGCGAGCTCGGCCTCGGCGACCTTCTTGCCCTCGCTGTTCTTTACTTCAAACTTTGCCATTTAAGTGTTCTCCTTGGTATGACGCTGGGCTAAATGGGCTGGGCCCTTAGGCCATACGGATGGCGACGAGACCATTCTTGGCACCCGGGACAGCGCCCTTGACCAAGATGAGGTTCTGCTCGGCATCGATGCGGACAACGGAAAGGTTCTTGACGGTAACGCGCTCGTTACCCATGTGACCGGCCATCTTGACGCCCTTGAGGACGCGCGCAGGATAGGCGCACTGACCGATAGAACCGGGGTGACGCTGGAAGTGAGAACCATGCGTCATAGGACCGCGGCGCTGACCCCAGCGCTTGATGCGACCCTGGAAGCCCTTACCCTTGGAGGTACCGATAACGTCGACCTTCTCGACATCAGCGAAATCAGCGACGGTGACGACCTCGCCGACCTTGTGCTCCTCGCCGTTCTCGACGCGGACCTCACGAAGGAAGCGGACAGGCTCGACGCCGGCCTTGGCGAAGTGACCAGCCATAGGCTTGTTCACGTTCTTGGCCTTGATGTCGCCGAAACCGATCTGGACGGCGTCATAGCCGTCGGTTGCCTGAGTTTTAACCTGCGAGACAGCGCAGGGGCCAGCCTGGATGACCGTGACGGGAACGACGTTGTCGTCCTCGTCCCAAACCTGGGTCATGCCAATCTTGCGGCCGAGAATCATGCTGATCAAGATATGATCCCAACTCTCGCGTGGTCTTGGGACAATGCGTACACCACCGAGCGTACGCCCCTAGAGGACCACTACTTACACGACGTGCTCCCCAGTCTTGTATTGCGTCCGGACTACCTGACAACCCTATTAAGCAGGCATTTTGTCCAGCCAGAATACTCCCCTGGTTTCACACAGCTGTTTAGTATACACGGCTGCGGGCGTATCCATCGAGATTCATATTTCACTCACATTGTTTACGCAGGTAAAGTGCGTGGCACGTCTCCCGAGCACGGCGGAGGGCCGGAGAAATATATTAAGGTCCCTGCTCTACAGTCCTGCGCAAGACGGAGAGCACATTAAGTGCTCTCCTTTGCGTGCGGAACTCGCGATGACCTTAATATATTTCTCCGGCCCTCCGCCGTGCTCGGGAGACGACACGTTGATGTCTGCTTAACTCTGCTCGCTCAGCTAATTACTTTGTTGGGGGTCCACTATTTGCTGGAGAGTGAACTTGCATTGGGACCCGTCGCTCTCTCCTTGCAAATCTTCCTCGTCAAAATCGAAGATCATGATCGCGCAGTTGGGAAGTTTTGCTGGGAGCTCGAAGCCCTCTGGGGCTGCGGCCTTGATGAATTGGCGGCTGGCACTGCCGTGGCTTACTGCTAAGAGGGTTTCTATGCCCTCGGCGCCCATGAGATTGGTGAGGGTGTCTACCATGCGCGCTTGCAGCGCCTGGCTTCCTTCTCCTCCGAAGGGGACCAGATCCTCGCCCGGATCCCAGACGTCGGTGGGAAGGGCATCGTGGGGGCCTTCTTCGAAGGTGCCGTAGCAGCGCTCGATGATGCCTTCGCAGGACTCAACTGCTGCGTCCGGGCCAAGGAGTTCGGTTGCAACCAGCTGAGCTGTGTCCATGGCTCGGCCTAAGGGCGAAGAGACCACTTTGTCGGGGACAACGCCGTGGGCTTTGAGCCATGCGGCTGCCATTCCCGCTTGTTTGCGGCCAAGGTCGGTCAGCGGTGAATCGCAGCGGCCCTGGACCAGCTTTTTGACGTTGAACTCCGTCTGACCGTGGCGGAGCAGATACAGCCTCTTCATATTCTCCCCTTCTGTATAACTTGCTTTGCCGGCACAGCCCTACTCGTGGGTATGCCCTACGTAGTCTTCGTCGATCGTAATCTTGGCAATCGACTTGGGGTATTCCGACTCGACCCGTTTCGCCAACTCGTGCTTTAGGTCCTCGGCGCTCATTCGCAAATCCGAGGGTCGCACGCAGTCAAAGATCACGTTGGTGTGCGTGGGGCCCGGCACGCAACGCAAATCATGAATCGAAAGGCGGCTATCGATCTCTTGGGCCATAGCGTTGATGCGCAGGCGCATGCTCGCCACATTCGAATCGTCAGTCACGATGGGATCGTAATGGAGCGTGACGATCATGCCGTCCTCGTCCCTAAACGACTGCTCGATGTTATCGAGCGTGTCGTGGCTTTCCAGCGGGCTGGCCTCGGCCGCCATCTCGGCGTGCGCGCTTGCAAACTTCCTGCCCGGACCGTAATCGTGAACCATTAGGTCATGAACGCCCAAAACGCCGGGATAGCTCATGATCTTGTCTCGGATGTGTTTGACCAACTTGGGATCGGGTGCCTGGCCCAAAAGCGGGCTCACTGTATCTTGGATAAGCTCAAAGCCGCTCCAGCCAATATAAGCGCCAACGGCAAGTCCGACCCAAGCATCAAGATTGATATGCATCACCTGGGAAACAATTGCGCACGCCAGCACAGCACCCGTAGCAAGGACATCGTTCTTGGAATCCTGAGCGGTCGCATGCAGCGTCTCGGACTCAATGCGGTCACCGAGCTTTTGGTTGAGGGCCGCCATCCACAGCTTAACAACCATCGAAAGCGCCAGGACTGCCACCAGGGCAAGCGAGAACTCGACAGGTTCGGGGTGGATGATGCGCTCAAACGAGGACTTGATAAGCTCAAGGCCGATCAGCAGCACGAGCGCCGCCACGACCAGACCCGAGAGATACTCGTAGCGACCGTGACCGTAAGGATGCTCGGGGTCCGCCGGCTTGCTCGCCAGCTTAAAGCCCAGCACGCTCACGATATTCGAGCTGGCATCGGACAGGTTGTTCATGGCATCCGCCACAATCGAAACCGATCCCGACAGCACACCAATTGCGCCCTTCGCAGCACAAAGCGCAACATTAACGAGAATACACACCACGCCCGTCAACGTGCCCACGCGCGCACGGTCGCCCTGCGCACGACGAACAATCCACTCGACCATCTATATCCGCCCCCACGGCACTACCCATATATCTATTGCTCAAACGGATTGTAGTGTAGCCACTTTGTCCCCCAGATACAAAAGGCCGCAACCCACACGAGCCGCGGCCTTGGAACATGACAATGGAATCGTCCTTTTGTCGCACAGGTCTATGCGCTTGCTTCAGCAGCGCTCACCATCGTTTCGGGCGAATCGGCTTCGTCTTCTGCCGTCTGCTCCTTCGTCGGCACCACGCCAAAGCAGTAGCTCAGCGCCGCAGACACCGCAAATGCCGTGCCGCCGGCAGCGCAGCACCACAGCAGGTTCGAAATACCGCCCGTGGCAAAGCCAATGACCATGAGGACATTCGTCATGCCGATGGTATAGGCCGTAACGTGGCCCACGGCCGCAACAAGGCCTCCGACGGCGCCGCCAATGGCCATGCACGTCAGGCACCTGCCATATTTAAAGCCGCAACCGTACAGCGCCGGCTCGCTTACGCCGCCAAGCACGCCCGAGATTGAATAGCCCAGCATGAGCGCCTTCTCGTCCTTATTCGCAATGCGAAGCGCAGCGCCAAAGGGCATGCCCCAAACAGCGAACGTTGCCATTGTCGCGGCGATCAGGATGCACGAATCCGTTCCCACACTCATAAACTGCGCGTACGCAAGCGATAGGACAACATTGCTGACGCCCGCGATCTTTAGGAACTCCCAGCCAGCGGCAAGCCCCATGAGCGTGAGCAGCGACACGATGCCACCGGAATTGCCAAGCATAAACATAAGCTGGCCCAACAGCATGCCCAGATAGCTGCCCGCCGGCGCCGTAATGCACAGCGAAACCGGAACCATGACAAGCATGGTTGCAAACGGAACGAACGAAAACGCCACGGCCTTAGGGATAACGCGCTTAAAGAAACACTCCACTCGCCATAGCACGGGCACCGAGATGAGAACCGGAATAACAGTCGTCGTGTAATCGTTGACCGGCGCGGGAAGCAGACCATACACGGAAGTCATCGATGCCCCCGTCGTCGAGGCGGCATCAACGAGCTTAAGCAGATCGGGTGCAATCAATACGCCGCCCAGCATCATGCCCAGCTGCTCCGAGCAACCGAGCTGGCGGGCGGCCGCCCAACCAAGATAAATGGGCAAAAAGTAGTAGCCGGCGTTATAGAGCCAACTGTAGAACAGGCGATGGATTTCGGAATCGGCAGACCACAGGCCCAGCATGCCCTCGCCCATAATGACGGCGACGGTGCGGAACAACGCCGCGCAGACAATAAACGGCAGCGCCGACATCATGCTTTTGGACAGATAGTCCACCACGGCCATGGCGTTTGATGAAACCGTCGTTGCAAACGTGGTGTTGGAAACTTGTGACATGGAACGCCTTTCCCAATGTGACATGCGGGCTGCCCCTTTGTCACATCGTGCGGTACTGACCGATTGCGCGGTACTTTTCGTAGCGGAGGTTTGTGAGGGTCGCCTCGTCGAGCTGCCCAAGCGTATCGAAGGCATCAAATGCCGAGGACATGACGGCACCGGCGATCTCCTCATGCGACAGGCCCCTATCGTCAACAATGCCGTCGATGATGCCGAGCGCCAACAGATCGGGAGCCGTGAGCTTCAGCGCCTCGGCGGCCTCATTCGCGCGGTCGGTATCCTTCCACAGGATCGACGCACAGGCCTCGGGGCTCACGACCGAATAGGCCGAGCTCGAGAGCATCAGGATGCGGTCGGCCACGGATAGCGCCAGCGCGCCACCAGAGCCGCCCTCGCCTGTCACCACCGAGACAATCGGCGTCTTAAGGCCGCTCATCTCCATGAGATTCTGGGCAATCGCCTCGCCCTGGCCGCGCTCCTCGGCACCGATGCCGCAAAACGCGCCCGAAGTATCGACCAGGCACAGAACCGGTCGACCAAACTTTTCGGCCTGGCGCATAAGGCGACGCGCTTTGCGGTAGCCCTCGGGATGTGCCATGCCAAAGTTGCGACGCATGCGCTCTTTGGTCGTGGTGCCGCGCTCGATGGCGATGACCGTTACGGGGCGCCCGTCTTTCCAGCCAATGCCAGCCACCACAGCGGCGTCGTCGCCAAAGTAGCGGTCGCCGTGCAGCTCCACAAATCCATCCAGGCCCAGCGAGATCATCTCGCCTGCCGTGGCGCGATCTGCCGAGCGGGTCTGTTTGACAATCTCGAGCGCGGTTTTTGGTGCGGCCGAGCGCTTGAACAAGTGTCCCAACTTTTTGCCGCGGCGACCCGTATGCACAATCTCGTGCGGTGCCCCCAGGCCGGGCACGTGCCCTTCGTGCAGCGCCAGCAGCTCGCCCACCGTGAGCGCAATCTCGCCACGCGGAACGACGGCATCGCAAAAGCCGTGCTCCAGCAAAAACTCGGAGCGCTGGAATCCCTTGGGCAGGCGCTTGTGCATGTTCTGCTCGATCACGCGCGGGCCGGCAAATGCCGTCAGGGCATCGGGCTCGGCCAGGATAATATCGCCCTCCATGGCAAAGCTCGCGGTTACGCCGCCGGTCGTGGGGTCGGTGAGCACCGTGATATACAGGCCGCCCGCTTCGCTGTGACGCCTAACCGCCGCAGAAATCTTGGCCATCTGCATAAGCGATGTCACACCCTCTTGCATGCGTGCACCGCCCGAAACGGTAAAGCCGACAACTGGCAATCCCAGCTCGGTCGCATGCTCAAATGTGCGACAGATCTTCTCGCCCACCACGGAACCCATCGAGCCCATCATAAAGTTGGCGTCCATAAAGAAGAGCGCCGTATCGCAACCGCAGATTTTGCCCTTGCCGCACACAACGGCATCGCGCTCGCCCGAACGCTCGCTCACGCTCTTGAGCTTGTCGGCATAGCTGGGAAACGAGAGGAAATCCTCCGACGCCAGATTGGCATCCCATTCCTCAAACGTTCCCTCGTCGACCGTCATGCGCATGCGCGCGCGACCGCTCACGCGAAAGTGTTTGCCACAACGAGGGCAGACCTCGAGGTTGTCGTGCAGGCGTGCCTCATCGATCACGCGGCGGCACTCCGGACACTTGATAAACACGTGGCGCGCGGGAAACTCGGCGCACGACTCGGTCATCGGCCCCTCGAGGACGTTGACCGTCTTCGCTTTTCTATTCATCAGCATAGAGATGCCCCATCAGATCGGTGTGGTACATGCCCGACAAGAACTCATCGTTTGCCAGCACGTCGAGCTGCAGTTCGCTGTTTTCGCTCACGCCCTCAATCACGAGCTCGCCCAGGGCCGAGCGCATCTTGCGAATGGCGCCGTCACGCGTGGGCGCACACACGATGAGCTTGCCAAGCATGGAGTCGTAGTACGGCGGAACTTTCGCACCGGTAAACATGGCGGAATCCCAGCGCACGCGCGGACCACCCGGCACACGCAACGCGGTGACCGTTCCGCATGACGGCAGAAAGTCCGGCGTTTCGGCATTGATGCGGCACTCCATGGCGTGGTTGCGGACCGGCATGTCCTCCTGCTCAAAGGGCAGAGGCTGGCCGGCTGCCACGCGCAGCTGCCACTTGACCAAGTCGGTATCGGTCACAAACTCCGTAACCGGATGCTCCACCTGCAAGCGCGTGTTCATTTCCATAAAGTAGAAATTGCCGTCGTCCGAATACAGGAACTCGATGGTACCGGCTCCTTCGTAGCCGACGGCACGAGCCAGGTCACGCGCTGCCTTGTGCATGCGAGCACGAATGTCGTCGTGTCCGTCGAGGCACGGCGCGGGGCTCTCCTCGATTAGCTTTTGGTTGCGCCGCTGCACCGAGCACTCGCGCTCGCCGAGCGAAAACACATGGCCCTGCTTATCGGCCATAATCTGCACCTCAACGTGATGCGCCGGCGCGACGAACTTCTCCATGTAGCACTCGCCGTCGCCAAAAACGGCCTCGCCCTCGGCACGCGCCTCGATGAACGCCTTTGCCGCATCTTCCACGCGCTCGACCTTGCGAATGCCGCGACCGCCGCCACCTGCACGCGCCTTAATAAGCACGGGGCAGCCAATGCGCTCGGCCTCGGCCGTCGCCTCCTCGGGGCTTTTGAGCAAATCGCAGCCCGGTACGATGGGCACGCCCGCCGCGGCAGCCGTTCGACGTGCGGCGTCCTTGTCGCCCATGCTGTCGATCACCTTGGCCGAAGGACCGACAAACGTCAGGCCATACTTGTCGCAGTCGCGCACGAAGCTCGCCTTCTCGGAAAAGAAGCCATAGCCGGGATGGATCGCCTTTGCTCCCGACTTCACGGCACAGGTGAGCACAGCATCGTCGTTGAGGTAGCTCTCGGCAAGACGCGGGCCGCCGATGCAATACGCCTCGTCGGCAAGCTGCACGTGCAGCGCGTCCGCATCGGCCGTGGAATAAACGGCGACGGTCTTGATGCCCATATCGCGGCACGCGCGGATAACACGGACCGCGACTTCTCCGCGGTTGGCGATGAGCACTTTGTCGAACATGAAGCCTTCCTTAACTTTCGTGCATGAGTGCAAAAGACATATCGGCGCGGCAGCAAACCTCACCGTTGACGCTCGCAGTACCCGTCGCAAAGCGGAACGGCCCGCGCGCACGCGTGATGGTGCACACCAGATCAACCGTGTCGCCCGGGCGCACCGGACGCTTAAAGCGCACCTTGTCCAGACTCGTGTAGAACGGCGTCGCGCCGCGCGCTTCCTCGTCGCCCATCAGCAGAACGCAACAGTTTTGGGCGAGCATCTCGCACTGAATCACGCCGGGGACCACCGGGTTTCCCGGAAAATGCCCCTGCAAAAAGTACTCGTCGCCCGTGATCGTGATCTTGCCGTGGGCCTCGTCGCCCACCAGCTCGGCCTCGTCGAGCAAAAGCATCGGCTCGCGATGCGGCAACAGCTTCTTGAGCTCTTCTTTGTTCATGGACATCACCTATCCGATCCTCATGAGGCAGCTGCCAAACTCCACGAGGTCGCCGTCGGCCACGCAGATCTCGAGCACCTCGCCGTCTGCCTCGGCCGTCACCTCGTTGAGAACCTTCATGGCCTCGATGATGCAGAGGGTCTCGCCGGCCTTGACCTTAGAGCCCACGTGCACAAACGGCTCGTCGCCCGGCGCCGGGGCAGCATAGAAAACGCCGACCATGGGAGCGGTCACCTCGGTGCCCTTGGGCTCCGGTGCGGCGGCAGGTGTCTGCGCGGCGGGCTCCGGTGCGGCAGGCGCGACTGTGGGAGCTGCAACTGGAGCGGTCATAGCGCTCGGCATAGGCATGGGCACGGCAACCGGCTGCGCGGCGCTCGCGCGCTCGAGTTCGACCGCGGTGCCATCGGGCTCCTCAACGCGCACGCGCGTGAGGCCGCGGTCCTCCATCACATCGGCTATCTCGGCAAGTCTTTTGGAATCCATGCTCTAGCTCCTCGTATATCTACGCAGCGCGATGGCGGCATTGTGCCCGCCAAAGCCTAGGTTGGTCGAAAGCGCCCAGGTAAGGTCGGCGCGAACTGCGCGATTGGGCGTGTAGTCAAGATCGCAGGCGGGATCGGGCGTGCGGTAGTTAATGGTCGGCGGCACCACGCCCTGCTCGAGCGCCATGGCGCAGGCCATGACCTCGATGGCGCCCGTGGCACCGATCATGTGGCCGGTCATCGACTTAGTCGACGAGACGTGCGCGGCGCGCGCCGCGTCCTCGCCGAGCGCACGCTTAATGCCCGCCGTCTCGGACGAATCGTTGAGCTTGGTCGATGTGCCGTGAGCATTGATGTAGAGACCCTCGGAAGGCCTGACGTCGCCCTCGGTCACCGCCAGCGATATCGCGCGGGCAATGCCGGCAGCCTCGGGATCAGGGCTCGTGATGTGATAGGCATCATCGGTGTTGCCGTAGCCCACGACCTCGGCATAAATGTGCGCACCGCGCGCCTGCGCATGTTCCATGCTCTCGAGCACGAGCACGCAGGCGCCCTCGCCCATCACAAAGCCATCGCGGTCTGCATCGAACGGGCGGCAAGCCGTCGCGGGATCAGGGTTGGTGGTCAATGCGCGGCAGGACGTAAAGCCCGCAACGGCATCGGGGATAATTGCGGCCTCGGCGCCGCCCGCGAGGATCGCGTCGGCATAGCCGTGCTTTATGGCGCGGAACGCCTCGCCCACCGCATGGGCCGAGGTTGCGCACGCGGTCACCACGGGCAGGGTCGGGCCCTTTGCCTTGTGGCGGATTGCGATATTGCCCGATGCCATGTTGGGGATCATCATCGCGATCATATAGGGCGATGCGCGGCGGGGCCCACGTTCGGCAATCGTATGGACGTTGTCGACGAGCGTCGTCATGCCGCCCACGCCCGAGCCCACGTAGACGCCCAGGCGCTCGCGATCGATGGCGCCTTCGACATCAAAGCCCGCATCGTGCATGGCTTCGTCCGAAGCCGCCATCGCAAACTGAACGCAGGGGTCGAGATGCTTGGCGTCACGCTTGCCAAAGTACTCGTTGCCGTCAAAGCCCTTGACCTCGGCCGCCACCTTGACGGCAAACGCATCGGTATCGAAGTGCGTGATCGGGCCGATGCCGCACGTGCCAGCACACATTGCCGCCCAGGTGGCAAGCGCGGTGTTGCCGAGCGGCGACACGGCACCGATACCGGTGATTGCAACTCTCTGTTCCATCATGGTCTCCTCATCCAAGCCGTTCTTCGGCCCTGGTTTCTACATCGCCATTCCGCCGTCGACGCGCACGACCTCACCCGTAATGTAGGCAGCCGCATCGCTCACTAAAAATCGCACCACACCGGCCACCTCTTCGGGCTGCGCCATACGCTTAAGGGGAATCTGTTCCTCGGTTACCGTACGCACCTCCTCCGAGAGCTTTGCCGTCATATCTGTCTCGACAAACCCGGGGGCGACCGCGTTCACTCGTACACCGCGGGGCGCAAGCTCGCGCGCCACCGCCTTGGTAAGCCCTATCACGCCCGCCTTGGAGGCAGCGTAGTTGGCTTGCCCGGCATTGCCCATCAGGCCCACGACCGAGCTCATGTTGACGACGCAACCGCCGCGCTGGCGCATAAAGGTCTTGGTGAGCGCGCGCGCCATGTTGAATGTTCCCTTGAGATTGACATCGAGCACGCGGTCGAATGCGTCATCGCCCATGCGCATGAGCAGGCCATCGCGGGTGATGCCGGCGTTGTTGACGAGCGCCCAAATGGAGCCAAAGTCGTTGAGGACCGTTTCCACGCAAGTGTTGACGGCGGCGGGGTCGGCCACGTCACATTGATATGCGCGCGCCGTGGCGCCAGCCGCCTCACAGGCTTCGCACGTCTCGCGCGCCGCATCTGCGCTACCGGCATAGACGACGGCGATATCAAAGCCGTCCTCCGCCAGACCCACGGCACAAGCGCGACCGATGCCGCGCGAGCCGCCCGTGACAAGCGCCACGCGACGTGAGTCGTTGCGCTCGAGCGCGCTGTTGTTCAAGTTGCCCATGTCATTCCTTTCGGGTTACAGCCCTGTGAACTATGCGAGCTCGTCGGCAATAGCTGCGACCTGCTCGGCCGTTTCGCACGAATACACGCGAACATCGCTCAGCGTACGCTTAACCAGGCCGGACAGCGTTTTGCCGGGGCCGACCTCAATAAACGTGTCGATGCCTTGATCCTGCAGAGCATGCAGCGTGTCGACCCAGCGCACGGCATGACTCACCTGGTTGGCCAGCACCTCCGATGCCGCCTGCGGGTCGGCCGGATAAGGCGCCGCCGTCATATTTGCCATGACCGGAATCAGCAGCGGTGACGGCGCGTGGCCGGCTTGGATATACGTCGCCAGCCCCTCAGTCGCCTCGGCCATATAGGGGCTATGAAATGCGCCCGACACCGCGACTTTCATAGCGCGGCCGCCAGCCTCTTTTACTAGGACGTCGAGGGTCTGCAGCGCATCGGGCGCTCCGGCCACAACCGTCTGCTGGGGACTGTTGTAGTTGACCGGCCAGCAGTCCTCGCCGGCCTGCGCAGCCAGGTTCTCGACTTGCGCAGCATCAAGTTTGATGACGGCGCGCATGCCGCCGGGGTGACGCTCGGCCGCCGTGGCCATCAATGCCGCGCGCTCACACACGAGCTCAAAACCCGCTCGCGTATCGAATGCCCCCGCAAAGGTGAGTGCAGCGACCTCGCCCAGCGAGAATCCCGCACAGGCGGCAGGCACCACGCCGCGCTCGCGCAGGGCGACGGCGACAGCCAAGTCGTGCACGAACACGCAAGGCTGCGTGTTCTCGGTCTGCGAGAGCTCCTCCTTGGAGGCGCTCCGGCACTGCTCGCTCGTCCCCGGGCGCACCTCATCGGCAATGGCGAACACCTCGGCAGCCGCCGGCGATGTCTCGATCAAGTCGACGCCCATCGCGGGGTGCTGGGCACCCTGGCCGGCAAACAAAAACGCTACGCCACCCATGCGCACGCACCCTTCAGGACGCGCTCGGCGCCATCGACCAGGTCGTCAACGATTTCGCGTGCGCTCTGGCGCTCGTTGACCATGCCGGCAATCTGTCCACACAAAAACGAACCCTCTTCGTAGTTGCCGTCCTTGGCGGCCTTACGCAGCGCACCGGTTCCCATAGCACCGAGCTCCTCGGCACTCGCGCCGGAACCCTCGCTCTTGGCATAGGCGTTGGTGAAGGGGCTCTTGAGGGCGCGCACTGGATGTCCCGTCGAGCGACCGGTCGCACGCGTCGAAGTGTCGTTGGCCTTCAGGACCATCTCTTTGTACTGCTCCGAGACGGTGCACTCGTCTGCGACCAGAAAGCGCGTACCCACTTGCACGCCTTCGGCGCCCAGCATAAAGGCGGCCGCCACGCCGCGGCCGTCGGCAATACCGCCGGCGGCCACGACGGGAATGTCAACCGCATCGACGACCTGCGGCACCAGTGCCATCGTCGAGGTCTCGCCAATATGGCCGCCCGATTCGGTACCCTCGGCAACAACCGCCGTGGCTCCGCGACGTGCCACGAGGCGCGCCAGCGCCACCGAGGCAACGACCGGGATGACCTTGATGCCCGCCTCGTTCCACGCCTTCATGTACTTGGCGGGATTGCCGGCGCCCGTCACGACGACCGGCACTCGCTCGTCAATCACGACCTGCGCGACCTCGTCGGCAAACGGGCTCATGAGCATGACGTTGACGCCAAAGGGCTTATCCGTCCTGGCGCGCAGCTCATGAATCTGGTCGCGAAGCCAGTTGGCGTCGGCGTTCATGGCCGCGATGATGCCTAAGCCACCCGCCTCGGACACTGCGGACGCCAGCGAGGCATCGGCAATCCAGGCCATACCGCCCTGGAACACGGGCTTTTCGATGCCGAGCAGATCGCAGAGAGGAGTCTTGAGCATCTCTACTTCTCCAATGCCGCCTCGACCGTATCGGCGAACTCGCCGACCGTCTTGGGGTTCTCCTCGGTATCGAGCTGGATGCCAAACTCGTCCTCGACGGCAACGAGGATCTCGACGGTGCCCAGGCTGTCGAGACCAATCTCCTCGAGCGTGGACTCGGGCTTCATCTCGACATCGTCAAGACCGGCGGTCTCGCGGATAACGTCGCAAACGCGCTCGAAGGTCTTCTGATCTGCCATGGTAGTTCTCCTTTGTTTGTGCCCTAGGGGCGTTTTTATTTCCTATGTGCGACTACTTCCAACGAAGCAGATAGCCACCTATATCCAGACCGGCGCCAAATCCAACCAAGGCGATGGTGTCGCCTGTGTGAAGTGCACCGGCGTTTGCCAGCCGGTCGAGGGCAAGCGGAATGCATGCGCTCGAAATGTTGCCGGTCTCGCGCAACGTGCGAACCACGCGCTCGTCCGGCACGCCCAGGCGCTTGACCGCCTGGCTCAGGATTCGTTCGTTAGCCTGATGGAATACAAAATGATCGATGTCTTCGACCAAAATGCCCGCATCGATCGCAAGCTTATGGACCGTGTCGCAGATGGCGTTGACGCCGAACTTGAACACGCGGCGGCCATTCATGGACAGCACGCTCGCGCTATCTGCGGAAGCCTTAAACGGCGAGGTACCGACCAGACCGGGAACGCGCAACGTCTCGACGTCGGGCGCCGTCGAAAGCTCAACGGCAAGGGGACTGTCTCCCCCAGCCTCAATCACTGCGGCGCCTGCCCCATCGCCAAAGAGCACGCAGGTGGCACGGTCGGTCCAGTCGAGCGCGCGCGTCATCTGCTCGGCAGCAACGACAAGCACGCGCTCGGCGCGACCGCGGGCGATATAGCCCTCGGCGACATCGAGCGCAAATACGAAGCCGGCACAAGCCGCCGAGACATCAAAGGCAGGGCACGTCGCGCCTAGTCGCTCAGCAACGGCACACGCCTCGGCGGGAACAAGGTGGTCACCCGTCGTCGTCGAGCAGACGATCAGATCCAGCTGGCTCGCGTCGATTCCGGACACCTGGAGTGCCCGCTCACTCGCCGCTACGGCAAGGTCGTCAAGTGACTCGGTGGTGCAGACGTGGCGGCTCTTGATACCCGTGCGGGTAAAAATCCACTCATCCGAGGTATCGAGGAACTCAGACAGCTCGTCATTGGAAACACTGCGTTCAGGAAGCGCCGAGCCTGTTCCAAGAATCGTGAAACCCATCACTAACCTCCTTTGAGTTGTTGACGTATTTACATCGACCAAGAGAGGATAACGCATTTCAGTCTTTGTTGACGTGTTAACATTAAATTGTCCAAATGCGACAAAGGCTTCACATTGTGTCTATCTCTCGACACCATTACGCGATTGCCTTATTAACTTAGGAGGTAGCAACCGTTATGGATGCCAAATTAACGATAGTCGACGTAACCGGATCGACCAACGATGACCTGCTCGAGGCAGGAAAACAGGGTGCGCCGCACGGCACAGGACTTGCCGCCCGCGCGCAAACGGCAGGACGCGGCCGGCGCGGCCACAAGTGGGATTCAACCGCCGGCAACCTATTGCTTTCGATTGTCCTGCGTCCATGCGTTAATCCCGCAAAGTACTCTGGTCTTGCCGCCGTCAGCGGCCTAGCGGTGCTCGAAGCACTCGAAAAGCAGGGTCTTGCAAACGAGATTGGCCTCAAATGGCCCAACGACCTGGTCGCGCGAGGACGCAAGCTCGGCGGCATTCTGGTCGAGGCCGCACGCGATAACGAAGGCAAACCTTTCGCCGTCTGCGGCATTGGTGTCAACGTAAACTACACGCCCCAAGAGGTGCCCGATGGCGGCCTGGCGGCAATTGGCCTCTCGGACCTCAACGAGAGCGTTCCCGCCGTCGACATGCTCCTCGATGAGGTCTATCACGCAGTTATAGACGCTGTAGATACCTGGGCAGAGCGCCTCAACGCCAAGGAAGAAGACGCCGGTCCGCTCGCGCCCGTCCACGACGAATATATCGCCCACCTTAATTGGATCGGGAAGCACGTTATCGCCCGCTCCCCCGCTGGAGACGAGCTGGCACGAGGCATATTTAGAACGGTCGACGATTGCGGCCGCGCAAGCATTGAGACCGAGAGCGGCTTGTGCGTCTTCCACTTCGAAGAAGCGTCCTTGCGCCCCCTGAGCGAATAGGGCGCCGCAGCCATCAGCTCGGCAGACGAATTCGCTATCCCAAAATCTAAACTCAAAACAAAAGAGCCCCGCTACCAAGATGGCAGCGGGGCTCTATAAGCTATGAGTGATATCGCTTAGAGCTTGATGTCGATGTCGACGCCAGCGGGGAGGTCGAGACGCATGAGCGAATCAACGGTGCCCGAGGTGGGGTCGAGGATGTCGATGAGGCGCTTGTGGGTGCGCATCTCGAACTGCTCACGGGAGTCCTTGTTCACGTGCGGCGAGCGGATAACCGTGTACAGGTTGCGCTCGGTGGGCAGGGGGACAGGACCGGAAACGCGAGCGCCGGTCTTCTGAGCGGTCTCGACGATGAGCTTCGCGGACTGATCGACGACCTCGTGATCATAGCCCTTGAGGCGAATGCGGATCTTCTGGGTAGCCAACTTAAACCTCCAAAGAGTGCGAGAGATGTTCTCGCGGATTACGTAACAGGGAGCTCGAACTTAGGCGTTCTTGCTCATGACCTCGTCCACGATGGACTTGGGCGCGGGCTCATAAGAGTCGAACTGCATCGTGTAGGATGCACGGCCCTGGGTCTGGGAGCGAAGGTCGGTAGCGTAACCGAACATCTCGCCCAGCGGCACCTTGGCACGGATGAGCTTGCTGTTCTTGCGATCCTCCATGCCCTCGATCTTGCCGCGGCGACCGGAGAGGTTGCCCATAACGTCGCCCATGTACTGCTCGGGGGTCTCAACCTCGACAGCCATGATCGGCTCGAGCAGCTGCGGATCGGACTTCTTGAGGGCGTCCTTGATAGCCATGGAACCGGCGATCTTGAAGGCGGCCTCGGAGGAGTCGACCTCGTGGTAAGAACCGTCGAACAGGGTGACCTTAACGTCGAGGACCGGGAAGCCGGCGATAACACCGGTGTTCAGGGCCTCCTGGATGCCCTTGTCGATGGACGGGATGTACTCCTTGGGCACGACGCCGCCGACGATAGCGTTGACGAACTCGTAGCCGAAGCCCTCCTCCATCTTCTCGAGCTTGATGACGGCGTGGCCGTACTGACCGCGACCGCCGGACTGACGGACGAACTTGCCCTCAGCCTTCTCGACGTCGTGACCAGCGGTCTCGCGGTAAGCGACCTGGGGCTTACCAACGTTAGCGTCAACCTTGAACTCACGGAGCAGACGGTCGACGATGATCTCGAGGTGCAGCTCGCCCATGCCGGCGATGATGGTCTGGCCGGTCTCGTGGTTGGTGGACACCTGGAAGGTCGGGTCCTCCTCGGCGAGCTTGGTCAGAGCCAGGGACATCTTGTCCTGCTCGGCCTTGGTCTTGGGCTCGATGGCAACGTCGATAACGGGCTTAGCGAACTCGATCTTCTCGAGAACAATCTCCTTGCCCTCGGCGCACAGGGTGTCACCGGTGGTGGAGTTCTTGAAGCCGACGCAAGCGACGATGTCGCCGGCGGCAGCGTCGTCACGGTCGATACGCTCGGCGGCGTTCATCTCGAGGATGCGGCCGAGACGCTCGCGCTGACCGTTGGAAGCGTTGACCACGTAGGAGCCGGACTCGGCGCGGCCGGAGTAAACGCGGACGTAGGTGAGCTTACCGACGAACGGGTCGGTCATGATCTTGAAGACCAGGCCGGAGAAGGGCTCGTCGAAGGAAGGATGACGCTGGATCTCCTCGCCGGTGTCCGGATCGGTACCGGTGACGGCCTCGACGTCGAGCGGGCTGGGCAGGTAGTCGACGACAGCGTCGAGCAGCTCCTGAACGCCCTTGTTCTTGTAGGCGGAGCCCACGAAGACGAGGTTGAGCTCGTTGGCCAGAACACCCTTGCGCAGAGCAGCCTTGAGCTCCTCGACGGTGAAGTCCTCCTCCATGAGGATCTTCTCCATGAGCTCGTCGTCAAAGCTGGCAGCAGCGTCGAGGAGCTCCTCGCGCTTGGTGGCAGCGATGTCGGCAAACTCAGCCGGGATCTCGTCCATCGGCTCGGGGTAGGTCATGCCCTTGTCGTCGGCCTTGAAGTCCCATGCAGTCATGGTGACCAGGTCGATGACGCCCCAGAAGTTGTCCTCGGCGCCCATCGGGACCTGAGCGGCCACGGCGTTAGCGTCGAGACGATCCTTCATGGTCTCGATAGCGTTGAAGAAGTCGGCGCCCACGCGGTCATACTTGTTGATGAAGGCGATGCGGGGGACGTTGAAGGTGGAAGCCTGACGCCAAACGGTCTCAGACTGGGGCTGAACGCCGGCAACGGCGTCGAAGACGGCGACAGCGCCATCGAGGACGCGCAGGCAGCGCTCGACCTCGGCGGTGAAGTCAACGTGGCCCGGGGTGTCGATGATCTGGATGCGGTAGTCCTTACCGTCCTTGTTCCAGAAGCACGTGGTAGCAGCGGAGGTAATGGTTACGCCGCGCTCCTGCTCCTGAACCATCCAGTCCATGGTGGCAGCGCCCTCATGGACCTCACCGATCTTGTGGGTCTTACCGGTGTAGTAAAGAATACGCTCGGTCGTGGTGGTCTTACCAGCATCGATGTGGGCCATGATGCCGATGTTACGGGTATCGGAAAGCTTGTACTTAGGCTTAGCCATGTTAGTTCCTTACCTTAAACTTACCAACGATAGTGAGAGAACGCGCGGTTGGCCTCGGCCATCTTGAAGACGTCCTCACGCTTCTTGACGGAAGCGCCAAGACCGTTGGAGGCGTCGAGGATCTCGTTAGCGAGACGCTCGGCCATGGTCTTCTCCTTGCGAGCGCGGGAGAAGTTGACGATCCAGCGGATACCCAGAGCGGTGGAACGACGGGAGTTGACCTCCATCGGGACCTGATAGGTAGCGCCACCGACACGCTTGGGCTTAACCTCGAGCGTGGGCTTGACGTTGTCCATAGCCTTCTTGAAGGTAGCGAGAGCGTCGCCACCCTCGGACTTCTCGGCAACGATCTCGAAAGCGGTGTAAACGATGCGCTCAGCGGTGGCCTTCTTGCCGTCAAGAAGGACCTTGTTGATGAGCTGAGTCACCAGGCGGTTGTTGTAAACGGCGTCAGGCTGAACCTCACGACGATTAGCTGCTGCACGACGCGGCATGTGAAATCTCCTTAAGTGTCTACCGTGCGGCGCTTAGGCGGCACACGGCGAAAGTATCAAAACGTTATCTGGCTTATTTGGCCTTGGGGCGCTTAGCACCGTACTTGGAACGGGCCTGCATACGGTTCTGGACCGGAGCAGCGTCGTAGGCGCCACGGATGACGTGATAACGGACACCAGGGAGGTCACGGACACGACCGCCGCGGACGAGCACGATGGAGTGCTCCTGCAGGTTGTGGCCCTCACCCGGGATGTAAGCAGTAACTTCGATGCCGTTGACGAGGCGAACACGGGCAACCTTACGAAGAGCCGAGTTCGGCTTCTTGGGGCTCGTGGTGAAGACGCGGGTGCACACGCCGCGCTTCTGAGAGTTGTGCTGCAGAGCAGCGTTCTTGGACTTCTTGGGCACGGAACGACGGCCCTGGCGAACCAGCTGGTTAATAGTAGGCAAAGCGTACTCCTTCTCGAATGATTCCAGCTTTCTGTAAAGTGCAACGGCTTGAATCGAGGGGTCAGCATCCCCCTACGAAACACGCAGTTCGATAGGATACGTGCCGTTAGCTGTGCCGTCAACAGACCACGCCGCCGGGCGTATCCCAAAATAGGCACATTTCCGCAAACCCTACACAAAAGGAATCTCCTCCTGTGCGCCCGGCCGGGAATCCGACGTGCTCGTCAGGACAACGCTACCTGCCAAAAAGGGACAGGTTTATTTTGGTCGGTTTTATCTGGGGAAATGCTGCGCTCCAGCGCTTGTCCGCACTCGCCTATCACATGTAGATCGGCAGCGTTTTCGGAAGTATGCGGCAAATTTTGGACTTGCTGAGCGCACAGGGGTTTTGCGATAACAAACCTGCAGGTAGAGCGCTTGAGCATATGCGGTGTGGTCGACCCATCAAGATTTTGCCGCATACTTCCGAAATCGCACCTCAAAATGATCCGTTTTCCTCCGTCCCCAAGGGGTTAACGAAACGCAACAGGTTGAGCGCACATAAGCGAGCGGCCCCCAGAGCGTACAAGGTGGCATGAAAAAGGCAGGGCATTGACCTTTTGGTCATGCCCTGCCTTTTGAATGACAGATTGTAGCTCTGGGGGCCGCGCAGCGACGGAGGTCGCCGCCGTTCGTTAGAACGGCGGAACTAGTTACTCCTCGTCGTTGTCCTTGGCCTCTTCGGCGTCGTCGGTGTCTACGAGCTGGTTGAGCAGTTCGTCGAGGGACGCCATGTCCTCGTTGATCGCGCCGTTGGCGGGAGCCTTCTTGTCGTCGATCGGGGCGCCCAGGAGCTCCTCGTCGGCGTCGGCGTGATGCGTCGGAGCGGAGGTACCCAGCAGGATATCGTCCGGACCGTCGGGGCTAAAGACCATCTGCAGCAGCTGCGAGAGGTCTTCCTCGTCGGCAACGTCGTCGTTGTTCTCGAGGATGTAGAGCAGGTCGTGGGCCTCCAGGCCGTCACGGAGCTCCTCGATCGCCTTGGCACCGATACCATCGATGCGCAGCAGATCCTCCTCGGACTTGCCGACCAGGTCGCCGACCGTCTCGATGCCGACCTCGCTGAACTTGTTGGTCCAGCGCTGCGACACGCCCAGGTCGTCGAACAGGTACAGGCGAGCCTTCTCGGCGGAGATGGTATGGCCGTTGCGGGTGAACGAACCGTCAGCACCACCGAACTCGTCGTAGCCGGCCCAGTCGAGCTGCTGCGGGAGCTGCTCGTCCAGGTCCTTGAGCTCAACCGGAGCCCACTCGGGCAGCGACTTGGCGTTGGGCGAAGCCGGACCGTCGATGTCAACATAGCCGTCGGCCGTGCGATACGTCAGCTTGGCGTTGGCGTACGGCTTGAGGCCGGTACCAGCCGGGATCTTCTTACCGACGATGACGTTGGACTTAAGGTCGAGCAGGTGGTCGACCTTGCCCTCGATGGCAGCCTCGGTAAGGACGCCGGCGGTACGGATGAACGAAGCGCTCGACAGCCAGGAGTCGATGTTGGACGCGACCTTGAGCGTACCCAGGATGACGGGCTCGGCCACGGGAGCCTGACCGCCCAGACGGGCAACGCGCTCGACCTCGTCAGCAAACTCGTAGCGGTCGACGTACTGACCAAGCAGGTACTTGGAGTCACCGGGGTTGGTGATCTGAACGCGACGCAGCATCTGACGTGCGAGCACCTCGATGTGCTTGTCGTTCAGGTCGACGCCCTGGCTGGTGTAGACGTCCTTGACGCTCTCGACGAAGGTGTGCATCGTCGACTCGATGTCGGTCAGCTTGCGCAGGTTGCGGAAGTTGACGAAGCCCTTGGTGATCTGGTCGCCGGCGCGAACCTCGCAGCCGTCCTCGATCTCGGGCATAAAGCGCACCGAAGCGGGGACGCGACGCTCGTCGAGAACACGGGTGTGGTCCTCGGAGTCGGTGAGCGTCAGCACGTACTCGGACTTCTCGGGCTTAATCGAGAGGTGACCGGAGTACGGAGCCAGCTCGGCCTCGCGACCCAGGATCTTCTCGTTGACGTTGCCGACGATATCGAACATACGGCTGACCGTAGGCAGGCCCTGCGTAATATCGTCGACGCCAGCGACGCCGCCGGAGTGAATGGTACGCATCGTAAGCTGCGTACCGGGCTCACCGATGGACTGGGCGGCAATAATGCCGACCGCGGTACCGATGGCGACCGGACGACGGGTGGAAAGATCCCAGCCGTAGCACTTCTGGCACACGCCGTACTTGGAGCGGCAGGTGAGCAGCGCGCGAAGCTTGACCTTCTTGAGGCCCGCATCGACCATCTTCTGGATGTCGGCGACCTTCTCGATGTAGCCGTCCTGCTCAAAGAGCACGGTGCCATCGGGAGCCACGACGTCCTCAATGAAGCAACGGCCGACGAGGTCGGTGTTGAGGTCGGTGGTGCCGGGGATGATGAGGTTGTAGGTGACGCCCTCGTGCGTACCGCAGTCCTCCTCGCGGACGATGACGTCCTGGGCCACGTCGACCAGACGACGGGTCAGGTAACCAGAGTCCGAGGTGTGGGATGCGGTATCGACCAGGCCCTTACGGGCGCCGTAGGTCGAAATGAAGTACTCGAGCGGCAGCAGGCCCTCGCGGAAGTTCGCCTTAATGGGAAGGTCGATCGTCTCGCCGGACATGTCTGCCATCAGGCCACGCATGCCGCCGAGCTGACGCAGCTGGGTCTTAGAACCACGGGCGCCGGAGTCGGCCATCATGTACAGCGGGTTCTCCTCGTCGAACAAGTCGAGCATGAGCGCTGCGACCTTGTCGGTACAAGCGGTCCACTCGTTAACGACTTCGATGTGGCGCTCCGTCTCGTTGATGAAGCCCTCCTCGAAGTACTCGTTGATCTGGTCGACGTTGGCCTGGGCGCGGTCGAGCAGCTCCTGCTTCTCGGCAGGGATGAGAGCGTCCCACACCGAGATGGTGAGGCCGGCGCGGGTAGCGTAGTGGAAGCCGGAGTACTTGATGGCGTCGAGGATCGGGCCGACCTTGGCCTCGGGGTAACGATCGCAGCAGTCGGCAACCAGCTTGGCCACATCGCCCTTGACCATCTTGTAGTTCATGAACTCGTAGTCTTCGGGCAGGCACTGGCGGTTGAAGATGATGCGGCCGATAGAGGTCTCGAAGCGTGCGGTCTTGTTGCCGGTGACGTCGTAGTCGACGAACTCGTTCTTGCCGTTCTTGACGCGGAAGATACGGGTGCCGTCCTCGTTGATGACGTTGGCGTTCTCGGCAGACACACGAACCTGGATCTTGGCCTGCATGTCGACCTCGGAGCGGCAGTCATAGGCGTGCAGCGCGTCGTCGAAGCTGGCGAACACGTGGTTCTCGCCCGGCAGACCGTCGCGGACCTGGGTGAGGTAGTACACACCGATGATCATGTCCTGCGAGGGGATGTTAACCGGCTTGCCGGATGCCGGCGAGCGCAGGTTGTTCGCAGAGAGCATGAGCACGCGAGCCTCGGCCTGAGCCTGGCTGGACAGCGGCACGTGGACAGACATCTGGTCGCCGTCGAAGTCGGCGTTGAAGGGCGAGCAGACCAGCGGGTGCAGGTGGATAGCCTTGCCCTCGACCAACACCGGCTCAAAGGCCTGGATGGACAGACGGTGCAGGGTCGGTGCACGGTTGAGCAGCACGACGCGGCCGTCGATGACCTCTTCGAGGATATCCCACACAAAGGTGGCACCGCGGTCGATAGCGCGCTTGGCGCCCTTGATGTTCTCGACCTTGCCAAGCTCGACCAGGCGCTTCATGACGAAGGGCTTGAAGAGCTCCAGCGCCATGGTCTTGGGCAGACCGCACTGGTGCAGCAGCAGCTTGGGGTCGGTAACGATTACCGAACGGCCGGAGTAGTCGACACGCTTGCCCAGCAGGTTCTGGCGGAAGCGACCCTGCTTGCCCTTGAGGGCCTCGGCGAGCGACTTGAGCGGGCGACCGCCACGGCCAGAGACCGGGCGACCACGACGGCCGTTGTCGAACAGGGCGTCCACAGACTCCTGGAGCATGCGCTTCTCGTTGTTCACGATGATCGCAGGGGCGTCCAGGTCGAGCAGGCGCTTGAGTCGGTTGTTACGGTTGATCACGCGACGATACAGGTCGTTGAGGTCGGACGCGGCGAAGCGGCCGCCATCGAGCTGGACCATCGGGCGCAGATCGGGCGGAATGACCGGGATGACGTCCAGGATCATGTTCGCGGGGCTGTTGCCGCCCTTCAGGAAGGCGTCAACGACCTCGAGGCGCTTGACGGCCTTCTCGCGCTTCTGCTTCTGAGAGTCCTCGTCGGCGATGATGGCCTTGAGCTTCTCGGCCTCGGAGGGGAGGTCGATGGCAGCGAGCAGGTCGCGGACGGCCTCGGCACCCATACCACCCTTGAAGTACATGGAGTAGTAACGGGTCATCTCGCGGAACAGCGGCTCATCGGAGATGAGGTCGCGCTCGGCGAGCTTCATGAAGGCGTTGAAGGCGTCCGTGCGGAGCTGCTTCTCGTCCTTGCATTCTTCCTCGATGTCGACGATGCCAGAGGCGATCTCCTCGGGGGTCAGCGGCTCCTCGTCGGAGAACTCGTCAAAGTTCTCGGGGTTGCCCTGCTCCTTGAGGGACTCGATCTGGCGGGCGCACTCGGCATCGATCTCTTCCAGATCGGCGGCGAGCTCCTCGCGCAGGTCGTCAGCGTCGGCCTCGCGAGCCTCGTAGTCGACCTCGGTGATGATGTAGCTGGCAAAGTACAGAACCTTCTCGAGGTCCTTGGACTTGATGTCGAGCATACGGCTCATCGGGAAGCTCGTGGGGCTCTTGAAGTACCAGATGTGGGACACGGGAGCGGCGAGCTCGATGTGACCCATGCGCTCGCGACGAACCTTGGCCGAGGTGACCTCGACGCCGCAGCGCTCGCAGACGATGCCCTTAAAGCGGATGCCCTTGTACTTGCCGCAGGAGCACTCCCAGTCCTTGGCGGGACCGAAAATCTTCTCGCAGAACAGGCCGTCCTTCTCGGGCTTGAGGGTACGGTAATTAATGGTCTCCGGCTTCTTGACCTCACCGTGCGACCAGGAACGGATCTGGTCGGCGGAGGCAAGGGAGATCTTTACCGAGTCAAAATCAGTAGCTTCGAAATCTGCCACAGTCAACTACTCCTTATCAGTGGTCGTGGCGGCGACAGCCTCGGGTGCCTCGGCGGTCTCGGCATCCTGGGCCTCGACGTCGGCGTCAACGCCGGCGAGCGCAGCCAGGTCGTCGAGAGCAGAGGTCTCCTCGGCGGTCACGGGGGCGGAGGCGTCCTCGTCGGCATCGTGCATGGGCTCGATGTCCAGCGCGAGGGAACGGATCTCCTTGACGAGAACCTTGAAGGACTCGGGGATACCCGGAACCGGAACGTTCTCGCCCTTGACGATGGACTCGTAGGTCTTGACGCGGCCCACGGTATCGTCGGACTTGACGGTCAGGATCTCCTGCAGGACGTTGGAAGCACCGTATGCGTACAGTGCCCAAACTTCCATCTCGCCGAAGCGCTGGCCGCCGAACTGAGCCTTGCCGCCCAGCGGTTGCTGGGTAACCAGGCTGTAAGGGCCGGTCGAACGGGCGTGGATCTTGTCGTCAACCATGTGGCCGAGCTTGAGGATGTAGGACGTACCCACGGTAATGGGCTCGCGGAACTCCTCGCCGGTGCGGCCGTCGAACAGGCGGGTCTTGCCGCGCTCGTCAAGCTGGGTGACGAACTCGGGACGCATGTGATCGCCAAAGGCAGCGGTGGCCTTGTTGAGCATATTCTTGTTGGCGCGACGGATGACCTCGGCGATCTCGTCCTCCTTGGCGCCGTCGAAGACGGGCGTCGAGACGAAGAACGGACCGGGGACATACTTGTCGGAGTCGGCATCCTCGGTATCCCAACCGCAGGCAGCAGCCCAGCCAAGGTGGCACTCGAGCAGCTGGCCGACGTTCATACGCGAAGGAACGCCCAGCGGGTTGAGGATAACGTCGATCGGGGTACCGTCAGCCATGTAGGGCATGTCCTCGACCGGCAGAACGTTACAGATAACGCCCTTGTTGCCGTGGCGACCGGCGATCTTATCGCCCTGCTGGATCTTACGACGCTGGGCGACGTAGACGCGCACCTGCTCGTTGACGCCGGGGGCCAGGTCGTCGCCGTTCTCGCGGCTAAAGCGGACGACGTCGATGACGCGGCCATAAGCGCCGTGAGGCATCTTAAGGGAGGTGTCGCGAACATCGTGAGCCTTGGCACCGAAGATGGCGCGCAGCAGGCGCTCCTCGGCGGTCAGAGCGCTCTCGCCCTTAGGCGTGACCTTGCCGACCAGGATGTCGCCAGGGCCGACCTCGGCGCCGATGCGGATGATGCCGTCCTCGTCGAGGTTGGCAAGCATGTCCTCGGAGAGGTTCGGGATCTCGCGAGTGATCTCCTCGGGGCCGAGCTTGGTGTCGCGGGCGTCGATCTCGTGACGGGTGATATTGATGGTCGTCAGCAGGTCCTCGGCCACCAGGCGCTCGGACACGACGATACCGTCCTCGTAGTTGAAGCCTTCCCACGGCATGTATGCCACGGTGAGGTTCTGGCCCAGTGCGAGCTCGCCATGATCGGTCGAAGGACCGTCGGCCAGAGGCTCGCCCTGCTCAACGGTGTCACCGACGCGCACGAGCGGACGGTGGTTGATGCAGGTGGACTGGTTGGAGCGCTGGTACTTGGCCAGGTGATACTCGTCCACGCCGCCGGCGTGCTTGACGATAATCTTGGAGGCGTCGGCATAGATGACTTCGCCGGCGTTCTTGGCCAGGGTAACCTCGCCAGAGTCCAGGGCGGCGCGACGCTCCATGCCGGTACCGACATAGGGAGCGGCGGGGTGAACCAGCGGCACGGCCTGACGCTGCATGTTGGCGCCCATGAGCGTACGCTTGGCGTCGTCGTGCTCGAGGAACGGAATCAGCGTGGCTGCGACGGAGAGCATCTGACGCGGCGAGACGTCCATGTAGTCGACGTCCTCGACAGGCACGTCGGCGGGAGCGCCGAAGGAACCGTCGAAGTCGCGGGTACGGGCGATCACGGTATGCGGACGGACGATCTTGCCCTCGGCATCGGTCGTGATGAACTCGTTGGTCTTGGGATCGAGCGGCGTGTTGGCCGGCGCGATGACGTGCTTCTCTTCCTCGTCAGCGGTCATCCAGTCGATCTGATCGGTGGCAACGCCGTTCTCGACACGACGGAACGGGGCCTCGATGAAGCCATACTCGTTGACGCGGGCGTAGAGGGCGAGCGAGCCGATCAGGCCGATGTTGGGGCCTTCGGGGGTCTCGATCGGGCACATGCGGCTGTAGTGCGAGTTGTGAACGTCGCGGACGGCCGTCGGCACGTTGGTGCGACGGCTGGAGCCCGACTTGTGACCGGCAAGACCGCCAGGGCCGAGTGCGGACAGACGGCGCTTGTGGGTCAGACCGGTCAGGGGGTTCGCCTGGTCCATGAACTGCGAGAGCTGCGAGGAACCGAAGAACTCCTTGATGGAGGCCACGATCGGACGGATGTTGATGAGCGACTGCGGGGTGATCTCGTCGATGTCCTGGGAGCTCATGCGCTCACGGACGACGCGCTCCATACGGCTCATGCCGATACGGAACTGGTTGGCGACGAGCTCGCCGACGGTGCGAATGCGGCGGTTGCCAAAGTGGTCGATGTCGTCGACCTTGAAGCCCTGCTCGCCAGCAGCGAGGGACAGCAGGTAGCGCAGCGTAGCGACGATATCCTCGTCGGTGAGCACCGTGACCTCTTCCTCGGTGGTGAGGTTGAGCTTCTTGTTGACCTTGTAGCGACCGACGCGGGCCAGATCGTAGCGCTGCGGGTTGAAGAGCAGGCCCTCGAGCAGGCTGCGGGAAGCATCCACGGTGGGAGGCTCGCCCGGGCGCAGGCGACGGTAGATCTCGATAAGAGCATCCTCGCGGGTAAGGGCGGTATCGCGCTCGAGGGTGCGCTTGATCACATCGGAGTTGCCGAGCAGCTCGATGATATCGTCGTTGGTGACGGCGATGCCAAGGGCGCGCAGGAACATCGTGGCGCTCTGCTTGCGCTTACGGTCGATGGAGACCATGAGCTGGTCGCGCTTGTCGACCTCAAACTCGAGCCAGGCACCGCGGGACGGGATGATCTGAGCCTTGTAGATCTGCTTGCCCGAATCCATCTCGGAGCTGTAGTACACGCCCGGGGAACGGACGAGCTGGGAGACGACGATACGCTCGGTACCGTTGATGATAAAGGTGCCCTGATCGGTCATCATGGGGAAGTCGCCCATAAAGACGAGCTGCTCCTTGATCTCACCGGTCTCCTTGTTAGTGAGACGGACGTCGGTCAGAAGCGGAGCCTGATAGGTCATGTCCTTCTCGCGGCACTCCTCGACGGTGTGCGCGGGATCGCCAAACTGATGCTCGCCGAAGGTAACCTCGAGAACATGGTTCTGGCTCTGGATGGGGCTGGATTCCTTGAACGCCTCACGAAGGCCCTCGTCCTTAAAACGCTCAAAGGATTCCCTTTGAACAGAGATAAGGTTGGGGAGCTCCATGGCCTCCGGGATTTTCCCGAAGCTGACGCGCTTGCGCTCAGTGGCAGTGTATGCGTAGGTCACCAGGTTTTTCCTCCTTCACGGAAATGCTCGGTGGATTGGCGAGGCATAGCTTCGCCAGTTATCGCAACCTAATAGTTTATCAGGTACCGACCGTTGAGCAAGAAAAGCCTTGACGTGATTGAGTTTTTGGAGTAGCAAAGTTTTTCGACAGAAAACATGCAGGTAGATGGATGTGCATCGAACACCTGTTCATATATTTTCTGTGAACAGAGGGTTAGCAATCGCAGCTCTTATAAAAAAACGGGCGCGAACCGAAGTCCGCACCCGTAAATGTCGATGTCCGAAGGCTTACTTACGCATCAAACCGCCGCGCTCGTCGATGGCATCCCAGAAGGCGCCGGCAAAGCGAGGATCGCTTGCAGCCATGAGGGCGTTGGTGGCCATCCAGCCAGACGGGGTACCGGTATCGTAGCCCGACAGCGGGTCGATGACGACGGCGTACATGGCCTCGCGGTCGAGCGAGCGGGCCATGGCGTCGGTCAGCTGGATCTCGCCGCCCTTACCGGCCTGCTGATCGGCCAGCAGGTCCATGACCAACGGGCTCAGCAGGTAGCGACCGACGATGTACAGGTTGGACGGAGCCGCCTCGGGAGCGGGCTTCTCGACCAGGCCGCCGATACGCCAAACGGCACCGGGCTCGTCGTCGGCGGCATTCTCGAAGCCCTCGAGAGCGCCCACGCGATCGCCGGCGATAACGCCATAGCGGCTGACTTCCTCGGGAGCGCACGCGGCAACGGCGATAACAGAAGCGCCACCGTGCTCCTTGGAGACGGCAAGCATCTTGTCACAGATGTCGCGGTTGGGCACAACGTAGTCGCCCAGAAGAACCAGGAAGTTCTCCCCTGCCACAGCGTCGGCGGCAGAGCGAATGGCGTGGCCAAGGCCCTTGGGCTCGTACTGATAACGGAAGTCGACCGGCATACCACCAGCATGGGCGACGGCGTCGGCATAAGCATCCTTGCCACGCTCGCGAAGCAGGTTCTCGAGCGAGCGATCGGGCTGGAAGTAGCTCAGCAACTCGGGCTTGCCAGGAGAGGTGACGATAATAGCATCGTCGACCTCATCGGGGTCGAGCGCCTCCTCAACGACGTACTGGATGACCGGTTTGTCGAGCACCGGCAGCATCTCTTTGGGCGTGCACTTGGTGCCAGGCAGAAAACGCGTGCCAAGACCGGCGGCGGGGATGATTGCCTTCATGTTATTCAAGGATCCTTTCGCAGGCGCAGGATGCGCCCTGTGCGTGCGGCACGGCGGCCGCAGACCAAATTGCGATACTGAAGTATCTTACCGCCGGAGACATACGTCGCCGTAAGGCAAACGCAATTCTTCAGCAGGTCAACGCAAATTATTGCTCGAATGGTGCAATTTTATCGCCCAACGGTAGCGACCCCAGAGCACCGCAAGCGGCAGCAATTTGTATGCCAAGCCAACAAAATAGAGGGATCAAAACGAAAAAGACGGGGCTCGCAATGCGAACCCCGTCTGCAAAGAAATCTGGCGAGAAAGCCTGATTACTTGAGGGTGACAGCAGCGCCAGCAGCCTCGAGCTTCTCCTTGGCAGCCTCGGCGTCCTCCTTCTTGGCACCCTCGAGAACAGCCTTGGGAGCGCCCTCGACGACCTCCTTGGCCTCCTTCAGGCCAAGGTTGGTGAGCTCACGGACGGCCTTGATGACCTGGATCTTGTTGTCGCCGAAGCCCTCGAGCACGACGTCAAACTCGGTCTTCTCCTCGGCCTCAGCAGCGCCAGCAGCGGGAGCGGCGACAACAGCGGCAGGAGCAGCGGCGGAAACGCCGAAGGTGTCCTCGATAGCCTTAACGAGCTCGGAAGCCTCGAGAAGGGTCATTTCCTTAAGAGCATCGATGATCTCATCGGTGGTAAGCTTAGCCATTTCTAAGTCCTTTCGGTTTCCGTGTCTGTGCACGGAGATCAGTTAAAACACGGCGCGAATGCGCCAGGGGTGCGGCGTTGCCGCCGCGGGTGAAAACAGCGACTAGGCTGCCTTCTGCTCGGAGACCTGCTGGATCGAACGAGCGAGACCAGAGGAAACGCCGTTGACGCAGACAGCGATGTCGCGAGCGAAACCGGAGATGAGACCGGCGATCTGACCGAGAAGCTGATCCTTGGTGGGCAGCTCGGCGATAGCCTTAACATCATCAGCGGAAACGGCCTTGCCGTCGGAGATACCGCCCTTGATCTCAAGGACGCCCTTGGACTTAGCGGAGAAGTCCTTAAGGGCCTTAGCGGCCTCGACCGGCTCGGTCTCGTAGAACACATAAGCGACGGGGCCGGCGAGGATCTCGTCGAGCTCGGGCTGCTCCTGGTTCTTGAGAGCGATCTTGACCAGGTTGTTCTTGTAGACCTTCATCTCGGCGCCGCACTCGCGAAGCTGATGACGCAGCTCCTGAGCCTGCTTAACCGTCAGACCGTTGTAGTTGACGACGAACAGACCGGCGTTCTCGGCGATACGGGACTCGATCTCTGCAACCTTGTCGATTTTGTACTGCTGGGGCATGAATTACACCTCCTCGAATTCTTTCCGGGCACGGTCCGCCACAAGGACGTGACGGGGGCATGTCCAAAAAGAAAGCCCCCGCGCTGCATGAGCGACGGGGGCGAGAAGACATATCTACTCGACCACCTCGGCTGGCGGGATATCCCATTAAGCTCGCGGGCGATGCCCGTTTGCACCGGCTGTCTCTGGCAGCGGATTCGTGCGTGAACCGAAAGTATTATGGCGGGGACCCCGGCGTCGGTCAACGGGAAACCGGGCTGCACACAATTCCACCATCCGGCCGCACCGCCGAAGGCCAGGCGCAAGGTTTTCGCTCGGTCAGGTCCTGGGCTCGCACGAAGAGCACATTAAGTGCTCTTCGGCTCGTGCGGAATCTACGAAAACCTTGCGCCTGGCCTTCGGCGGCGCGGCCCGCGGTGACTTTGGGGCAGCCCGGTTTCCCGTTGGCCGGCGCCCCCACTCATAAGCCTTAAGTCGGTGGGCTGATGTGTTGCGTCCCTGATGGCTACAGGGTTGAAACGAAGGTGGACAGGCGGTGGAGGCCTTCGTCTAGGTCTTTGTCGGAGACGCAGTAGCTGAGGCGGACGTGGCCTTCGGTGCCGAAACAGTCGCCCGGGACTAGGGCTACGTTGGCCTCTTTGATGGCTTTGATGCAGAAGTCTTCGCTGGTTAGGCCGAACTTTTTGATGCTTGGGAAAGTGTAGAAGGCTCCTGCGGGCTCTACTACGTCGAGGTCCATGGCGTCTAAGGCTGCGAGTACGCGTTCGCGACGAGCTCGGTAGACTTCGAGCATGGGGGTGGGGTCGACGGTGAGGGCTCGGGCTGCGGCGTCCATTTCGAAGGAGACGGCGCTCGATACTAAGTATTGGTGGGCCTTTGCGATCTCGGCGATGACGGGGGCTGCGGCTGCGAGCCAACCCAAGCGCCAGCCGGTCATGGCCCAGGGCTTGGAGAAGCTCTCGATGACTACCGTCTGCTCGCGCAGCTCCGGGTGTCGCTGGGCGAAGCGCTCGTAGCCGTCCACATAGACGAGGCGGTTGTATACGTCGTCGCAGACTACGTAGATGCCAGCCTGCTCCGCTACGTGTGCCACGGCGTCGAGTGATGCCGCGTTGAGAATGCAGCCTGTAGGATTGTTGGGCGAGCAGATGACGATGGCTTTGGTCGCCGGCGTCACGCAAGCACGAAGTGCATCCTCGTCAATCTGAAATTGTGCAGGCTCCGTATCCAAAAAGACAGCTTTGGCGTGGTTGGCCACGACGATGCTCTCGTACAGGCCAAAGGCCGGTGTGGGGATGATGACCTCGTCGCCGGGGTTGAGCATAGCCATGAATGTTGCCGACAGTGCCTCGGTCGCGCCGTCGGTCAGGATGACCTCGTCGGCCGAAAACGTAAGGCCCGCGTCCCCCATGTAGGCAGATAACGCCTCACGCAGGGCGGAGCGACCGTTGTTGGGCGGATAGTGCGTGTCACCGCGGTCCAGTGCGGCGGTCACCTCGGCGCTAATCACATCGGGCGTGGGAAAATCGGGCTCGCCAAGCGCAAGCGCAATGCACCCCGGGTGCTGGGCGGCGAGCGCGTTGATTCGGCGGATACCGGAGGGCTTGAGCGTGGCAAGCGAGGTATTCATGGGCAGTCGCATGGCGTTCCTTTCGTAAGGGTTGCACTAGGATAGCGCGGCGGGGCGCCGCCGGACGGTGTAACCTAAACGGAAACCAACCGGAAAGGAGGCAGCATGGAGCCGACCGCGCGCGGCGATGTACCAAAAACGCTGCAAACCATTGCGTATATCAGCATTCCCAATAGCGCCGATCTTGAGTTTTTGCTCTGGGACCTGCAGGATGCCATCGCCGCCTATGCCCGGCTTTCCGGCACCGCACTCCCCCGCCCGGTCGACTTGAAGGCAAATGACGCCGGCAGCGTTGCCGATGGCATCGTGCTGGCCATTGAAGATGTGGCTGACGATAAGACGTTGGCTGCTATCGAGCAGGCGCTTGAGCGCTTTGGCAGTACGGGAACGCGCGTCTATGCCGCGATTCGAGCCGCACAAGAGGACACTGAGCAGGCGCGTGGGACCGCCGTTCGTCTGCACAAGGTATGCGAGCGCCATGACCAATTGTGGTGTGGCGGCGTTGCCATCTACGGCGGCAGCGGCATCGCAGCGCTTCGTCGCTCCCCGCGCATGGGACTCTTGCGGCGACCGTTTTCTGAGGCCATGGACAAGCTCGTGGGCGCCGTTCGCATGGGATGTTCCGTCGAGCATGCACAGCGACTTGGCGGCGGCAATGCCGCCAACGTCGACGCCGACGGCATGGTTTGCGCCGAGCCAGCCGTGCCCGCGCCGATCTGGCGAGGCGTTCTGAAACGTCTGGGCGCCCACGCTCAAACAAAAAGGCTCTGTTAGACCAGGATTGACATGCCGACCTGCCGGCTAACTCGCCGTCTCCC
>UQLB01000007.1 GCA_900541725.1 uncultured Collinsella sp. | reverse complement strand
GAAAGCACTTAATGTGCTTTCCGTCTTGCGCAGGACTGTAGAGCAGCAAACTTAACCCCCGCCCTCAGCCCCGGAAGCCCTCCCGGATGGCCCCAAAAAATTTTTCAAAAAAGTTGTTGCGCGCCGGACAGACTTCTGTGTATACTAATCCCCGCAGCGCACGCGAGCGGAAACAAACGCGAACGTCTGCCTGGGGAGTTAGCTCAGTTTGGTTAGAGCGCCGGCCTGTCACGTCGGAGGTCGCGGGTTCGAGCCCCGTACTTCCCGCCAACGCAATTAAAGCCACGTCTTCGGACGTGGCTTTTTGCGTTTGATGCACTTTGTTTCGATAGAACGATCGCCCTGGTGCATCTTCGCCCAGAACCCCCGCGCCTTCGGGAACGCAAGTAAAATCTAATGAGTATATCTGTCTGAACAACAGCTTTGTTGCGCAACACCTGTTCTACGAGACAGGGGGCTAGGTTATACTGAATTGCACTGTGCGCCGCATCTGATGCATTTCGCTCCAAGCGCGGCACTCAGTGGATATCCGATTTACCATTTGGATGTCCTGGCGGTCATTTAGCGTCTCGACACAAGCTCGGCCCCGGAGCTCGTTCGAGCTGTTCGTATTCCTTGAAAGGGGAAAAATGGACATATCGAGGAAGACTGATTACGCCCTTCGTATGCTGGCGATGCTTGCTGAGGATCCGGAGTGTTTGCTTTCTGTTCGCACCGCTGCCGAAGAGGTCAATGTTCCGTATTCGTTTGCCCGCTCGATTCAGCACGGTTTGGTCCAGGCCGGTATTGTGGAGAGCCTGCGTGGCGTCCACGGTGGCATGCGTCTCAAGGTCAGTCCGGACGACGTCACTATCCGCCAGGTCGTCGAGGCCGTTCAGGGTCCTATGGTTATGAACGATTGCACCGCGCCCGATGGTGACTGTGCGCGCATGGGCGCGTGCTGCTATCATCCCCTGTGGGCCGGAGCTCAGGCGTTGATGCGCGACTACCTCGATTCCGTTTCGCTCGGCGACATCGTCGCTCACCGCCAGTTCCCGGCCGTCGATCCCAAGTTCGCCGACCGCGAAGCGTTTCCCGAGTACGCCACCTGCGCGTGCGCTTACCGGGAGGAATAGCGCCGCATAAGGAGCATAGCCATGATTCAGGACCCCTTTCGTTCGATGATTCGTTCGGAAGGGGTCCTGCGTTATCGCGACCTTCCGTGGCGCCGCACACGCGATCCGTACATCATTTGGCTTTCTGAGGTCATGCTGCAGCAAACACAGGTGCCGCGTGTGGAGGCGCGCATGCCGGTGTGGCTCGATCGCTTTCCGACTGTGCAGGCGCTTGCCCAGGCCGCGCCTTCCGATGTTTTGGACGCTTGGCAGGGCATGGGCTACAACCGACGCGCTCTGGCGCTTCACGGGGCCGCTCAGCGCGTTGTAGAGGACTGGGACGGGGAGTTTCCGCGTGAGACGCGTGACTTGGTCGCTCTGCCTGGTATTGGCCCGGCAACGGCGCAGGGTATCCGGTCGTTTGCGTTTGATCTTCCGGGTGTGTATCTAGAGACCAACGTGCGCACGGTCTTTTTGCATCATTTCTTTCCCGATGTGCCGGCTGTTCCCGATCGCGAGCTGGTGCCGCTGATTCAAGCCGCCTGTCCGGCGGCCCCCGGTGCGGTGGCGGATGAGATCGCGCCCTTTGCCGTGCCTCAAGACGATGCCGACACGCCGCGCGCGTGGTATTACGCGCTGCTAGATTATGGCGCGTATCTTAAGAAGACGCTGCCCAATCCGTCCAGGCGCTCGGCGGGCTATAGTCGTCAGTCCAAGTTCGAGGGCTCGCGTCGCCAAAAACGCGCCCATATTGTGCGCATGCTACTGGCTGCGCGCGATGGGCGGCCGGCGGGGATAACGCTTGCTGATGCCGTGGTGGGCGTTAACGAAATGGAGACGGCAGCCGGTCGCGGGCCGGTCGAGTGCGAGCTTGTCGCGGGCATTCTAGCCGACCTGGAGCGTGAGGGCTTTTGCCGAGCCGAGGGCGATCGCTGGTTGAGTGTGTAGCCCGCTCAAATCTGAAGAACGGGATTGTAAGGTTTAAATTCGCGGCTTGAGGGCATCCTAAAGACAAGGTCGCTCAAAGCCTATGGGCGGCACGTGTTGAAGGGAAGTACACCTATGGATTTTGAGAATTCCCAAACCAAGAAGAACCTCGAGACCGCTTTTGCCGGTGAGTCCCAGGCACACACCAAGTATCGCTACTATGCATCCAAGGCCAAAAAGGACGGCTACGTTCAGATCTCGAATATCTTTGCCGAGACGGCGGGCAACGAGTCCGAGCATGCCAAGCTGTGGTTTAAGTACCTGCACGACGGCGCCGTTCCGGGCACTCTGGACAACCTGCGCGACGCCGCCGCGGGCGAGAACTACGAGTGGACCACGATGTATGACGAGTTTGCCAAGACCGCCGAGGAGGAGGGCTTTGCCGAGATCGCCGAGAAGTTCCGTGGTGTCGCCGCTGTCGAGAAGGCTCACGAGGAGCGCTACAACAAGCTCGTCGAGCGCATTGAGTCGGGCGAGGTGTTTGAGCGCGAGGGCGTAAAGGTGTGGAAGTGCCTGAACTGCGGGCACCTGCATGTTGGTGCCGAGGCGCCCGAGGTGTGCCCGGTGTGCAACCACCCGAAGGCGTACTTTGAGGAGCAGGTGGTGAACTACTAGCGCATGGCGCTAGTGTGAACTGGGCCGGGAGGGCCGGACTACCTTCCCTCCTCGCTCACGGCTTCGCAGGGTCGCGCGAGGCAAAGGTATTTCCCCGCCCTGCGCTCCGGCTTCGAGTCGTCGCGTGCTCGTTACTGAAAAGCTGATTAGAAGTTTGTGTGCCGCCCCTTATGGGGCGGCACGTTTTGTTTGGGGTCCCCGTCTTCACAATTTCCGTCAAGCTTTTGGTCAGCTTTTGGTTAGTTGGCGGGTTGGTGGAAGGGCAAAAGATCATTCGACAAAAAAGCTCAGAGAAAGTGCTGGTAGGGGAGTTGTTGAGGTTTTCGACAGCTTTTGTCAACAAGAAACTTTGCGGCTATTGCTACGGATTGCGTTGCCGTGGCATTGGCGGTGCGGGATGCTGGTCGTAAGCGTCGAATGCTCCGACTTTGGAGGCCAACATGGACCTGTTTCTTGAGACTCCGCAGCAACAAGCTGAGCGCATGCTGCGTCAGCAGCAACGACTCATGGAGATGCAAATGCAAGGGGCGGCAGCCCAGCCCTTTGCGCAAAATGTCGTGCCCGCTGCTGTACCTGCAGCTGTGCCCGGGTGCGAATCGGCACCAGAGGCCTATTCCGTACAGCAAGATTCATATGCGCAGGAGCTCGCGTTCGACAAGCGTCGTGCGCGTCGTCGCCGCGTGGGCCAGCGCCTGCGCACCTTGGCGATGATCGTGCTCATCCCGTTAGGGCTTGTGGCCATATTTCTGGCGTCGTATGCCCTCACGTGCATCCTCAACGGCGCATCGCCCAACGAGGTGCTCCAACATCTAGCGGCTCTCGGCCAGCGCCTAGGCGATGTCGTAACAACCATTCGCGCCGGCTGGGAGAGTTAGCGTTTGTAACATTAGGACTTCTAGGGTGTAGGGATTATCGCCACGAGCGGAATTCTTGCATCCTGTTGGTCCTGTCGTGCGACTGAATAGTATTATTGAAGATGAATAATAATAGGATTTGTTATGTATAAGCAGGATTTAGAGCAGACTCTGTTGGGCATTGACGAAGAGGCAGAGCTGGAAATAGGTCCAAGAGACGACAGGCCGAGCGTTGTATTAGTGGGAGGAAGCGCCTTCATGCTAAACGATGTGACGAATCGTTCGGTTACACATGACATCGATGTGTTTGAGGCGGACAGGTGCCTCCGCGAGATCATAGCTCGATACCCCGAGGTGAATGGTATGGCGGTGGCATATTGTAATCAGATGCCATTCAATTACGAAGATCGTTTGATCCTCTTGGATATTGGGGCGCGTTTTATCAGGTACTTTACGCCATCCTTGGAGGACCTGGCGGTAATGAAGCTCTATGCCTACCGTCCGAACGACATCATCGATCTTCATAGTCGGGCATTCGTCGACCGACTTGATTGGGGACTGCTCGAACGGCTTATATTCGACGAGGGCGAGGCGCTGGCGTCGTCGCCTTCGGAGCGGAGTTATCAAGAGATGGTCTGCGCATACAGCCAATACAAAAAGGAGGTGCTCGGTTGAATCTGACCTTTGAGGGATTCTTAAAAGGCTATTGCCGAGAGCTATCCGGACAGCAGTCGCTCAGTTTTAGAAAACTGGTTAAGCAAGCGACGACGGTTGCGCCGCGCGTGGCGGAGCCCCTGTTTTTGCTCGCTTTGGCACAGGGTAAAGCCGAATACGTTCTGGGCTTATCCGAGGGTTCGTGGATGGAAGAGGGTTACCGAGGCGTTTTGTCCTTGTACGCCCAAACGGGTAGCCTGGCATCTCTATGCGCCGAGGACAAACTTCCTAATCGTTATGCCAACGTTTGGCGTGCGTATAGAGCGGTGAAGGAAAAGCCAGTGGCGGACAGAAGAATCAACGCCCTGATGCGAAAAAGAACGTTGGGAGCGCTAGAGGAATCGGGTGTAACGCGCTACGGTCTCTGCCGCGATTTGAATCTGAATAAGGGAAACGTGTACGCATATTTAGCCGGTGATGACTCAAAGGTGAGCAGGGAGACGGCGCGCCGCATTATGGAATATGCGGAGGAGAGGGGCGCCCAAGAAGGGGCCGGGCGCCCGGTGCGTATGGCGGGGTAAGATTGATCGCGGTTTTGATTGGTGCTCGATTGGGTTTGTTGGGCGGAGTTTATGTCTGCTATTGATATTGTGCTTGTTGTGATCGCCTTGGTGGCGGTGGGGGTTGCTGTGGCTTGCGCCCTCCAGCTCAAGAGCCTGCGTGCCGAGTTGCGGGAGCGTGGCGACAGTAGCGCGGAAACGCTGGCAGCACTCGAGCAGGCCAACAACGCGCTCGATGCCCTGAACGTCGCGCTGGCCGAAACTCGCCGCACGGCCAATGCCATCGCGCAGCAGCAGACGACAGATGCGGCCGTGGAGCAGCAACGTTACCTGACCATCGCACGCGAGTTTTCGCAAGCTGGTGACCGGATGGATGACCTGCGCCGCGAGACGGCCCAACAGCTCGGCGCCAATCGCGAGGGCATCGAGCATCGCCTGGACAAGGTGCGCGAGACGGTCGATGCTCAGCTGGGTGCTATCCGCGAAGACAACAACGTGCAGCTCGATCAGATGCGCGCGACGGTGGACGAGAAGCTCTCTCGCACGCTCAACGACCGACTTTCGGCATCGTTTAAGCAGGTGAGCGACCAGCTCGAGGCCGTGTACAAGGGCCTGGGCGACATGCAGTCCATCGCCACCGGCGTGGGCGACCTTAAGCGCGTGCTGGGCAACGTGAAGGCGCGTGGCATTTTGGGCGAGGTGCAGCTGGGTGCAATTCTGGCGGACATCCTTACGCCCGACCAGTATCTGGAAAACGTCGCCACCAAGCCCGGCGCCTCGGAGCGCGTTGAGTTTGCCGTCAAGCTGCCGGTGGACGAGGGCGATCCCGTGCTGCTGCCGATCGACTCCAAATTCCCGGGCGACGCGTACGAGCACTTGCTCGACGCGCAGGAGTCGGGCGATGCGGAGACCGTGGCGGCTGCGCGCAAGACGCTCGACACCATGGTCAAGCGCGAGGCAAAGGACATTTGCGAAAAGTACCTGAGTGTGCCGGCAACGACCAACTTTGGCATCATGTTCGTGCCGTTTGAAGGGCTGTACGCCGAGGTCGTCAGCCGCTCCGGGCTTATCGAGACCCTGGGCCGCGACTATCACGTCAACGTTGCCGGCCCCAGCACCATGGCGGCCATTCTCAACAGCCTGCAGATGAGCTACCAGACGTTTAGGCTGCAAAAACGCACCGACGATGTACTGCGAGTGCTCTCCGCCGTCAAGGCCGAGCTGCCGCGCTATCAAAAGGCGCTGCGCCGCGCCCAGCAGCAGATCGAGACCGCGGGTAAAACGGTCGAGGGCATTATCACCACGCGCACCAACGTCATGGAGCGCAAACTCAAGGATATCGACGCGCTGGAAGACGCCGACCAAGCCGATGAGATCTTGGGACTCACGCCCGCGGGCCTTTCCACAGACCAAGAAGACGAGGACTAATTGCAACAAGGCAGCGGGGCACCGGCGCAAACGCGGGCACCCCGCTGCCTTTCACATCGCGCTTGCCTGAAGTGCGCTTTAGTGTGCAACAATGGCGTTTCGCCCTATCAGACGCGAAAGGAAGCCCATGTCTCAGAGAAACACCAGTCCGCTGAAACGCTCCACCGTGCGCCGCACGCTGCAGCGGTTTTGGGGTGTCACGCGCACGCAGCCGCTGATTGTCTTTCTCTCGGTGTTCTCGTCGGCGGGCTACATCTTTTTGCTGACGTTTGCCAATACCTATGTGATGGCCCTCATTGTCGACCGCGTTCAAGCCGGTCCCGTGGCGGGTGACCAGGTGTTTGAGGTCTTCGGCCCCTATATCCTGGCGCTCGTACTCGTTAACCTGGTGGGTCAGATCCTCTCCAAGTTACAGGACTACACCGTCTACAAGCTCGAGATTGCGGGCAACTATCACCTGGCGCGCCTGTGCTTCGACACGCTCTCCAATCAATCCATGACATTTCACACCAGCCGCTTTGGCGGATCGCTCGTGAGCCAGACGAGCCGTTTTATGAGCGGCTATACGGGGCTGGTCGACGTGACGGTATATTCGCTCATCCCCACCATCACCTCGGTCATCTGCACGGTGGCGGCGCTCGCCCCGGTGGTGCCGACGTTTACCGTGATCCTGGTGTGCATCATGGCCGTCTACATCGCGTTTGTCTGGCTTATGTACAAGAGCATCATGCCGCTTTCGGCCGCGACGTCCGCCGCGCAGAACAAGCTCTCGGGCGTGCTCTCCGACGCGGTCACGAATATCCTGGCCGTCAAGACCTGTGGGCGCGAGGACTTTGAGCGCGATCTGTTCGACGCCGCCGATCGTGCCGCGCGCGACGCCGAAACGGTCTCGATGCACGCCATGATGCAGCGCAACTTTACGACCTCGGGCCTTATCGTCATCACCATGGCCGTGGTGAGTGTGTTCGTGGCGGGCGGCAACGCGTGGTTTGGCATCTCGGCCGGCTCGCTCGTCATGATCTTTACCTACACCTATAACCTCACCATGCGCCTGAACTACGTAAGCTCCATGATGCAGCGCATCAACCGCGCTTTGGGCGATGCGGCCGAGATGACGCGCGTGCTGGACGAGCCACGTTTGGTGGCAGACGACCCGGACGCCCCTGAGCTCAAAGTGACCGAGGGCGCGATTGATTTTGAGCACCTGAGCTTTGCGTACCGTGACGCTGCGGCGGGCGAGAGCGTGTTCGATGACCTGACGCTTCATGTGGCGGCGGGCCAGCGCGTGGGCCTGGTGGGCAAATCGGGCTCGGGTAAGACGACGCTCACCAAGCTGCTGCTGCGCCTGGACGATGTTCAGGGCGGCCGCGTGCTCGTGGACGGTCAGGATGTCTCGCGCTGCACGCAGCAGAGCCTGCGCCGCCAGGTTGCCTACGTGCCGCAGGAGGCGCTGCTGTTCCATCGCTCCATTCGCGAAAACATTGCCTACGGTCGTCCCGACGCCACTGATGAGCAGATTCGCGAGGCCGCGCGCCTGGCCAATGCCATGGAGTTTATCGACCGCTTGCCCCGTGGCTTTGACACCATGGTGGGTGAGCGCGGCGTCAAGCTCTCGGGCGGCCAGCGTCAGCGCGTGGCCATCGCCCGTGCCATCCTAACCGACGCGCCGATTCTGGTGCTCGACGAGGCGACCTCTGCCCTCGACAGCGAGTCCGAGGCGCTGGTGCAGGAGGCGCTCGAGAACCTGATGCGTGGACGTACCTCCATTGTGGTGGCACATCGCCTGTCCACCGTGGCGGCGCTCGACCGCATTGTGGTGCTGGCCGATGGCGAGATTGTCGAGGGCGGCACGCATGCGCAGCTTGTCGAGGCGGGTGGCGAGTACGCGAGCCTGTGGAGCCGTCAGACCGGCGCATTCTTGGAGGCGTAAGCGTCTCGGACGTGGGACAATTGTGCCCATAAGTTTATTGTGCCGTTGAGCCGAGGAGTCGTTATGCCACGCGAGACCAATGCCGCCAAGCGCGAGCGCGCCATCGAGGTGTGTGAGCGCCTCAACCGTCGCTATGGCCCGGTCGAGTGCTTTTTGGACCACGAGAATCCCTTCCGCCTGCTGATCGCGGTGCTGCTTTCGGCGCAAACGACCGATGCACAGGTCAACAAGGTGACGCCGCGGCTGTTTGCCCAGTGGCCCACGCCCGAGGCCATGGCCGGGGCGAGCGTGGCTGACGTGGCAGACACTATCAAGTCACTCGGCTTCTACAAGAGCAAAGCCAAGCATGCCGTCGAGGCCGCGCAGATGATCGTCGCCGACTATGGCGGCGAGGTGCCGGCCGACATGAAGGAACTCGTGAAGCTGCCGGGCGTGGGACGCAAGACGGCGAACATCGTGCTCAACGTGGGGTATGGCATCGTGGAGGGCATTGCGGTGGACACGCACGTCAACCGCATTGCGCACCGCCTGATGCTGAGTCCCAAGACGCATGCCAAGGAGCCGCTCAAGACCGAGCAGGATCTGCTCAAGATTTTGCCGCACGAGTATTGGGAGTCGGTCAACCATCAGTGGATCACCTTTGGTCGCGAGATCTGCGATGCCCGCAAGCCCAAGTGTGACGAGTGTCCGCTGGCAGATTTGTGCCCCAGCGTGCGCGTAGCGGGGTAGGGCGGAACGCATCTTCGTCTGGCGTTTTTTGCGGGGCTGGGTTTGCCCTTGAGCCGGAGTCCTCTCCATGCGCTACCATGACAGACAATGTATTTGACGTACGACCCGCCGAGCTTGCCCCGGCGGGCTTTTGGCGTTGCGATGCCGGAGGAACAGCATGCTCATTCACCGTATAGCCGCGCAGCTCTACACTGCCGAGGCACTGCAGACCGTCGAGGCCGGACTCGATGCCGGCGAGGACGTGACGCTGGCCGTGTCGCAGTCGGGCCGCACGCTTATGGCGGCCGCCCAGTTTGCGCGCCGCCCGCGCCCGACGGTCTACATTGTGAGCGGCGAGGATGCGGCTGATCGCGCCGCGCGCAGCCTTGCCGCCTATGTGGGCCTGGCGCACGTGTGCCGCTTTCCCGAGCGTAAGGACTATCCGTGGCGCGAGCAGGCGCCCGACGACGCCGTGGTGGCGCAGCGCTGCGAGGCATTGGGGCGCATCGTGCGTGGGGACAACTGCATCATGGTTGCCTCGGCCCGTGCGTTGCTGCGTTGCGTGCCGCCGGTCGAGAGCCGCTATTGGGAGTCCACCACTTTTGCGGTGGGCGAGGAGATTCCTTTTGACGAGGTGCCGCAGCGCCTGGTGGGCATGGGCTACACCAATGCCGGCGCCGCCGACGCACCCGGCCTGTTCCGCGTGCACGGCGACACCGTCGAGGTGTTCCCCGCACAGGAGAAGGCGCCCGTGCGCATTGAGTTCTTCGGCGACGAGATCGATCGCATCCGCCGTATGGTGAGCTCAACGGGGCAGACCATCGGCAACGAGGACAGTATCGAGATCTTCCCCTGCCGTGAGCTGGCGCTTACCGACGATGCCGTCCACAACATGCACGTGGCGCTCTACCGCGCCAGCCAGGACGACAGCAAGCTGGCGGCGCTGCTCGAGATGGTGGATGCACGCATCGTCACGCCCGAGCTCGACCGCTTTTTGCCGGTGATGTACGGCCAGACCGTAAGCCCACTGGCACACGTGGGCGGCAAGGCGCTCGTGGTTCTATCCGAGCCGCGCTCGCTGTTCGACGACTGTCTGCGCGCCTACGAGGATATCGAGGCCCGTGCCGGCGAGGCGGGGATTGACCGCCTGGACGGCCTGTATGTGCGCGCCCAACAGCTCGATTTTGGTGCCCAGCAGCGCCTGAACTATGTGAGCCTCATCCGTGCCGGCGGTGCGGTGACGGCCGAGCTCAAGATTGAGCAGCCGGCCATCGCAGGCTCGGACAACCGTTTTATGACGCGCATCCAGGAAGTCGTGGGCAAGCGCTACGCCTGCGTGTTTGCCATTCCCGACCGCGGTGCGCGCGAGTCGATGGAGCTCACCTTTGGCGACGAGGGCATTACCTTTGAGGAATCGCTGACCGCGGCGCCCGAAAATGCCGGTGCTATCGGCGACCGCGTGCGCGTGGCAGCGGCGGATTCCGCCGACCGTGCCGCACGCCAGGAGGCCCATGCTTCCATTCGCGAGCGTAAGGCCGACGCGCTCAACGCCCGCTCGCTCGAGGCGGGTGCCGCCCAGGCTGCCGCTGGTGCCGCCGTGCCCACCATCTCGCGCGGACGCGTGACCTTTGTCGATGCCGCTCTGCCGCAGGGCGTGGTGGTGCCCGATGCCAACCTGGCCGTGTTCTCAATCGCCGACCTCAACGCCCGCATGGACGCCAACCGCGCGCGCAGCCGCCGCAAGGTGGACATTACGCAGATCACGTTCCCGTTTAAGCCGGGCGACTACGTGGTGCACGCCACTCACGGCATCGCACTCTTTAGCGAGATCGCGCGCCAAGAAGTGGGCGGCAAGGAGCGCGACTACTTTTTGCTGGAATATGCCGATGGCGACAAGCTCTACGTGCCGCTCGAGCAGGTCGACCGCATCACGCGCTATGTTGGCCCCGACGGCGACAAACCGCGCTTGACCAGGCTCAACACCGCCGACTGGACGCGTGCCACCAATAAGGCGCGCAAGAATGCCAAAAAGCTGGCGTTTGACCTGGTCGATCTGTATACGCGCCGCTCGTCGATTACCGGTATCGCCTGCCCGCCCGACACGCCCGAGCAGATCGAGATGGAGGAGAGCTTTCCCTACGACGAGACGCGCGACCAGCTGGAGGCCATCGCCGACATTAAGGCCGACATGGAGGCGCCCAAGCCCATGGACCGTCTGCTGTGCGGCGACGTGGGCTTCGGCAAGACCGAGGTCGCTCTGCGTGCGGCGTTTAAGTGCGTGGACTCCGGCCGCCAGGTCATGGTGCTCTGCCCCACGACCATTCTTGCCCAGCAGCACTACGAGACGTTCTTTGAGCGCTTTGCTCCGTTTGGCCTTGAGGTCGAGGTGCTCAGCCGCTTCCGCACGCCGGCGCAGCAAAAGCGCGCGCTCAAGGCATTTGCCGAGGGCACGATTGACGTGCTTATCGGCACGCACCGCCTGCTTTCGGCCGATGTGAACCCCAAGAACCTGGGCCTAGTGATCATCGACGAGGAGCAGCGCTTTGGCGTGCAGCACAAGGAGCAGCTCAAGAACCTGCGCGAGCAGATTGACGTGCTCACGCTTTCGGCAACGCCTATTCCGCGAACCATGCAGATGGCCACGAGCGGCGTGCGCGACATGAGCCTGATCACCACGCCGCCCACCGGGCGTCGTCCCGTGATCGTGCACGTGGGGGAGTACGACCCCGATGTGGTGAGCGCGGCGATTCGCCTGGAGGTGGGCCGCGGCGGCCAGGTGTACTACGTGTCCAACCGCGTCAAGACCATCGATGATGCCGTGGCGCGCGTGCACGAGGCCGCGCCCGAGGCGCGCGTGGGCGTGGCGCACGGCAAGATGAGCCCGCGCGAGGTCGAGGACGTGATGATCGAGTTCGCGACCAAGAAGATTGACGTGCTCATCGCCACGACCATCGTGGAGAGCGGCATCGACAACGCAACGGCCAACACGCTGATCATCGAGGACTCGCAGCGCTTGGGCCTGGCACAGCTCTACCAGCTCAAGGGCCGTGTGGGCCGCTCTGCCACGCAGGCCTACGCGTACTTTATGTTCCCGGGCGAGCTGCCGCTTACCGAGGAGGCCACGGCACGCCTGACTGCACTTTCCGAGTTCCAAGACCTGGGCAGCGGCATGCGCATCGCCATGCGCGACCTGGAGATCCGTGGTGCCGGTTCGCTCATGGGTGCCGAGCAGCACGGTAACCTGTCGAGCGTGGGCTTTGACCTGTTTACGCAGATGCTGGGCCAGGCCGTGGCTGAGGCGCGCGGCGATGACGACGCCGGCGTGGAGGCGGCGAGCGTGGGTATTAACCTGCCGGCCGACTACTTCTTGTCCGAGGAGTACATGCCGGCGGTGGACCAGCGCGTGCTCGTGTACCGCAAGCTCGCGGCGGCTGAGGACTTGGAGAGTATCGACGAGGTGCAGGAGGAGACCGAGGCCGCGCATGGCGAGCTGCCGTTGGCGGGACTCAACCTGTTCAACCGCGCGCGTATCCGCATTCGCGGCGAGCGTCTGGGGCTCGAGAGCGTCACGCTCAGTGGCGGTCGCATCACGTTTTTGGGTGTCGACGTGCCCAAGAAGGTGGCCTTTGAACTAAAGACCCGCTATGGCGCGGTGAACTTCCCCAAGAGCCGCAAACTGTCGGTGCCCTACAAGGCGGGCGCCGGCGCAGGCAGCGGCCTGGGTCGCGGCCTCGACGCCAACGACGGCACCGGCCCCGTGGCGGCGGCGCTCATGCTGCTGCAGCAGTTGGGTGCTAGCGACGACGACTAGCGGGTCGACGCTGCAAACGCTCCATTTGGGCAATCTGACCCTCACTCGTCGGTCGCGTGCGCAAGTACGCTTCCCTCCTCCTTCGGGCCACCTTGCCACAAATGGAACGTTTTCGCTCACTTATGCTCAACCTGTAAGGGTATTTATGGGACAAAGCTATCTTTGCCCCACCATGTTGCGGGTCGACCCTTCGCCCGACCGAAAGGAAAGCATGTTCGGATACATCTATAAGAAAGACGCCGCTGCTATCGCGGTCATCCTTGCCCTTTGTCTGGGCGTGGGCAGCTTCTTCGATTATCAGATCTCGTGCGCGCTGTTCAACATCGGCAGCATGTACGGCCGCTTTATCGAGGCCGCCGGCGAGCTGCCGTTTGAGCTGACGGCGAGCATCGCGGGCGTTATGCTCGTGCGCGCGGTGCGTCCCGACTCCAGGGGGAGCAAATGGCTCGCCGTGCTCGGCATCCTCGTCAACATTGGCCTGGCCGGCCACGAGATCGTTTCGTCCCTGCGGGTTGGCGGCAAACTCATCGCGGTTCAGTTGGTACTGACGTTTGTGCTGGTCATCGCCGCTAACCTTGTCGTCTATCGCCTCACGCGCACGACCGAGCCCGACGAGCTCACGCGCTGGGCGTTGATGGTGCTTGTCGTGTGGGTCGCTCAGGCCATCATCCTCAACGTGATTGTCAAGCCGCTGTGGTCGCGCCCACGCATGCGCGTGATCGAGGTGACGCAGGGACTCGAGTTTCAGCCGTGGTGGGTGATCGGCAACCCCGACAAGTGGGCCTATATTGCCGCCGGTGTAGTCAAGGACGGCTTTAAGTCGTTTGCGAGCGGACACACGGCGCACGCGGCGATCGGCCTCATGCTCGCTGGGCTTCCCGCGACGGCCTTTAAGGAAAAGCCGTCGCGCCGTCGTGTGGTCTTTTGGACGGCGGCTGTGGTCGCGGCGCTCGTCGCGTTTGGCCGCATCGTGATCGGAGCGCACTTTTTGAGTGACGTGAGCTGCGGCTTTGCCCTGGTGCTGGCGCTTGAGTGCCTTGCCGCGCGCATTGCCTATCCCAGCGGCGTACAATAGCTCCGTTTGAATCATCTGGCCGATACCCGGTAAGAGAGGATTGCCATGCTCGCGTTTAACAACGACTATTCCCACGGTGCACATCCGGCAGTGCTGCAGGCGCTCGTCGATACCAACATGGAACCGCAGCCTGGCTACGGTACCGATGCGCATACCGAGCGCGCCAAGCAACTTATTCGCGAGGCCTGCCAGGCCCCCGATGCCGACGTGTTTTTTCTGGTGGGCGGCACGCAGGCCAACGCGACGGTGATCGACATGCTGCTTGCGCCCTACGAGGGCGTCGTTGCTGCCGAGACTGGCCACGTCGCCTGTCACGAGGCGGGCGCCATCGAGTTCGGCGGCCACAAGGTGCTCACCATCCCCGGCTACGAGGGCAAGATGCACGCCGAGGACCTCGAGAACTATATCCAGGTGTTCTACGAAAACGAGAGCTACGAGCACACAGTGTTCCCGGGCGCCGTGTACGTGAGTCTATCGACCGAGTACGGCACGCTGTACTCCAAGGCCGAGCTCGCGGCGATTCACGCGGTGTGCCAGAAGCGCGAGATTCCGCTGTTTGTGGATGGCGCCCGCCTGGCCTATGCACTGGCGGCCGATGAGTGCGACATTACCCTGCCCGAGCTGGCGCAGCTGTGCGACGTGTTCTACATCGGCGGCACCAAGTGTGGCGCGCTCTGCGGCGAGGCTGTGGTGTTTTGCGGCATACACGCTCCGGCGCATCCCATTCCGCGCATTAAGCAGCACGGTGCGCTGTTGGCCAAGGGCCGCCTGACGGGCGTCCAGTTTGAGGCGCTCTTTACCGATGGCCTGTATTTTGAGATTGGTCGACAGGCGATCGAAACCGCGCAGACGCTTCGTCGCGTGCTGCACGAGCACGGCTACCGGTTCTTCTTGGAGACGCCGACTAACCAGCAGTTCGTGATTCTGCCCAACGAGGACATGGCGCGCATTCGCGAGCATGCGGCGATCGAGTACTGGGAAAAGTACGACGAGACCCACACGGTGGTGCGCTTTTGCACCAGCTGGGCCACGACGCAGGAGGATATCGACGCGTTGGCGGCGGTTCTGTAGCCTGATGTAATGACGAGGGGCCGCCTTGCGCTTGGGTTTGGCGCAAGGCGGCCTTTGTTTTTGAGGGAGAAGGGTTGTATGACCGAGATGTCCGATCCGACGATTCGTCTGGCGACGCCCGATGATGCGCCGGCGTTGCTTGCCATCTATGAGCCGTATGTGCGCCAGACGGCGATTACCTGCGAATACGAGGTGCCGAGCGTTGAGGAGTTCGCCGGGCGTATTGAGCGTACGCTCAAGCGCTATCCGTATTTGGTGATGGAGTTGGACGGGCGTCCGGTAGGCTATGCCTACGTGAGTCCGCTTAACAGCCGCGAGGCATACGACTGGTCGGTCGAGACGTCGATCTACCTGGCACGCGATGTGCGCCATGGCGGGCTGGGTCGCAAGCTGCACGATGCGCTCAAGCAGTGCCTGATCGCGATGGGCATCACCAACATGTGCGCGCTCATTGCCGTGCCGCACGATAAGGACGATGAGTACCTGACGCACAACAGTCGGGATTTCCATGCTCATATGGGATATCGCCTGGTGGGCACCTTCGATCGCTGCGCCCAAAAGTTCGGCCGCTGGTACGACATGTGCTGGATGGAGCTGGTCCTAGCCGAGCGCACACCCAACCAACCCAAACCAACCTGGTTCCCCGACCTTCCCAAACCTATCATTTAGGGACAGGTTTATTTTGGCAGGTTAGCCGATTGGCTCGGTGTATTTGGCGCGGTCGGTGCGTTGGATGCGCTTAGAGACATGGAGCGGTCGGCCGTCGGTGTCGTAGACGTAGTCGGTGATCAGGATCAGCGCCTGCCCGCGCTCGACGTTGAGCAAAAACGCCTCGTTTTGCGAGGCATAGCACACCTCAAAGGTCTTATGTCCCTGTGCTGGCGCGCGATGGAATTCTTGGCGCAGCGTCGCGTAGAGCGAACCGTTGATATCGCGATCGATGAGCGTCTCGAAGCTTGGCGGCAGGTAGGTGGTCTCCAGGCACAGCGGCACGTCGTCCAGGTAGCGCAGGCGGACAAGTTTGACGAGCTTGCTGCCCACGGCGGCGTCAAAGAACTTAGCTATGCTGCCGGCCGCCTTGGCAAAGCCCGAGTCCACGGTGCGCGTGGTGGGCTTCATGCCCTGACCTTCGACCTGCTTGGTATAGCTCGAAAACACTAGGTTGTTCTCGTGGAGCGCGGGCGTGTCGGCCACAAAGGCGCCACGCCCGCGCTCGGTGCGCACCAGGCCCTCATCAACGAGAACCTTAAGGGCGTGGCGCACGGTGCTGCGCGACAGCCCCGATTCGTCCATGAGCTCCATCTCGGACGGCAGCTTGTCTCCGCGTGCGTAGATGCCGGCGGCGATGCGGTCGCGAAGCGTACCCGCCAAGCGCTCGTATTGGCTCAGTTTCTTTTTAGATGAAGCGTTCATGCAATCAGCCTATATTTAACTTGTATGCTTATCTAAGCAAGCATGTATTCAACACAACAATAAAACCGCTGGTATTGAGCTACCGAAAACCTTACCAGCAAAATTTCTAAGATAAATATAGCATACAACTAGTCGACATAACCAAAACATGTATGTAACTTGTATGCCATCGAGAGCATCAAACGAGAAGAAAGGCTGATGCACGATGACTACTCAGGAACAGGTTAAGGATGTCGTCTCCCAGGTTTTGGCTGACAAGGCAGACAAGGGCGGCATCAAGCGCGTCGTGTGGATTGGTGCCGGCGGATCCAACGGCGGCAACTATCCTGCCCAGTACTTTATGGAGCACGAGGCCACGCAGGTCGTGAGCTCCAGCTACACCAGCAACGAGTTCGTGCACGCCACCCCGGCCTACGTCAACGAGAACACCCTGGCCGTGGTCGTGTCCATGCGCGGCACCAAGGAGACCATCGTCGCCGCCCAGGTCGCCAAGGACCACGGCGCCAGCACCATCGCCATCTATGTTGACGAGTCCGGCCTTACCGAGGTCTGCGACTACAAGATCCAGTACGATAGCCTGGCCGTCGATGAGTCCTGCATGGGCCGCACCAACTCCGCCGTCGTGACCATGATCGCCATGGAGCTTACGCAGCAGACCGAGGGCTATGCCGAGTACGAGACCGCTATGGCCGCGTTCGACTTGGTCGACCCCATCTATCGCAAGGCCGTCGAGTACACCCGTCCGCTCGCTGCCAAGTGGGCCGAGCAGAACGCCGACAAGCCCTGCATCAACGTCATGGCCCAGGGCCCGCTCTTTGGTGCCGCCTACGTCTTTAGCATCTGCAACGTGCAGGAGATGCTGCAGATCGACTCCTGCACCATCAACACCTGCGATTTCTTCCATGGCCCCTTCGAGATTCTGGACAAGCGCACCTCGCTGTTCCAGCTCATCAGCGTCGGCCGCAGCCGCTGCAACGACGAGCGCGGCATCCGCTTCGTCAACCAGTACGGTGGCGAGCGCGTCTATCAGCTCGACGCCAAGGAGCTCGGCCTCAACGACATCAAGGACAGCGTGAGCGAGTACTTCAACCACCTGATCTTTGCCCCGATCCTCAACAACGTCTACATGCGTGCGCTTTCCGCCGTCACCCACAAGGACTACATGACGCGCCGCTACATGTGGAAGCTTGAGTATTAGTTACGCCGTTCTACCGAACGGCGTAACGGCTCGACGCTGCGCGGGCCGCATTTGGACAATCTGGCGTTCAACTTCAAGGGCGCGACCAGAAGGTCAGCGCCCTTTCGTTTCACACCACCTTGCCTCAAATGCGACCCGCTCGCTGACTTATGCTCAACCAACGACTAGTCATTTAAGAACGTCCCCAATGACTACCCAATGAGTATGTGGGGAAACAGATTTTCCGCTCACCGATTTGTGTCTTGAAAAATGTATATAACGACTATAACGTAGTGTGAAACATATTGGAAACAATACCGAGGAGGCTGCGTTGAAGAAAAGCAATCTGGGCTATGTGCTGGTGCTGATCGCCGCGCTTATGTGGGGCAGCATCGGAATCTTTGTAAACGGCATCTCGGCCATGGGCGTTTCGTCCCAGAGCATGGCTGCCTTTCGCTTGTTGGTCGGAGCGCTTATCTTGGCGCCGGTCCTGATGTTTATGGGCTGCCGTCCGGGTGAGGGGTCTACCGTGGCTCAGGGTCCGCTGGCCCTGTTCAAGGCAAGCCCTAAAGAGCTTGTTCCCTGCGCGCTTGTCGGTATCGTCGGTTTGGCCGCCGCCAACACCTGCTATTACGAGTGCATGGGCGAGGTCGGCATGTCCACGGCCTCGGTGCTGCTCTATACCTCGCCGGTGTTTGGCGTCGTGCTCGGTCGCGTGCTTTATCGCGAGAACGTGACCCCCAACAAGCTCGTTGCCATTGTCTTCAACATCGTTGGCTGTGTACTTGCAGTGACCAATGGCGACCTTTCCGGTTTCCATTTTTCGGTTTGGGGCGTCACGTCGGGCGTGATTGCAGGCCTTTGTGGGGCGTCGCTCGCGGTGTTTAGCCGGATAGCAACCAAGACGGTCCACCCGCTGGCTGTCACGTTTTGGGGCTTTGTTTTTGGCGGTGCGGTTATGGCAGCTATCGCGGCTCCATGGCCGGATGTCGCCGCGGCAATGTCGCCACAGCTGCTGCTGCTGTTCCTTGGCTTTGGGCTCATCCCCACAGCCGTGGCTTACATCTTATATATGCAGGGTCTGTCCATGGGGCTCGAGACATCGAAAGTTCCCGTCGTAATGTCTTTCGAGACGGTCGTCACCGTACTGGTGGGCATTGGTGTCTATGCCGAGCCCGCCGGCGCGATCAAAGTCCTGGGCATTGTGCTGGTGCTCGCGTCCATCCTGATCATGAATACCGACTTCTCCAAGCTGCGCAACAGCGTGTTTGTCGGTCATGTCGTTGAGAGCATGACCTTTAAGCCCAACGCGTGGTGGACGGAGAAATCGCAGGACATGGATCTGTTTAAGGAACGCACTGGCATCGCGCTGGAGCCCACCGTGCAGGAAAGCCCCTGGTACTTCGTGCGATAGGGGATTGGCGAGGCGTCTGATCGAGCGTCGCCAAGACAGCGCCGACCTACCCTGCACCAACGTTTCGATTGCGTTAAACCCGTCAACGGTCGATTTTCACCCGCGAACGGTCTTTATACTAATTAGCAATATAAGCAACGTATAAGACGTTATAATGACCATAACGAAAAGGAGGAGGCAAGATGAATCAGATCATTCTCGCATCTCATGGCGGCCTGGCCGCAGGCGCCAAAGACACGCTCGAGATGGTTCTCGGCGACGTGTCGAACGTCCACGTCGTGTCGCTTGCTCGTGACGACAAGGAGCCCATCACCAATAAGGTGGACGCCATGATCGCCACGTTCAACGCGGACGACACCGTCTATGTGCTGACCGATATGCTCGGCAGCTCGGTCAACAACAGCATGGTTGAGCTTTCCAAGAACGGCACGAAGTTCACGGTTGTCAGCGGTTTCAACATTCCGCTGGCACTGACGCTCGCTATGAGCCCCGTTCCCGTCAAGGGCGCCGAGCTCGCAGCCCTCATCAACGAGGCCCGCACCGGTCTGACCAACCCCAACGCACCGGTCGAGGCCGCCGCGGCTCCCGCCAAGAAGGCTAAGGCGTCCCGTCACAGCTCCGGTCCCGCCAAGATCGTCCTCGCACGTCTTGACTACCGTCTGCTGCACGGCCAGGTTGTCTTTACCTGGACCACCAAGGTTCAGGCCGAGCGCATCATCGTCGTCGACAACGCTGCCGCCAACGATGACATCAAGAAGGGCGCTCTTAAGCTGGCCAAGCCCCAGGGCGTGCGCCTGAACGTCTTCACCGTCGAGCGTGCCCTCGCCAAGATGGACAAGCTCAACACCCTCGGCGAGCGCGTCATGTTCGTCTTTGGCAACACGGCCGAGATGCTGCAGTTCTGCCAGGGCTACAAGCTCGATGCCATCAACCTGGGCGCCACCGCCAACCACGACGGTGCCGATCAGGTCGGAGGCAAGGACAGCTCCGTCTTCCTCGACGCCAACCAGAAGGCCGACGTCAACCAGCTGCTCGACATGGGCATTAAGCTCTACGTCCAGCAGACCCCTACGTATCAGAGCGTCGACATCGACGCCAAGCTGTAATCAACCAGGCTTTTGCCTGACTGAAAGGAGAAGGGTATGAATACGTTCATCAGTGCGGTGCTCGTCGGCCTCGTCGGCGTGTTCTGCATGTGGGACTCCCGCCTGCTCGGTCGTCTTAACTTCGAGCAGCCTCTCGTTGGCGCTACGCTCGTCGGTCTGCTGCTGGGCGATGTGCCCACCGGTCTTGCCGTCGGTGCCGCCGTCGAGCTCGTGTCCATGGGCCTGGTGCAGGTCGGCGCCGCCGTTCCGCCCGATATGGTCCTGGGCGGCATCGTGGCCGCTGCCTTTGCGTGCCTGACCGATGCTTCCGCCGAGACCGCCATGACGATCGCCATCCCGGTCGCCGTCCTGGGTCAGCTCCTCGGCATCGTGTTCCGCTCCATCATCGCCGCCCTCACTCATGTGGCAGATAGCGCGATCGATAACGGAAAGTTCAAGACCGCCTACCGTATGCACATCTGCGCCGGCTCCGGTCTGTACGCCGTCATGTACTTCCTGCCGATCTTCCTCGCCGTCTTTGTTGGCACCGACCTGGTCCAGGCCATCGTCAACATGGTTCCCGAGTGGCTGTCCACTGGTCTTAACGTTTCGACCAAGATCATGACCGCCTACGGCTTGGCCCTGCTGCTCACCATGATGATCAAGAAGGGTATGACTCCGTTCCTGTTCATCGGTTTCCTGCTCGCCGCTTACCTCAACCTGTCCGTCATCGCGGTCGCTCTGATCGGTGTGTGCCTGGCTGTCGTCTTCATGGGCTTCAAGTTCAACGGTTCCCATGCAGCCGCCGGTGTCGATTCCGACTACGATCCGCTCGAAGACGACGAAGACTAAGGAGGAACACACTATGGCAACCGCAACCAAGGACGTGTCCCTGAACAAGAAGGTCAGCCAGTTCTTCTGGCGCTCCTGGGCCATCCAGGCCTCTTGGAACTACGAGCGTCAGATGAACATGGGCTTCCTCTACGGCATGGTTCCCACGCTCGATCGCCTCTATCCGGATGAGTCCGACCCCAAGCAGCTCGCTGCTAAGAAAGAGGCTTACCACCGTCACATGGCGTTCTACAACTGCACCCCGCAGACGAGCGCTTTCATCCTGGGCCTCGCTGCCTCCATGGAGGAGGAGTACGCCAAGGATCCCGAGAACTTCGATCCCGATTCGATCAACGCGGTCAAGACCTCCCTCATGGGTCCGCTTTCCGGCATCGGTGACTCCTTCTTCCAGGGCACCATCCGCGTTATCGCCTTTGGCCTGGGCGTTCAGCTGGCTCAGCAGGGCTCCATCATGGGCCCGATCCTGGCCATGCTCATCTCCATCGTCCCCTCTGTGCTGATCACTTGGTTCGCAGCCAAGATGGGCTATCAGGGCGGCCACGAGTACCTGAGCAAGCTTCAGGGCGGTGACCTCATGGAGAAGCTCATGTATGTCTGTGGCATCGTGGGTCTTATGTCCGTGGGCGGCATGATCGCCACGCTGATCGGCGCCACTACCCCGCTGCAGTTCGCTGAGGGTACCGTCGTTATCCAGGACATCCTGGACGGCATGATGCCCCAGATGATCTCCCTTGGCCTCACTGGCCTTATGTACTGGCTCATCAAGAAGAACGTCAACACCGGTTGGCTTCTCGTGATCGCCATCGTGGGCGGCATCGCCCTCTCCGCGGCCGGCATCCTGGCCTAGTCGCGACCAAGCGCCTAACCGCTTTCCCCGGGGGGCCTGCCTGGCATCCCATACCCCAGGCAGGCTTCCATCCCTATACGTGACAAAGGGCAGTCCCTTTGTCATATCCTCAACGGGCCGGCGACTCGGTCCAAACCACGGTAACCCTGCGAGCGCCCGGCAATGTGGCGCCGCAAAAATCGAAAGGAATGTGTCAGATGTACGAGATCGACCTTAACCTCCCTAAGCAGATCGTCGCTGACGTCCTGTCCAACCACGAGATCCACAGCGTCGCCTTCGTCGGCTGCGGCGCTTCCATGTCCGACCTTTACCCCGCCAAGTACTTCCTGGCCAACAACACGGACAAGCTGAACGTTCAGATCTTCACCGCTAACGAGTTCAACTACGACACGCCCTCCTGGGTCAACGAGCACACCTTCGTGATCACCTGCTCCCTCGGTGGCTCCACGCCCGAGACCGTCGAGGCCAACAAGACCGCCAAGAAGCACAACTGCCCGGTCGTCTCCCTCACCAACAAGGCTGGCTCCGCTCTGACCGTCGACGCCGACCACGTCATCGTTCACGGCTTCCACGCCAACTACGCTGCCAAGTGCGAGAAGCCCGGCTATGCTATCGCTCTTGCTCTCGAGATCCTTCAGCAGACCGAGGGCTATGACCACTACGAGGACATGATCACCGGCCTTACCAACATCTTCGATCTCTGCGAGAACGCCGCTCAGCACTGCAAGAAGCTCGCCAAGAAGTTCGCCGAGGACTTCAAGGACGACAAGATGATTTACTTCATGGCTTCCGGTGCCTCCGAGAAGATGGCTTATTCTCACGCCGCCTTCCTGTTCACCGAGATGCAGTGGATCGACGCCGCCGCCTACAACACCGGCGAGTACTTCCACGGCCCGTTCGAGGTTTCCACCGAGGGTAAGCCCTACGTCTTCTTCATGTCCGATGGCGCCACCCGTCCGATGGACGCCCGCGCCCTCACCTTCCTTGAGCGCATGGGCGCCAAGGTCGCTCTGATCGACTCCAAGGACTACGGCCTGGCTGACGCCGTGCCCGCGAGCGTCATCACCTACTTCAACCCGCTGCTGCACCTCGCCGTTATGCGTGAGTACGGCAACCAGATCGCCGAGGCCCGTCAGCACCCGCTGACCATGCGTCGCTACATGTGGAAGCTTTCCTACTAATCACAAGTAAGTAGACCTTACGGGTTGATTGAGAGGGGATGGGGTTTGTGCCCCGTCCCCTTTTTTGCTCTGGGGAGGGCGTGTTCGTCGTTCCATAAAACCCCAGATAAAACCTACCAAAATAAACCTGTCCCTTTTTGGCAGGTGGGAGGAGATGCGTATGATCAAGGCAGTGCTGTTTGACATGGACGGCGTGCTGGTCGATACCGAGTGGTTCTACAACCGTCGCCGCGTGGCGTTTATGGAAGAGAAGGGGTTCCACTTTGACGAGATTCCCGATCTTTCGGGGTCTAACGAGCCCGCCATTTGGGAGGCGCTGGTGCCCGACGATATTGAGCTGCGCGAGCGTTTGCGCGTGGAGTACAAGCAGGTCTATAGCCCGGACCATCCCGTTCCGTATGCCGAGCTGCTCAACGAGCAGACGGAGCCGGTGATGCGCGAGCTGCACGAGCGTGGCGTGAAGTGCGCTATCGCGAGCTCGTCCTATCGCGAGCTCATCGACGAGCTGGTGGAGATTGCCGGCATCGCCGACGTGCTAGACTACACCATCAGCGGTCACGAGTGCAGTGCGTTTAAGCCCGATCCCGAGATCTACCTGCGTGCCATGGAGGCGTTGGGGGTGGAGCCTACCGAGTGCCTGGTTATCGAGGACTCGCCTTTGGGTATCGAGGCCGGCAAGCGCTCCGGCGCCCGCGTCCTGGCGCTGCGCCCGCACGAAGGCGTCAACCTCGATCAATCGCGAGCCGATGTCGTTATCGACAATCTGACCGACATTTTGGCCGCTCTGTAGCGTCGATTCACCGCAAGAAGCACGGGTTCAAACGTTTTTTGCGGTGGACTGGCTCAATTCGGTTTCGATTTTGATCTGTTTGGCTTCGATTCGGGCTAAGTGAGTAGACTTTTTGGCGCAGGCCGAGCACAAAACATATCTTCCTTTGTAAAACCGCAGGTCACAGAGGTGGCTATTTTTGGGTGTGCTCGGCAGATCGTAAAAAGTCTACTCACTTGGAATTTTGCCCTTTGGTTGTGGGGGTTGCTGGTCCCGTTTTGGTCGTCGAGAGAGGGTGAATTGAAGCGCTCCCGCACGCTCCATGCTACAATCGCGGACATGCCCCACAACTACATCTGCCTTCGAAAGGAGCCTGCGTGGCGAACGCCATCGATCAACTCACGGATCGCGTGCTCGTGCTCGGCCGTCTCACCATCGTCCGCCGCGCCATCACCGCTGTGGCAGTCACCATTTCCGCCGTTCTCCAGACATTCCTGATCCAGGCGTTCATTCGGCCCGCCGACCTGCTTCCGAGTGGTCTTACCGGCGTCGCGGTCCTGCTCGATCGCGTTACCTCGCTGGGCGGCGTTCACATCGACATCTCGCTCGGTATGCTCGCGCTCAACATCCCTGTGGCGCTCCTATGCTGGAGCGGCATTAGCAAGCGCTTCGTCATCTTCTCGATGATGCAGGTCGTGCTCTCGTCGCTGTTCCTCAACATCTTTCACTTTTCCCCGTTTTTGGGCGACAAGATCATGCTCATCATTTTTGGCGGCGTGGTCTCGGGTCTGGGCGCTGCCATCGCGCTCAAGTCCGGCGCATCCACCGGCGGCACCGACTTTATCGCGCTGTGGGTCTCCAACCACACGGGCAAGACTATCTGGGGCGTCATCTTTGGTTTCAACTGCTTTATCCTGGCGATCTTTGGCTTTATGTTTGGCTGGGACAAGGCGGCGTACTCCATCGTGTTCCAGTTTATTTCGACCAAGACCATCGACAGTTTCTATCGTCGCTACGACCGCGTGACGCTGCAGATCACGACGCGCAAGGCAGACGAGGTCATGACCGCCTATGTTGACCATTTTCAGCACGGCATTAGCTGCGCCGAGGTCATCGGCGGATACAGCCGCGAAAAGATGTACCTGCTGCATGCCGTTGTCTCGACCTACGAGAGTCAGGACATTATCAAGCTGGTGTGCGACATTGATCCCGGCGCCGTGATCAACGTGTTCCACACGCTCAACTTTGTGGGCGGCTGGTGGGGTGGTCATGTCGACGAGCCCATGCCCACGGCCGTACCCGATCCCGACAAGCCCGCACGTATGGCCAGCAGGCGGGCGCACCTCTGCGAGCAGGACAGCCTGCAGCAGGATGACGGGAAGTAGGGTTTTGGCATTTTGCCGGCCAAGCGTAGTCCATCCGAATGAGCCCCTCGAAAGCCTCGTTGCTTTCGAGGGGCTCTCGTTTGCCCAGGTAAAACCTACCAAAATGAAGCTGTCGCTTTTTGGTAGGGAGGGTGTATCGTTTTATCAATATGAGGTAACATGAAACTAGACGTTATATACGTATTAGTTATTTCGATATTTCGATAAGAGTGATTAGATATGCCTGCGCCCAAAAATGCACCGCTTTACCAGCAGATTTACGACGAAATCAAGGATGCGATCGAGAAAGGTGTTTATGCACCCAAGGAGCGTATTCCGTCCGAGCTTGAGCTAGCCGAGCAGTACGACGTGAGCCGCATTACGGTGCGCCGCGCCGTCGAGGAGCTGTGCTCCGATGGCTACCTGGTTAAGCAGCAGGGCCGTGGCACCTTTGTCTCCACGCCGCACATCAATCGCCAGTTTCACGCCTCGACGTTGCAGACGTTTACCGCGCTGTGTGCCGGCAATGGCATGAAGGCCGGTGCGCACGTGATCGATCGCCAGATTGTGCCGGCGCGCCAAAACGAGATGGAGTTCTTTGGCCTGCAGAAGGATGCGCTGCTGCTGCATATCAAGCGCGTGCGTACGGCCGACGGCGAGCCCATCTTTGAGGAGAACATCTTTGTGCCGTTTGATGCCTACCGCGAGCTGTTGACGGCCGATCTTGAGGACAAGTCGATTTTTGCCGAGGTCGAGCGTGTTGGCGGAATCCCGATTGTCTCGGTTGGCTACCGCACGGTCGAGGCCGTTCGTGCCAATACCGAGCAGGCGGCCGAGTTGGGCATTGCTCCGCACGATCCGCTGCTCAACCTGCGTGCCAGCTTTACCGGTCCCAATGGAGAGCCGGTCCTGATGGGTAAGCAGTACTACGTGGGTAGCCGCTACGTCATGGTCATGTAAGTTACGGCGTTTTACCAAACCGCGTAGCGGGCCGACGCTGCAAACCCGCCAGAGCGGCAATCTGCCTTTCAACTTTGGCGGCATGACCAGAAGGTCAATGCCGCCTCGTTTCAAGGCACCTTGCTCGCTCTGGCGGGCTTTCGCTGACATTGCCAAAACATCGACTACCCGCAGAATGAGCGTGGAAAATCTCCCGTTTTTTGCTTGGTGACGGGCTTAAAGTGGGAGATTATCCACGCTCATCCGGAAAGTGTCCAAAAATCCGCGCTCGTTCGCCTTGGATTGCATCGCCCGTGGCCGGCAGCCGCGCGGCACCGGTCCGCGTGGCGGCGTATAATCGGCGGCAGATGACTTGGACGTTAGGAAACCATGACCGATAGCATGCAGCAGATGGCGCTCGACACGCTCGGCGCCTATTTTGGCTACACCTCGTTTCGCCCGGGACAGGACCGCATGGTCGATGCGATCCTTGCCGGTCGCGATGCGTTGGGTGTTATGCCCACGGGCGCCGGCAAGTCCATTTGCTACCAGGTGCCCGCGCTTATGCTGCCCGGCATCACCTTTGTGGTGAGTCCGCTGCTGTCGCTTATGGAGGACCAGACCCGTGCGTTGCTCGCGGCGGGTGCGCGACCCAGCTATCTCAACTCCAGCCTTACCCCGGCCCAGCAAAACACCGTGCTCAAGCGGGCGCGCGAGGGCCGCTATCAGCTTATGTACGTGGCGCCCGAGCGCTTGCTTGAGCCGCGTTTTTTGGCCTTTGCGCAGGAAGCTGCGGCCGAAGGCGGCATCGGCGTGCCGCTCGTGGCCATTGACGAGGCCCACTGCGTGAGCCAATGGGGCCAGGATTTCCGCCCCGCCTACCTGCAGATTCGCGAGTTCATCGATTCCCTGCCGCAGCGCCCTATCGTGGCAGCCTTTACCGCTACGGCGACCGAGCGTGTGCGCGCGGACATTCAGCAAATGCTCGGCCTGCAAAACCCCGCGACGGTGGTGACGGGCTTCGATCGCAAGAACCTCTACTTTGGTTGCGAGGAGATGGGCGACAAGGCCAAGACCGCCTGGGTGCGCGACTATGTGATTGCGCATTCGGGCGAGAGCGGCATCGTGTATTGCTCGACCCGCAAGACGGTCGACGCGCTGGCAGGCGAGCTTGCCGAGGCACTGGGCCCCAGCGGCATTCGCGTGGGTCGCTACCATGCCGGCATGGGCAACGACGCCCGCCGCCAGAGCCAGCGTGCCTTTATCGACGACGACATTCAGGTGATGGTTGCCACCAACGCCTTTGGCATGGGCATCGACAAGCCCAACGTGCGCTACGTGATCCACAACAACGTGCCCGAGAGCATCGAGGCCTACTACCAAGAGGCAGGTCGCGCCGGTCGCGATGGCGACCCGGCCAGCTGCCATTTGCTGTGGAATGGCAACGATTTTCGCATGCGCCGCTTTCTGATCGACCGCGGCGACGCTGCCGATGAGGCACTCGACGACGAGCAGCGCGCGTGGGCGCTCCAGAATCGATATCGTCTGCTCAGCCAGATGGAGGGCTACTGCAATACCACCGGCTGCCTGCGCGAATATATGTTGCGCTACTTTGGCGACGAGGCCGCGGCCGAGCATGCTGCCGCGGCTGGTGCGGGCGCCGCCGCCACGGACGAGGCCGAGGGCTGCGGCAACTGCAGCAACTGCCTCACGCAGTTCGAGGTCGAGGATGTCACCGATATGGCCCGCGCCGCTGTGCGTTATGTGGCCACGCGACCCATGCGCTTTGGCAAGTCGCTCATCGCCGACGTGCTTCACGGCGGCAACACCGAGCGCATTCGCCAGATGCGTCTGGACGAGGACCGCGGCTACGGTGAGCTGTCGAGCGAATCGGTCGGGCGCATCAAGGACATCATCGGCCAGCTGTGCGGTCGCGGCTACCTGGCCACCTCGCAGGGGCAGTACCCGGTCGTGGGGCTGGGTCCGCGTGCCAGCGAGGTCGAGGACGAGGCGTTCGCCTTTACCGTTAAGCGTCGCGCGTCCAAGCGCAAGGCCTCGGCCCGCGCCCGCCGCGCCGTCGATCTGTTGCGCGAGGAGGCCGAGATGGATCAGCGCCCGCGCGTTGGCGACGATGCCGAGCTGTTCGAGCGCCTGCGTGCCCTGCGCAAGGAGATCTCGACGGAGCTGGAGATGGCGCCGTACATGGTCTTTTCCGACAAGGCTCTGCGCGGCCTGTGCCGCCTGCGCCCGCAGACACGCGACGAGCTGATCCAGGTCAACGGCATTGGCGAGAAAAAGGCCGACGCCTTTGGCGAGCAGTTTATGGCGGCGATTGAAGAGTTTGAGTCCGAGCATGCGCGGGATGGAGCGTAACGATGGTAGCCGATAGCAAGACCGAACGTTCCGAGCGCGCCGAGGTGTCCGCCGTGCCACTGTACCAGCAGGTCATGGACGACCTAAAGGGCGAGATCGCGCGCGGCGTGTACGTGGCCGGCTCGCGCATTCCTTCCGAGATGGAGCTCGCGAAGTCCTATGGCGTGGGGCGCATCACCGTGCGCCGTGCCATCGAGGAGCTGTCACGCGCGGGGTATCTCAACCGCCAGCAGGGGAGGGGCACCTTTGTGTGCGCTCCCAAGCTCAAGCGCAAGATTCGCCAGAAGGGTGACGTCCAGAGCTTTACTGAGGGTTGTGCTGCCAACGACATGGTGCCGGGTGCGCGTCTGGTGTCGCGCACGGTGGTCGCGGCGACGCACGAGGATGCGGCGTTCTTTGGCGTGGAGCCCGGCTGTGAGCTTATCGTGGTCGAGCGCGTGCGCACGGCCGACGGCATCCCTGTCATGCTTGAGAACAACGCCTTTGTGCTCGCCGACCATCCCTACCTGCAGACGCTTGCCGACAAGGACCTCATGGACAATTCCATCTTTGCGCTCGTTGCCGAGCATTCGGGTCGCGCGCCGCTCAAGTCCGACCCCTGCACCGTGGAGATTGCGCTTGCCGATGCTCAGGCGGCCCCGCTGCTGGAGGTGCCGGTCGGTGAGCCGCTCTTCTATATGGAGGCGTACTTTACCGATGAGGACGAGCGCCCCTTGCTGCTCGGCCGCCAAAAGATCGTGGGCTCGCGCTACGTATTCGACATCTAACGTCCACAGATAGAACAACATAGAACAAATTTGCTAAGATGACTTCACGGGCGTTGTTGCACGTGTTATAAATAGGACAACATAGAACGACAGCAGGTACGAGCTGCCGTCGCTCAAAACCGCCGCACAAGGAGGAGCATCAGGATGAACGCACACGATCTGATTCAGGAAATCATCGAGCGCAAGGGCAAGATTGAGAACGTCTTTTGGATCGCCTGTGGCGGTTCGATGATCGACCTGATGCCGGCCAACGAGCTGCTCAAGCGCGAGGCCACCACGTTTACCTCGACGGTCTACACGGCACGCGAGTTTTGCCTGATGGTCCCCAAGAGCCTAGGGCCGAAGTCGCTCGTTATTGCCTGCAGCCACAGCGGCAACACGCAGGAGGTCGTCGATGGCTGCGAGATGGCGTTGGCTGCCGGCGCCGAGGTTGTTGCCCTCACCGACTGCGAGGGCTCCAAGATCGATAACGGCAAGTGGACCACCTGGGTCTATCCGTGGGGCGAAGGCGTGTCGCAGGCCGAGGTGCCTCAGGGCATCGGCGCTCTGATCGCCGCCGAGCTGCTCGACCAGCAGGAAGGCTACGAGGCACTCGCCGACATGTACGAGGGCCTCAAGCAGATGGATGCGCTGCTGCCCGCCGCCCGCGAGAAGGTCAACGCCGAGCTGGGCGCCCGCTTTGCCGAGCTCTGCCAGCAGCACAAGTTCTTCTATATCCTGGGCTCCGGCCCCAACTTTAGCCAGACCTACGCTATGGCCATCTGCTCGCTCATGGAGATGCAATGGCAGCACTGCTGCTACATCCACTCCGGCGAGTATTTCCACGGCCCGTTCGAGGCCACCGAGCCCGGCGTGTTCTACTTTGTACAGCTCGGATCGGGCGAGTGCCGCCCCATGGAGGAGCGTGCACTTGCATTCCTCAACACGCACACCGATACGGTCATGGTGCTCGATGCGCTCGAGTACGGTGTGGGCGACGTGCCTGCCAGCGTGCGTTCGTTCCTGGAGCCGATCTTCTTCTACAACATGAGCTGCGAGCTGCGCGCCGCCCGCGGCAAGGTGTTCGACCACAGCCCTGAGGTCCGTCGCTACATGGGCATCGAGCAGTACTAGGCACCGGGAATTATCTTTTTTGACGGGGTTTGCGCTGCGCGTGGACCCCGTTTTTGCGTTGTGGCGGCCGGATTCGTGTCCGCGCGAAAACGAAGGTGAATACTTTTCTGCGAAGTGAACGACCTATTTTGGACCCCCGAAGCATTCACACTTTTTGGCGGCAAAACCGCAGGAAAACCTCGACGAAACCGCAGGAAACGGCGTCTGAAAAGTGTCGATGCTTCGGGGCTCGTTCTTGCTCGTTCACTTCGCAGAAAAGTATTCACCTTCGATTTGCAAGGGCACTGTGTGAGTCAAAAAAGCGGGCCGCGCCGGGGATTTCCGGCGCGGCCCGCTTGGTATCGCGCTTAGATTCGCGAGATTTCGGCGATTGACGGCCTACTTGCCGACGACGCCTTCGGCGTCCCACCAGTCGAGCTGGGCGATGTTGTCGCGAATGTGCTGGCAGCTCTTGTGGAAGCCCTCGAGCTCGTACTCGGACAGGTCGAGCGTGTAAACCTCCTCGACGCCCTCGGCGCCGATCACGCACGGCAGGGAGGTAAAGATACCCTCCTCGCCATACTGGCCGGTCATAAGCGTGGAGGCGGAAAGCACGGCGTGCTCGTTGTGAAGCACGGCGGCGCAGACGCGTGCGGCGGAGTTGGCGACGGCGTACTCGGTGCACTGCTTGCCCTGGTAGGTTACATAGCCGCCCTTGCGCGCGAGCTCCTCGACCTCCATGTGGTCGAAGGCGTACTTGTCGGGGTTCTCGGCCTGAAGTTCGTTAAGGCTCTTGCCGGCGATTGTCGCGGCCTTAAAGGCTGCAAGCTGGCTAAAGCCATGCTCGCCGATCATGTAGGCGTCGATGGACTTGGGGCTCACGCCGACCTTCTTGGAGATCTCGGTGCGCAGGCGGGCGGAGTCCAGGCCGCAGCCCGAGCCGATGATCTTCTTGGGATCGTAGCCGGTCAGGTGCCACAGCTCGGTGCACACGACGTCGCAGGGGTTGGAGATGCTCACAAAGATGCCGTCGAAGCCGGCGTCGACGATGCGCTTGGCAAAGGTGCGGGCGGCGTCGGTGGTAAAGAACAGCTCGCCGTCGCGGTTGCCAGCGGCAAGCGCGACCTTGCCGGCGGCGTTGACGATGACGTCGCAGCAGGCCAGCTCCTCGTAGTGGTCGTAGCAGTTGACGATCTTGGTGTTGTACGGGACAAACGAAAGGGAGTCGCGCAGGTCCTGGACCTCGGACGTCACCTTGGCCTCGTTGATATCACACAGGTACAGCTCATCGGCAATGCCCTGCATAAGCAGGCTGTTGGCGACATGTGCTCCTACGTGGCCCTGGCCGACCACACCGATCTTACGCGTCTGGTACATATGAGTATCCTTCCGGCCGAGTTTTTCACGTCGGACCATTGTAGCCTCCTGCCGTCACTTTGCTAGGCTAAAGCGCCATAGATTTTTGGGACATGCCTTAATTTCTACTTTTGGAGTGATTTGGGCCGCTGACGGCATCGCTGGGCGATGCACTCGCGCGGATGGGGCCGGTCGTTGTACCATAGCTGCAACTGACTCGTAAGGAGCATCCATGCCCATTCGCATCCCCGACGCTCTCCCTGCCGCCGCGCAGCTCGAGAGCGAGAACATCTTTGTCATGACCGAGTACCGCGCGCTGCACCAGGACATCCGTCCGCTGCGCGTGCTCATCCTCAACCTCATGCCCACCAAGATTGCCACCGAGACGCAGATCATGCGCAAACTCTCCAACACGCCGCTGCAGGTGGAGGTGGACCTGCTGCGCACCAAGACGCACGAGGCCACGCACGTGAGCGCCGGCCACCTGGAGACGTTTTACCGCACGTTCGACGACATCCGCGACATCCACTACGACGGTCTGATCATCACGGGCGCGCCCGTGGAGCAGATGCCGTTCGAGGAGGTCGACTACTGGCCCGAGCTCTGCCAGATCATGGATTGGTCCACTACGCACGTACACTCTACGCTGCACATTTGTTGGGGCGCGCAGGCGGGGCTCTACCATCATTACGGTATCCAGAAGTACGACCTGCCGGCAAAGGCGAGCGGCGTGTTCGAGCATTATCTGGTGAAGCCGCAAAGCCCGCTAGTCCGCGGCTTTGACGACCGTTTCTATGCCGTGCATTCGCGCAACACCGATGTGCGCCGCGAGGACGTGGAGGCCGAGCCGCAGCTTGAGGTCGTGGCCGTGTCCGATGAGGTGGGCCTGTACATCGTCAAGTCGACCGACAGCCGTCGCTTCTTTGTCTTTGGCCACCCCGAGTACGATACCGACACGCTGCGCCTGGAGTACGAGCGCGACGTGAAGCGCGGGCTCAACCCTCAGGTGCCGGCGCATTACTTCCCGAACGACGACCCCACCGCCGAGCCGCGCAACGTCTGGCGCAGTCAGGCTCAGCTGTTCTACACCAACTGGCTCAACTACTACGTCTACCAGACCACGCCCTACGACCTGGCCCGCGCCGGCGAGGAGCACTAGGCTGCGGCTGCTGCTGTGCCGGCGGCGTGACGAGCGTGGATATCCGGACGGACGAGCGTGGATTTTCGGACATTTACAAATCGAGCGTGGATAATCTCCCACTTTTGGCTTGAAACTAGGCTCAAAACGGGAGATTATCCACGCTCATTTTTTAGGCATGTAGATGCCGATGGCTCGGCTAAGCGACGGTGCGTGCAGAGGCAAAGTCGCATTTGGCGTAGTCTTGAATCTCGACGGGTTTTTCTTTCTGATAATCCGATGGACCAAGGCCTCAAAATGTGGAGACAGGGACCTCTCGACAACCGCCCTACCTGCAGATATAAGCCATCAGCCTAAAACGTCCAAAACCGTCAAGCATTTGGTCAGCGCCTGGACGGTATTTGGTCAGACTTCGCATGAAACCGTCTGGTACGTTTGCGCCGTTCCAAGATTTGGGAGGCGACATGGGAAACATGACGGCGAATCAAAGGCTTGCAAGTCACATTAAAGCATGCGAACAGCAGATGAGCTGCGTGTACGCGCGCACGGCGGCGGAGGCAAAGCAGATTCAGCGGCGGGCGGAGGCGGGAAGTCTCGAAGCGGTCATGCCGGGGCTGTATGCGCGTCCGGAATACTGGTCCGAGCTCAAGTTTCGGCAGCGTTATCTGCATCGGGTGCGGGCGCTTGCGCAAAAGCACCCCGACTGGACATTTTGCTCCTATACGGCGGCTGTTATCTATGGCCTTTCGGTTTCGCATGCCAATTTGACGCACATCCATATCGCCGCGATGCCAGCCCAATCGACGACGCCGGGCTCTCAGGTCATTCGTCATCGCTATGCTCGTCAAACACGGGCCACCCAGATGGATATCGCCGTAACCGATATCGATCAAACGATTACGGATTGCTTGGTCGATGCATCGTTTGTCGAGGGACTGATCATCGCGGACTCGGCGCTCCATGAGCAACTTTTGTCGAAGGAGCATCTCGTTGAGACTGTCGACAAGCTTGGTCTGAATCGTCGCGGCGTTGTGACGGCGCGCAGGGTTGCACGATGTGCCGATGGGCTGTCGGAAAGTGGCGGCGAGTCCAAGGCGCGTGCCCTGATGATCGAGCGCGGTTGGCAGACGCCGGAGCTGCAAGTTGAGCTGTTCGACCCGGTTGAGCCGGGACGACCGTATCGCGTCGACTACTTGTGGCGCGTGGGCGACCGGCTGATTATCGGGGAGTTCGACGGATTCGTTAAAAGCGAGAAGGCGGCGGAGGAGGGCAAGCTCGCGAAGGCGCAGTTCGATGAGCGCCAGCGCGAGTCGAGACTTTCGCTGCTTGATAACTGCAAGATTGTGCGCTTGTGCTGGGATGATCTAAGGGATCCGACAAAGCTCGATCGCAAGCTCAAGGTCGCCGGCGTGCCGCGTGCGTGCTGAGGCAGTTGCAGGGCGTTTGGCTGCACAAGCGTGGAAAATCGGACGGACGAGCGTGGATTTTCGGACGCTTGTTGAATGAGTGTGGATAATCTCCCGTTTTTGGCTCGTAAGGGGGCTCAAAGTGGGAGATTTTCCACGCTCATCTTGCGGGTGCGATACAGCGGCGGCTAGGCGCTGACGATGTTGGGCAGTGGCAGGTCGTGGGCGTCGGTGGGAACGTGGTCGACACGCTGTTCGTCAAAGGCGATGCCGACGATTTGGCATTCAGGTGCAACTGTGGGCAGGTAGCGGTCGTAGCAGCCTCCGCCGTAGCCCAGGCGCGCGTCGGTGCGGTCGAAAGCCACGAGTGGCACGACAACCATGTCGAGCTCGGCGGCGGGCACGATGGGGAAGTGGTCGCTGTCGACGTCCGTGGCTGCGAAGGCCCGCGTAGGGTGGGCGATAAACGGGGCCTCGGATGCATCGCCGGCAGAGACTGCCCGCATGCACATGCGCTGGCCACAAGCCATGGCGTCTGTTGCCGAGAGCATGCACGGATAGGCCACGCGCCAGCCGCATTTGGCGGCCGCGGCGGCAAACGCGGCGGGGTCGACTTCGGAACCCATCGCGGCATAGACGGCAACGGTGCGTTGGCCCGCAGTGCCGCTGGACTCCATCAGCTCAACAAGCCGCGCGCATACAACAGCAGACTTCGCTGCCCGCACATCCAAATCAAGAGCATCGCGCCGGGCAATCACCGCCCGCCGCAACTCAGCCTTATCCATCCCAGCCTCCTCTAGCAAACCTGCCAAAAAGGGACAGGTTTATTTTGGCAGGTTTTATCTGGGCAAACGCGATGGATTCACCCCAAACCACCACAAAGGTGCCTGTCCCCTTTGTGGTGGTTTGAGCCTAGGCGTTAATGCTATAACGCCGCAGCAATTGCTTCAGTCACAAACTTATTGAGTGACTCACCCTTCTTTGCCGCTGCCAGCGCTGCTTGCTTATGAAGCTCGGAACCCGTTCTTACGTTGAACGAGTCCTTAAAAGCCCGCTCGGGCTCCTTGCCCTTCTCGGCGCAAAACTCAAGGTAATCGTCAACGGCGTCGTGGAAGCATTGTTCCACTTCTTTAACCGTGGAGCCTTCAAATACGATTGCGTCCCTAATGCCGGTGACCATACCTGTTAGCACATGCTGTTCGGCATCGAACTCGACTGGGGCGAAATAACCCTTGTATGCCAAAACGTTACTCATGACTACCTCCGACATCTTGCAGAAATCGAACGATGTTTCGAATGGTCCCCGCTGTCAATTCGTCAGATGGATGTGGCGCGTGCATTACGAATATCCTGCCATCTGATGGCCTGTAGAAGCGAACGCGCGATCCGGATGTCTTGCCTTTGTTGTCCATTTCAAAGCCATATGAAGCCATGACTTTTAAAAAATCGGTATACCGATACGTCGAAGGGCAGCTAAGCAGTTGGGCGATGAGTTTATCGGTCCGCGTCATCCCGCCTCACATTCTGCAACTATATCCTAGTTGCAATTTTAGTCCGATGCAAGCATCCCTACTATAGAACATGTGTACGTATAGAACAAGTGTTCGAATCAACAGAAAGACACTTGTCCCCTTTGCGGTGGTTTTTGCTGAAGGGCGGGTGTCTGCGCCGGTTTGTCTCGATCTGTAACATCTGGAGCCGATATTGCCGCCTAGATGTTACAGATTGAGACGAAACCGGCGGGACGGGCTGAGCTGCCCCGCCCAAGCGGCGGAAAAGAAAAGGTAGATTTTTAGGCATGTCACAAAAATCTACCTTTGCGGTTAGCCCAGCAGGTCGACGACGTTAAAGCCGGCGTTGCTCTTGGCGATGACGTCGCGGCCGCCAAAGACGCAGGTGGGTGACTCGGCTGCGATGCGCGTTACGTCGGCGCCGAGCGAGCGAAGCTCACCGGGCGTGGCGGCGAGCATCTGGGCGCGGCGCTCCTCGCGCGCATGCGGATCGAGCCCGGCCAGGTAGGTCGTGTTGCGGCGCTTGGTGAGCGCGTACGGCTTCACCGGCGCGTCCATGCCGCTCACGCAGCTCACGATAAAGCCCTCAAAGGCGGCCTCGTCGGGATCAAAGCTGCCGAGCCATTCGCCCGCGCGCGCCACGCGCTCAATCGAGGGGTCGATTGCCGGGTCGCGGTAGGTGTAGAACGCCGCCTGACGCTCGCCGGCCGCGCGGAATCCGCAGCCGTACGCGCCGCCCTTAACGCGGATCTCGTTCCACAGATAGTCGTAGGAGAGCGCGTTGGCGGCAACCGCCCAGGCGCCCGTCACGTCGATGCCCAAGCGACGCGGGTCGCACGCGCTTGCCGCAAAACAGATGTCGCTGGGGATGACAAAGGCCTCGTGGCGGTCGCACGGCGTCGGCACCACGAGCGCGTTGCGGCCGGCATCGGCGCCGTCGCCAGCGCCCAGCTCCAGGTCGCCCGCGGCGGCCCAGTATGCGTTAAAGTCCTCGTCGCTGCCGGTAAAGCTCGCCAGGCAGCCATCGGCCACAAAGATGCGGCCTGCCAGCTCGGCAAGCTTGGTACGCAACCCGTTCACGCGCTCGTCAAAGTGGTCGAGCAGGTCGCGCAGGAACAGATAGAAGTCCACGCCCGAAAGCTGCTCGCGCACCACGGCCGAAGGCGAGCTGTAGCTCATCGCGCGACCGAGCGCCGCCGAGTGGCCGTTGTTGATAAAGCCCTGCTCAAGCCCAATGCGAATCTGTGTGAGCACGTCGCGCACGCGGTCGGCGTCGGCATCTGCCAAAAGCGTGCTCGACCATACCTCGCGCGGCAGACTCGCCAGCGCATCGATCTTCTCGGACAGGGCGCCGGCGCTCACCAGCAGGTAGGGGCGCACGCCGTCCACTTCGGGCTGCGTCATGACCTCGGTCGTAAAGCTCAAAAAGCCGAGCTTGCCAGCGAGCAAGTTGTCGAGTTCCTCGGCCGAGTGCTCGCGCGTGGGCAGCTGCTTAAGCAGGCGGCAGAGCAGTGTCACATAGGGCAGGTCCTCAAACGCGACGCAGTTCAGGTCGAAATACTGCATGGCGTAGGCCAGACGGTTGGTGGGGATGCCGTGGCGCAGGCAGGGGATGGGCACGGTCGTGTCCACGATCAGTGGCGGCTCGGGGCGCGCCTCGCCAATGTCGGACACGCGCAGGCGCGGCAGCGTGGCCTTGGCCTCGGGTGTGTCTTCCGCCTCCTGCGCGGCACGCAGCGCGGCCGTGCGCTCGACCACGTCGGTCAGCTCGGCATCGGTCATGGCATCGCGCTTGGCTGCCAGCTCGGCGGCCTCGGCACCCTCCGAACCCTCGGCGGCGTCCACCGGCACCAGCTCGACCAGTGCCATGTGGTCGTTTTCCAGCACCAGCTCGCGCAGCAGGTCCTCAAAATAGCTGCCGTCCAGCTCGCTACGCAGCTCCTCGTACACCGGGCCGTACTTGAGCGCCAGCGTCGCGGCGTCGTCATCGTAGAGCCAGGTGCTCAGCGCGTCGCACGCAATGGCCACGCCGTCGGCGATGCCATAGTCACGCTGGCGCAGGTCGTACTCGTTGCTGCTGATGATGGCTTCCAGACGCTCGCGCGGAACTCCGTGCTCGCACAGGTCGCGGCAGGCGTCCTGGAACACGCGACGCAGCTCGCGCGCCACACCGGGCTGTGCGTTTTGCAGCATGATGAGCTCGTAGGGCTGCAGGCTCTCGGCCGCGGTGTAGCTCACCACGTTGCCGCCCAGGCCGGCGGCCAGAATGGCCTTCTTAACCGGCGCTTCGTTGGAGCCCAGCAGCGCCTCGAACAGGATATCCGCCGCGATCGTGCGCTTGCGGTCGAGCGCGCTGCCCAGCACAAGGCCCAGGCCCACCAGGGCGTTCTCGGGTGTGGTGGCCATCTCGATGCGCTTGTACTCGCAGGTCACGGGCGCCTGCGCGTCCAACGGATTGGGCGCCAGCGTGGACGGGTTCTCGCCGGCGGCAACGGCAGCGTCCATGCGGCGGCTCGCGGCACTCGGCTGCGACAGATAGCGCTCGTCCAAAAAGGCCAGTGCGCGGTCCACGTCCAGGTCGCCGTAGAGCGTGATGTAGGAGTTGGAGGGATTGTAGTGTCGCGCGTGCGTGTCCAGGAACTGCTCGTAGGTGAGCGCGGGAATCGCGCGCGGGTCGCCGCCGCTCTCGTGCGCATAGGCGGTGTCGGGATAGAGCGCGGCGTTGACGGCATCGTCCAGCACGCTCATGGGATCGGACAGCGCGCCCTTCATCTCGTTGAACACCACGCCGTTATAACGCAGCGTGCCCTCGTGCAGGCTCGCGGCGCTGCTGTCGCCGTCGCCCTCCGGCAGGTCCAGTTCGTAGTGCCAGCCCTCCTGCTCAAAAATGGTGGGCTTGGTATAGATGGCCGGGTTGAACACCGCGTCCAGGTACACGTCCATCAGGTTGTACAGATCCTGCTCGTTGGTGGTGGCAACGGGGTAGATGGTCTTGTCGGGGTAGGTCATGGCGTTGAGGAACGTCTGCATGGAGCTCTTGATCAGGTCGACAAACGGCTCCTTGACGGGAAACTTGGCCGATCCGCACAGCACCGAGTGCTCAAGAATATGGAACACGCCGGTGGAATCGGCCGGCGGCGTCTTAAAGCCAATGGCAAAGGCCTTGTTTTCGTCGTCGCACGCCAGGTACAGCAGACGAGCGCCCGAGGCAGTGTGTCGCAGCACGTAAGCGTCCGAGTCGAGCTCGGGCACGGTCTCGCGGCGCTCGACGGCAAAGCCGTGGCAGGTAGTGCCGGGCACCAGCAGTGCAGCGGCTGCGGCGCGCGGGTCGGTTGAGGTGGTGGGCATATGCAGTCTCCTTTGACGCCCCAGCGGGGGCGAATCGAGTCGAATCCTCGAGAGTATACCCATATGGGGCCGCGACCCTGCGGCGAACTGGAGACGATGCCAGCGGATTGGGCGAAGGGCTCGCGTGCCCGCCGCACGAGCGTGGAAAATTGGACACTCGCCAAACGAGAGTGGATATTCGGACGGACGAGCGAGGATTTCCGGATACCTATCGAACGAGAGTGGATATTTGGACGGAATTTGCCGCAAAAGCCCCAAAAACCGTCCAAATATCCACTCTCGATATCCGACCGTCCGAAAATCCTCGCTCGTCCATCACTCGCGTATCTCTCGTCCCTCATTCGTCTCTAATATGAGAGATGACAGGAAGATGAGAGAAAAATATGAGAGATAACTGAGCAGCAAAGAGACAGGCAATCATGGTATTGTCTCAATACCAATTGTTCTACCAGCAAAAATATGTATAAATGAAGCAAATGGTAGACATTCCATCTCTCATCTATCTCTCTATCTCTAAGCCGAGAGATAGAGAGATAGAGAGATAGATGAGAGATAATTTCGAGAGATAACTGAGAGACGAGGGAAATCTATCCGCGGCATTCTCCGCAGGACCGAGCGAAAGGACGTGCAGATGAACGAAAACGAGCTGACCGGTCTGCTTGAGTCTTTAAGGCGTATGGGCTCGGATGATCTTAACGTCGAAGTGAAGGAGAGCGCCACGACGCTTTCCCGCGATGTGTGGGAAACGGTGAGCGCATTCGCGAACACTGCCGGCGGAATCATCGTGCTCGGAGTGAGTGAGCGCGCAGGTTTTGTCCCGGTTGAGAACTTCGAGACCGAGAAAGTGCTCAACCAATTTGTGTCAGGCATGGGTGATGCGGGCGGTCGAGGAAAGCTGGCCAATCCGCCTAAATACACGATCGAGCGAGTGGAGCTTCAGGACGTCATCGTTCTCGTCATTACGATTGAGGAGCTCGATCCGTCGAGCAAGCCCTGCTATGTCATAGAGCGGGGCGCCCAGGGCGGCAGCTACAAGCGCATCGATGACAAAGATGTGCCGCTTTCATCGACCGAGGTGCTCGCATTGGCGTCATACGGTCGAGCGACTCCGAGCGATCGGGACGCGGTGGCGGGTGCGGGCGCGGACAATCTCGACGAGACGCTGGTCGACCGTACGATAGATCGGGCTTTCTCGTTGACGCCCCGGGCAATGCGCGGCGCGCCGGACAAACAAACGAAGCTGGAGCGCCTAAATATCCTTGATTCCCAGGGCAATGTCACCAAGGCTGGACTCCTAGTTGTGGGCACCTACCCTCAGCAGTTCTATCCCAAGCTCTTCATTGACGTGGCTGTCCATGCGGGAACTCAGAAGGGCATGGCGGGGTCGCTGAGGTTCATGGACCGCACAATCTGTGAGGGAACGTTGGGCGAGATGATCTCGGATGCCGTCGCAGCCGTCGCCAAGAATTTGCGGCGAACCTCGACCGTCCAAGGCGTCTCGCGTGTCGACTCGCTTGAGATTCCCGAGGAGGTTCTGCGCGAGGCAATCGCCAACGCTGTAATCCATCGAGAATACGGGGATCGGTTCTGTGGACAATCGATTGCCGTCGACGTCTTTGATGATCGTGTCGAGGTGACAAATCCTGGCGGCCTTTACGGGGGAAAGACTCGCGAGAACTTGTTTGACGGCAGCTCCCGATGCCGTAACGCGACGCTTGTGAAGCTCATGTCGATTGTCCCGCTGCCGGATGGCGCAGGTTCGCCGGCTGAGGGCAATGGCTCGGGCATCCCGATGATGATCGATGCCATGCGCGCGCATGGTCTGGCCGGGCCCCTGTTCTGCCCGGGATTCGATCGGTTCAAGGTCGTACTTTACCGTTCAAAGATCGAGCCGGTCGATCATGGCGGGGGCTTAATTGTGACGGCACTCAAACACTACGGCGAGCTGGGGACGCGCGAGCTGGCAGAGCACACAGGGCTCACAATTTCCCAGGTTAGGTCGCGCGTCAACGCGCTCATTGCTCAAGGCGAGCTTGAGCCCACGGCGCCGGCGACGAGCCGCAACCGCAAGTATCGACTGTCGGAGCGCGTGGGATAGATGCGTTAGTGGACGAGGCGACCCAATAATCGACCCTCGATTGGCGTCCATTAAGGTAAAGCGGTTGTTGCCCAGTCGACGGTGATGCTAAAGACTCGGCTTACGCCGGCATGGCCCCGAACCCGTCTATCAGGAACAGCCTAAGAACCAGCTTGATGACATTTCCCGGTTTGACTTCTGCCGCGTCAAAGACGTGGCGCTCGGCGAGCTCGCTGCAGTATGCATAGATGTCGCGGATAAGGTCCGCGCCCGAGAGCGTAAACATGTAGCCTGCGTCCGAAAGCGCATTGGGCGCGGCAGGCAACTTGGCCATGTGGCAGAACGTTTGCAGGTCGGGCGCCATAACGTTCTGGTAGTCGAGGTGGCCGTTGGCATCCTGCGCGGCAACCTCCAATTGGCGCACAAAATCCAGCGCCGCCGCTAACACAAAGCTCGGCGTAGGCGCATTGACGTCCTGAGTGGTCGCCACAAGCCTGCCCGCCGCCTGCGTGACAAGCCAAGCGACCTCGCGCTGGCAACGCACGGCCTTGCGCGTAACCGGCTTGATGGACGAAGAAGAAACGCTTCCCTTAGGCGGATTCGAAACAGCCACAAGAACCTCCCATGAACGACCCGGCCCAACAAGCCCGGATGAAACACGTGCTACATCAGTATACAGGGAAGTGGGGTAGCGGGGTACAAGCGCGCCAGCGGCAAACCGAGAGCATCAACGATGTGCCGATCGCGGAATGAGATCTCGTAATAATTGACTCTCGGCCATATTATTGAGGGGCATGACTCGCGTTCGTATGGTTGTAGGTGCTGGCGATGAACGACATTGACCTTGCTGTTCCGTTGATGGATGGACCAAGCTATGACCGCGCCTGCAGTCTCGTGCCTTCCGAATACGTTGAGGCATGGGAGTGGTTTCTGGGTGAGGAACAGCGCGGCGGCGTTTGGACCAGCCTTCCGCACCACACCAAGGAAGATAGTCCTCAGTATCAGTACCGTTTGAGAATTGGCTCGGACTTCTTTCCCGTAACGCGGGATTCAGGGATCTTCTGGCCGGGCCAGGATCGGGTGAAGCAAGATCCCAATAAGATCTTTGCGCTTTCGGTCCATAACTCTAAAAAGAGCTTCTACACCGATGTGCCTCCGCTCTATTTGGATGACGGTACGTGGGTCATTAAGTATTCGGTCCAAGCGCCAGGAGCCGTTGGTTCTCGAGACCAGAATTACAACCGTAAAATGCTCAACTGCATGGAATGTGGCGTCCCAGTCGGAGTCATATTTGCAACCGAGGTGGGCTATAAGGTGCTCGGCCTTGCGTTTGTTGAGCGGTTCGAGCCCGAAAATGGATGGTTTGTTCTGCACGGTCCTGTTCATAAAGGCGGACCGGACCCTCGTTTTGCGCCCGACATGAGTTATCTGAAGCACATACCCGTCGATATTGAGTTTGCCGGACAGGGTGCGACCGACGACGAAAAGGTCCGCTATGCGTTAAGGCGCGAGCGATTGGGGCAGCAATGGTTCCGCAAGCAGCTCGTTGCCGCCTATGATGGCCGTTGCGCGGTGTCGGACTGCGGCGTCAGTGAAGCTCTGGAGGCTGCACATATCGAGAATTACTCGGGACCCAAATCGCAGGTTGCCAGCAACGGTATTCTGCTTCGGCGCGATCTTCATTCCCTATTTGATGCTCACCTGATTTCGTTTGAGCCTGTTTGCGGCGAATATCGGCTGTGCGGATCGTACCTGCTGGATAAGACCGACTACGTTTCCTTTGCGGGTGCGACGCTAAGGCAGCCGAATGAGCGTCAGTGGCGACCCAATACGGTGTTTCTTGAGGCCCATCGCATTGAGTTCGATCGCTCGGAAAAGAAGCGTGAAAAGGCGGGGCTTCTGCCGTATTAGCGTATTTGGCTTTGGCATTCTTTGACAATCGTGTTGTTTGATCGGATCGCGTGGCGATGCAATATCGCGCCCACCCGCCGGTGCATGCTCTTCCTGATTTGTATAGCGAGAGGGGAGCGTGTATGAGCTGGCGAGGCGATATTGCGATGGGGAAGTACGGAAAACTGCCGTGTGCCCTTATAGACAACAATATGTTTCCGAGCGTAGAGGTTGATTGCGGGTCGTTTGTCGTCACCTGCCCTTGCTGCGGCTCGCAAATACCGTGTCTCGACATTCGGTTCATCGATGCGCGCGACAGACTCAGCGACGAAGTGAGAAAACGGACAGGCGTTCATATGCCGGTGTATCCGGAGAAATGCCCTATTTGTGGCCTCGATATCGTGTACGACGCCGGCGACGAGGGATAGGTGATGCGGAGGAGTTGGCTGTGAGTGTCTTTTGCCTCTACAAATAAATCCCCTCACCGAGTTGCTTGTGGAACTCGGCGTGATGGTCGCGTGCCCAGGTAAAGAGCGCCTGGTCAAAGTCGGTACGCGTGGCCGGGACGCCAAAGACGCCGGTAACTTCGACGCGTATAAACTCCAGTGCCGGCAGCTTGTTGATGGCAGTGAGGGCAAACGGGGACGAGGGCTCCTCGAACAGATAGCGGCTGCCTTGCAGCGCGTCGCAACTGGTGCACGTGTTGCCGAGCGACGGGGCTTTGGAGGCTCGCGCGCCTACGGGCTTGTAGCCGCAGCGCTTATGAAGGTAGTCGCGGATCTCGCCCGGCACGCAGCCAAGAGCGGGCACGATGGCGAGTGCGTTGGCGTTGGCCGTGTCGATGGCAATGTGCCCGGCTTCGTTGGGCGCGTGCGCGATGGCGATGCTCTCGTCGTTATCGGCTCGATAGGGAATGCCGAAGGCCGCGACCGAGGTCTCTTTGTGACACTTCCAGCACTCGCGCTTGCCCAGTACTAGATATATATACGGTGCTGAGGGGTCGGATCGGTCAACACCGGGCAGCCACTCGGCAAAGGGCTCGGGGTTGACGCCGCTGGGTACATACCAGATCTTTTTGGTCCGGTCCCATTTGGCGCCCAGCGCCTTGGCTTCTTCTTTGTGCGAAAAGGGGACATCGAGCTCGGTGCGCATGGCGGCTCCTTGGTGCTGCAGGTGTAAGTGGCTCAAGGATACCGCAGGGCGCAGACATCGCGGCGTTTTGCCGAGAAGCTGCGGTGCGAACTGATTGGTTATGCCGATGGATAGATCGGCAAGTAGATGGTCGGCTTTTGGCTAGTTGGGCGGTTGGAGCTGCCAGCTAATTTGGCGACATAAAACAAAACAGCCCAGAGGACATAGCCTCTGAGCTGCGAACATTTGGTGGGCGTTAGAAGATTTGAACTTCTGACCTCTTCCGTGTCAGGGAAGCGCTCTCCCCCTGAGCTAAACGCCCGATCAAGGGTGCGCAAGCGCGCAAGGGATAATATAACGGAGCCTGAACTCGGTGGCAAGAACATTTTTAAAAATCGCTTACATTGTGGAATTCGGGGGCTTTGTCGCATCCATTTCAAAAGAGCCTGCTGCCGCGATTTGGCTGTCGCATAATGCAAGGCCATTGCGGTATCGAGCTATGGAAAGACACCTGCGGAATTGTCCTACCGATAAGCGGACAAGCCTCCAGCTGGTGCCTTCGCCGTGGTAAGGTAAGCCGAATTGCTTCCAGACTGTTTCGGGGGAGTGGAATGAGCAAAGAGTGTGTCGAGCAGGTCGAAGGCGCAGGGGCTTCGGTGCCGATGACCGATATATCGAACATTGATGTGCCCGAGGGCACCGACGAGCTCAGCCGCAACACCCGTCGCGCATGGCGCGACCGCCTGAACAGCGCTTCGACGCGCAAGATGATCACGGGCGTCTTGGCTACGCTGGTGGGCGGTTCGTTTTGGGGCTTCTCGGGCACCAGCGCGAGTTTTTTGTTCGATACCTACCATGTCGATACGCTGTGGCTTATGAGCGTGCGTCAGATTCTCGCCGGCCTGCTCTTTATGGCCGTGGTTGTTACGCGCGACCGCGAGCGCCTGATTAAGCTCTGGACCACACCCGCCGATCGCAAGCAGCTGCTGCTCTTTACCGCCTTTGGCCTGCTGTTCAACCAGTTTTGCTATCTTTCGGCCGTGCGCCTGACGAACGCCGGAACCGCGACGGTGCTCCAGTGCCTGCAGCTCGTTATCATCATGGGCTACGCCTGCGTGACCGATCGCCGCATGCCGCGTACTCGCGAAGTCATCGGCATTGGCCTGGCTCTGGGTGGAACCTTTTTAATCGCCACCGGCGGCGACCCCACCAGCCTGAATATCTCGCCGCTTGGCCTGGCAGCAGGTCTTATGTGTGCGGTCAGCGCCGCGTGTATGGCGGTGATCCCCGCCAAGATCCTGCCCGAATACGGCAGCCCCATCGTCACGGGCTCGGCAATGCTCACGGCGGGCGTGGTCTCGTGCGTTTTCGTGCAGCCCTGGGCGCATATGCCGGCGCTCGACGCTGCCGGCATCGAGGCGCTCGCGGTGTTCGTGGTTATCGGCTCGTTTTTTGCTTACATGCTTTATATGCAGGGCGTTAAGGACATCGGCTCGGTGCGCGCGAGCCTCATCGGAACTGTGGAGCCGGTTTCGGCGACCATCACCAGCGCCGTTATGCTGGGGACGGTGTTTTTGCCGACCGACCTTATCGGCTTTGTCATGATCATCGTGATGATGTTCCTCACGGTGTAGCTGGCGCCGCCGCCAAGACGGGAAAGGTGTTGTGCCGCATTTTCGCCAATTGACGTCCGTGTCTGGAGTTTAGCTGTCGATGCTCAAAATGCCATAAACTAGTAACGTTATGGACTTTTTCATTGCGACTCAATTGCGAGGATTTCTTTATGGCTGGTAATCACTTTAAGGGCAGCGATAGCGGCCGCCCTGCAGTTCCGCCGCGTCCGAACGGGGCTGGTAAGGCCGGCGCGCCGGGCGGCGCTGGACAGGGCGGTTCCGGTAAGCGCGTGTCCCCGGGCGAGACGGCGATGTTTACCGCTCTGTACGAGCAGTCTCAAAAGGCAAAAAAGACCGGCCGTGCAAGAGGAAATGTCTTTGCGGGCGGTGCAACCTCTGCGTCGCAGCCGAGCGGGGCTCCTTCGGTACCTGCGAACAACGCAGGTGCTGCCAACGCCGCGAATGGCGCCGGCAACGTCAATGCCGGCAAGGCCGCCAACAATACTCCCTCTGCCGGTGGCGCGGGGCTTACGGGTAACCTCGGCACGATTTACACCGGCGCCTCCGAGACTGGCACGTTCGCCCGCCTGGATGATAGCGGTACCGAGTTTGCGGGCTCGGGTTCCAAGGAAGATTATTACGATTTTGGCTTGAACTACGGTAGCGACGCTTCGTCGAGTTCGACCTCTGACGGTCTGGTCCGTCATCGCCATCGCAAGGGCGAGCGCAAAAAGTGTCACACCGGCGCCATTATTGCCGCTGTAGTCGCGGTGCTTCTCGTTGCGCTTGGCGCAAGCGGCTTTATGCTGCTTAACTCGGCAAAGACCGTAAAGAGCGAAGCGAAGGAGGCTGTCGAGATCGTCGGTGGCCTTAAGGACAAGGTCACGTCGGGCGATTTTTCGACGCTGCCTGACGACGCGAAGAAGATCGATGAGCTCTGCGACAGCATTAAGGCGGAGACCTCGAGCCCGCTGTGGACGGCGGCATCGTTTATCCCGGTGTATGGCAGTGACATCAACGCAGCCCGCACCATGATCGACGCCCTGTCCGATGTCTCGAGCAACGCGCTGGTTCCCATGGCCGACAACCTTTCGCAGGCCACGCCCGGCAAGCTGTTCCAGGACGGCATGATTAACGTGTCCGCGCTGCAGGCGGTCGCCGATTCGCTTTCCAGCAGCTCGAAGGTGTTCAAGAGCGCCAACGAGAAGGTCCAGGGCATTGGCGATACTCATATTTCCCAGGTGACCGAGCTGGTCGATAAGGCCAAGGACGGCTTTGCCACCCTCAACGGTGCGGTTGACGCGGCGGAGAAGGTCGCCCCCGTCCTTCCCCAGATGCTCGGCGCCAACGGCCAGACGCGCAACTACCTTATGTACGCCATGAACAACGTCGAGATTCGTGCTTGCGGCGGCTTTGGCGGTTCGCAGGGCCTGATTTCGGTCACTGACGGCCAGATGTCGATTGGCGAGTTTGTTCCCCGCATTGGACTCAGCGAGGATGAGGCAGTCGAGAGCGTCGACGAAGAGGATGAGGCGCTGTTCGGCAACCACAGTAACCTGTACAACTCGGGCAATACCTATTCGCCTGATTGGCCCCGCAACTCGCAGCGTGTCGCCGCGCTGTGGAAGTCCCAGTATGGACAGGACGTTGATGGCGTCATCGGTATCGACCCGGTGTTCCTGCAGTATCTGCTGGGCCTGGTCGGTAACGTGTCACTGCCCGACGGAACGGTTGTCGACGGCACCAACGCCGCAAAGGTCCTCATGCACGATGTGTACTGGAACTATCCGGTCGAGGAGTCTGACGGCATCTTTGCATCCGTCGCCAGCGCTGCCTTCGACAAGATCCTTGGCGGTATCGGCGATGTCGATGTTACGAAGCTTGTCAGCGCCGTTGAGCGCGGTGCCGAAGAGGGCCGCCTGATCGCGTGGATGAGAAACGATGATGAGCAGAATGCCATCAAAGAGACGGGCATTGACGCTTCGCTGCCCGATCCGGATGATCCGAGTGCCGATCCCGTTGCCGGCGTTTACTTTAACAACCTGAGCTTCTCCAAGCTCGACTGGTATCTGAACGCCGACACTCAGATTGGTCAGGGCGTGAAGAACGGCGACGGCACGTGCTCCTATCGCATCACCGTTACCCTGACGAACATCATGACGCAGGAGGAGGCTGGCAAGCTGCCCGACTACGTTGCGGCGAGCGCACCCGATGCCGCGCGTGACGACGAGCGTCTGAATGTCTCGTTGTTTGCCCCGACGGGTGGCAACATCAGTGACCTTACGGTTGAGGGTACCCAGTTTGGTCTTGGTGCCGCTACGTGGCATGGAATCCCCTTCTATTCGGGCACCGTTGACCTGCATGCTGGCGAGACGACGACGATCACGTATACGCTGACCACGTCGGCCGAGGCGGGGGACAAGCCGCTTACGCTGCGTCAGACCCCTACATGCCAGGCGGCTCGCGACAGCGCGTCGGCGTAGGGTTTTTCTGGTAGCGCAGATAATCGAGTACCATTTTGGGGCGGACAGGCAATCTGTCCGCCCCTATTTTGTAAGGAGAGCGCATGAAGTACTTTGGCACCGACGGCTTTCGCGGTGAGGCCAACGTTGGGCTGACGGTAGAGCACGCTTATAAGATTGGCCGTTTTGTGGGCTGGTATTACGGCGCCAACCGCAGTGCTAAGGCACGCGTCATCGTGGGCAAGGACACACGTCGCTCGAGTTATATGTTCGAGGCGGCGCTGGTGAGCGGTCTGGTCGCGAGCGGTGCGGACGCCTATATGCTGCACGTGATCCCGACGCCGGGCGTGGCGCATCAGACCGTGGAGGGCTGCTTCGATTGCGGCATCATGATCAGCGCGAGCCACAACCCGTTTTGCGATAACGGCATTAAGCTCGTCAATAGCGACGGTTTTAAGATGGACGAGGACGTACTGGAGCTCATCGAGGACTACATCGATGGCAAGAGCGAAGTTCCGTTGGCCACGGGCAACCACATCGGTGCCACGGTGGACTACATGCAGGGCCGCAACCGCTACATTGCTTCGCTCATTGCAAGTGCGAACTTTTCGCTGCAGGGCGTCAAGATCGGTATCGACTGCGCCAACGGCTCGGCTTCCTCGGTGGCCAAGCCGGTGTTTGACGCGCTCGGTGCCGACGTGCGCGTGATCAATGCCGCGCCCGATGGCTTTAACATCAACGTCGACTGCGGCTCCACGCATATGGAGCGTCTGCAGCGCCATGTGGTGGAGCAGGGCCTGGACGTGGGCTTTGCCTACGACGGCGATGCCGACCGCTGCCTGGCCGTGGACGAGCGCGGGCGCGTGGTCGACGGCGACCAGATCCTGTACGTGTGCGGCGTGTATCTGAACAAGCACGGGCGCCTCTCGGGCGGTACCGTGGTGCCGACGATTGCCAGTAACTTTGGCCTTGTCAAGTCGCTGGAGCTTGCCGGCCTGAGCGCCGTGACCAGCGGCGTGGGCGACCGTCACGTGTATGCCAAGATGCGCGAGGGCGGCTACAGCCTGGGCGGCGAGCAGACGGGCCATACGATCTTTGGCGATATCGAGCGCACGGGCGACGGCATTATGACCTCGCTGCGCGTGATGGAAGTGATTCGTGCCGAGCGCGAGACGCTCTCGCAGCTCACGGCTCCGTGCAAGCTGCTGCCGCAGGCGCAGGTGGCCGTGCGCGTGGCGGACAAGGACGCCGCGCTCGAGAACATGGGCGTGCAGAACGCCATCGCCGAGGCCGAGGTTGCGCTGGCAGGCGAGGGCCGCGTGCTCGTGCGCAAGAGCGGAACCGAGTCGGTTATCCGCGTGCTGGCCGAGGCGCCCGACCAAGCATCTGCCGATGCCGCCATGAAGCGCATCGCCGCCGCGCTGGAAGCTCTGTAAGGTAGTCATTGGGGACGTTCTTAAACAACTAGGTGGAAAGGGGACGCCGCGGATTGGTTCCGCGGCGTCCCCTTTGCGTTCAAGACTTTAGTCTGCTGGGCGCGCAGCGGCCAGCTTCAACCCACCCGCTATGCGGGTGGAGACAAACGGCTTTACAAAGCCACCCCTCCGACCGATATTGACGATTGTTCAGGCCGTCAAGAATTCGAGTCGAAGGGGTGGTCGCCATGGCCCAGAAGGCCTACAGCCTTTCCCACACGAAGTGGATGTGCAAGTACCACATCGTGTTCACGCCGAAGTATAGGCGCAAAGTGATCTACAACCAAATCAGGAGCGACATAGGGGAGATCCTCAGGAAGCTGTGCGAGTACAAGGGGATCGAGATAATCGAGGGGCACCTGATGCCCGACCACGTGCACGTGCTGCTGGCGATCCCGCCGAAGTACAGCGTCGCGAGCGTCATGGGCTACCTGAAGGGGAAGAGCTCGCTGATGATATTCGACAGGCACGCCAACCTCAAGTACAAGTTCGGCAACAGGAAGTTCTGGGCCGAGGGCTACTACGTGTCCACCGTCGGCCTGAACGAGGCGACGATCGCCAAGTACATCAGGGAGCAGGAGTCCCACGACATCGCGCTGGACAAGCTGAGCGTGAAGGAGTACGAGGACCCCTTCAAGAGGAGGTGACCCCGCCGGTTTGACCGGCACGCCACGGGTCAAGATGCACTAGGCCTGGACGAAGTCCGGGCCCGCGCCTTTAGACGCGAGCCCGGGGCCCGTGGGTTATACCCTAAGAGCAAACCACCCTTTTTAAGGGTGGTTCTGATTTGACGTGTCGGTTATGCCTTACAGCTCGTAGAGCGTGGTGAACTTGTCCTGCAGGTAGCTGCAGTAGTAACGGGCGTCAAAGTCCATGCCGCAGGCGCCCTTGATGAGTTCCGGCGCGTCTTTGGCGCGGCCCCACTGCCAAATGTGCTCGCCCAGCCAGGCACGGACGGGCGCCAAATCGCCGCTCGCACAGGTACCGGTAAGGTCGACGCCATCGCGGCACATGGCCGGCACAAACATGGCGTCGTAGGCGCTACCCAGCGCATAGGTGGGGAAGTAACCAAACGAGCCACCGCTCCAGTGCGTATCCTGCAGACAGCCGTGCGTGTCGTCGGGAACGGGAATGCCCAGGTACTCGTCCATAAAGCGATTCCAAAGCGCGGGGATGTCCTTGGCCGTGGCCTCGCCGGCAAACAGCATGCGCTCGATCTCGTAGCGCACCATAACGTGCAGCGGATAGGTGAGCTCGTCCGCCTCGGTGCGGATCAACGACGGCTGCGCGATGTTCACGGCGCGGTAGAGCGTGTCCTCGTCAACGTCGCCGTAGACCTCGGGCGCGTGACGGCGCAGTACCTCGAGCAGTGGGCCCATAAAGGCGCGGCTGCGACCCACGGTGTTCTCGAAAAAGCGGCTCTGGCTCTCGTGGATGCCCATGGAGGTGCCACCTTCAAGACAGGTGCGCGCATAGGCAGGATTGACGCCCAGCTCGTACATGGCGTGGCCCGCCTCGTGGATGATGCTGTAGACGTTGGAGATGCAGTCGTTCTCGTAGATGTGCGTCGCGATGCGCGCGTCGCCCACGGCAAAGCCCTCGCTAAACGGGTGCTCGGTAAAGGCAAGCGTGGTGTCGTTCAGGTCCAGGCCGACGAGCTTCATAAGGTCGAAGCTCATGGCGCGCTGGGCGGCCTCGGGCACGCGGGCGTGCAAAAAGTCGGCAGCGGGCTGCTGGCCGCGCTCGCCGATGGCATGCACGAGCGGCACGACCGTCGCCTTGACCTCATCGCAAAACGCATCGAAGCTCTTGGCGGAAAGGCCGCGCTCGTACTGGTCGAGCCAAACATCGTATGGGTCGCGCTTGGGGTCCATGAGCTCGGCCTGATGCTTAAGTTGGGCGACGATTCTATCCACATAGGGCTCAAAGCTCGCCCAGTCATTGGCCGTCTTGGCCTTGTGCCACACGGCGTCGGCCTCGCAGGTGAGCCTGGTCCAGGCCTCGGCCTCCTCGGTGGGGATGACGCTCGCTTCGCGCTGGTCGCGGCCGAGCACGCGGATCTCGTCGAGCAGCTGCGGGTCGTCGATCTTGCCGTCGGCGACGGTCTCGCGTGCCAGCGAGCGCACAAGTTCGACAGACTTTTTGCTGGTCAGCAGCTTGTGATGCTCGCCAGCAAGGGTGCCCATGGCGTCGGCGCGCGCTGCGGCGCCGTTGGCGGGGGCAATGGTCGCGCCATCGAACTCGGCGATCTTGAGCAGGTACTCGCGGGTCCACAGCTTGCCCTCGAGCTTGCGGAATTTTTTGACGGCCTTATCGAGCTTCATGCCTTTGGGCGTCTTGCCCGCTGCGGGCTGGGCCTTCTTATCGAGTTTCTTTCCCATACCATATCCTTGATCTCGCGAGCCGAGCGCCACGGATGGGCACACGGCCAGTTTGCACAGCTACCTGCCTTGTACCCAGCGCGAACAAAACAGAACGCGGCGATACACCCAAACAATGTGGTATCCTGTAGCCCAATGCGTTGACGGAGAGGGTTTTGCCCGCCGCGTCGCCGGCAAGAGAGGGAAGGTCATGGGCTGTAAGCCTTCCTGCGGTGGCAAGGGCCAAGCGTTCACTCCCGAGCAGCGACCTCAACGGGCACGCGGCCGGCGGCGGCGATGTCTCCAGTAGGGAAGCCGTGAGCCTCGCGACAAGGGGCAAAGAGTGGGCGCGGCGGGCCAGACATCCGCCGGGTCAAACAAGGTGGTACCGCGGAATTCAACCGTCCTTGGGCAATGCACATGCCCGAGGACGGTTTTTTGTTACCGAACCGGGCCGCGTTTTCGCAACGTCAGACGGCGGCAGCCGCCTCGGCAAGCGGGGAGCGCGAGAGACGAAAGGGAAGACATGAGTCTGATTGATGATCTGGTCAAACTCGAGGAAGAGGCCAAGGAGCTCGTCGCAGGCGCCGACGACGCCGCAAAGCTCGAGGCCGCGCGCGTTGAGCTGCTCGGCCGCAAGGGCCGCATCACCGGCCTGATGCGCATGATGGGCAAGCTCGCCCCCGAGGATCGTCCCGTGATGGGCAAGCGCGCCAACGAGATGCGCCAGCTGATCGAGGGCATGCTCGACGAGCGCACCACCGAGATGAAGGCCGCCGCCCTCAAGCACGCACTCGAGCACGAGGCCGTCGACATCACGCTACCGGGTATCCGTCCGCAGATCGGCCACCAGCACCTGATCAAGCAGATCATCGAGGAGGCCGAGGACATCTTCTGCGGCATCGGCTACACCGTCGAGTCTGGCCCCATGGTCGACACCTCCTATTACAACTTCACCGCGCTCAACGCCCCCATGGATCACCCGAGCCGCTCGGCCCGCGATACCTTCTACGTGGTCGACAACAACCCCGGCAGCGTCGCGCACCCCGAGGCTCACGCCCACGGCGAGTCCGATGTGCTGCTGCGCACCCAGACCTCGGGCGTGCAGATCCACACCATGGAGTCGCAAAAGCCGCCCATCTACATGATCTGCCCGGGCACCGTCTACCGTCCCGACACGGCCGACGCCTGCCACCTGCCGCAGTTCAACCAGATCGAGGGCCTGGTCGTCGACGAGGGCATCACCTTTGGCGACCTTAAGGGCACGCTCGACTACTTTGTTAAGTGCATGTTTGGCGAGGACCGCAAGACGCGCTATCGCCCGCACTTCTTCCCCTTCACCGAGCCCAGCTGCGAGGTGGACGTGAGCTGCCACGTCTGCGGCGGCAAGGGCTGCAACTTCTGCAAGCACAGCGGCTGGATTGAGATCCTGGGCTGCGGCATGGTCGACCCCAACGTCCTGATCAACTGCGGTATTGACCCCGAGAAGTACACCGGCTTCGCCTTTGGCATTGGCGCCGAGCGCGTCGCGGCCCTGCGCTACGACCTGCCCGACCTCAGAACTCTCATGACGGGCGATATGCGCTTCTTGAATCAGTTCTAGGCTGCGGCTTGCCCAAGCACGGCACCTCGGCGCTCATTCGTCGCTTGCGTACCAAAGTACGCGGCGCTCCTCTTTCGGGCCGATCTGCCGCACTTGGACAACCCTCGCTTTGTAAGGAATGTTCACAAAGTTGAAGTTTCCACCTGCATTTCTTCGCAGGCTTTCAGTATGAAAGGAGAGCTAGATGCGTGTTTCTTACGACTGGCTCAAGACCATGATCGATATTCCGGAGGATCCCAAGACTCTTTCGGACGAATATATCCGTACCGGCACCGAGGTCGAGGCGATCGACACCGTGGGCGAGTCCTTCGACCACGTGGTGACCGCCAAGGTGCTCACCAAGACCCTGCACCCCGATAGTGACCACATGTATGTGTGCTCGGTCGATGTGGGCGACAAGAATCTCGACGCCGACGGCAACCCCGCTCCGCTGCAGATCGTCTGCGGCGCGCAGAACTTCGAGGCCGGCGACCACATCGTCACGGCCATGATCGGCGCAGTTCTGCCCGGCGACGTCAAGATCAAGAAGAGCAAGCTTCGCGGTGTCGTGTCCATGGGCATGAACTGCTCCGCGCGCGAGCTCGGTCTGGGCGGCGACCACTCCGGCATTATGATCCTGCCCGAGGATACGCCCTGCGGCATGCCGTTTGCCGAGTATGTGGGCTCGAGCGACACCGTGCTCGACTGCGAGATCACGCCCAACCGCCCCGACTGCCTGTCCATGATCGGCATGGCCCGCGAGACCGGTGCCATCTTCGATCGCGATTTCCACGTTGAGCTGCCCGCCATCAAGGCCGAGACCGGCCGCGCGACCGACGACGAGCTTTCGGTCGAGATTGCCGACGAAGGCCTGTGCGACCGCTACGTCGCCCGCATCGTGCGCAACGTGAAGGTCGGCCCGTCGCCCGACTGGATGGTCAAGCGCCTCAACGCCCTGGGCGTGCGCCCGCACAACAACATCGTCGACATCACCAACTATGTGATGATGCTCACCGGTCAGCCGCTGCACGCCTTTGACCTGTCTACCTTTGCCGAGCGCGATGGTCATCGCCGCGTGGTGGTTCGCGCCGCCCAGCAGGACGAGAAGTTCACGACCCTTGACGGCGAGGAGTGCACGCTCGACGCCGGCATGGGCCTTATCACCGACGGCGAGCGTCCCGTGGCGTTGGCCGGCGTTATGGGCGGCATGGATTCCGAGATCGAGGACGACACCGTCGACGTGATGGTCGAGAGCGCCTGCTTCAACGCCGGTCGCACCTCGCACACCAGCCGCGACCTGTCGCTGATCTCCGACGCCTCCATTCGCTTTGAGCGCCAGGTCGACGAGACCGGCTGCGTGGATGTCGCCAACGTTACCTGCGCGCTCATCGAGCAGATCGCCGGCGGCGAGGTCGCCCCCGGCTATGTGGACGTGTTCCCCGCGCCCAAGACCATCGACAGCATCAAGCTGCGCTTGGCCCGCGTGCACGCCATCTGCGGCGCCGACATCGAGCCCGACTTTATCGAGCGCTCGCTCACCCGCCTGGGCTGCACCGTCGAGCGCGACGGCGAGGACTTTATGGTCACCCCGCCGAGCTTCCGTCCCGACCTGCCGCGCGAGATTGACCTGATCGAGGAGGTCCTGCGCCTGTGGGGCATGGGTCGCGTCACGGCGACCATCCCGGCTGCCAAGAACCACATCGGCGGTCTGACGCGCGAGCAGAAGCTTACCCGCAAGGTCGGCGAGATCCTGCGCGCCTGTGGCCTCAACGAGACCACGACCTTTGGCTTTGCCGCCCCGGGCGACCTGGAGAAGATTGGCATGTCCACCGAGGGCCGCGGCTGCCCCGTGGTGCTCATGAACCCGCTGGTGGCCGAGCAGACCGAGATGCGCCGCTCGCTGCTGCCGGGCCTGCTGCAGTCTGTGGCCTATAACGAGGCCCACGGCACGCCCAACGTGCACCTGTACGAGGTCGGCAGCCTGTTCCACGGCCGCGAGAACGCCAGCCTACCCAAGGAGACCAAGTCCGTGGCGGGTGTGCTCTCGGGCCAGTGGAGCGAGCAGTCTTGGAGCATGAAGTACCGTAAGCTGCGTTTCTTCTTTGGCAAGGGCATCGTCGAGGAGCTGCTCGCCCAGCTGCGCATCGAGAAGGTTCGCTTCCGTCCCGTCGAGGGCGAGGGCTATGCCTTCCTGCAGCCGGGTCGCGCCGCCGAGGTCCTGTCCGGCGGCACCGTGCTGGGCTGGGTCGGCGAGATTCACCCCGAGGCGCGCGAGGCGATGGGCATCGATGAGGTCGTCGTTGCCTTTGAGCTCGATCTGGACAAGCTGATCAAGGGCGCTCGCAACCAGGAGAACTACCGCGAGTTCTCGCAGTATCCGGCTGTTGAGCACGACCTGGCTATCGTGGTCGATAACTCCGTGACCTGCGAGGATCTTGAGCGCCGCATTACCAGCGCCGGTGGCAAGCTGCTCGAGGGCGTGCGCCTGTTCGACGTCTACCGCGACCCGGTCCGCGTGGGCGTGGGCAAGAAGTCCATGGCCTTTGCGCTTACGTATCGCTCCGACGACCACACACTCACCAGCGAAGAGGTCGAAAAAGCACACCAGAAGATCGTCACCAAGGTGTGCAAGGGCGTAAACGGCGAGGTCCGCGGATAGGTCCTGCACTGGGATATGGGTCGGCGGTGGCTGCCGCCGAGTCCTACGTGACCGCTATGCTCGGTATGAGGCACCGTTGAGCCTGTATATATGACACGCGCATTACATAACGGCGTGCTGCTTTGTCGGCAGTGCGCCGTTTTGCTATGATAGCCCGCGGCGTGTTACGAATCTAACAATACGTAACACTCTCAAGGTGATTTAAGCGGCGTTGCAATTCCGTGTGCCGATAACCGGGAGGCGTACATGCACATTCCAGATAATTATCTGTCCCCGCAGACCGATGCCGTTATGGCGGTGGCGATGGTGCCCGTTTGGATCCACTGCATCAAAAAGGTGCGCGCCACGCTCGATCGCGAGCACATGGCGTTCCTGGGTATCTGCGCCGCGTTCTCCTTCCTGCTCATGATGTTCAACGTGCCGCTGCCTGGCGGCACCACAGGCCACGCCGTCGGCGGCGCGCTCATCGCGCTGCTGCTGGGTCCCGAGGCCGCTGCCATCGCGGTTTCGGTCGCGCTGGCGCTGCAAGCGCTGCTGTTTGGCGACGGCGGCATCCTGTCCTTTGGCGCTAACTGCTTTAACATGGCCTTCGTGTTGCCGTTTGCCGCAGCCATCGTGTTCCGCGCGCTTAACAGCCGTTTGCACGACAAGAGCTGGGGCACCTCGGTTTCGGCCATCGTAAGCGGCTGGGTCGGCCTGTGCCTGGCGGCCCTGTGCGCAGCAATCGAGTTTGGTATTCAGCCGATGCTTTTCACGAATGCTTCGGGCGCTCCGCTGTACTGCCCCTTCCCGCTGTCCATTGCCATTCCGGCCATGATGATCCCGCATATGTTGGTAGCCGGCGTGGTCGAGGGCGTGGCGACTGCCGCGATCTACGGCTTTATCAAGAAGACGGCGCCGAGCGTTATCGTCGGCCCCGAAGCCGCCGATGGACAGCTTGCTGCCGAGGGCGCTGCTGCAAAGAAGACCTCGCTGGTCCCCACACTCATCTTGGTTGCCGTGCTTGTCGTGGCCACGCCGCTGGGCCTGCTGGCCACGGGTGACGCCTGGGGTGAGTGGGACGCCGAGGGCGCCGCGACCGCCGTTCAGGAGGCTGGCGACGACAGCCTGCAGGCTTCGGTCGGTCTCGACACCCCGACCTTTGCCGACGCTCTGCCTACGGGTGATTACCTGCAGGCCTATTCCGAGGAGCAGGGTCTCGGCTTTGCCGGTCAGGCTGCCATGTATATCCTGTCCGGCGTGATTGGCGTGGCGGTGCTCACCATCGCATTCCGTCTGATCTCGCTGACGGTCAAGGAAAGCGGAGCCCATGGCGATGGTCGAGCTGCCTAGCTGGCTTGCGGCCGAGGAGCGATATGAGCCCACGGGCGCTCGTCATCGCGTGATGCAAAAGAACGTCCTGCACCTGGCGAGCCTGCTTGAGCGGGTTCGCCTGGGTGGAGGCGCGCACGAGGGCGGGTCGATGGTCGACCGCGCCCTTTCTTGCGTTTCGGCTCCGGTGCGCCTGGTGGGGATATTCGTTTGCGTCCTGTGCGTGTGCCTGACACAGAGCCCGCTGTACCTCATGTTGATGGCGGCCATTGCGCTGGTGCTCGTTGCCGTGCGTCCCGTACGCGGGCTGCGCGCGACCTTTGTGCCGGCGCTTGGCGCCGCGGGGCTCGCAGTGGTTTTGGCGCTGCCTGCCCTGCTGCTGGGTGCTTCCGCTACGGGCGCCATGCTCAAGATTGCGCTCAAGACCTTCATTAATGTGTCGCTGGTGCTGGGCGTTTCGTGGACCCTCACGTGGAGCCGCATGTCGGCGGCGCTCAAGATGCTGCATCTACCCGACGAAGTTATCTTTACGTTTGATATGGCGCTCAAGCACATCGAGGTGCTGGGTCGTACGGCGCACGATCTGTGCGAATCGGTCATGCTGCGCAGCGTTGGCCGTGCGCCCGAGGGATTTTCGCGTACCGATTCGATCGCGGGTATCATGGGCATGACCTTTATCAAGGCGATGAAATGCAGCCGCGCGATGGACGAGGCTATGCTTTGCCGCGGCTTTGCCGGTGCGTATCCGGCTCCCGCGCGCGCCAGGTTTGGCTGGCGCGATGCGGCCTATGCGGCCGGCGTGGCGCTGCTGACAGTGTTGTGCGCCGTGCTGTAGGCGCTGCTGGTTCCGACTGGGGATGCAAATGGGGAAGGGCGACGTTTTGACGATCGATATGAATAGTGCGGCGGGCACGAACGGTGTGGGCGGCGCCGAGGTCGTTCCGCTCATCGAGCTGCGCGACGTGGTGTTCTCCTATGCGGGGCATACGGTTGTCGATGGCGTGTCGCTGCAGGTCGATCGTGGTGAACTCGTTGCCCTGCTCGGTCCCAACGGCTGCGGCAAGACGACGATTATGCGTCTTATTAACGGCCTTGAACTCGCGGACGCAGGGGCGTACCTGTTTGACGGGCACGTGATCGATGCGGCGTTTCTAAAGGATTCCGCTGCCGCTCAGCGTTTTCATCAGCGCGTGGGCTTTGTGTTCCAGAATGCCGACGCCCAGCTGTTCTGCGCTACGGTGGGCGAGGAAGTCGCTTTTGGTCCCGCGCAGATGGGGCTGCCGGCAGACGAGCTCGAGCGCCGCGTCCGCGATGCCATGGAGCTGTTTCAAGTTGCCGACCTGGTTGATGCCTCGCCCTATCAGCTTTCGGGCGGGCAAAAGAAGCGCGTGGCACTGGCGGCAGTCGTGTCGATGAACCCCGATATCCTAGTGCTCGATGAGCCTACCAACGGGCTCGATGAAGACTCGTGCGACATCGTGGTCAACTTCTTGCTGGCCTACGTCGCGGCGGGTAAGACGGTCTTGATGAGCACGCATCACCAGGATTTGGTGCGACGCCTGGGTGCCCGTGCAATCTATATCGATCGATATCACCATGTGGTCGAGGCGCCTTCGCCGTCGTATGGAACCGAAAGCGGTACTACGGACTAGTTGCTGCGTAGAGCGTGCGTAGCCGCCCGCGCGGCTTTGCCGTGATGGTATAGTTATCCAGGTTTTTTATGGGGGTGGCTATGCCAAGTTGGAACATTCATATCGCTCAGACGGAGCGTTTGCTGGAGCGCACCGGTGCACTTGCCAATAGCGTGCGCGACCGCAATGCCTTTTTGTTTGGCTGCGTGGTTCCGGATATCTTCGTGGGCTATATGGTCCCTGGCATCGCCGATCCCATCCCGTACCGCATTACGCACTTTGCAAAGCCCGAGCCTATCCCTAAGCCTCGTGAGCATGAGTTCTGGGATACCTATGTGGCACCGTTGCTTAAAAGTTCGCCCACCGGTGCGCCAGCCGCGGCTACCTCGATTGTCGAGGAGCGCGAGCGACTGAATCGCGTGCACTATCCCCAGCGCTACAGGGATGCCGAGCCGGTTGTCGGTCCCGGCGCTCGTGAGTTCTCGCTTGCGTCCGAGGACGTGGCGCAGTCGTTGCTCGATTTGACATTGGGTGTCTGGTCGCATCTGGTGGCCGATACCGTATGGAATACGCGCGTGAATCAGTACCTGGAGGCGCACGGCGGCAAGCCGTGCGAGGAGTTCCGCATTAAAAAGCAAGGCGACTTTGACTGGTTTGGCAAGACGCTCGGCATTGTTTCGATTCCGCGTGCGACCGATCGCCTGTATACTGCGGCGACGCGTTTTGGGCAGTATCCCATCCATAAGGAGTATGTGCTCAAGACCATCGGCGTTATGCACGAGATCGTGCGCGAAAACCCCGGCGAGCCCGACCATCCGCCATACCGCCTGCTGACCGAGACATTCTTCGACGCAACGTTTACCGAGGTCATCGAGCTGACCGAGGCGGGCTTTGCGGCCCGTGTCGAATCGCCCGATGTGCCTGCGCTGCCCCTGATTGCTAGCTGCTAGCTGGCCGGCCCGGCAGTGAATAGCTCAACCCAATCGACAAGTAGCTCTTGCCGTAAGGTATCTTCGGCAATGCGCTCCTGTTTGGTCTTTGGGATGTGGGGAAGCCCGGCCTTTTTATGGATGAGCTCGGCTATGTGGTCGAAGCTCTTCTTCTCCTTGATCTGGTCATAGGTAATTTGGATGACGTCGTAGCCCATGCTTGTGAGTGCGGTGGCGCGCTCGGCATCGGAGAGGCTCGCGGCTTCGCTGTCGTGGGCAGAGCGGCCTTGGCATTCCAGAATGACGCCCATGCTGTCGGTGGCGCTTTCGATGAGGATATCGGCGTAGCAGCAGGTTTTGTCATACAGCGAACGTGCGGCTTCACTGAGCGGGATGCGCGCGTTGTTGGCGATCTCGATGCCCTGACCGCCCTCGTCGCGGGGGAGCGAGATAAGCATGGAGGTCTGTACTTCGAAGGGCGAGGCGGCCTGCCCCGTCATGTGCTCGGCCGCCCAGCGCAGTTGTTTGACGCCGCGCAGGCCTGCGGCTTGCTTGGCGAACGCGGCGATATCCGTTGCGGTAAGAAGCGGCGTGCGCTTCCACAAGTTGGTGTCATTGCCCTTGGTGTCGTTAACTCGCTCCCACCCGCAGTTGGGTGGAATGAACTTAAGCGAAATAGCTTCATCGAGTTGTTGTTGCGTTCGCTCGCAGGGCTTAAACACTGCAAAGGAGCCGCACATCTCGTAGCAAGCCATGAGTAACTGGTTGCGTGAAACCTGCGTAGCAAGGTTGAGCAGCGTGAACTCCGGTGACGTGACATCAAACCCATGTTCAGTCTGCCTAAACGACCCCGGAGGTGGTTCTTGGGTCAGGAGGTGCGATTTATACAGGCTTCGCGACCCGGATTGTGCCCGAGTGAATACAAGCCTGTGAAGTGGTGCGTGAAGCAGGTCTTTTACAACTGCATGACTTCCGAGGCCACAACATCTGCGATCCATATTGCCAAGGCTAATGGCGGGGTAAAGGCCTAATACCTGCGGCGGGATGCGGTAGTAGTTAAAGGCGGATTGCCCACAAAGCGTCAGGTCCATAATGCCCTCCTGGCCGAAATCATCTCTTTGAAGCGAGTGATGCCAGCGTCAATCCGGAAGTATGCGGCAAAATCTGAACCCTATGAGCGGACCTGGCTTTTGAGGCTAGTTTATCAGGCATTTTGTTGCGAAAAAAACAGGGTGTGCTCGGAGGTTCCAGAATTTGCCGCATACTTCCGAAAACCAGGTCGATTTGGTTCTTGCTAAAACGATTTATCAGCCCTGTGTGAGGTGTGGGTTTGCCACCGGGCGAACACTTTTAGCGCTTGGGGCTTTATTTTTTGGGCCTCGAAGGGTGGATTTCGCGCTTTTGGTAAAGAAATGAGTGCGTGTTTTGCCGTGCGGCGGCATTGGCACAGAAAAAGGGCCCGGAAGGCGAAGCCTTCCGGGCCCTTTGCAATGCAAGTATGCTTGCAAGTGCGTTTTAGCGCACCTGAGCGACGTAAGCGACGTTGGTCGAGGAGACCTTGTCCTCGAGCTGGACGCTCATGCGGGGATCGCCGGCGGTAGCGACGGTCAGATCGCCGGCCTCGACGTAGCCGAGCTCCTTAGCGGTCTCGATCGCCTTGACGATCGTGCCGTTGACGGTGCCCTGGGTAATCTCGGCCTGGTGCGGGATAACGCCCCAGTACATAATCATCTGCTGGACGGCCCACTCGTGGCGGGAGAACGCGCAGATCGGCATGTTGGGACGGAAGTGCGAGATCAGGCGAGCGGTACGACCGGTGGTCGTCGGCACGGTGATGCACTTGGCGCCAACGGTGGTAGCCATGTTCACAGCGGACATACCCACAACGTTGTTGACGACGCGGGTGCCGTGAGCGTCAGCCGGAACCTCGAGCGGAGCGTGAGCCGGGAGGTACTTCTCAGTCTCGAGAGCAATGCTGGCCTGCATCTTGACGGCCTCGACCGGGTACTTACCGGCAGCGGACTCGCCAGAGAGCATAACGGCGTCGGTGCCGTCGTAGATGGCGTTAGCAACGTCGGCAACCTCGGCGCGCGTCGGGCGCGGGTTCTGCTGCATGGAGTCGAGCATCTGCGTAGCGGTGATAACGGGCTTGTAGGCCGCGTTGCACTTGGCGATGATCTCCTTCTGGATGTGCGGAACGAGCTCGGGCTTGATCTCGATGCCCAGGTCGCCACGGGCGACCATGATGCCGTCGGAAGCCTCGAGAATCTCGTCGAAGTTCTCGACGCCCAGGGCGCACTCGATCTTCGGGAAGATCGTCACGTGCTCGCCGCCGTTCTCGCGGCAAAGCTCGCGGATGCCGCGGACGGACTCGCCGTCACGGATGAAGGAAGCGGCGATGTAGTCGATGTTCTCGGTCAGGCCAAAGAGGATGTCCTGACGATCGCGCTCGGTGATGGCGGGCAGCGAGATGTTGACGTTGGGCATGTTGACGCCCTTGCGCTCGCCGATCAGGCCGTCGTTCTTAACGACGCAGGTCATGTCCTGGCCATCGACGGACTCGACCTCGAGGGCAACCAGACCGTCATCGATCAGGATAAGGGAGCCCTTCTCGACCTCGGAGGGCAGAGCCAGGTAGTCGAGGGAGATGTGCTCAGCGGTGCCGTGGAAATCCTCGGACGTGGGCTGAGCGGTGACGACGATCTTATCGCCGGTCTTGACGGCAACCTTCTTGCCATCGACCAGAAGGCCGGTGCGGACCTCGGGGCCCTTGGTGTCGAGCAGGATGCCGACGGGCAGATCGAGCTCCTTGGAAATACGACGGACGCGCTCGATGCGACCGTGGTGCTCGTCGTAGGATCCGTGCGAGAAGTTAAAACGGGCGACGTTCATGCCCGCCTTGATCATCTCGCGGATGGTCTCGTCGCTATCGCAGGCGGGACCCATGGTGCATACAATCTTGGTGCGCTTGTACATTCAGACCTCCATCTGACATCGTCTTGCGCTGATAGATAAACCATAAGAAATAAAACTGAGATGATTATAACGAAATGCCGACCGAATACCCCAAAAAATCGACCGTATGCCGAATTAGAAGTTCATTTTTTGCGGTAAAAACGGTATATGCAAAAACTTTACCAACCGTTCTAACCGCTGCTATCTGGGCGATATTTCAGTTTGATGATGCACCGAAGAAAAAACGTTTTATCAATGTTGAGCATCACACGGTCTGCATCGTTGCACTCGAGCCGTGTTTCCAATTGGAATGTTTTGGCTAGACGCGCCGCTTTGGGGTACCATAGCCCCACTATCAACTGCCGCTCAGCACGGCAGCCTTGATGAGCCCTTGCCCTTCTCCTGGGAATTATGATCGGGCATCAATCTGCTGAGTGGCCCGAATCCCAGGAGGGGACTCTATATGCAAAAGGAATACCTGTCCGCCGCGGCGGAGGTACTCAGCGACCAAGGTGTCGATGAGAACCTCGGCCTGAGCAACGACGAGGCGTCGTCGCGCCTCGCCAAGACAGGCCCTAACAAGCTCGAGGAAGCCGAGAAGACGCCGTTGTGGAAGCGCTTCTTTGAGCAGATGGCCGACCCCATGGTTATCATGCTGATCGTTGCCGCCGTCATCAGCGCGCTCACGGGCATGGTCAAGGGCGAGGCGGACTTTGCCGATGTCGCCATCATCATGTTCGTCGTTATCGTCAACTCGGTGCTGGGCGTGGTTCAGGAGGCTAAAAGCGAGGAGGCCCTCGAGGCCCTGCAGGAGATGAGCGCGGCGCAGTCCAAGGTGCTGCGCGACGGCAAGCTCGTGCACCTGCCGAGCGCCGAGCTCGTGCCCGGCGATGTGATCATGCTCGAGGCGGGCGACTCCGTCCCGGCCGACTGCCGTGTGCTCGAGAGCGCCACGATGAAGATCGAGGAGGCCGCCCTTACCGGCGAGTCCGTGCCCGTCGAGAAGCATGCCAACGTCATTGAGCTCGCCGCCGGCATCGACGACGTGCCGCTCGGCGACCGCAAGAACATGTGCTACATGGGTTCCACCGTGGTATACGGCCGCGGTCGCGCCGTCGTGGTCGGCACCGGTATGAACACCGAGATGGGCAAGATCGCCGGCGCCCTGGCCGAGGCCAAGGAAGAGCTCACGCCGCTGCAGGTGAAGCTCGCCGAGCTCAGCCGCATCCTTACCATCATGGTTATCGTCATCTGCGTCGTCATCTTTGGCGTCGACATCATCCGTCACGGCGTGGGCAACGTCCTCACCGACCCGACAGCCTTGCTCGATACCTTTATGGTCGCCGTCTCGCTCGCCGTCGCTGCCATCCCCGAGGGCCTGGTCGCCGTCGTGACCATCGTGCTGTCGCTTGGCGTGACCAAGATGGCCAAGCGCCAGGCAATCATCCGCAAGCTTTCCGCCGTCGAGACCCTTGGCTGCACACAGACCATCTGCTCCGACAAGACCGGTACCCTCACCCAGAACAAGATGACCGTCGTCAAGCACGAGCTCGCTGCGCCTAAGGAGAAGTTCCTGGCCGGCATGGCTCTGTGCTCCGACGCCCAGTGGGACGAGGAACTGGGCGAGGCTGTGGGTGAGCCGACCGAGTGTGCGCTCGTCAACGATGCCGGCAAGGCGGGGCTCACTGGCCTGACTGCCGAGCATCCGCGCGTGGGCGAGGCCCCGTTTGACTCGGGCCGCAAGATGATGTCCGTGGTCGTCGAGACCCTGGACGGCGAGTACGAGCAGTACACCAAGGGCGCGCCCGACGTGGTGATCGGCCTGTGTACCCATATCTACGAGGGCGACAAGGTTGTCCCCCTGACCGAGGAGCGTCGCGCCGAGCTCGTGGCCGCCAACAAGGCCATGGCCGACGAGGCCCTGCGCGTGCTGGCGCTGGCGAGCCGCACCTACACCGAGGTCCCGGCCGACTGCAGCCCCGCCGCGCTCGAGCATGACCTGGTCTTCTGCGGCCTGTCCGGCATGATTGACCCGGTCCGCCCCGAGGTCGCCGACGCCATCCGCGAGGCGCACGACGCCGGTATCCGCACCGTCATGATTACGGGCGACCACATCGACACCGCCGTGGCCATCGCCAAGCAGCTGGGCATCGTCACCGATCGCAGCCATGCCATCACCGGTGCCGACCTCGATCGCATGAGCGACGAGGAGCTCGACGCGCACATCGAGGACTACGGCGTGTACGCCCGCGTTCAGCCCGAGCATAAGACCCGCATCGTCGAGGCTTGGAAGTCGCGCGACCAGATCGTGGCCATGACGGGCGACGGCGTCAACGACGCCCCGTCCATCAAGCGTGCCGACATCGGCGTGGGCATGGGCATCACCGGTACCGACGTCACCAAGAACGTTGCCGACATGGTGCTCGCCGACGACAACTTCGCCACCATCATCGGTGCCTGCGAAGAGGGCCGTCGCATCTACGACAACATCCGCAAGGTCATCCAGTTCCTGCTTTCGGCCAACCTTGCCGAGGTGTTCTCGGTGTTTATCGCCACGCTCATCGGCTTTACCATCTTTCAGCCGGTGCAGCTGCTGTGGGTGAACCTGGTCACCGACTGCTTCCCCGCGCTCGCGCTGGGCATGGAGGATGCCGAGGGCGACATCATGAAGCGCAAGCCGCGCAACGCCAAGGACGGTGTCTTTGCCGGTCATATGGGCCTGGACTGCGTGGTCCAGGGTCTGATCATCACCGTGCTGGTGCTGGCGAGCTTCTTTGTGGGCGTGTACTTTGACATGGGCTACATCCACATCGCCGATATGATCGCCGGCAATGCCGACGAGGAAGGCGTGATGATGGCGTTCATCACGCTCAACATGGTCGAGATTTTCCACTGCTTCAATATGCGCAGCCGTCGTGCGTCGCTGTTCACCATGAAGAAGCAGAACAAGTGGCTGTGGGCTTCTGCCGCGCTGGCACTGGTGCTGACGGTGATCGTGACCGTGCAGCCGACGCTTGCCGAGATGTTCTTCGGCCCTGTGACGCTTGAGCTCAAGGGCGTTCTTGCCGCGCTGGGTCTGGCCTTCCTGATCATCCCGCTGATGGAGATCTACAAGGCGATCATGCGCGCGGTCGAGAAAGAGTAGGTCGAAAGGCCATCCTTCCCACCGGCCCGACCGCCTGCGGGGTTTCTTCTTCGCTGGTCCTCGCGCTTCGCGCTGCGGGATCGCTCAGAAGAAATCCCTCCCGGCGGTCGGGCCTTCGGATAACCTCTCGGGACCATAAGCTGAGGGAAAGTGTGTGAGTCGGTCGAGCAATTGCTCGACCGACTCTTTTTTGTGGGTAAAATACCTGCTCAGTTGTGATTTGTGGTGCTGGGAGGCGCTTGTGGGCAAGGCTAAGGCTAAGGCGAAGAAAAAGACGACGGGGGCGCGGGCTAAGCGTGATCGTCGTCGGAAGCTCGCGACCGAGGCTCCCGTATCTGCTGAGGAGCTGCTGGCAAGCGTGCCGGGGCTTGACGCGCTGCAGGACGTTCCGGCGTTTGATGACCTGCCGGTCGATGAAGCCCAGCAGACTGCCTTTGATGATTTCTGCGCACATGCCGAGGAGCCCGAGCAGATGCAGCTGGGTGCCGTTATTCGCCTGGATCGCGGGTTTCCGCTGGTGGCCACTGCCGACGACACCTTTCGCGCCGAGCATGCCGTGGGGTTTGCCAAGTCGCGCGGCGAGGACGAGGTCCTGCTGCCTGCCGTGGGCGACCGTGTGGCGGTGCGCCGCGCTCCCGGGCACGATATGGGCGTGATTGAGTGCGTGCTGCCGCGCCGTACGAGCTTTGAGCGTTGGCGCGGCCGTGCCCGCGGAGAGCGCCAGGTGCTCTGCTCCAACGTGGATAGCGTGCTAATCGTGCAGGCGCTCGGTGCCGGCGAGGTACTGCTCGACCGCGTGGCGCGCTCGCTGGTGTTGGCGCTTGACTGCGATGCCGAGCCGGTGGTGGTGCTTACCAAAGCTGACCGCTGCGATGCCGAGGAGCTCGAGCGCGATCTGGACCGCGTGCGCCGCCTGGTGGGTCCGGACGTGCGCGTGATCGTGACGTCCTCTGCCGAGGGCCGCGGCCTGGACGAGGTCCGTGCCTGCGTGCCTGCCGGGAGCTGCGCCATGATTCTGGGCGAGTCGGGTGCCGGCAAGTCGACGCTGCTCAATGCACTGCTGGGCCACGATGCGTTGGCGACCGGCGGTGTGCGCGAACGCGACGACCAGGGCCGTCACACTACCGTCGCGCGCGTGATGGTGGCGCTGCCGGGCGACGCCGGCGTGATCGCCGATGCCCCGGGCCTGCGCAGTCTACCGCTCGTGGGTCACGAGCGGGGTCTGGCGCGCGCCTTCCCCGAGATTGTCGAGGCATCGCGCGCATGCCGGTTTGGCGATTGCACACATACCCATGAGCCGGGCTGCGCCGTTCGCGAGGCCGAGGACGCCGGGCAGATCGACAGCCTGCGGCTGGAAACGTTCCAAAACCTGGCGTCATCCATGCGCGTGAGCGCTCAAATACTCGATCCCGATGTTCATCTGTAATTGATTTTTCCTATGACAGCCGTCTCCCAACTGTTCGGGAGACGGCTTTTTTGCTGCGAAAAAGCCTCGAAACATGCAGTTTGCTGACGTGCTGACCAAAACCTTGCCATGAGCTTGACGGGCTGGTCAGCTTTTGGTCGGCGATTGGTTTGACATCGAAAACCAAGATCGCGATTGCGCCGCTTTGCACTCTGACCGCCCAGACAATGGTGGTACGGGCATTCGCCCGGCACTGCCATGAGAGGAGCGGCCGTGAACAAGAGCAAGCGCATCGCCATCAGTCTGGTCGCGGGCGTGCTCGCTGCTCTGCTCTGCATGGTTTACGGCTCGTCGATCCGCTCGCAAGCCGAACAGGTCCAGGCTGAGACCTTGGCCAAGTACGGTGGCGATCGCGTCGAGGTATGCGTCGCGGCGCGCGATATCGATGTGGGCGAGACCCTCGATGAGACCAATGTCATAACCCAGGAATGGCTGACGAGCCTGCTGCCGCGTGACGCGGCGACCGAGCTGCGCCAGGTGCGCGGCGACGTGACGACTTCGCGTATTCCCAAAAACGCCGTGATCTGCAATGTCTACACCAAGGCCGAGAGCCACAAGCTCGAGGTGCCTAAGGGCAAGGTCGCCGTTTCGGTGGCGGTCGATGCCGAGCACTCGGTCGGCGGTGCCACGGGCGTGGGCAGCTATGTGGACGTGTACGTGCAAAAAGATGGCGTAACCGATCGACTGTGCGGCGCGCACGTGATCGATACCAGTGAGGATTCCGGTGCCACGCGCGAGGGCAAGATCGAATGGGTGACGCTGGCGGCTGACCCCGAAGACGTCAAGGAACTGCTGGGAGCCTCGGGCAAGGGAACGGTCAGCTTGACGATTCCCGCCACGGCGCGCGGCAAAAAGAGCGGAGGCGACGAGTGATGAAGGCGATCTGGCTTGCGTGCTGCGCGTGCGGCGATTACGGGCTGTTGCAGCGGGAAGTCGAGGGCCGTGATGCGGGTGCACAGGTGCTTCGCGTGGGTGACCTGGACGGGCTGATTTCCATGGCGCGGGCGTTTCCGTCGCGCCGCGGGGCTGCCATCATCGCGGCGTCTCTGTTCGATACCGAAGATGTGCGCAAGACTGTTGCGCGCCTGACGGCCGAAGGCCGCGTGAGTCGCGTGGTCGTGTTGATAGAAGCACTCGATCCGTCGGATATCGAGGGGCTGTTTCGCGCAGGGGCGACCGAGGTCATCGCTGCGCACAGTATATGCGGCAACGGGCGCGCGGGCGAGGGAGCGGTTGATTCCGATCGGTGCATGACGATTGAGCCCGATGCTTTTGTTGATAGGGAACCCGGGGCGCCTCGCGCTACAAGAGGCCCGCGTGTTGATGATTATGGAAAAGCGGAAGCCGAGCATGGTCGGCGCCCCCGGAACCCCCTTGTATACGATGACGCTGGAGGGCCGGCGCAGCATGCTGGCGACTCCCCGGCTGTAGATTTGGGATACGTGCACGGCGTGAATCTGGCGGATGAACTCGACGAAGTTGAGGGCTTTGCCGGGTGCGGCGAGTTGTCGCTGATGCAGCATGAGCAGATTGTGCAGAACGAGCCTGCCTCGCAGACCGAACAAGCTGCCATGCCGGCTTGGACGCAGCGTGTGGTTGCGGCGGGGGAGACGGGGACGCTGCCGCCGACGCCCGCCCCGCCGCCTCCGATGCCGCCGGCAGACGCTGCCGCTTCGCCGCACCGAGCTCCGGTCATCTGCGCCATTTCGGGTTCGGGCGGTTGCGGCAAGTCGACGATCGTTGCCACCATGGCACACACATCGTCGCTGTTGGGCTTGCGTGCCGCCGTGCTCGACCTGGACCTGATGTTTGGAAACCTTTACGACTTGTTAGGCGTCGATGCTCCGCGCGATATGGCGGCACTTATCGAGCCGTCGGCGGCGGGCGTCCTCGCCGAGCCAGATATCGTAGCCGCATCGATGCGCGTGGCGCCGGGCGTTACGCTCTGGGGTCCCGTCGCGGCGCCCGAGCAAGCCGAGCTCATGGCACGTCCGGTGGAGCTACTGCTTGATGTTCTGCGTCGCGAATCCGACGTGGTCTTTGTCGACACCTCGGTCTTTTGGGGTGATGCCGTGGCGGCTGCGGTGGCGGCGAGCGACCGCTGCCTGGTCGTTGGCGATGCGGCGGTGTCGTCCGCGACATCGGCGTCGCGCGTCATTGAACTGGCAAGTCGAGTGGGTGTGCCGCGCACGCGCATGAGCGCCGTGTTCAACCGGTTCGGTGCGCGCGGGGCAGACGAGGACGTCGCCATGCGCTTTGAGATTGCCTGTGCGTTGAGCTCCAAGATTCATATCGCCGATGGCGGGCAGGATCTCGCCGCGCTCATGGCGTTTGGACGCGCTGACGAGGCAGTGGGGCAGACCAGCGCTTTTGCGACCAGCGTGCGCGAGGCTACGCGCGAGATGCTCGTGGAACTGGGGTGCGCCGTCGGCCCTTGGAGCGATATGGTCGCCGACCGTGCAACGCGTACCGAGCGCCCGCGTATCCGCCTTCCCTGGTCGCGCGAGGGTGATCAGCGATGAGTCTGCAAACGAGGATTAAGGCTGCCGGCGCTGCAGCGGCGGCAGCGCCTGTAGATGCGGGGCGTCGCCGCGCGGTGAAACGACGCACCAAGCGCGCCGTGATGGACCGCATGGGTTACGACGAAGTGGCGCGTATCAGCGCCTATATCGACCCGGCACTTGCCCGCTCGGAATTGCGTCCCGCGGTGGAGGCGGCGCTCAATGTTGAGGAACCGACCGATCTCGCGACGCCCGAGCGCGAGACCATCATCGACGAGATTTTGGATGACGTGGTGGGCTTGGGGCCGTTGCAGCCGCTCATCGAGGACGACACCGTTACCGAGATCATGATCAACGGCTGCCGCTCGGCTTTCTTTGAACGCGGCGGCGTCTTGTACCCCATCGAGCATGCGTTTGAGGATGATGAGCAGATCCGTGTGCTTATCGACCGCATCATCTCGCCACTTGGCCGCCGTATCGACGAACGCAGCCCCATCGTCAACGCCCGCCTCAAAACGGGCTATCGCGTCAACGCGGTGATTCCGCCTGTGGCGATTGACGGACCGATTCTCACCATCCGAAAGTTCTCGGACCGCATCTGCTCACTGGACGAGCTTGTGGGGCTGGGGTCGCTGCCGCTTTGGTATGCGCAGCTGCTGTCGTGCGCGGTGTCGCTGCGACAGGACCTGGCGGTTGCGGGAGGCACGGGATCTGGTAAGACCACCCTGCTCAACGCGTTGTCATGCGAGATTTCCACCGGCGAGCGCATCGTGACGATCGAGGACTCTGCCGAGCTCAAGTTTGCGCATCATCCGCACGTGGTGCGCCTAGAGGCGCGCGAGGCTTCAATTGAGGGTGAGGGTGCGGTGACGATTCGCGACCTAGTAACTAATGCCCTGCGCATGCGCCCCGACCGCATCGTGGTGGGCGAGGTGCGTGGTGCCGAGTGCTGCGACATGTTGCAGGCCATGAACACGGGCCACGACGGGTCGCTCACCACACTTCATGCGGGCTCAGAACAGGAGACCGTGGTGCGTCTGACGTTGCTTGCACGTTATGGCATCGATCTGCCGAGCGAGCTCATCGAGGAGCAGATTGCCATGGCGCTCGACGGCATCGTGATGTCTGAGCGCCACGCCGATGGCAGGCGCTTCGTCTCCTCGTATTCGGGAGTGCGTCGCGCCGCGTCGGGCGGCGTAGAGCTCGAGCGCTATGTGACTTTCGATGCCGCCGAGCGCACCTGGACGCTTGACCGCGAGCCGCCGTTTATCGCAGAAGGCCTGCGGTCGGGGACGCTCACACAAGAGGAGGTGGACGAATGGAGGTCGCTGTGCCCCTCGTCGTAGGGGGTTTGGCAGGGTTTTCTGTCGCGACGGCGTGCGGGGCGGAACCTCGTGTGCCGCAGGTGCCGCCGGCGGAGCTGGCGCGTCAGGCGCTCGAGACGGTGGCAGAGAAACTGCCGCGTGAGCTGGTGGAAAACGATCTGCTGAAAAAGATCGCCCGTTCGTGGGCATCGCTGGCTCCGGCGCATCGCCTTGGCCTCGTGATCGAAGATGCTTCGGGGCGTTTGGCGTTTCTGCTGCTCTCGAGCGGTGTCTGCTGCATTTTACTAACGATGGTGTCGTTATCGCCCCTCGGATTTGCCTTGGGACTTGTTGCTCCGTTTGCCGTTGGCGCCGCTCGGGATGGCTTTGAGAGCCGGCGCGAGCAACACGATGCAGAAGAGGCCATGCCCGAGGCGTTTACCGCACTTTCCATGTCGCTTGCCTCGGGACATTCACTGGCCCAGGGCATGCGCTTTGTGGGCGCTCATGCGCAAGAACCGGTGCATACCGAGTTTTTGCGGGTGGCGGCGGCAATCGATTGCGGCATCTCGGCGACCGACGCGCTCGATGACTTGCTCGTGCGCATCGACGCCCCTGGCCTTTCGCTTGTGACCTTGGCGCTTAAGGTGTCTCAGCGCACCGGTGCTCCGCTTGCCGACTTACTGTCCGAGGCGTCGAGCATGGTGGGGGAGCGCATTGAGCTCAAGCGCCGCCTGGATGTTAAGACGTCGCAGGCTCGCATGTCTGCGCATATGGTCGCGGCGATGCCGACGGGCATGTGCGCGGTGTTGGCGCTGCTTTCGGCAGATTTTCGTCGCGGTCTTGCGACGCCTGCCGGCGCGGGCGCTGTGGTGCTGGGTCTTGCCCTCAACGCCGTTGCCCTGGTGGTTATCAGGCGCATTATGCGGGTGGAGCTATGAGCGCCCCGGTTGCAGTTGCGGCTTGCCTGTGCGCTCTGAGTGTATTTGTCGCGACGGGTTTGGATCGGGCGGATGCACGCAAGATCGCAGAGGCCTGCAAGCGCGAGGCGGTGCTGGTCGCTGCCGCGGGTCGCTCGGTGGTCGATGCTCTGACCGCGCGAATGAAGGGCGCGGTTGGAGCGGGCGGCCCGGCGCGAGTGTCGCTCGGCGAAGTGTCCGAGATGATCGATGTTGTGCGCTTGGGTCTTTCGGCCGGTCTTTCGTTTGATGCGGCGCTTGAGATTTTCTGCGCCAACCGCCGGTCAGTGCTGGCTCTTCGACTTGAGCGGGCCTGCATGGCGTGGCAGGTGGGCGTGGGCACGCGTGAGGACGAGTTGTTGGCCGCCGCGCGCGACCTGGACGTGCGAGCGCTCGAGACCTTTGCCATCACGGTGGGACAGGCGCTCGCCCTGGGTGCCCCACTTGCCGAGACACTGGCCGCTCAAAGTCGCGAGATCCGTGCGGCTCATCGCGCCGCGGTCGAGCGCGAGATCGAGCGTGCGCCCGTCAAGCTGCTGATTCCCACCGGCACACTCATCTTGCCGGCGTTGCTTCTGTCCATATTGGGCCCGCTGTTGGGAGCAGGCGGGATGATGTAGGGAGGAATACATGAACACGATGACTGACGTTGCTGGCAAGGTCTGGAGCTGGGCTGTTTGCCAGTCAATTCGCGCTCGCCAGCATGCCGGGGAGCTACTGCAGGAGGAGAGTGCGCAGGGCACCACCGAATACGCCATCTTGGTCGGCGTGCTCGTGGTGATCGCCATCATTGCCATTGTCGCATTTAAGGGCAAGGTCCAAGATCTATGGAACGCTATCAGCGAGGGCATCAACAGCCTGTAGAGGGCGAGCGCCCCATCGGGGTGCTGCTGGTGTTTGCTTGCCTGACCGTGGCGATAGCGGCGGTGCTTTGGGGGCTTAACGCCGCGCGGCAGCAGCGTCCTGGGGCCGCCTTCGATTCGGACTCAGATTCGGCGGTGGCGTCTCAAAAAGATGAGATGCGAGATGCGGACGATTCGGATGTCGCTGTCACGGCGCAAACCTTTCTGCGGACGCTCGACAAGCGGTCTGGCACTGCGACGGATTCACCTGAGGACAACGCGATTGCGGTCCGGCTTGCATGGTCCGAGGACCGACCGATGACCGAGGCAGCGGCGGATATGTTACGCGCCTACCGCGAGGTGCCAACGGCCCAGCTCGCCCTGAGCGGCTATCTCGATATTAAGGGCAACGTATGGGGCGCCATCGTGCGCGATGGGCGCGGCTGGGTCGATATGGTGACGGTTGCCGCGGATGCTGGCGATGCTTCGTGTCGTCTGCGCGCCGTGCGTCTGGTCCCGCAAACAATAAGCTCAAAGGAGGGATCGTGAAATGCATGGCATTCTGCGTGAGGAATCTGCCCAGGCGACGGTCGAATACGCCATCGTCACGGTGGCGCTGTTATCGATCGTGCTGGCGATTGTGGGACTTTGGCGTGCTGGCACCGATGGACGCTTGGCGGCGCTGGTTGAGCGGGCGGCATCCCATGGCGTTGCCTCGACGTCGGTTATCGACGCCGCTGCGGGCGCTAAGGACATCGCGTTGTATTGATATCGCGCGCGAGGACCGGGCGCAGTCTACGGTCGAGGCCGCTTTTTTGCTGCCGACGTTTCTGACGCTCATCCTTCTCGCACTGCAACCGGTGTGCCTGCTTTATACGCGCGCGGTCATGGAGTCTGCCGCCGCCGAGACCGCGCGGCTCATGACCACGACGACGGCGGAGGACGACGATCTTAAGGAGTTCACCCTCCGCCGGCTTGCCGCAGTGCCCAACGTTTCGATCTTTCATGCCGGCGGGCCGTTGTCGTGGGATGTCGAGCTTAGCCGGGCCGATGCGGGCGGCGTCTCGTCCGTGTCCGTTTCCGGCGAGGTCAAGCCGTTGCCTGTGATCGGTGCGTTTGCGCAGGTTATGGGTGGTACCGCCGAGGGCGGCTACGTTGAGCTCAAGGTCGATGTCTCGTATCAATCACGTCCCGAATGGCTGGAGGGAGATTATGATTCGTGGATTGCTGCATGGGATTAAGCGTTTCTGGTCTAGACGCGTTTTGACGCGCCGTCCGAGCTGCCATCGCAAGCGAGGCGGCTTTATGGGTCGAGCCGGTATCGACCTGTTTATCGAAGACGGTGCCTACACCACGCTTTCTTCTGCCGTGGTCATCCTAGTGGTGCTCACGTTGTTGTTTTCGTCGACCGCGGCGATATGGAGCATGTCGCGTGCCGGGGATACCCAGGTGGCGGCCGATAGCGGCGCGTTGGCGGGTGCCAACGTGGTGTCGTCCTATCACACGGCTGCCACGGTGGTTGATGCGAGCATCTTGAGTCTGGGGCTAGCGGGGTTTGCCACAATCGGGACGGGCCTGGTTGCCATTCTCATCCCAGGTGCCGAACCAGTTGCCGGCAATATGGTCGACACCGGGATTGAGATCATTAAAACGCGCAATAAGTTTGCCAAAAGCGCATCGGAAGGCTTACAGAAAATCGAGACGGCTCTGCCGTATCTGATCGCCGCACGTGCCACGCAGGCGGTGTCGGCGCAGGATACCGATAGTGTGACCTATACCGGCACGGCGCTTGCCGTGCCCAGGACATCCGAGTCGGACTTCGCTGCGCTCAAAGGGTCCGAGATCTCGACCGATACCATTAAAGACACATCAGATGATTTAGAGCGTGCGGCCGAGGAGCTGCGGAAGGCCTCGGAGGAGACGGCGAAGGCAAAGGAGCGCGCCTGGCTGGCGGATTGTGGTGGGTCTGACAAGGGCTCGGTTAGCAGCTGTTCTTGCATGTGGGAGCGTGCGAAAAGCCTGACGGATCTCTCTGGTGTTCAAAATCCGCATTACGCTTCGAGCGTTACGTGGGAACCGCAAGTGGCGCTCGATCGCTCGAAGGACTACTACCATTGGCGTCTGGCAAACGAGAAGCCCCAAGGCTCGAGTGTCGAGATGAAGGCGGAGTCTGCGGCGCGTAAGGCGTTTTATACCTATGCGAGCGCGGAGGTCGATCGGGCATATATAACCGAGAACGGAGACAGGGTCTCCTCCTATATTCCGCTGCTGCCGCGCAACTCTGATGAGGTCCGGGCGACGGAACTCTATACCGATGCGGTGTGGCCGACTAGCGTGAACGATGACAAGGCGTATCTGCATTACGGGACGACCTGCCCTAACTATAAGAAAGGAACGCCGAGCGGATTTGCTTCGGTTGCCGATTACGATGGGCAAGATAAATGCAGCAAATGCCATTTTGGCGTTTCGTCGCTTGGTGCTGTTGCGGCGCCTTCAACCTCTATCGAAAACGGCTTCGAGTATCACTTTGACAAGTTTAAAGACGCCCTGGAGGACTACGTCGACTGTCGCAACAAGGAACTCGAACTCGAGCGTCAAACCGAGGACGAAGCCGACCGTGCGGGCAATGCGTTCGATACCGCCATCAAAGAGCTTTCGGGTGAGCGCCCGCGCATCGCCCCGCCTGGTCGCAACGGCGTGGTCGCCTTTGCGGTCTCGGGCGCCATCTCCAGTCCCGACGAGCTCAACTCTTCGTTTAACACGGCAGTTGAGCTTGGCGATCGTGGTGCAATTTCTGCTGCAGTGCTCGCGCCCGATGATGCGACGGCACAAAATAACGTTCTCTCGCGGTTTTTCTCGACACTGGAGGAGCGTTCGGGCGGCGTTGCCGGCGTGCTCGATGGCGTTATGGATGTTTGGGGCCGCCTACTTGTGGGGTACGGAGACATCCAGGGTGCGGCCGACGAGCTTATGGGAGAGCTGATCGGTGGCTTGGGAGGGAGTAGCGGCGCGCTGGGCTCCATCGCGTCCTGGCTCGGTGACACCGTTTCGTTCTCCGTGGCGGCGCTGGGGCTCGAACCGTGCGATTTGCGTCTGCGAAAACCGGTGCTGACCGATACCGCCAATGTCATCAAAAGTCCGGGGTCCGATATCGCGGGCATCTCCAAAGCTCAAGATACCCTGCGAAAAATCCCCTTGGGCGTGACTGACCCCAAGGCGCTTTGCGAGGCCTTGGAATATCACGTCGAGCGCACCATCAGCGGCGCGATATTCACACTTGCGGAGATCCCGCTGCCCGGCGGCGGCTCCATCCCGCTCACTGTCGATGTTGCCACGCTGGTGGGTGCTTTTGGCGGTGGGTCGTAATGGGCATTCGCACGGGCTTTCGCGAGGAGCGTGCCCAGGCGACGGTCGAGATGGCCATGGTCACGCCTGTCCTGCTCGTGCTGGCTCTCATCGCGTACAACGTCATGATCTTTGCCGGCGCGGTCGCGCGCTTCGACCGCGTGGTGCCCGACATCGTGCTGGCGCACGCTGTGGCGCCGGGCGGGGAGGGTGACGAGAGCTCCATTGACGCTTCCGCGACTGTTCAAGCTCAGATTCAGGATGCCATGGAGGGATATGACCTGCAGGTCGAGGTCTCGAGCGAGCAAGGCGCGGCGTCATCGGATGGTAGCCTGCTCTCTCTTTCTGGCACGTTTAGGACCTATACCTGCACCATGCACTACGAGCCATGGCCGAGTTCGCTGAGCATCGCCGGCGTTTCCCTGGGGGCGCCGGCCGTGCTCGCGCATGAACGCGCGGTGACGGTCGATCCATGGCGTCCGGGGGTGGTCATGTGACTGCGGTTTCGTCCTATATCGCCTACGCGCGGGCGCTCAACAGGTTGGGCTGGACGCCGGCCGAGTTTGTGGTGGCGGAGTCGTTTACCGTGCGTCTGCGCGGCATGCTGGGACGGCGGCCGATTGCCGCCAGCGGACTGCCGCTTGTTATGGCGTTTCCGCGCTGCTCCTCGGTTCACACCTGCTTAATGGCCTATCCCATCGACATCGCCTTTATCGACCGTAGCGGCAACATCCTCGCGCGCTACGAAAACGTACGTCCCTGGTGTATGTGCTCCTGCCCCGGCGCCTGGGCCGTACTAGAGCGTCCTTCAATCATTGTTTCGACCCCTGCTCTCCAACGCGTGCCGGCTTAAGAATTGGCGACAGTGGACTTTCGTCATACGAAATTGGGTAAGATGGAGGAGAAGATGCATGGATGTTGAGATCCATCCCAACGCTAAAAAGCACCTGACGGAAAAGCAGGTGCTTAGCGCTTGGCTTGCGGTTACTGAGTGCATTCGTCGCGAGTCGAAGGACGAGCCGCCGAGATGGCTTGCGATTGGATGGCTCCCAGACGGACGAAGCGTGGAGCTTGTCGCGGTCGAGCTTGTCCGTGGGTGGCTTATCATTCATGCCTTGCCTCCAGTCCAGAAGAAATTTTGGCAGGAGATTGAACAGGCTCGGCAAAGGGGTCGATGATGGGCAAGACGTATACGGCCGCTAATGGTCAGGTTGTAACGGATGAAATGATTGACGCGTGGTGCGAGTCGTACGAGCGCGGAGAGTTTCCGGATGGCGAACACACCGTTGGTGGGATCGTGCATGGACGGCCCCCGCTCTCAGGTGAGGGGACGGCAACGCTGTCGGTCAAGATTCCTCTGGGAATGAAGGAGGCCATTCGTCGACGGGCGGCTGCCGAGGGGATGACGCCAAGTGAGTTTGCCCGTGCGGCTCTGAGTGAAAAACTTCTTGCTGCCGGCTGATGCCTCTGACGTGCCGATTTATAGAACCGAGGCTGTGCTCAAAAACTTTTTTAAAATTCTCGGTTGACCGGAACGCGTCCTTGGTTATACTAATCAAGCCTTGAAACAAGGCACACCTCAAATGGCTGGGTAGCTCAGTTGGTAGAGCAGAGGACTGAAAATCCTCGTGTCAGGGGTTCGATTCCCTTCCCCGCCACCTTGAATTGACTAGGACCTCTGCAAAGGGGTCCTTTTCTTTTATTGAGGGCTCTGCGGAAATTGCGTCCCGGAATTTGGCTTCAGAGTGGGATGCGCTTTCCGGCGCTTACTTCCGACGTGCGTGCACATCTCGGGCCCGCCCGCTCAGACATTCCTCCCGCTTTTGCGCCACTTTACAGACCGTTCGGTCGTCTGTCCGCACGCGCGGGTATACTCAAAACGATACTTTTCCTATGCAATACGATGCAGGCTCGGCCTGCACGATCCGAAGGGGGCAGTGATGGAGAGGATACTCGGCGTTAATCTCTCTGGCTGGTTTATTCCCGAGCCTTGGGTGACCCCGTCGCTATACGCGGCGACCGGTGCATCCAACGCGGCCGAGCTGCAGGAGGCCATGGGCACCGCCGCCTATAACGAGCGCATGCGCCGTCATTACGAGACGTTTGTGAGCGAGGACGATTTCCGTCGCATGGCGCAGATCGGTCTCAATGCCGTGCGTCTGCCGGTGCCCTGGTATGCCTTTGGCTCGCAGGAGTCCGATGCGTCCTACATCTCGGTTGTCGACTACATTGACCGTGCGATTGAGTGGGCTGCCAAGTACGACATCCGCGTGCTGCTTGATCTAGCAACTGTGCCCGGTGGCCAGGGCGATTCCAATGATTCGCCCGCCACGCCGGAGGCTGTTGCCGAGTGGCATTCGTCCACCAACGGCCGTCATGTTGCGCTCGACGTGCTCGAGCGCCTGGCCGATCGCTACGGCGAGGCCGAGAGCCTGCTGGGCATTGAGCTGCTGGATACGCCGCAGATGAGTGTCCGCAAGAGCCTCTTCACCATGACGGATGGCATTCCGGCGCACTACCTGCGCAACTTCTATCGCGATGCCTATGAGCTCGTCCGTTCATATATGCCCGAGGATAAGATCGTCGTCTTCTCGTCGTCGGGGCATCCCAGCGAGTGGAAGCATTTTATGCGCGGCGCCAAGTATAAGAACGTCTACATGGACCTTCACCTGTACCATTACCGTGACGAGCATGCGCTCGATATCACGAGCCCCCGCGGGCTGACGACGGCGATTTCGCGCAACAAGCGCGAGCTCAAAGAAGCGATTTCGACTGGGTTCCCCGTGCTGGTGGGCGAATGGTCGGGCGCGGCGATCTTTGCCAACTCGTCGGTTACGCCCGAGGGCCGCAATGCCTACGAGCGCGTGTTTATCGCCAATCAGCTGGCTTCGTTTGCGCCGGCTGCCGGTTGGTTCTTCCAAACGTGGAAGACCGAGAAGCGCATTGCAGCATGGGACGCCCGCGCGGCGCTCGGTACGCTCGAGCGCGGCATGATTGAATAGGTTGATATGACGCAAAACAGCGCCCATACGGGCAAACTCTATGTGGTCGGCACGCCCATCGGCAACCTGGGCGACCTGTCCCCGCGCGTTGGCGAGGCGTTTGCCGCCGCCGATGCCATCTGCTGCGAAGACACGCGTGTGACGTCAAAGCTGCTGATGCACCTGGGCATTTCCAAGCCGCTTGTCCGTTGCGACGAGAATGTGATCGCCAGCCGCGCCGCCGGCCTAGTCGACCGTCTGCTGGCGGGGGAGACCCTCGCCTTTGCCTCGGACGCCGGCATGCCGAGCGTGTCCGATCCCGGCCAGGCGCTAGTTGAGGCGGCGCGTGAGGCCGATGTGCCCGTCGAAGTTATTCCCGGGCCCTCTGCTTGCGTCACGGCGCTTGTTTCGTCCGGCATTCCCTGCGAGCATTTCTTCTTCGAAGGCTTTTTGGGTCGCAAGCACGGCGACCGCGTGCGCCGACTGCAGCGCCTTGCCGTGGTGCCCGGCGCGCTCATCTTCTACGAGTCTCCACATCGCATCGTGGCGACGCTCGAGGCCGTGGCGGAGGTCTTTCCCCAGCGTGAGGTTGCCGTCTGCCGCGAACTCACCAAGCTGCACGAGGAGGTCTTGCGCGGGCCCGCTGCTCAGCTTGCCGAGGAGCTGCGTGCTCGCGGCGAGGTAAAGGGCGAGATTGCGCTGGTCATCGCGCCGCCGAGCGAGGATGAGGAGGCCGGTATCGTGCCGGTTGGCGCCGCGGCAGCGGATCCCGACGAGGCCCTGCGCGAGGATATCCGCGCCGCGCTCGAGGAGGGGGAGCCCGCCTCTGCGGTGGCCAAGCGCCTGTCTCAGAAGTATTCGCGCCGCAAGCGCGATGTCTATGCCATGGTGCTCGATATGCAATAGATGGAGGATATCCAGCCCTTGCGCTAGAATCATCCCCTGTATGCAACGTTTTTCTGGAGGACAAACCCCATGGATCAAAGCAAGCCTTCGTTCTTTATCACGACGCCCATCTACTACGTCAACGCCGATCCGCACCTGGGCACGGCTTATTCCACCATCATCGCCGACGTTCAGGCTCGCTATCGTCGCTCCGCCGGCTATAACGTCAAGTTCCTGACCGGCATGGACGAGCACGGCGAGAAGGTCGCCGAGGCCGCAGCCAAGCACAACATGACGCCGCAGGAGTGGACCGATAGCCAGGCTCCGCACTTCAAGGAGCTTTGGAGCAAGCTCGAGATTTCCAATGATGACTTCATCCGCACCACCGAGCCGCGCCAGCACCATGCCGTGCAGTACCTGTGGGAGCGCATGAAGGAGTCCGGCTACCTGTATAAGGGCAGCTACGACGGCTGGTATTGCGTGCCTGACGAGACCTACTTTACCGATACGCAGGTCCAGAAGGGCGACGAGGAGTACGGCAGCGTCGGCCAGCACCTGTGCCCCGACTGCCACCGTCCGCTTGAGCGCGTGCAGGAGGAGTCCTACTTCTTTAAGCTTTCCGCTTTCCAGGATAAGCTGCTCAAGCTTTACGACGAGCACCCCGACTTTGTCGAGCCTGCGTTCCGCATGAACGAGGTACGTAGCTTTGTCGAGGGCGGCCTTAATGACCTTTCCGTGAGCCGTACGAGCTTTGACTGGGGCATTCAGGTCCCGTTTGACGAGGGTCACGTGACCTACGTGTGGTTCGATGCGCTGCTCAACTATATGACGGCCGTCGGCTACGGTGTCGACACCGACGAGGCGCGTGCCGAGCTGGCCTATCGCTGGCCCGCGCAGTTCCACATCGTGGGTAAGGACATCATCCGCTTCCACTGCGTCATTTGGCCCGCCATGCTCATGGCCATCGGCGAGGCCCTGCCCGAGCACGTCTTTGCCCACGGCTTCCTGACCGTGCGCAATGCCGAGACCGGCAAGGCCGAGAAGATGTCCAAGAGCCGCGGCAACGCCATCGCTCCGCAGGACGTTATCGACATGCTGGGCGTCGAGGGCTATCGCTACTACTTCATGACCGACGTCGTCCCCGGCACCGACGGTGCCATCAGCTTCGATCGCATGGAGCAGGTCTACAACGCCGACCTGGCCAACAGCTGGGGCAACCTTATCTCGCGTTCGCTCAACATGAGCGGCAAGTACTTTGACGGTTGCGCGCCCGCCAAGCCCGCGTCGTTCGATGCGTTCGACAACCCGCTGGCAAAGATCGCCGATGGCCTGGTCGAGCGCTACATGGCCAAGATGGACGTGCTCGATTACGGCGGAGCCAAGGATGAGGTCATGGAGCTCATCCATGCCGCCAACCACTACATCGAGGACTCCGAGCCCTGGGCGCTTGCCAAGGACGAGGCCAAGGCTGACGAGCTGGCATTTGTGATCTACAACCTGCTCGAGGCCATCCGCATTGCCGCTCACCTGCTGATGCCGCTCATGCCCCAGACTTCTGTCGAGGCCCTGCGCCGCCTGTCCTGTGAGGGCGAGGCCGCGAGCGACGACCTCAAGGGCATTTGTACTTGGGGCCTGCTTGCCGGCGGTCAGCCCGTCGAGAAGGGCGATCCGCTGTTCCCGCGTCTGGCGTAGAGACCGCGCGAGCGCCATATCGGCAATTTGCTGTTTAGCTGTAAGGGCATGGCCGCCACGGTCCATGCCCTTTTGTTTCAAGACGCCGCCATCATGCTAAGGAGGCAACCATGACAACTTCGCCTTTGGCAAACCCCACGGCCACCAGGGAGCTGCTGGAGGAGTTTGGCCTTGCGACCAAGCATCGCCTGGGCCAGAACTTTCTAATCGACAATCATGTGATCGAGCGTATCTGCGAGCTTTCCGAGCTCACGGGCGATGAGCGCGTGCTCGAGGTTGGCCCGGGCGTTGGTACGCTCACGCTTGCGCTGCTGCAGGAGGCGGCGTGTGTCACGTCGATCGAGGCCGACCCCGAGCTCGAGCCGGTGCTCGATGCCCACGCCGCCGACTACGCCAACTTCCGCTTTATCATGGGCGACGCGCTCAAGGTGGGTCCGGAGCAGATTGAGCAGGCTGCGGGCGGTGAGCCGACGGTGTTTGTCGCGAACCTGCCCTATAACGTGGCGGCGACGATCATCCTGCAGTTCTTCCAGACGATGCCTGCACTCAAGCGCGCCGTCGTCATGGTTCAAAAGGAGGTTGCCGATCGTATTGCCGGAGTGCCGGGTAACAAGACCTATGGTGGCTACACGGCAAAGCTGGGCCTGTATGCGCAGGTTACGGGTCGCTTTGAGGTTCCGCCGCGTTGCTTTATGCCGGCGCCGCACGTTGACTCGGCTGTCGTGCGTATCGACCGTGTTGACGGCGTGGTGCCCGAAGGACTCGATCGCGAATTTGTGGCCCGCGTGATTGATGCTGCATTTGCCCAGCGTCGCAAGACCATCCGCAATTCCATGAGCGCCAACGGCTTTGCCAAGGACGTGCTCGATGCCGCCTTTGAGGCTTGCGGTATCGCACCCACCACGCGCGCCGAGACGCTTGATGTTGCCGACTTTGTCCGTCTGGCCCGGGAGCTAATCCATGATGCCTAATGCCGCACGCGTGACGTTTACCAAGAAAAAGAAGACGGTCGCCTGCCCCGTGCCCTTGGCACCGCTTGCCGACACGCATGCGCATCTGCTTTCGTTTTGGGGCAAAGAAGTGCCCGAGACGCTCGTGCGCGCCAAAGCCGCGGGCGTCGACCTGTTGGTGACGATGTTCGACCCCATCGCTGACAAACGCAGCGTGACGGACTATAGCGACTGGCTCGTGCGCGAAATTCTGCCGATGCAGGATATCCCGCAGATCAAGTATCTTGCCGGCGTGCATCCGTATGGCGCGCCGGACTATACCGACGACGTTCACGCACAGGTCGTTGCCGCACTCGATGACCCTTTGTGCGCCGGTATCGGCGAGATCGGTCTGGACTACCACATGGATTACGACGACGATATCGCGCCGGCGCCCCACGACGTGCAGATCGACTGTATGGCGCGCCAACTCGAGGTCGCCGTACGCCGCAATGTGCCGGTAGAGCTGCATCTGCGTCATGAGGATACGGACGAGGAGCGCACCTCGCATGTGGACGCCTACAACGTGTTGCGCGAGGTCGACGTGCCCCAGGCCGGTTGCGTACTGCACTGCTTTGGCGAGGACCGCGCCACGATGGAGCGCTTTGTGGAGCTGGGCTGCTATATCGCCTATGGTGGCGCGGCCACCTTTAAGCGCAACGACGACGTGCGCGAGGCATTTGCGGCAACCCCACTCGATCGAATTTTGTTCGAGACGGATTGCCCGTATATGGCTCCGGAGCCCATCCGCGGTCTTGAATGCGAGCCCGCAATGATCTCCATTACGGCAAACGCGCTGGTTAACGACCGTGTCGATCGCACAGGTGAGGACGCCGAAACAATCGCGCAAGCCGCTTGGGAAAATGCCTGCAAACTTTTTCAAAAATAGTTCTTGCGTTCGCGGTGGCGCTCCGTTATTCTAATTCCTGCACGCGGGCGTGGCGGAATTGGCAGACGCGTACGGTTCAGGTCCGTATGGGGGCAACCCCATGAAGGTTCAAGTCCTTTCGCCCGCACCATTGAATGAAAGAGCTCCCAGCAATGGGGGCTTTTTTGTTATGGGCCCATCACAGGGACTTGAACCTGCGAAGGAGCGAGCGTAAAGAAAACGCGGAGCGTTTTTAGCGAGCTGGCGAGTCCGCCGGCAGGCGGGCGAAGCCGGTGCGGATCCGCGCAGCGGATACGCGGACGTCCTTTCGCCCGCACCATTAAATGAAAGAGCTCCCAGCAATGGGGGCTTTTTTGTTATGCACAATCTCCTTGGACGGGTATCCTAATGCCAACGTGTGCCTATCAGAGGAGAGACCATGCTGTTGTCCGGTATCATTGCCGCCCTTACGAGCCTTTTGATTCCCATCATCATTTTGTTGCTGCTGCTTCCCAACGCCTGCTATGTCGTTGAACAACAGCATGCCGTGATCATCGAGCGTCTGGGCAAGTTTAACCGCATCGTCAACGCGGGCTTCCACATGAAGGTGCCCGTGATCGACCGCAAAGCCGCCACGGTGAGTCTGCGCACCATGAAAAACGGTTTTGGTATCGACGTTAAGACCCAGGATAATGTGACCATCGGCCTCGAGGTCTCTGCTCAGTACCACGTGAGCTATGACATGGGTGCTGGCCCGGCAGATTCGGGTATCTACAAGAGCTACTACATGCTGCAGGAGCCCGTCGACCAGATGCGTGACTTCATCACCGACGCCCTGCGCTCTTCGATTCCCGTCTACACACTCGATGAGGTCTTTGCCAAGAAGGATGACATCGCCAAGGACGTCAACGCTACCGTTTCCGAGCAGATGGCCGCCTACGGCTTCACCCTCGTGTCGACGCTCATCACCAAAATCGCACTGCCGACCGAGGTCGAGAACTCCATGAACGACATCAACGCCGCCCAGCGCAAGCGCGCTGCGGCACAGGAGCTCGCTGAGGCCGACCGCATCAAGCGCGTCACCGAGGCGACCGCCGAGGCCGAGGCTATGGAAAAGGCGGGCGAGGGCATCGCCAACCAGCGCAAGGCCATCGCGCTGGGTATCAAAGATTCGCTCGAGATCATCCAGGAGACGGGTGTCGGCAATGACGAGGCCAACCAACTGTTCATGTTTACGCAGTGGTCCGAGATGATGACGGAGTTCGCTCGCACGGGTAAAACCTCGACGGTCGTGCTGCCGAGCGACTTTTCGCAGTCGGCCTCTATGTTCGAGCAGATGCTGACCGCCGGCAAAGTTCAAAACGATTCGAAGGAGTAGACGCGCGTGAAATACACCGTCGTTTGCGTCGGTAAGCTCAAGGAGCGCTTTTGGAAGGACGCGTGCGCTGAGTACACCAAGCGCCTAGGTGCCTATGCCAAGGTGGATATCCGCGAGGTGGCCGATATCGACCCGGCCAAGGCGGGCGGTGTGGATGCCGCGCGTGACAAGGAGGGGGCGGCGATTCTTGCTGCCCTGCCGTCTCGAGCGCATGTGATTCTGCTGGCTATCGAGGGCAAGGAGCGTTCGAGTGAGGAGCTCTCGGCGAGGCTCGACGATCTTATGCTGCGAGGCAGCAGCGACATTGCCTTTGTAATCGGCGGTTCGGACGGCGTGAGTGATGAGGTGCGCGCCCGCGCCGACGAGATGCTCAGCTTTGGACGCATTACCTTGCCGCATAACCTGGCGCGCGTGGTGCTGCTGGAGCAAATCTACCGCGCCTGCAAGATCAGCCGTGGCGAGCCGTATCACAAATAGGTCGGCAATACGAAACAATGGCGTGGGACAATACCTTTCGTTTTGAGGAATGTGTCTGAAAGGACTATGAGATATGAAGATTGGATTTGTCGGTTTTGGCAATATGGCGAGCGCTATGGCCGATGGCTGGATCGCTGCCGGTGTAGCTGCGAGCGACATGTGCGCCTGCGCGGGTCGCTACGACGCACTGGTTGAGCGCTGCGAGGCGCGCGGCATGGTCGCCTGCCACGATGCCGCCGAGGTTGTCGCCGCATCCGATATCGTGGTCGCTGCGGTCAAACCGTACATGATCGAGAAGGTATTCGCCCCGCTCAAGGATGCTCTTGCCAAAAAGGTCGTTCTGTCGGTTGCCTGGACCTGGGACAGTGCCAAGTGGGAGCAGGTCCTGCCGGGCGTCGCGCATATCTCGACGGTGCCCAACACACCGGTTTCGGTGGGCGAGGGCGTCATCGCTTGCGAGAAGGCTTCCACGCTTAGTGATGAGCAGAGCGCCGTGGTGCTTGATCTGCTTGGCAAGCTCGGTGCGGTGGTCGAGCTTGATACGAGCCTGCTGTTCGTGGGCGGCACGGTGGGTGGTTGCGCTCCGGCATTTGTCGCTATGGCAATCGAGGCCCTGGGCGATGCGGCGGTCAAGCACGGTATCCCGCGTGCCGATGCCTATCGCATTGTGAGCCAGATGGTGCTAGGTACGGCAAAGTTGCAGCTTTCAACTGGTCAGCATCCTGCGGCGATGAAGGATGCCGTATGCTCGCCCGGTGGCGCCACCATCAAGGGCGTCGTTGCGCTCGAGGATGCCGGCATGCGCAGTGCCCTGGTCAAGGCAATCGACGCAACTCTCCAGTAAAACCTGCCATTTAGGGACAGGTTTATTTTGGCAGGTTTTTCCTGCGGTTTTGTCGTATGTGCGAAAAGCGCCCCGCAACTGGCTCAATTCCAGTTGCGGGGCGCTTGCGTTTGCCCAGATAAAACCGACCAAAATAAACCTGGCCCTTTTTGGCAGGTTAGTCCCAGAAGCTGTCTTCCTCATCCTCGGACTTGGGTCCGCGGTCGACGTACATCTTATGGGTACGCTTCTCCATTACAAAGGCAAGAATCGCAAATAACAGGATGCCGCCGGCGAAAAGGATGGCAAAACCGGTGCGGGTGCCAAACAAAAAGGAAAAAACTGCGTCCATTGGGTGCCTTCTTGCGTAGTTGAGTTGGGTCGTAAACGCTCATAAGTATATACTTGCCCATACATGTACAAGGTTGCAACCTAAATGGAATGTATATCGCCGGAGGATCTAATGCTTGATATCAAGTTTGTTCGCGAGAACCCCGATGCCATCGATGTCGCCATGGCTAACCGCCAGACGTCTTGGGATCGCGAGAAGTTCTTTGAGCTCGACGACGAGCGCCGTGCCGTCATCACCGAGGTCGAGGAGCTCCAGGCTACGCGTAATGCCGAGTCCAAGAAGATCGGCGCCCTGATGAAGGAGGGCAAGAAGGACGAGGCCGAGGCTGCCAAGGAGGCCGTGCGCGCCGTCAACGAGAAGATTGACAGTCTGGCCGAGCGTCGTACCGCCCTCGAGCAGGAGCAGTACGACTTCATGGCTCACCTGCCCAACATTCCTTGCGAGGCCACGCCGTACGGTAAGGACGAGGACGAGAACATCGAGCGTCGCCGCTGGGGCACCCCGCGCGAGTTCGACTTCGACTTTAAGCCGCACTGGGATCTGGGCACCGATCTGGACATCCTCGACTTCGAGCGTGGCAACAAGCTCTCCGGCAGCCGCTTTACCGTTCTCGGTGGCGCCGGCGCCCGCCTGGAGCGTGCCCTTATCAACTTCTTCTTGGATACGCACACCAGCCGTGGCTTCAAGGAGTGGTGGCCGCCTATCGTCGTCAAGCGTCAGACTATGTTCGGCACGGGCCAGCTGCCCAAGTTCGAGGACGACGCCTATCATGTCTCGGGCGACAACTTCCTGATCCCCACCGCCGAGGTCGTGCTCACCAATCTGCACGCCGGCGAGGTCCTCGATGCCGACACCCTGCCGCGCCGCTACACCGCCTTCACCCCCTGCTTCCGCGAGGAGGCCGGTTCCGCCGGTCGCGACACCCGCGGCATCATCCGTCAGCACGAGTTCGACAAGGTCGAGATGGTCAAGTTCGCTAAGCCGGAGGAGTCCGACGAGGAGCTCGAGACCATGACCGCCGAGGCCGAGTACCTGCTGCAGCAGCTGGGCCTTCCGTATCGCGTGATTAGCCTGTGCACCGGCGACTTGGGCTTCTCTGCCCGTCAGACCTACGACGTCGAGGTTTGGCTGCCGAGCTACAACGCCTACAAGGAGATCAGCTCCTGCTCCAACTGCGGTGACTTCCAGGCTCGCCGCGCCAACATCAAGTATCGCGACCCCGAGAACTTCAAGGGTTCGCGCTACCTGCACACTCTCAACGGTTCCGGCTTGCCGGCCGGCCGCACCATGGCCGCTATTCTGGAGAACTACCAGAACGCCGACGGCACCATCACGATCCCCGAGGTCTTGCGTCCTTACATGGGCGGTCTCGAGAAGATCGAGCCGGTCGCGTAAATTGGCTGCATAGGGGATATGCAAGGGCGCTCCTTCGGGGGCGCCCTATTTCGTGCGCAGGTCCATACCATGCCGTGCGGACAGCTCAATAGAAAACACACGAACAACTGTTCTGTATACAGCCATCTACCTGCTATGCTTTTGCTAAATAAGAGCGAGAGAAAGGGGACGCGATGGAGCTGTTTGATGATCGGGTGGTTTTGTTTGAGAGCGACGAGGGCGGGGAGTACCTGCTTGTAACGTGTGAGCCGTCTGGCATGGGTGGCCTGGTGGTTCGACAGACGAGCGAGGGTCCGTTGACACAATGGTGCTTTGAGGAGTCGCCGCATGTGGTCGAGACCTTTGTGACGCACGAGGAACTTGTGGCGCTGGAGCACTTCTATGGAGTTGGGACTTCCAACCAGGTCGCGCGCATGCTGAGCATCTCGTTTGCCGATTATGATTGTGCCCAGCGGGTGAGATCGCTCCTGAGGGAACTTGACGCTAAGTTCGACGTGATCGAAAAGCCAATCGATCGTACGGGGAACGGCGGTATATGCGGAGCAGCATGACAAAACTGCGTTCCACAAAAAAGTTTGAGATTGTGCTTGACTCCAATAAGCTAAAGTGGTTTTATATGTCTTGCGCTGCGGCGTTACCTCAGCTGGATAGAGGGTCTGACTACGAATCAGAACGTCATAGGTTCGAATCCTATACGCCGCACCAATTGAAATCGAAAGCCTCCGGCAACGGGGGCTTTTCTTTTATGCCACCGCTGCATGGATTCGAACCTCGGTCGAGGCGCGGGCGTAAAGAAAACGCGGAGCGTTTTTAGCCCGCGGGCGAGCACGCCGGAAGGCGGGCGAAGCCGGTGCGGATCCGCGCAGCGGATGCGCGGAATCCTATACGCCGCACCAACTGAACTTGAAGCCTCCGGCAACGGGGGCTTTTCTTTTAGGCGGACGCCGCATGGGTTCGAGCCTCGGTCAAAGGGGACTATTTCTCATCGACTCGTGTAAGATTTCGAGTATGCGCCTCGGTGAGCCCGTGGCGCGCTCTTTCTTTAGACGACCGATCAGGGTGATATTTCGTGGCAGAGCGTCCGACATACAAGCTCAGGTTTCTTGATCCCAAAAAGCGCTTTCCGGCCATGCCCGAGCAGCCTGCGGGACGCTCGTATGGCGTGGTTTGGAAGCTCTTTGGCGAGGACCCGCATGAATCATGCTATGTCGTCGAATTCGTCGGCAAAAGCCATGTGTCGCTTTTGGGCTACGTGAGCGTTTCGGGTGAGGTCTATAAGGTGGACCGTCCCGTTAACGAAGTATCGCTGCCCGACGATCCCGACATGCAGCTGATTCTTGACGAGTCCGATTCCAACATCGGTGAGATTGCAGTCAGGGGTACCGATGGGACGATGCGCTCCCGGGCGCGAGTCATCGGCTCTCCCGAAGGCACCATGCGCGAACAATCCGATCGCGAGACGTGGAATTCGACGCGCAGCCTTCGCTACGGCGAGTTCATGGCCTCGATGTTCTTGCGTTACGTGATATTCGCCGATTCTGAAAACGCTGTCTCAGACACGGCAGGCGGCGACGGCCTCGACGAGGGTATGAAAAATGCCGTCGACAAAATCAAACTTGTAAAACTCCCCGAGCCGGTTGAGGTACTGCTGGGTTTTGATTCCACGCCGCTGCCCGATGCAATCGAAACGTTGCTCTACCGCATTGACCATACGGATAATCCAAGTGGCATTGAGCGCTATGCCGCCGCCCTTATGAGCGAAATTGACTTGCCCCGCCTGCGCACCATCGCCGCCAAGTCCGAGATGAGCCTGGCTCGCATCGATCGCTCAAAGCTGTTCTATCTCAATTTTGATCGTAGTCTGCTAGACCAGGACGAGATTGACACGCTGCTCGCCATCGAGTGTCGTCTCAACCGCCTCTCCGGCATCTTTGAGCGCATCGGGGCTGGATTGGCCCCTGCGGCATCCTCGCCGAGCCTTGAGGGCTGCGCGCTCTTTGATGCGTGGCATATCGCCAAGACGACCAACGATGTTCCCCGACTGCTCGATACGGCCTCGAGCGATAACCCGTGGGGCAAACCGGGTACGGTGGCTTGCCAGCCGGGCGGCGAGTGGGACGTGCGCACCCGTTTTGCGCGAATCGTTGAGGCGCTCAACGTGGTCACGCGGCTCGACTATACCTATCGGGCAAACGTTGCCGAGGGGATTATGCTCGTTCGGTTTGGGCAGTCTGTCGTTGATGCCATGCCGCAACGTGAATACGACGCTCAAGATGACGCCTGGCGCGAGCTGGACGAGGACACGCGCGCGATCTGGGCCGCGGAGCACGATGCGCGCGTGGCACTCACGCTTGCGGCAGCGTGTTTTGCCGCGGGCACCTGCATCACGCGCTGCTACGTGCAGATTGCTGCTCCCGACGGTGAGCAGGGCGAGCGTGTTGTCGCAACGTATTTCTTTGAGCGCGCGGCCTATCTGGCCGATTGCGTGCCTGTCGCCAAGGATCTTGAGAGCATGGACATGGACGATATGCCGTGCAAGCGTGTGCTTGAGGCGTATGAGTCAACCGCTCCGGAGACGATTGAGCCTGCGGAGGTTCATGCTCGTCCGCGTGATGACCATCGCACGCTGCCGCCGGCGCTGCGCGATCTGCTGCTTGCCGATACGGCTGACGAGTTGGAGGTCATGGAAGAGGACGACGACCCATACGTGGCCCGTGTTGTTGAATTGCGCGAGCAGGCAAAAGTCGACCGTACAGGTGCTTTTGAAGGCTTTTCCCGGCTCGTCGAGGAGTTGGAGGCTAAGTGCGCCGTCGCCGAGCTTTTGGCGACAGGTCCGGTTCAAACGCAGTTTTGCGATAACCAGCTGGTGCGCATGGTGCTACCGGTGTTGGAAGAAGACCGCTCTGTGCGAATCCTTCGTGCGCCCGATGCGCTGTACTTTGCCCAGCACGAGATCTGCAGCTTTTACGCCGAGCAAGAGGACTTTGAACGAGCGCTGCCCGAGGTGCGCCATCTTTACGATCTGGCGCGCTCGTCCATGCAATCGCACTTTGCGCTCATCAACGTGCTTGCGCGTCTGGAGCGCTTTGACGAGATTATCGAGGTGGCGCGCCACGGCCTACGTATTGCCAGCGATCGTTCTGCAATCGGCTACCTGTTCTACCGCTTGGCGTTTGCCTATTGGAATTGCGATCAGCTCGACCTGGCGCTGGCTTGTTACCGTCTGGTGCCGCGCGGCGAGGAGTCGGGCAGTAGCGCGCTGGAAGAAATGCAGGGCCTTATGAACGAGATGGGCGTCAGCGAGCCTCCGACGTTCGAGGAGGCGGTCGAGACCATCCGCAAGGCTGGACTCGAGCTGCCGCCAGTGTCCGTCGTGACGAATCAGCTGGCAGATGCCGCTGTTCAACTGGTCGACAACGGCTTCTTTTTCCTGGCACGCGGTTGCATCTTCCAAATGTGGCGCACCATGGGCAACGACGAGCTCGGCTCCCTCAACCGCTCGCTGGGGTAGGCGAAGCTTCCAAGGAGGAAAGGATGCTAGGCAATTAGAAAATTTCCTCTTGCCCATCCTTGGCTGTTTGGTTACTATAGAACGGCTGTTACGGAGAGCTGACCGAGAGGCCGAAGGTGCTCGCCTGCTAAGCGAGTATGCCCCAAAAGGGCATCTGGGGTTCGAATCCCCAGCTCTCCGCCAGTAAGACTTTAAAGAAGGGTTCCGAAAGGGGCCCTTTTTTAGTTGAACCACGTTAGCTGGGGATTCGAACCCGAGAGGGCACGGGCGTTAAGCAAACGCGAAAGCGTTTGTAGCCCGTGGGCGAAAAGCCGCCAGGCTTTGAAGCCGGAGGGCACGCGCAGCATGCCCGGACATCCCCAGCTCTCCGCCAGTTTAACTTTAAAGAAGGGTCCCATTGGGGGCCCTTTTTTATTATCGAGAAAGGGCGCTGGGGATTCGAACCCTCAAAAAGGAGGCATCCTTTCGGACGCCTCCTTTCAGTGGACTTATTATTCTTGCGCCCTACATCTCAGGAGCCTTGGCTACGGTCTCGCTCTCTGCCGCAAGTGGCCGGTTGTCGATGCGGCGGCCCAAGCGATCGAGCTTCACGAGCAGCCATTCAATGGGATTCGGCCCCGAGCCTTCCTCGTCGGCAACCAGGTCCATGACGGCGATCTTGGTGCCGTCCTGCTTGAGTGTAACGCTGCCCACCTTGTCGCCCACATGCACCGTGCCCGAAAGATCGTCGTAGCTAACCTTTTCGGTCACCTCGCCGGCAAGAGAAAACACGGTCGCTTGCGCCGTGGGATTGGCGAGCGTGGCGTCGATTGTCTTATCCGTCCAGTCGGTTTGACTAATGCGCGCCATAAGCGGGTTGCCGTTGGCGGTCTTTTCTTGCGTGTTGGCGATTGCGACCGTCACCTTGTGGTCGTAGTACCAGTTGGCAAGGGTGGCGGTATCGGTAAAGCGCTGATCGGTGGTGGTGGAGTTCAAAATAACGGTGTAGATCTCGTCGCCGTCGCGGTTGTAGGCGCTCGTAAAGCAATAGCCCGCGTCGTCGGTGGTGCCGGTCTTGCCGCCGATGTTGCCATCTTGGCCCAGCAAATAGTTATGCGTGTCCATGGAATGCGAATGGTCGGTGCCGTCGGCGCCCGTGACTTCGATCCAGGAATCCTCGCTCGCTACGACCTCGCGGATCGTGTCGTTTTTCATGGCCTCCTGCATCATCAGCGCTACGTCGTGTGCGGTTGAGTGCATATTGCCAGCCCACTCATCAAAGTCCAGACCATGCGGGTTTTCAAAAAGCGTACCGGTGCAGCCGAGCTTCTTAGCGCGCTCGTTCATGGCCTTCACAAATGTGGCCTCGGCGTCTTTGGTCTTAGGGTCGATTTTCTTGCCCACATATTCGGCGAGCACGATGGCGGCGTCGTTGCCCGAGGGAATCATCAGGCCGCGCAGTGCCTGCTCCACGGTAAGCTCGTCGCCTTCGAGCAAGCCGGCGGTCGAATTACCCACGGTGGCTGCGGCGTTGCTCACCGTGACCTTCTCGTCCATCTTGCAATTCTCGACGGTTAGGATTGCGGTCATGACCTTGGTGATCGAGGCAATCTTGACCTGCTCATCGGCGCCGCGCCCATAGTAGACGGTGCCGTCTTTGCCCATGACGAGGGCATTGGTCGCATCGATATCGGGCAGGTTTTCGGCCGTGATGCCGCGCGCATCGGCGGTTTTGCCGCAAACATTGTCGGTCGTGAGCACTTGGGCGCCGGCGACGGTGGGCGCGCCAGCGGCAAGGGCGATAGCGCAGACAAAGCCGGCGGCAAGCTGGGCTGAGCGCTTTGCAAAAGAGGTGAGGGACTTCACAGATTTCGCTTTCGACGGGATGGTCTCTTCTGAAACTAGAGTATATCGTTTGCCGGCGTCGGCGATCATCGCGTGCGCGCTTGGCCCACATCCGCACCCGAACGGGCACAAGGGTGCTTAAGGCCGACTTAATCACCCACGCTTGTTGTGTGTGGCGTGCGTCGCCTCAGGCATAATGGAGCGCGAGAGGAGCACGCATGAACGAGCGCATTTTGGTAGTTGATGACGAAAAGGCCATCGCCGACTTGGTTGGTATCTACCTTACAAAAGAAGGCTTTGACGTACAGGTCGCCTATAGCGGGGCCGATGCTGCCAAGGCAATCTTGGAGCAGGAGTTCGATCTGGCGCTGCTTGATGTCATGCTGCCCGATATCGATGGGTTTGAGCTGCTGCGTACGATCCGTTCCAGCCATACCTATCCCGTGATCATGCTGACGGCGCGCGATGCCCAGCAAGACAAGATCGGGGGCCTTTCGCTTGGCGCGGACGATTATGTGGTTAAGCCGTTCCGTCCGCTGGAGCTCATCGCGCGCGTGCACGCTCAGCTTCGCCGCTACACCAGCTACGGTAGCCGTGCACAGGCGGCCGAGTCGCCGACCATTCAGCTCGACGGCTTGGAGATCAACCGCGATGCTCGTTCCGTGACAGTGGACGGTTCACCGGTTCGCCTCACGCCCACCGAGTATTCAATCTTGCTGTATCTGGTCGAGCATCGCGGCAGCGTGGTGGCCGTGGAGGACCTGTTCCGCGCGGTGTGGAACGAGGACTTTATGCCCGGCTCCAACAATACGGTGATGGTGCATATTCGCCACTTGCGCGAAAAGATCGGCGACGACGCACAAAAGCCACGCTTTATCAAAAACGTCTGGGGCGTCGGCTACATCATCGAATAACGCTTTTCGCTTGTGAGGATCTTGATATGACAAAAGACGATAGGCAAGCGTTCGAGGTGCCCGATCGGCTCTTTGAATACGTGAGGTCGGTCGTCGACAACCGCGCGCTTGCAACGGTGCTGCTCTTTTTGCTGAGCCTGCTGCTGATTGGCATCGACAACATCGTCGGAATCTTGGCGGTGCTGCTTGTCGGCTTTTTGCTGATCGATCGATTTGAGATCGTGTGCCGCTGCGTGGTGATTGGCGGCGCCGCGTGGGCCATGACGTTGGCGATTGGCGCCATGGCGCTCGGCGGCATCGAAGGGCCGGTGCTGTTCGATGCCGGCTTTGTATTCAACATGCTTGGCTTTGTGCTGGCGCTTGCCGCGTGCGTGCTGTTCTTGTGTGGCCGCGCCCTGTACTACCAGGGCTACGAGCAGGGCGAGCAGCATGCCGATTGTGTGCTGGCCGCTCGTATTCAAGATCGCCTGATCGATCACCCCGACACCTGGGATAACATCGACGGCGACTTCTTGGAGGTCGAGGGCGCCCTTAACCGCGTGCGTGACCGTGAGCGCAAGGTGCAACAGGCCTTGCGTGACGAATCTCATCGCAAGGACGATCTGGTCACGTACTTGGCACATGACCTACGCACCCCGCTTGCCAGTGTGGTGGGCTATCTTTCGCTGCTGCAAGAGGCTCCTGAGCTGCCGGTTGAGCAACGTGCGCACTTTACGGGCGTGGCTCTCGACAAAGCGCACCGGCTCGATGCGCTCATCGAAGAGTTCTTCGATATCACGCGCTTTGACTTCCACGATATCGTGCTCACGCGCGGCTATGTTGATCTGGGGTTGCTGCTGGCTCAGGTGGCTGACGAGTTCTATCCCATCCTCAACGAGCAGCATAAGGAAGCCCAAGTTGATATTCGCGAGGACCTGACGGTGCTCGTGGATGGCGACAAGATGGCTCGCGTGTTCAACAACATCATGAAAAACGCCGTTGCCTATAGCTATGAGGGCTCGACCATCACGATCGAGGCCAGACGCCGGGACGACGGTGGCGTGCGCGTGCGCTTTATCAATCAGGGCGATCCCATCCCTGAGGCAAAGCTCAAGGTGATCTTTGAGAAGTTCTATCGCCTGGATGCGGCGCGTGCGACCAATCGCGGCGGCGCTGGACTGGGGCTTGCCATCGCCAAGGAGATCGTATGCGCGCACGGCGGTACCGTTGCATGTGAATCGACGCCCGAACACACGATATTCACCATCGAGCTGCCCGCCGCATAACCAGTGTGCCCTTACAAACACTTGACAATGCGCTCACGTGCATATGAGCCGCGATTCCTACTATCGATACTGCTGAATTGATATCGATGTGGAGGTATGCGGTATGACGGCTGCTGCGGCTGTGGAGCCCACGGAGCTTGAAGAACTCATGAAAGCGCAGGCCGAGGCCGCGCGCGAGCGCGAGGTTGGGGATGCGACTCGCCCCACGGCAGAGGATCTTGCCGCCTCGCCGACGCGCATCGATGTCGAGGGCCTCGACCTGTTCTATGGCGACCATCATGCGCTCAAGGACGTGAATATCAAGATCCGCGACAAGCAGATCACCTCGTTCATCGGTCCATCGGGCTGCGGCAAGTCGACGTTGCTGCGCTGCTTTAACCGCATGAACGACGGCATCAAGGATTGCCGCATCGAGGGCAAGATTGCGCTCGATGGTCAAGATATCCTGGGCGACTACGACATCTGCCGCTTGCGCCAGCGCGTGGGCATGGTGTTCCAGCGCCCCAACCCGTTTCCCATGAGCATCTACGACAACGTCGCCTACGGTCCTCGCGGCATGGGAGTGCGCGACCGCGTCGTGCTCGACGAGCTGGTCGAGGACTCCCTGCGACGCGCCGCCCTGTGGGATGAGGTCAAGGACAAGCTCAAAGAGTCGGGTCTGGGTCTTTCGGGCGGCCAGCAGCAGCGTCTGTGCATCGCCCGCGCACTTGCCGTGCAGCCCGACATTCTGCTGATGGACGAGCCGACCTCGGCACTCGACCCTGTGTCGACGCTGGTGGTGGAGCAGCTGGCCTGCGAGCTCAAAGAGACCTGCACGCTCGTGGTCGTTACGCACAATATGCAGCAGGCGGCGCGTATCTCCGATTCGGTCGCATTCTTTTTGCTGGGTGAGCTGGTGGAGCACGCGCCCACCGCGCAACTCTTCAAGAATCCGACCGATCCGCGCACGGCGGATTATTTGACGGGGCGTTTTGGCTGATACCATCTAGTAAAGGTACCTTTAGGGTTAAGATGCGGTCATGCCGGCCGCAAAGGGGTTCAACATGATCTATTACGTCGAGGACGATGACAACATCAGGGATTTGACGGTCTATGCGCTGCGCAAGCAGGGGATTGAGGCCGAAGGCTTTTCGTGCGACGGTGAGTTTAAGGCTGCCGTGGCGCGACGGGTACCCGATGCCGTCCTGCTCGACATCATGCTGCCCGATACCGATGGCTTGGCGATTATGCGTCGACTGCGTGCCGATCGCCTGACGGCGACGGTGCCCATCATGATGCTTACCGCCAAGGATACCGAGCTCGACAAGGTGATGGCGCTCGATGGCGGTGCCGACGATTACCTGACTAAGCCGTTTTCGCTCATGGAGCTCGCCAGCCGCTGCCGCGCACTGCTGCGTCGCGGCGGCATGGTCAAACAGGCAAGCGATGTGCTCAGCGTGGGCGACATCGTGCTCTCGCCCAGCCATCGCGAGGTGACCGTTGCCGGCGAGTCGCTTAAGCTCACCCTGCGCGAGTTCGACCTGCTCGAGTACCTCATGCGCAAGCCCGGCGTGGTCTTTACCCGCGAGTCGTTGCTGCAGAGCGTGTGGGGCTGGGACTTCGACGGCGGTTCGCGCACCGTTGACGTGCACGTGCAGACGCTTCGCCAAAAACTGGGCGAGCATGCCAGCGCCATCGAGACCGTGCGCGGCGTGGGCTACCGCTTGGCCGAGCCTTCTGCCGGTGATGGTGCCGAAGGTGACGACACCGCGGCCACCGCATCGGAGGAGTAACCCGTGGTCTTCGCCCCCCAGGGAAAACATACGCTGTCGCACCGCGTTTTTGTGACGATCTTTGTCTGCGCCATGGCGGTTATCGTGGCGTTTACGGTGCTGGGTGCGTTCTTTGTGCAAAACACCTTGGCGGATGCCACGAGTGCCAACCTGGCGCAGGAAACCGAGCTCATTGCTGCCGCCCTCGATGAGCAGCAGGAGCCCATCCCGTTCTTGCGTAGCCTCGATCGCGAGGACTTGCGCATCACGCTGATTAACAAGGATGGATCGGTTGCCTACGACAACGAGGCGTCGCCTTCCACACTGCCCAACCATGGCGATCGCCCCGAGGTCATCGAGGCCTTTGAGAGTGGTTTGGGTTCCGCGGAGCGCGCAAGCTCTACGCTCGACGAGATTATGCTGTATCGCGCCGTCGCCCTTGATAACGGCCAGGTTGTCCGCTTGGCGCAGGCCCAGCCTGGCGTTGCGGCGATTTTGCTGTCGATGGTGGCGCCGATGCTGCTTATCGCAGCAGCGGGTGCGGTACTCTCGTTTTTTATGGCGCGCCGCGAGTCCCGTGCCATCATCGCGCCGTTGCAAGAGGTGGATTTGGACCACCCACGCCGTAGCTATGAGCACGCCTATGCCGAGATGGTCCCCATGCTTGAGCGTATCGAGTCGCAGCGCCAGGAACTCAAGCGCCAAATGGCGGTGCTGGCGGACAACGACCGTATGCGCCGCGAGTTCACGGCGAATATCACCCATGAGCTCAAGACGCCGCTTACGGCGATTTCGGGCTATGCCGAGCTCATCGCAAACGGCATGGTCGAGGGCGAGGACGACCTGCGCAACTTTGGCGGTCGCATCTATCGTGAGGCAGGCCGCTTGGCGGCGCTCGTCAACGACATCCTTACGCTGTCTAACTTGGACGAGGCCGAGCGTGCAACTGAGGGCGAGGCGGTGCCCATTGGGTCCACGGAGCCTATTGAGCTCTCGCGTGCCATCTACGCGGTTGAGCAGCGTCTTGAACAGGTCGCCCGTCAGGCGAATGTGACGATAAGTCATGAGACCAAGCCTGTGGTCATCGAAGGCGTGTCGCGCTTGATCGACGAGCTCATCTATAATCTGGCAAGCAACGCCATCCGCTACAATCGGCCCGGCGGTACGGTTACGCTGCAGTGCGGCACCAACGACGAAGGCCATCCGTTCCTCGCGGTCGCCGACACGGGAATCGGTATCGCGCCTGAAGAACAGGGCAAGGTATTTGAGCGGTTCTATCGCGTGGACAAGAGTAGGTCCAAGGCACGCGGCGGAACCGGCCTGGGGCTTGCCATTGTCAAGCATGCGGCCCTGTATCATCACGCCACGCTCGATTTGTCGAGCGCGTTGGGCGTGGGAACCACCATTACGGTGACGTTTCCCATACAGCAGGACGAGCCATTCGCATAGCGATACAACATAGATATTGATGCAGACGCCGCATTTGACTTTCGGGTGCGGCGTTGTTGTGCAATTTTACGATTGCTTCCGACATTTTTACAGGAGAGCCTGTTTCTTATGTATAGAGTTTGGTCTCGGTAAAAAGATGCGATAACATACGGACAGTTTTGTCAATCCAAACTGGGGAAATGAAAGGCAAGCTGCATGACCCTTCTCGAACTGTTCCAGCTGCTGAAGAAGCACCTTCAGCTGGTCATCACCCTTCCGGTGGTCTGCGCGATCGCCATGGGCATCGTGTCCTTCGTTGCGATGGACAACACCTATACCGCGACGACGAGCATGTACATTCTCGCCAAGACCGACGATAGCGGCCAGATGAGCTACAACGATCTCTCGGCGAGTCAGATGCTTTCCAACGATATCGCCACGCTGCTGGATAGCGATAGCGTTAAGAGCGGCGCAGCCAATGAACTGGGCCTCACCGATCTGGATGACTACAAGGTGTCTGTTTCCTCCGAGACCACCACGCGTGTCATTACGCTTTCGGTTACCGGCACCGATGCCAAGGAGACGGCTAAGGTCGCAAAGGCCATGGCCAGCTCGGTGAGTACGGTCGCTCAGAACGTCGGCGCTGCCCAGAGCATCAACGTTATCGACGAGGCTAAGACCCCCGAAGCCCCCAGCGGTCCCAAGCGTATGCTGTACGTTGCTGTCGCGTTCCTCGCGGGCATCTTTATCGCAGTTGCCTATGTCGTTTTGGCAGACATGCTCAACACCCGCATCCGCGGTGCAGAAGAGGCAGAAGAGCTCCTGGGTATTCCCGTTGTTGGCCGAATTCCGGCTATGAAAGGTGGTAAATAGGCATGGCTAAGGCAAAGAACACCGATAAGCTCGTTGTACAGAATGCCGCCAAGACCCTTCTGGCCAACATCCGCTTTGCGAGTGTGGACGACCCCATTCGCACCATCACCGTTACCTCCTCGATTCCCAACGAGGGCAAGTCTACGGTTTCCATTAACCTTGCTCAGGCAATCGCCACGAGCGGCAAGTCCGTGCTCCTGGTCGAGGCCGATATGCGCCGCAGGTCCCTTTCCGATATGCTCGGCGTCCGCTCCCGCGGCGGACTCTATGCGGTTCTTTCCGAGCAGATCTCCATTGACCAGGCAATTGTCGAGACGGGTCAGAAGAACTTCTACTTCCTCGATGCCGAGCCGCATATTCCCAATCCTGCCGACATCATCGTCTCTCACCGCTTTGCCAAGCTGGTAAAGGCGCTGTCCGCCAAGTTCCAGTACGTCATCTTTGATGCTCCCCCGGTCGGCACTTTCATCGATGCTGCCGAGATCGCGAGTCTGACCGACGGTGCGCTTTTTGTCGTGCGTGAGGATTTCACCAAGCGCGAGGAGGCGCTCAACGCCATCGGCCAGCTTAAGAAGTCCGAGAAGGTCAAGCTCATCGGTACCGTTATGAACTACTGCGAGACCGAGACCAGCGAGTACTACTACTCCTACTACACCAAGGACGGTAAGAAGGTGAAGAAGGGCTCCGACGATCAGGGGACTTCCAAAAAGGGCATCTTCACCAACCGAGCAAACGTTTAGTTGATTAAGGCTGACCTATGCGTGACATTCATTGCCATATCTTGCCGGGTGTAGACGACGGCGCCGCCGATCTCGATGAGAGCTTGGCGATGCTCGAGGCTGCCAAGCGGGCCGGTGTAACCAGAATCGTTTGCACTCCTCACTGCCGTGATCCCTATTTTGATTACGACAAGATGTGGGATGCCTTTGAGCTGCTGCGTGATAACGCTGACGGTTTTCCGCTCCAGATGGGCTTCGAGGTCAACCATCGAAAGCTTGTTGAGCTTGGTATCGATGCTGCGGAGTACTTGCATTTCGATGGAGCCAACGAGTTTCTGCTCGAGCTTTCGACGCATGCCGATGCGTATGCGTTTAGAGAGTACGAGAACACGATTTACGATTTGCAGTGCCGTGGTTACCAGGTGATTATCGCTCATCCTGAGCGCTATCGTGCGGTTCAAAAGGATGTAAGCGTGGCGGAGCGCCTGGTCGATATGGGCTGCAAGCTGCAGGCTTCGGCGGACTTTATTGCCGGCGGTCGCTTTGGTCGCGAGAAAAAGCCGGCACAGCGCCTGTTCGATCAGAACCTGTACAGCTTCATCGCGAGCGATGCCCATAACGTGGGTCATTACGACTGCCTGGCGAAGGCTCGCGCGAAGTTTAGCGTGCGTGGAGCCCATTTTCGCTAAAATCTGTCCCTAACGTTCGCATTGAATGAAGGGGCAGCCATGGATATCCAACTTAAGACGGGATGCTTTGATGACGCGGCGCTGGTGCGCCGCGTCGTTTTTATGGACGAGCAGGGCTACGAGAATGAGTTCGACGCTATCGACGAGGATCCGAACTGCATTCATGTGACGCTCTATGCAGACGGCGAGCTTGCCGGTTGCTCGCGCGTGTTTCCCGAAGAGCTTGAGCGCGTGGCTGACGCAGAGGCCCCGGTGTTGCCGGCATGCGACATGGACGAAGGCGTTGCGGCGGGGGAGACCTACATTATGGGGCGCGTCGCCGTGCTGCCGGCTATGCGTCGTCGCGGACTGGCGAGTGCGATCGTCGAGGCCAGTGCTTCGTGTGCACGCGATGCCGGCGCTAAGCTTATTAAGCTGCATGCGCAGGAATACGTGTTGCCGCTCTATGCAAAGGCGGGCTACACGCAAATCGCCCCGGTAGATTACGAAGACGAGGGCCAGCCCCATGTCTGGATGGCCAAGCGCGTAGATGGCAGATAGGGACGTTCCTTTTAATATGAGCAGGACATTGTCAAGAGGCAAAATCGGGCCTGG
>UQLB01000006.1 GCA_900541725.1 uncultured Collinsella sp. | reverse complement strand
CACCTGCGAACGGGTGAAAGACTCAATAACCATCCGAGGCCGTTCAGCCGGTTCCACCGTCCGCTCATGCAACACGGTTTCAGGACGCGACGGCAGCTCAGGATGCAGTTGACGTTTACGGAAATACCTCAAACGACACTTGTCCGAACAGAACAAGCGAGAGGAACGCTCAGGGTCGAACCATTTGAAGCACACCGGACACATGCGGGTACGCAATCTCCTCAACGGAGTGCCGGAATAATAGTTCCGGTTGTAATGCTCCCTGCACAACCCTTTGGCGCACACCGGGTTAAGACACCCGAACACAGCGCAACGCTCTATCGAAAAGCCGGCCTCGAATACCATTCGGCCTCCTCGCGGCTCCTACGCTTTTCCACCCGAGCCTCACCACTCTCACGAGCGGTTTTCTGCTTATGGTGATACGGGCACAACGCCCACAGATTCGACGGGGAATCATCATCAGGCTCACCGTTCTTCGCGCGAACCTTATGATCAACCTCATTGGCCGGATAGCCGCAAATATGCTTCGCCCCTGTATGCCAGTCGGTCACAATCCACTGGCATCGATAATGGTCCCGCTCCAATATCCGCTTGCGGGTCCGCTCCCATCCGGGGTTGAACCGTGCATCACGGTTGGAAGATGACCAAGCCACGATGACTCCTTACACGTAGGGGGCGGAGCCGGTGGGAGCGTGGCGAGGTCACACCGGGCATCGACATGATGAAGCTCATTGCAGCCGTAACCGGAGAACCCCTGTCTCACCTGCTCGAAATGCCCGAGCACTATTGCCAGAGCTGCGGCATGACACTCACGCCCGACGACTGCGGCACCGATGCTGCGGGCACCGCGACCGACCATTACTGCAAGTGGTGCTACGACCACGGCAAGTACACCTACGAGACCACGATGGAGGCGATGATCGAGGACTGTGCCCCACGGCTGGCGCAAAACACCGGCATGTCGCTCGACGAAGCCGTCTCGCTCATGGGCGCCGTCCTGCCGCAACTGGAGCGCTGGCGCACCGTGCAGGAAAACGAGGAGCGCTACGGCGCCGAAGCCCGGAAGCGCTACGGCGACGAGGCGATCGACGCAGCAAACGAAGCACTGCTGGACATGGACCCTCAGACATGGAGCGACATGAAAGAACTTGAACGCGCTATTCTGGGCCAGCTCTCAATTGCCATGGGCATTGGCGACCCAGAGAGCAACGAGGCTCGTAAGCTTGTCGCGATGCATCGTCGCTGGATTGCTCTCAACTGGGGATGCGAGCCCCAAGACGAGGCGTACCTGGGCCTCGCCCACGGTTATCTTGCCGACCAGCGCTTTGTTGACTACTACGACAAGCCCTGCGCCACCGGAGCCACGGCGTTTCTGGTCCAGGCCATCGAGTCTTCGTTGACGCGCGCATAGACCGCGGCGGCTTTGGGTATTTCAATCAAAACCTCAACCGATTGGAGACCTATGGCTACTAATCACGAGCTCGCGCTGTACGTTATGACCGGCTGCCCGTATTGCTTAAAGGTCAAGCACTTTTTGGCCGATAACGGCGTGACCATTCCCGAGCGCAATATCTCGACCGATTCCGATGCCGAACAGACACTCATCGCCGTCGGCGGAAAACGCCAGGTTCCCTGCCTGTTCATCGACGGCAAACCACTCTACGAATCGAGCGACATCATCGCGTGGGTGCAGGAAAACCTGCTCTAGTACGCACGCCCTGTCCGTCCAGGGCCCCAACCCATACGACCCAAACATGTACACCAGCATCCAAAGTCGACATTTTTCGACATCTTTGGATGCTGGCGTACAGCTTTTTGGTAGTCATGGACGCTCTTGGCCGGCTAATTGTTTGAGGAGACCTTTGGATTATGGCTGTTTGACGCCTCTGGAAAGGTTTCCGAGAGGGCTGTGGTCAAAAAAGGGCAAATATGAGTACTGCTACCTGTTTAGTAGCAGCGATTTTGATCACTTCAGGAACTATTCAACGTTCCACTCGTCCGCAGACGACGTTATTTCTCCTCATATGTTCAATAAAAGTAGCTCTTAATGGGAACAAATCTCATCAGGAGCTACAATTTATAGCAAATAAATGCAACCATAATGGCAACAGTACTCATATTTGCCCTTTTTTGACCACGACCCTCCAGAATAGTCGCTGAGAGCGACACTAAATGACAAAATCCGACACTTGAACGTTCTTATATGAGTAGTCATTGAAGGACACCTAACGACTACTCCCATTCGCGACACACTGTGTCGCGAATTAAGCTGGCCCCATTACCGAAGACCAGTGAGAGCTCCTGCCCAGAATCTCAATAGCTTAATAAAGGGCTCCCCTCCGGAAGTTCAATGAGCATCCAAATTCCAAGCTGAAAAGCAAAGGAGTATCGAAGCCGTCAATGCTCATTTCCTATCGAACAGGCAGGTCAAAACAAGCTAATTAGCCCGATGAACTGCTTGTATTTTTGTCTACAAAATTGTATACAAAAAGAGAATCCGAGAACCGGCGCTCGACATTATGTCGATCGATAGGAGGCGCCATGGATGCTAAGCAGCTCGAAAAGATGATGGGATTTGCCCCTGGAGAGTTGGAGAAAACCGCGGAAGCCTACGAAAAAGATGAGTGGCCGAAGGGTCGCACCATCAAGTTGGGAAGGCCACCAATCTCTGATGAGCCGAGCGTCGTTTTATCAGCACGTGTGGGCGAATCGGTTCTTGAAGCGTTTGATGCAAAAGCAAAGCGCCATGGGCAAACACGTACGGAACGACTCAGGGAGCTCATCATACTCGATGCGATGATTGCCTAGTCACCCTCCGAACCCAAACATGTACGCCAGCATCCAAAGTCGACATTTTTCGACATCTTTGGATGCTGGTGTACAGTTTTTGCGGGTAGTCATCGGGGACGTTCTTAAATGACTAGTCGCTAAAGAACGTCCCCGATGTCTAACTAGCCGCGGAAGCGAGCTATGGGTGCGAGTGGCTGCTCGCGAAAGACCCGCTCGACGGCGGCGCGGTATTCGTCGACCTTTTTGGTCTTACGCACGAGCTTGTGAACGGTAGCGGGGTCAGCGAAGGCGCACTTGGCGTAGAACCACCACTCCTTCATGCGAAAGACCGCGTTGCCGCCAATCTCTTCTGCATAGGCCGCGAACAACGTGTCGTGGAAGCGCTGCAGCTCGGCTGCCGTGGCAGCAGGGCCGCCGTTGACCATACGGGCCAGAGCGGGATTCGCGAGCAGGCCGCGCCCCAGCATCACATGGCGTGTACCGGGATAGGCCTCCACCAGCGCATCCATGTCCTCAAGATCAAAAATGTCGCCGTTGTATGCCACGGGAAACGGTGCCCGCTCCAACGTCTCGCCATAAAACTCTTTGCGCGGCGAGCCCGTATAGCGGTCCTTTTGCACGCGCGGGTGCACAATCAGCTCCGCCAGCGGCATGCGGCAATACAGATCGAGCACGCGCTCGTATTCGTCGTCATTCTCCAGGCCCAGCCTGGTCTTTACCGACACCGGCAACGGCGACCGCTCGCACACATCGCTTAAGAACGCCTCGAGCTCGTCGAGATTGCGCAAGAAACCCGAGCCCTTGCCCTTGGCGACAACCGTTCCCGAAGGGCAACCCAAGTTGAGATTGACCTCGCGGTAGCCCATGTCGGCGAGCACCTGTGCCGCCCACACAAACTCGTCCGCGTTCTTGGACATCAGCTGAGGCACTACGTTGAGCCCCTGGTTATTGGCAGGATCGATCTCCTTAAACGCCTTGCCGCCAAAGCGGTTTCCCACCCGCGGCGGCGGCAAAAACGGCGTGTAATAGCAATCGAGCGCACCGAAGCACTCCGCATGCACGCGACGGAACACATGCCCGGTAATCCCCTCCATAGGGGCCAACGATAGAATCATCTACTCTTCTCTCATATCAACGAACGTGACAAAGGGACTGTCCCTTTGTCACATTATTCGGAGCGCAGGGCCTCCACGGGGTCCTTTTTGGACGCGCTGCGAGCGGGCAGCAGGCCAGCGACAACCGTCAGCAGCACCGAAATTGCAATGAGCACCAGCGCATCCTGCACGGGCAGGCTCATCAAATTGGGCACCTGTTTGGCAGCAAGCGCCCAGGCATTAACCGGAAAGCTCACGGCCACCACGACGACAATAGCAAAGACGCCGGCAATGAGGCCCTCGATACATGTCTCGGCATTGAATACGTTGGCCACGTTACGCTTTGACGCGCCAATCGCGCGCAGGATGCCAATCTCCTTTTTGCGTTCCAGCACGCTGATGTAGGTGATGATGCCGATCATGATGGAGCTCACCACCAGGCTGATACTCACGAATGCGATGAGCACCAAGCTGATGGTGTTCACGATGTCGGTCACCGAACCCATGATGATGCCCATGTAGTCGGTGTATGAGATTGCCTGTTCATCGTGGCCAGAGGCTTTGACCTGCTTGTTGTACGCGTCGATGTGATCGAGCACGCGCTCCTTGGCCTCAAAGTCACGCGGGAAAATCTTGACTGAGATGGGGTCTGCCTCGTCCGCATAGCCCAACGTGGTCAGATTGTTGTCGTAGGTGAGCTTCGACGCCTTCGCATAGCTCATCATGAGCGAGCTCAGGTCCTCGGCGTCCATGTTGAAGTGGATGGCATGAGCAAAGGCACTCGCATCCACGCGCATGGCGCTCGCCAGGTTAGCAAAACTCGACGACATCTGCGTCGCCATCTGGCCCATGAGCCCTGCTGCGCCTGCCCTGAGCTGAGCTGAGCTGACACTGTCGCCGCAATCTGATCGCTGATCGACTTCATCACCTGATCCATAGCCTGCTGCAGATACGGAGCCAGCTGCTTTTGCACATAGTCGGTCATCGCCTGCTGCAGGCGCTCGGCCAGGGCATCGCCGCCGAGCGCTTTGAGCTGGGCCAGGATTTGCTGGGCTGCCGTATCACTCTCAAGATACGCCGAGAATGCGGCAGCAAGCTTTGACGCGTCCTTAAGATCATCGGGTGACAGCGCCCTAAACTGATCAGACTGCAAAAAGCTCTCAAACAGCTGGTTGGCTAGCGTTCCCACCTGCTGCATTTGCTCGGGCGTAAGTTCCAGGCCGTCAAAGATGCCCGAGAAATCTGGAGCCGGCGCTTTGGCCATGATGTCACCAAAGTCGATGTCCTTGCCAACGCCCGAAAGATCAATATCCAGGCCCGACAGATCGACGCCCGAAAGATCAATGCCGTCGCTGGCTGCACCCGAGAGTGCAGATGTATCGAACGAAAACGCACTCTTCAGCGCCGCCTCGTCCACACTGAACATACTGCCCAGATCCACGCCCTGTTTTGCCTCGCCCTGCAGTTCATCGAAAGACTTGCCCGTAAAGACATCCGTCTCGGGGTGGGCAAGCTGCTCTTGCACAATCTGCGAATCGGCGGCGCGCTCCATAAGCTGGTGAGTCAGCGCATGTGTATAGGCAATGCCCGGAGACAACGCGCTCGCATTGGCCGTCTCGTTAGGTCGCACCACGCCCACAATGTGCACGTCAATGCCGTCGGCAACCTTGTCGGCCATAAAGTCGGCGTCACCGGACATGTCAGTCCACATGCCGGTCTCTTCGTTTTTGCGATTAGCATCGGCCGGCGACAACACCTTAAACGTCGTGGACAGCGCATCGTCGTAGGTAAAGTCGGCGCCGGTCTCGGGCGTTTCGGCCCCACCGTCGGCCGCCATGGCGCTGTTAACTAGGTCGTTGAGCTCGTTGATATCCAGCGCGCCGATGCTGTAGAGCGTGTAATCGCCCATCGTGCCACGGCTCGAAAGCACCATCACGGCTTCGTTGGCGGACGTGGGCCAGTGACCAGCGACGACATCGTACTGGCTGTCGAGCAGACTCTGGTCGTCGATCATCTCGTTAAAGACCGAGGTTCCCATGGATTCCATGCTCACCGTTGCCGCCGAACTTGCGCCTCCGCTCATGGCCTCGGTCATAGCGTTGGGCACCAGCCGGACGGGCTTCTCGTCGCCCTTGCCGGCACGATAGACAACCGGCGATACACCGTAGCCGTACTGAATGGCGTTGACCTCTTTATCGATTCCGTCGCCACCGGCATCGAGCCATGCCTTAAAGCTCGTCATGTCGTTGGACTTAACGCTCGCAAACATATCCTTTACGGCCGTGACCACGGGAATCTTATCGTTTCCCTGAGCCTTGTCGCCGGCACTGTCGTCGGACGAATCCACGTTTTCAGGCGAGTCATCATCCGCAGCCCCCTGTCCGCCCATCATGGACGACAGGTCGTAATCCTGCTTGGAAATGGTGAGCGGGTAGCTCGACAGCGTATCCTCCTCGACCTTTTTGATGTAGCCGTTTACGCCGTTGGACAGTGCCAGAATCGCCGCGATGCCGATAATGCCAATCGACCCCGCAAAGGCCGTCATGGCCGTACGGCCCTTCTTGGTCATAAGGTTGCGGGCAGAAAGCCCCAGCGCCGTCACAAAGCTCATCGAGGTTTTGCGCGTGGGCTTAGCCTCGCGACGTGCGGCTTTGGCAACATCGAAAGGATCGGAATCGTCGGTGATCTTGCCATCCGCCAGGTTGACGATGCGCGTGGCGTACTGGTACGCCAGCTCGGGATTGTGCGTGACCATAATAACCAGACGGTCGCGTGCAACGTCCTTGAGCAAGTCCATGACCTGCACGGACGTCGTTGAGTCCAGGGCGCCGGTCGGCTCGTCGGCCAGCACAATCTCGGGATCGTTGATTAGGGCGCGGGCGATGGCCACGCGCTGCATCTGCCCGCCCGAAAGCTGGCTCGGGCGCTTGTTAACGTGCTCGCCCAGGCCGACTTTCTCCAACGCCTTGCGCGCACGCTCGCGGCGCTCGGTATGGCCCACGCCCGTGAGTGTAAGCGCCAACTCCACGTTTTCCAAAATGGTCTGATGCGGGATGAGGTTATAGCTTTGGAACACAAAGCCGATGCGGTTGTTGCGGTAGGCATCCCAATCGCGATCGTGAAAGTCCTTGGTCGATATGCCGTCGATCAGCAAGTCACCGGAATCGAAATGATCGAGCCCACCGATAACGTTGAGCATCGTAGTTTTGCCCGAGCCCGAGGGACCCAGAATGGCCACGAACTCGTTATCGCGAAAAGACAGGCTTACGTTGTCGAGCGCCACCTGCGTAAACGACTGCGTAACGTACCTTTTGCAAATACCTTTGAGCTCCAACATGGACGGCAACCTCTCCCACGCGGGCGCACTCGCCCGCTCTCCCCCGCCGTTCGTATTCGACGCGTTTGTCCTACTCTATCCCCATTTTTTACCGGCGCTAGTGAGGAATGTAGGGAACCGCATCAAAAAACGAACGGGACGACGTCCAAAAGAAGAGGTCCCGAGCGGGACCTCTAAATGGTGGAGATTATCTTGAAAGGCAGCAGACTACTCCGCACAGCGGTGCACGATCATCGCCATGCTTTACGCGTTTTCTACTGCTCGCTATTCGCAATCGCCTGGTCGATAAGCTTGTCGAGCGCTGCGCGCTGCTCAGCGGAGCTGATGGCGCCCACGATGGGCTCCCCTACGATGTTGCCATTCTGATCGATGACATACGTCGTCGGGAACGAGAACAGATTTGACGTAAACTTGCCGGCCTCGCTATCCGACTTGAACCAGATGTTCTTATATGTCACGCCCTTCTTGCTCAGCACGTCCTTGGCATCTGCAATCTCGCCCTTGTTGCCATCGAGCGTAAAGGAATTGACGCCCACGACCTGGCCGCCCCTCTCGGCAAGCTCCTGATTCAGTTTCTCAAGATCGCCCAGCTCGCCCACGCACGGCTTGCAAGTGGTGAACCAGAAGTTCATGACGGTGACCTTGTTCTTAGAGAACAGCTCGTCGCTGCTCACGTCGTTGCCATCCAGGTCCTTGCCCGTAAAGCTGGGGAACTTCGTCGCCTCGCTCGAAGCATTGGCGCCGGCCGTCATGCCAGCGGTCGAAGCGTCGACGCTCTCGCCTGCGCTCGGCGTGCTTCCACAGCCGGGGAACTCCTTCTCCAAGCTCTCGAGCTTGTCCTCGATCTCCTTGATCTGCTGTGCACCGGCCTTGAGCGTCTTAAGCTCATCCGCCGTGAACTCATCCTTGGCACCGTCGATGGTCTTGAGCAGGAAATCGCCGTAATTGCTGCCGTCCTCAATCATTGCCGAGTCTTTATTTGCCGCATTGAATACCTTTTCCCACAGCGCGTTATCACTCGAAAAGATCTCGTTCTCCTTCTGCATGAGCTTCGCATACAGCTCGGCGGCCTCGTCGGCATTGGCCGGCTTCTGCGCAGTGAGTTCTGCGATCTTAGGATCGGAGCTCGCAGATTCGCTCGCATTGCCACCGGGCGCCGAACATGCCACAAGGCACAAGGCCAGCACCGGCACCATAAACAGGGCCGCAATCTTAGAAAGCTTCATGGTCATTCCTCCGTTTTGTCGAAGCTTGTTTACTTTTTTTCGGCGGTCAAGGTGAGCTTTTCCGCCGACACATCCAGGCCATAGCGATAGCTGATGGCATCGACGGGACAGGCCCCGATGCACTTTCCGCACCGGATACATTCGGCATGATTGGGCGCCCGGACCACATCAACGTCCATCTGACAAACCCTTGAACACTTGCCGCACGAGACGCATTTGCACGCGTCGACCTGAATCCCCAACAAGGACACCTTATTCATGAGCGCATAGAATGCGCCGAGCGGGCAAATCCATTTGCAGAAGGGGCGATAGAACAAAACGCTCAGCACTACCACGGCAATGAGAACGGCAAGTTTCCAAGTAAAGAGATGTCCCAACGCAGATCGAATGCCGGCATTGGCAATGGCCAGCGGAATGGCGCCCTCGAGCACGCCCTGCGGACAGATGTACTTACAAAAGAACGGGTCGCCCATGCCCACGTCGTTAACCACCAAGACGGGCAGCAGCACCACGGCAAACAGCAGCACGACGTACTTGATGTACGTGAGCGGCTTAAGCTTTTTCGTGGAGAACTTTTTGCCGGGAATCTTGTGAAGCAGTTCCTGCAGCCAGCCAAACGGGCACAGAAAGCCGCATACAAAGCGTCCCAGCAGCACGCCGAGCAAAATGAGCGTACCGGTGACGTAGTAAGAAAAGTTGAACTTGGATGAACCTACCACCGACTGGAACGACCCGATGGGGCACGCACCCGATGCCGCGGGGCACGAATAGCAGTTAAGTCCAGGCACGCAGACGGTTTTTCCCGCGCCCTGATAGATGCCGCCTTTGGCAAAGTTTGGCAGGTGAATGTTGGTGACGAGCGTCGCCGCCGCCTGAATGAATCCGCGAAATCGGACCAAAACATGCGACGCAGTGTTTTCTCTTTTATCCAATTCCGATACACTCCAAGCACAGCCTAATCGCTTTGGCCAGCACGGCATCCGCCTCGCCACGCATAACACCAAAGCACACCATGGTAATTCCGACGATCAACAAAGCGACCTGTACCACGGGTTTTACCGCTTTGAACAACACGACCACTCCTTTCGTTACGCGACCATTGGACCATATCGACTATAAAATCCGTGTTAAGTGCGATTTGGAATGTGCAAGGAGACTGTTATGCGTATTTTGATCGTCGAAGACGAGCGAGCGCTGTGTGACGCAATCGCGCGCAGCTTGCGAAACTTGGCATACAGCGTCGACTGCTGTCACGACGGACAGGAGGCGCTCGACCTGCTGGGCGTCGAAGTCTTTGACCTCGTGGTACTCGACCTCAACCTTCCCCGTATCGATGGCATGACCGTGCTCAGGGAACTTAGGAAAACCGACTGCGAGACCAAGGTGCTGATTCTGTCCGCGCGTGGCGAAGTATCCGATAAGGTCGACGGACTCGATGCCGGCGCCAACGATTACCTCACCAAGCCGTTTCATCTGGACGAACTTGCGGCAAGGATCCGCAGCCTTACCCTCAGGCGCTTCGCACAAAGCGACATAGTATTAACCTGCGGAAAACTCAGCTTTGACACCAAGGCGCGCATCGCTTCCGTGGGCAGCAAGGCCTTATCTCTTACACGCAAGGAAACGGGAATCTTGGAATACCTGATGCTTAATCAGGGGCGACCGGTAAGCCAAGAGGAGCTTATCGAGCACGTTTGGGATAGCACCGTGAACAGCTTTAGCAACGCAACCCGCGTTCACATCTCGTCGCTCCGAAAAAAGTTGCGCAGCGCTTTGGGATACGACCCGATTCGCAATCGGATTGGAGAGGGCTACGTTATGGAGGATGGAGAATGAAAGGGCTTTCGCTGCAATGGCGCATAACGATTATGACGGCGCTGCTCACGTGCGCAGCATGCGTGCTGACGAACTGCCTGGTCGGCTATACGGGCATGCGCTACATGGATGCCATCGGCAGTAACATCTCGGCCTTTAACGCAACCGGCGAAGATTCACCCCAGGCGTTCGACCCAACGAAGGCGACCCCCAATGACAAGGTCACGATCGTCGTAAACGACGCGCAGGAGTCTTTTGGCACGACAACCTGGTGCATCACGGCCGGAGTCACACTCCTTGGCGGCGCGCTGGCATACTTTGCGAGCGGCCGTGCGCTCAAACCGCTACGAGCTTTTGCCGCCCAGGTTGAGCGCGTACAGCCTGACAACCTAAGCGAAATCAGACTCAGTGAAGATGTGCCCACCGAGCTACAACGATGCAGCGCCTCTTTCAACGACATGATTGCCCGTCTTGGCGAAGGGTTCTCTGCACAGCGTCAGTTTACCGGCAACGCCGCACACGAGCTGCGCACCCCGCTCGCCCTTATGCAAGCACAGATTGAACTATTCATCTCCGAGCACCCCGGTTTGCAACCCGAAACGGCCGAGCTGCTCGGCCTGCTACAAGAACAAACCGAGCGCATGTCTCGAATGGCCAAGGTATTGCTCGAGATGAGTGAGCTCCGCAGCGTTCCTTGCGAGGACGATGTGGAACTTGGCCCCTTGTCCGAAGAGGTCCTCACCGACCTTGCGCCACTTGCCGAAAATAAGGGCATAGCCCTCAATTGTGCTGGAGACGCTTTAGTAATCGGGAGCGACACGCTCCTCTATCGGCTGGTGTTTAACCTGGTCGAAAATGCCATCCGTTACAGCCACCCCGGCTCGACTGTCAACGTCTCCATCTGCGACAACGACAGCCACGTGTTCCTGCGAGTCGAGGACCAGGGCCCGGGAATACCCAAGCAGTACCGTGAGAGCATCTTCCAACCGTTCTTTCGCCTGGATAAATCCCGCAGCAGGGCATACGGCGGCGCAGGACTCGGGCTAGCGCTCGTTTGGGAGATTGCAGCTCTTCACGGTGGCACGGTAGAGGTCGAAGCAAGTTCCGAGAACGGGACTACCATGCTCGCAAGCCTTCCAAAACGATCCGCAGCGTTAACCGAACAGTAAAACGAAAGGGGTCCCGAGCAACAGGAGTACAATTGCTGCTATTGTTGCCAGCTGTTGGGAGATGGAAGATGGACTGCAATGGCCACCCACGCGTTCCCATGCCGTTGATGTGCACCGCTTTTGTGCCGGGGCAGATTGACGCTGCGGTTGCAGGCATTTCCGACCCCGATTCGCGCGCCATTGCCACGGCAGAAGCGCTGTACTTTCGCGGACAGGCCACCCTCGCTGCCAAGACAGCGCGCCCCTATCTTGACGCCACCGACCCCGCACTGCGCTATTCCGCATGCTTTATCTGCGGATACGCCAGTCTGTCGCTCAACCGTATCGCCGATGCCCGCCGGTGCCTTGCTGGCATCCTCGATACGCCAGCCGACAAGGAATCGCCTGCCGTCCACGCCATGCACATCCTGTTCGCCTCGGCCGCGAGCGTCCTGCTGCACTTGCCTTCCCCGTATTCCGCCGAAGAGTTTTATCCGCTTGCGGCGCATCTGCCCGAAGGCCTGCGCCTGTTCGCCAACTATGTGATGGCGCACGCCTTGTATCTGCGCGGCGAATATGGCCGCAGCCTGGGCATGGTGGAAAATGCCCTGATCATGAAACAGGGAAGCTATCCCATCTCGGAGCTGTTCCTGCACCTGGCAGCTTCCATGGCATGCATGAGCCTCAAGGACATCGACGCTGCAAAAACGCACTTCGGAGCTGCTTGGAACATTGCGCGCCCCGACGGCCTTATCGAGCTCATTGGCGAGCACCACGGCCTTTTGCAGGGGCTCATCGAGGCGTGCCTAAAATCGCAATACCCCGACGATTTCGCCCGCATCATCGAGATCACGTATCGATTCAGCTACGGTTGGCGGCGCATCCACAACCCCGATTCGGGCGAGGACGTGGCCGACGATCTAACGACCACGGAGTTCACCATGGCCATGCTCGCCTGTCGTGGGTGGACCAACGCCGAAATCGCACGCCATATGGGAGTATCGCCGGGCACCGTCAAAAACCGCCTATCCGGCGTATACGCAAAGCTTGGCATCGGCACACGCGCCGAGCTGGTCGCGCATATGTTACGTTAGCGACCGGACTACCAAGCGCATCGAACGCGTTCCGGAACCCGGCGCTTCGCTCGATCAATTTGGACATTTTGACCCTTGAACGGCACTACCGCCACGGGGCGCCTTCTCGCAAAATTGGATTATTTCCACCGATACCTGCGGGATGGGAGCCAAAGATGCTTGATCGCCGTTCGTTACTTGTTGCCGGAGCGTCCTCGCTGGCGAGCATTATGTTGCCGCGCGTGCCGGGAAGCGCAAACGCCTTCATATTGCCGTTCGCCCCCGCCGAGGCATACGCCGACGAAGATGATCCCTTCAAGGTCTTGGTGCTCTCGCGCACCATGTTTGGTGTGGTCGTGGTCGACGTCGCCAACAAGAATACGCCCATCACGGGTGCCCAGGTCACGCTCATATCGCGCTATGCCGCAGGCAAGCAGCTCACCGCCACGACCGATGACGAAGGCACGGCCATCTTTGAGGTCGCCCCTCTTTCAGAAGGCTACGTGGACGAGACAACGCTTCTCGACGCGTACGACTTTAACGGCGGCATCTCCATTAGCATGGCGGGCTACCGCGATGTCGAGATTCCCCTTGCGCGTATCCAGGGCGGCACCGCTATTGCCGCACCCACACGTCCGCTCTCCGATGGCGAGCCGTACTTTCGACAGCTCACGTTCGACGAATGGGACATCCAGTACGCCGACGCCACGTTTATGGCAATGCCAGCGGACGAAGCAGCAAACGACCAGCCCGACACGCACGCTTTTACCGTGCAGGCTCATCTGCCGCAGGGCGGGCAGGCAACGTTGCATATCAATAAAGTGATGCCCTCTGCGGGCAGCTCAACCGAAACCGTCACGCAGACCGGCCAGATCAAGGCCAGCGCATCGGGCGCGGATAGTCTGGCGACGTTCACGCTCGAAGACACGTTCCTCGATGCAGCTTCGGGCCTTCTGGAGGAAGGGTGCAAGCTGCGCTTTATGCTCGACTACCAGGGCAAAACCTACACGCTCTCATCCCCTATGGCCGTTGTCACCGCGCCGGCCGCAAAGGCGGAATCGGGCTCGACCACCATCATTCCCACCACCATGGACCAAGAGATCACTCCGTTTGATTTCCCCGCGGCGTTTCCCGGTATCGGCGGCAATAAGTTCACGTGCTGGATGCCCACATTTCCCATTCTGTTCGATTTCTCGTTTGCTGGATACGTGCTGTTTGGCGGAGGGTACAAACCAGCTAGCTATATGAACGATTCGGGCAACCCTGATCCGGAATACTGGAAGAAATCGCCGCGCGAGTCGGGCGCCAAGCAGGCAAACCGCTACCTCGACGAGATGGAGGGGAAGTGGAATCAGTACAAGAGGATGAGTGCCGGTTCGGGCACCGATCCAAGAAACACCAAGCTCCTTCGCCACCATTGCACGCCGCTGTTCACGATGGATATCGCCACACAGCTGTACGGCTCGCTCGCCTACGATTGGGTGGGCAAAACCTGGGGTAACAACAACGACCCCGCATACGGCAATATTAAGGCCCTCTTCCAGGTAAGAACCGACCTCAATTGGACCGAGCAGTTTACCCTAGGACCGGTGCCATTTTTCCTAAACGTCAACCCCTGGGTGCTGGCAAAACTGGCGCTCGCCGTGGGTGCCCACACGCACGGCAGCGGCGCGGCGTTTTTTAAAAACATTTCGCTCGACTATTCAAACACGTCGGGCTCGTTCACCATCCAGATCGGGCTTGCCGTCACCTTTGGCGCCGGCGTTGCAGGCGTCGCTTCGTCTGCCGTGCGCGGCGCCGCATCCCTCACGCTGTTCATTGGGTACGAAAAGGCAGATGGACACCAGCTTCCGCGGCTGCGTGTAGGTGCAGACGTCGATGTCGACGTGATACTCCAGTTCGTAATGTTCAAGTGGACCACCAAGGCTTGGTCGGGGTCGTGGCCCACACTCATCGATTCGTGGAATATGTCGGTGAACAATGGCGACCAGTATGGGCTCCAGCGCTCTGAGCTCGCATTGGATGGAGATACGCCTTATACGCTGGATGCCTGCTTCGGCTCGGCCGGCAACATTGAGGCGGGCGGCGTGCCGCAATTTATCGCATCGGCCACCATCGTCACCAACGCCGAACTGCTCGCACGCGCCGAGGTTAAGGCCACTGCCGTAAACGCCGCGCCTGTCGTGCGCGATTGGGATCAAGCGGTCACGCGCATTGAGCTCGAGGCGGATGCAGAAAGCGACGACACGGGACAGATCGAGCATTTCGTCCACGTGCTGATGGAGAACGACGAAAACGCCGCGCCGATGTATGAGTACACCTACATCGGTCAGGCAACGAACACCGCTGCCGACCCGAACGCCGATTCTGCCGGCGTGTCGGAGGACGAGCGTGGCGGCATCAAGCCCTCGAGCGACAACGTGCTGTTTGCTGGCGTGCTCAGCGAAGCCCACATGAAGCTGGCAATGATTGCCGGCGTAGAATGCCTGTTCCGTATCGCCTCGGTGCGCTACGGCGACAATGGTCGCTCGCGCCTGGTGGTACACACAAAGGCAAACGGAACGTGGTCCGCTCCCACGCCTGTGGACTTTCCCCTTGGGTTTGGCGAGGGCGACGTGGAGCGCGACAGCATATACGATTACGACTTCGACGTAGTGGAATATACGGACGGAAGAGGAAACCAGGACGCCTACGTGCTGCTGGTCTCGGGCGAGCGCCCCGCCGGCGACGACACCCTTTTCGATATGGCAAGCACAGCCGGCATACTGTCCGTTGTGCGCCTGCGCATAAGCAACGACGGAGTTCGCGTGGTATCGCACACGTCGTGGCGCAGCATCTCGCGCGGCCGCCTTCAGGAGGATGGCTACCATTGCCTGCAGTGCCCACGCATCACGGTGGGCAAGACACTTGTCAACGGGCGCCTGTCGGGCGCCTACCTCCACCGCCGCGGAACCACCGCAGAAAAGGCGCTCGGCAGCGAGGCCGAGGTTGCGCTGGAGTGCTTTACCCTGTGGTCGGACGTTTCGGGCGACAGCCTGACGTTCCGCCAAGTTCTCCGCTTTCCGCAGGCACCGTCGAGCATCGAGCTCGGCGCGCCCGAGAATATCAACGGCAAAATGGTGGTGCCCGTTGCATACGAGACCGCAGGCGGTTGTGGCTGTGCATCGTACGCCGTGATCGGCCAGTCCATTGCGGGCTGGGGCGTTATGTCGCCAGATGCCACAGTACCCCACGCGGTGCCGTGGCCGCAGCACACGGGCTTTTTGGCTACCGTCAACGAGCAACTGCAGCATATTACTTGGACGCGAGGCGCATCGGTATTTGCAACGCAGCCCGTGGGTGCCGCAGGCTGCGGCCCGGCATCGTTTAGCGTAAGCAACAACGGCAGGTGCGTGCTCTATGTAGAGAACACCGATGGCAAAGTGGGACAAACCTACGACGAAGAAGGCAACCCGGTAGCAGTGATGGGCAAGCACTTCCGCATCTTCGCCAGCACCTTGGCAGGCGATCTGTTCACGGAGCCGTTCGTGATGTGCGAGCTGGACCATCCCGTCGATCAGATAACGACATTTTTGACGTCGGGGAGCATGCTCTCCGCGCTCGCCACGCACATTGTGAGCGCGGAGAAGAGCGAGGCAGAACTACACGGCATCGAAGTCCCCTTGGTGGCGTGTGCCACTCCGACGGGCGCGGTCGCTACCTCGGGCGCGGTGGTGCCCGGAGCAGCAGGCGAATCCTTCATGGTCACGGTGCGAAACGACGGCAACACCTTGCTGACCGCCGGCACGATCGATCTGTACCGAGAGGGCTCCAGTCAGCCGTTCTCCAGCGCATCCATCGGGTTCGGAGTGAACGCACGCATGGCATCGATCTACGATCCAGAGCTTGCCGAGGACGCTTCGGCCAACGACATGACACACGTGAAGTACACGCTCGAGACGCTGGGCGCACATTTTGCAACGCACCCGCTGGTAGCCGACAGTGGCAACGCCGTGCTGGCACCGGGTTGCACGGCACAGTTCCGCATGAGCTTCGCCATCCCCGAGAGTTGGAGCGACGAGGTGGGCAAACGTGTAACGCTGTATGCGAAGGCGCGTAATCTGGTGGCGCTCGATCCCGTAACGCTCGAGGAAATTCGACCGGGCGCAAACTCGGCGCTGGGTGCCGTACTGCACGAGCTTCATGTGCCCGACGCGGCATGCGAACGCTCAGAAGTTCAGGTCGGCGTATGCGACAACGCGGATACGACGGGGCTTCACGATGCACCGATGACGGCGGACGGCAGTGGCGGCTCCGGCGGAAGCAGCTCCGGTAGCGGCAGTGGCTCTGGCAGCGGAAAGGATCACGGCAATAACAAGCGCCCCGGAAAAGCGGGCGCGCTTGCGGGCACGGGCGATGTCAACGCTCCCCTTACGGCAGCCGCAGCAGCACTCGCCGCAGCAGGCGCCGGCCTCGTCGCCTACAGCGCCCGCCGCACGGCGCTCGAAACCGACACCGCTGATGAGGTCAATTCGGATAGGCCTCGCTAGCTCTCAGTTACCTTTGCGAGAGACGCCGACTCGGCTCATCGAACACCAAAAGGGGCTGGTTCTGGATACCCAGAGCCAGCCCATTTCGCATTAGATATCATCAGGGGAGTCGAGTTCTGCCTCGAGCTTGGCACGGCGTCTTTTCGCCAACAATCCGCACGACATGTCTTCGACAGCGTATCCAACCGCAAACGCAGCAAGACACATTCGGCCGTCTTCAAACTTACTCGGACAGAGCCGACTCGGTTTTGTCCGAGTAAACGAATCTCCATCGAACTCCGAACGATTGTTCGATGGATTTCGTGTTGGTTGGAATCGTCTGTGGGCTGGGCTATGCTACCTTGACTATCTATATGACTAAAACGCAGCAAAGGAGCACCGAGAGAGCGAGTATGGCAAAAAACACCGCAAACTATGGTAACGACAGTATCCGCCAGCTCAAGGACGAGGAGCGCGTACGCCTGCGCCCTGCCGTCATCTTCGGCTCGGACGGACTCGATGGCTGCGCGCATGCCGCCTTCGAGATTCTGTCCAACGCCGTTGACGAGGCGCGCCAGGGCTACGGCAAGCTCATCACCCTTACCGCCTTTCGCGATGGCTCCATTCAGGTAGAGGACAACGGCCGTGGCTGCCCGCTCGACTGGAACCCCTCCGAGAAGCGCTTTAACTGGGAACTCGTCTTTTGCGAGCTCTACGCCGGCGGCAAATACAATAACAACCAGGGCGGCGACTACGACTTCTCGCTCGGTACCAACGGCCTGGGCTCGTGCGCGACCCAGTACGCCTCCGAGTACATGGACGTCACGGTTTGGCGCGATGGCAACAAGTACTCCCTGCACTTTAAGAAGGGCAAGGTTGTCGGCGCCAAGAAGAAGGCACTCGAGATTGAGCCCAGCGACGAGAACCGCACCGGCACCACCATCAAATGGCGCCCCGATCTTGAGGTCTTTACCTCCATCAGCATCCCCCACGATTGGTATCGCGAAACCATGCGCCGCCAGGCCGTGGTCAACGCCAACGTGACCTTCCGCCTGCGCATCGAAGGTGACGATGGCGAGTTTTCCGAAGAGGACTTCTGCTACCCCAAGGGCATCGAGGACTACGTGCTCGAGAAGGTCGGTACCGACTACCTCACCGAGCCCTTCTTTATCGAGGCCGACCGTCGCGGTCGAGATCGCGAGGACCTGCCCGACTACAACGTCAAGATTACCGCGTGCATGTGCTTCTCGCGCACCTTCATGATGCAGGAGTACTACCACAACTCATCGTGGCTCGAGAATGGCGGCTCGCCCGAGAAGGCCGCCCGCAGCGCTCTGACCAGTGCCATCGATGCTTACATTAAGCAACAGGGCAAGTACAACAAAAACGAGAGCGGCATCAAATGGCAGGACGTCCAGGACTGCCTGGTGCTGGTGACCAACTGTTTCTCCACCCAAACGTCCTATGAAAACCAGACTAAGAAGGCCATCAACAACCGCTTTATCCAGCAGGCCATGACGGCCTTCTTTAAGGAACGCCTCTCGACCTACCTGATCGAGAACAAAGACGCCGCCAACAAGATCATGGAGCAGGTGCTCATCAACAAGCGTTCGCGCGAGAACGCCGAGAAGACGCGTCAAAGCATCAAGACCAACCTGCAGCAGAAGACCGACATGGCCAACCGCGTGCAGAAGTTCATCGACTGCCGCTCCAAGGACAAGAACCGTCGCGAGATCTACATCGTAGAGGGCGACTCGGCAGCAGGCGCCATTCGCACCTCGCGCGATGCCGAGTTCCAAGGCGTTATGCCCGTCCGCGGTAAGATCCTCAACTGCCTGAAAGAGGACTACCCGCGCATCTTTAAGTCCGACATCATCATGGACCTCATGCGCGTGCTGGGCTGCGGCGTGGAGATCAAAGACAAGCGCATCAAGAACCTTGGTGCCTTTGACCTGGACAACCTCAACTGGAACAAGGTCATCATCTGTACGGACGCCGACGTCGACGGTTACCACATCCGCACGCTCGTGCTCACCATGCTTTACCGCCTGGTGCCCACACTTATCGACGAGGGTTACGTGTATATCGCCGAGTCGCCGCTCTACGAGATCAACTGCAAAGAGAAGACCTACTTTGCCTACACCGAGCTCGAGAAGAACGGCATCCTCAAGGAGATTGGCGACCAAAAGTGCTCCATCAACCGCTCCAAGGGTCTTGGCGAGAACGACCCGGACATGATGTGGCTCACCACCATGAACCCCGAGACGCGTCGCCTGATCAAGGTGGAGCCCGAGGACGTCACCAAGATGGAGACCATGTTTAACCTGTTGCTGGGCAACGACGAAGCGGGCCGCAAGCGCCATATCTCCGAGCACGGCAAGGAATATCTGGACCAGCTGGACCTGCAATAGCAGCAAATCGATAACGACGGCCCATAAGAAGTTCAAGAGGAAATCGTGGCAAAGAAGAAGACGAAGAACCAGCCAAAGAAAAAGCAGGTCAACGCCGAGAACGTCATCGGCCTGCACTCCGAGGTCACCGACCAGCCGATCACGCAGACGCTCGAGGTCAACTACATGCCCTACGCCATGAGCGTCAACGTCTCGCGTGCATTCCCCGAGATCGACGGCTTTAAGCCCTCGCACCGCAAGCTGCTCTACACCATGTACAAGATGGGTCTGCTCAAGGGCGAGCGCCAGAAGAGCGCCAACATCGTGGGCCAGACCATGAAGCTCAATCCGCACGGCGACGCCGCGATCTACGAGACGATGGTGCGTCTGGCCACCGGCAATGAGGCGCTGCTCGCCCCCTTCGTGGAGTCGAAGGGCAACTTTGGCAAGTACTATTCGGGCGACCTGAGCTACGCCGCCTCGCGTTATACCGAGGCCAAGCTCTCCCCCATCAGCGCCGAGATCTTTAAGGACATCGACAAGGACCCGGTCGACTTCGTTGACAGCTACGACGGCGCCATGAAGGAGCCGCGCCTGCTGCCCACCACGTTCCCCAATATTCTGGTTTCGGCCAACAAAGGCATCGGCGTCGCCATGGCGTCCGACATCTGCGGTTTCAACCTCAACGAGGTCTGCACCGCCACCATGCATTACCTGCAGGATCCCGACTGCGACCTGCTCGAGTATATGCCCATGCCCGACTTCTCGACCGGCGGCGAGATCATCTACCGCCGCGAGGAGATGGAGAAGATCATCGAGACCGGTCTTGGCAGCTTCCAGATCCGTTCCCGCTGGCGCTGGATTCCCGAAGAGCGCATCATCGAGGTCTATGAGATCCCCTACACCACCAAGACCGATGTCATCATCGAACGCATCGTCAAGCTCTCCAAAGAGGGCAAGGTCAAGGAGATCGCTGATATCCGCGACGAGACCGACCTCTCGGGCTTGCGCATCGCCATCGACCTTAAGCGCGGCGTCGACCCCGACAAGCTCATGGCCAAGCTCTATCGCTCGACCACACTGCAGGATTCGTTCTCGTGCAACTTCAACGTGCTCGTCGACGGCTATCCCCGTGTTATGGGCGTGCGCCAGATTCTGCACGAGTGGGTCAAATGGCGTATTGAGTCCACGCGTCGCCGCATTAACTTTGACCTGGGCAAAAAGTCCGAGCGCCTGCACCTGCTGCACGGCCTCGAGGCAATCTTGCTCGACATCGACAAGGCCATCGCCATCATCCGTGGCACCAAGCTTGAAGCCGAGGTCGTGCCCAACCTTATGAAGGGTTTCGACATCGACGAGACCCAGGCCGAGTTTGTTGCCGAGCTCAAGCTCCGCAACATTAACGAAGAGTACATCCTCAACCGCACCAAGGACATCGCCAAGCTTGAGAGCGAGATTGCCGAGCTTGAGGAGATCCTCTCCAGCGAGGAGAACATCAAGAAGGTCATCAGCGACGAGCTGGCCGCGGTCAACAAGAAATATGTGATGCCGCGTCGCACGGGCAGGATCGAGCCCCATGAGGTTATCGAGGTAAGCTTGGAGCCCGAGGTCGAGGAGTACCCGGTGACCATCATGCTCTCGCGCGATGGCTACTTTAAGAAGATGACGGACCGCGTGCTCAAGAAGGCGACCACGCTCAAGTACAAGGACGGCGACAAACCCTTTATCGAGTTCCCGTCCTCCAACACCCACGAGCTGCTGGTCTTTACCAACAAGAGCCAGGTGTACAAATGCAAGGTTGCGGCGTTTGAGGACACCAAGTCGGCCCAGCTGGGCTCGTACCTGCCCACCGACCTCGAGATGGAACCCGACGAGAGCGTGATCTGGGTCATCGACCCCGAGGACTACAAGGCCGACGTGCTGTTCGTCTTTGAGAACGGCCGCGTGGTGCGCGTCGCGCTTTCTGGATACGTCACCAAGACCAACCGTAAGCGTCTCAAGAACGCCATCTACGGTGGCAGCAAGCTGCTGTATGCCCAGGTGCTCAAGGAGGACCGCGACATCGCGCTGGTCTCGAGCGACTATCGTTTGATGAACTTCAACACGTCGCTGCTCAAGACCAAGACGACCACCAACACGCAGGGCGTCCAGGCCTTTACGGCCAAGAAGGGCCGCTCGGTCACCACCGTCGGCACGACCGAGGACATCCTTGGCGCCGGGGTCTCGGCCGAAAAGTTCACCGCGCAGAGCCTCCCCTCCGCCGGTGCCCTCATGAAAGAAAACGACATGCCGAGTTTGTTTGATTAGGACGACGGCAGAACCGCCATGGTTTTACAAAGCAGCGGGGCCCGGAGCGCAGCAATATCGCGCCCCGGGCCCCGCTCGTTGCGGAGGTCATCCTCGGAAATGTCGACGATACGGGGGCTTCCCGCACCGTCCTAAGCCGTTAGCAAAACTCGCAAAAGTTAGCAAAAGTTGCAAAAATTAGCAAAACTTGCAAAGGAGCCACCATGGAGTACAGCAAATGGCTCCGCCATGCCAGGCATGCTCGAAGATATTATCGAGCGAACCAAAGAAGCGGCAGATAGCTACCTTTCACAGTCTCACGCGCGCATGAACGGCGTTCAAATTGGTCCAGTGGGCATCGATTGAACATATGTTCAAGAAGCCCAGGGCAACTGGCGCACGTGCATGAATGGCATCTTCAGGCAACTCGAGAAGCATGGCATCGGGCTTCTCTCGAAACGACCTATCGAGAGCTTTCCGATAAAGACATTGAGTTTTTGCTCGCGATGCTGCCCGATTCTGGCCCCAGCAGGATCTCGGAGATAGCCAAACGCATGGGCGTCGCCAGCAACTACGCAAGCCAATACAAACGCCGCCTCCTCGAGGACGGCGTTATCGGGGAACGTGGGCGTGGCCTCGTCGGCTTCGACATCCCCGCGTTCAGAGAATTCTTGAACGAGAAGGCGTTTTAGCACACCGGAATTGTCCGCGGGAGCATCGTTGCATGGCAATCAGCATTCCTCCTGGTAAGGGCAGCAAGCATTTCCGCTAGTGCTGATTGCCATGCGCCCCTCTTGTCCTTAGGCGAGCTTGCGGGCGAGCTCTCGCACCCCTTCCAACTTGGGCGACGATGCCATGCTGTCGCGCTCGGTCATGCCGCTGATGGTGACAATGCCCTGGTCCTCCCACTTGCAGTACGCGCATGTGGCCCTGTACATAGCAATCGCCGCATCATAGACGCCCTCGCTGTGGCTATCGAGCAAAAGGGCCGTCTTGGTGAACGGGAAGCCTGTAGCACCGAAGGCGTACAGGCGGTCGATGGCGGCCTTCTCCTGCGCAGTGATATCAAACCAGTAGATAGGCGAAGCGAAGACAACCATATCGGCGCCTTTCAGCGACTCGATCACGTCGACCATGTCATCCTTCTGCACGCAAGTGCCCTCGTGGGCGAAGCAATACTGACACCCCAGGCAACCACCGATTTTCTTGCTGGCAACACGGACGACCTCGACCGTATTGCCGCCCTCACGCGCGGTCTCGGCAAACGCCTCGACCATGGTGTCGGTATTGGCGCCCCTGCGCGGGCTACCACTCAATACAACGATATTCATAGAAATCTCCCTCCCTCATGCCACAGGCGCGCGGCACACATTTTGTTGTAACCAAAACGGATGGAGCTATTCAGTCGTCTGCAGGCCACATCTCTTGTTCGTGTTCTCTAGACAAGGCGCAAACGGTGCTGCACCCCCCTGTCGCGCTATATCCCTACGCAGTGTTCAGAACCCCTGCTCACCGAGCAGCACCGCGCGAGGTCCAGCACGAGTACGCCTTCCCGGGTACAGGTCTCATGCCCTATGCGGGAGATGAGGACCTTCGGGAACACGTCCCCGATGGGCAGAAGCGACGCGAGCTCCCCCTCAAGCATCAAGTTGATGCTCATATCGCCTCTCACATACGCTCTCCTTCCCGGTTTCGAAACTCGAATTGATTTAAAGTTTCGAAACCGGGAAGGCAATATACAAAAGGATGTGTCGAGGAACGAATCCCAGCCACGTCATGTCGGCAGCGATGAAGGGCGCATCCGCGCGTGCTACAATGCGGGCATCAGAGATGAAAACACAGTCCCCGTCGGGTAGTCGTGGGCGTGCGGGAGTCCGCATCAGTAACCTGCCTCCTTGGTTGTCCCTTCTCTGCATGGTCATCTACATAAAGGAGGAACCAGCCATGCAGATCAGCGTGTCGTCCACCCTGACCGTATATCACGACGGTCAATTCTGGGTCGGGCTGGCGGAGCACGTCGAGGGCGGAAAGTACGGCGTCGCCCGCATCGTCTTCGGCGCGGAGCCGTCCGATGAGGAGATCCTGCGATTCGTTACAAGCGAATGGGAGAAGCTCTCGTTCTTCGGCGACAAGGCCATTGAAACAAACAAGCCCGCGAAGAACCCCAAGCGGCGCGCCCGTGAGGCGGCGAAAGCCCTTAAGCGGCCCGCGATGAGCACCAAGGCGCAGCAGGCGCTCGCAGCACAGAGAGAAGCGATGAAACAGGAGTCAGCTCATGCAAGAAGCCGACGCCGCGCGGAAGAGGCTGATGCGCGCTTCGAGCAGCGAAAGCTGAAGCGCAAGCAGAAGCATCGTGGGCATTGATTGCCATTTGCAGCAAGGCAAACCATATACAGCAGCGGCGCCAGTTCCACTTGAAGCCGACACCGCGTAGACGCTGATGGTGACGGCTATGCACGGGCACGGGCGCGCCACCGCACTTCACAGCTTGTTTCTCAAGTATTTAGGACGCACACGCGGCGTTCAAAAATGCGGAGCGACTCCGCATGGCTCGAGACTGAGCCGAGGTGCCCTACTTCTCGCCTTCCAGCAGGCCCACGATGCGATCGATGTCGACGGCAAAGCAGGACCTTCCCTCGCGCTCATAGAGGTCAAGGTACGCCTGGCATTCGGAGACAATGCGTTTGGTGTTGCCATCGATGATGCGCTGGAGCGTCTCGTAGTAGGCCGAGCCCTCGGTCCTGAAGCGGCGCTGGTAGGCCTTGGTTATGGGGAACATCTTGATGTAGTGGATGCCGTGGCGGCAGCCGGGGCGCGTCGTGGGGCGGGGTGGCAACGCAAAGTACTGGTCTTTGGGCACGTTAGGGGCGATGTTGGAACGCAGCGGCACGGCGAAGTCCCTGCGCTTTCCGCGGAAACGCAGCCTCACCACCACGATGCAGGGGCGATTGTGCTTAAGCATGAGCTCACGGTCGCCATCGACGAGGTCGAAGAAGTCCTGGGAGATGGATACGATCTTCATCGGTTACGCCCCCTCATACGAAGCGGGGCCCGCATCGCTGCAGGCCCCTACAGGTGGGCGATATTCTACGCCTTGCGGCACCCCGTCGCCCACGGAGGTTAAACGTACACGTAAGCCGTACTCTGAAAGCCGCGGCTTCCGGCAAGTAGTTTATACCACGAAAGGTCGCTTTCAATGCGCATAGCTCGCAAAATAACACTCGCTGGGCCGTCACCCCTGGCAGTTACCCTCCAATCTTCATTGGAGTCAGCAGGTCAATTCATATATTCATGGGGGTTTATCCTACCGTCGGTGAGCGATTTGGTTAGGGTGCCGAAGCGGTCGAGGATGTCGACGACCTTCTGCTGGGTGCCGATGGATGGGGCGGGAATCTCGACCCTCGATAAGTCCACAGGCGCGGCTTCGATTACCTTTTTCGATTTAGCGTATTGCTCTTCAGATCATCGTGGTGTGCTCGTAGCCGCGCTCCACGAGGAGCCGCTCGGCAACGTCGAGAATCTTCTCGACCGTCTCCTCCGGGTACTTATTGCGTGCCACGAGCACCTCCGTCCTTGTTATCGCGATAAACATACCATGAGTGGCGTGCGGGTCGAGATTGGCTGGCGCCAAAAGAGCCCAACGGCCGTTACGGCTTCGTTAGAAACGCGCCCCACCATGGATGTTGAACCCGAAAGGTAAGGCGCGCGGGCACGGCGACTCGGCCCGCGCGCCCGGAAGAGAAAGGATAAGCCCATGGATTACATGCTCGAGACGCGCGGGCTCACCAAGCGCTTCGGCCGCGGCGACCAGGCGCAGGACGCCGTGGCCGACGTGAGCCTTCATATCCGCGAGGGCGAGGTGTACGGGCTGCTCGGCCCCAACGGCGCCGGCAAGTCGACAACGCTCAAGATAATCTGCGGGATGCTGCGGCCGACGGCCGGGGAGATCCTCTTTGCCGGGCACGCCTGGCGCCGCGAGGACCTCTACGCAATCGGCAGCCTCATCGAGGAGGCGCCGCTCTACCCCAACCTCACCGCGCGCGAGAACCTGCGCGTGCGCACCACGCTGCTGGGCCTTCCCGAGAGCCGCATAGATGAGGTGCTCGCCGCCGTGGACCTCGCAGACACTGGGAAGAAGCGCGCCGGGCGCTTCTCGATGGGCATGCGGCAGCGCCTGGGGCTCGCGCTGGCGCTGATCGCCCGGCCACGCCTGCTCGTGCTCGACGAGCCCACCAACGGCCTCGACCCCATCGGCATCGAGGAGCTGCGCGACCAGATCCGCGGCTTCGCGGCGGCGGGCACGACGGTGATCGTCTCGAGCCACATCCTCTCCGAGGTGCAGCAGATGGCGGACACCATCGGCATCATCTGCGGGGGGCGCCTCGCCTACGAGGATGCGCTTCGGCCCGGGCAGGACCTCGAGGAACTCTTCATGAGCTTCTGCCGGGAAGGGCGACGAGCACGCGGGGAGGTGGCGGCATGACGGGCGAGAAAGGCGGCCTGCTCGCGGGCCTGCGCGCCGAGGCCCTGAAGTCGCGCCACGCGGCACCGGTTCGCCTGGCCGTGCTCATGGCGCTGCCGATGCCGCTGCTCGGCGCGATGCCCTACCGGGGCGTGCAGATCTTCAGCGCGTGGAACTACTGGTATGCGCTCTTCCTGCCCGTGTCTCTCTCACTCGTGGTGGCGTGCGTCGCGCGGGCGGACGCTCGCACGCGGATGCGGGGGCTTCTGGGCCTGGGCTTCCCGCTCGGGCGCGCCTGGTGGGCCAAGGCGCTCTGGTGCCTCGCGCTCTGCACGCTCTCGAACCTCGTGGTCTTCGGCATCTACCTCGCGGGCTCGGCGTTCTCCTCGCAGGGCCTCACGGCCGCGGGCACGCTCACGATGCTCCTCTGCGCGCTCGCCAACACGGTGACCGCGGCGTGGATGATCCCCGCAGGGCTCTTCCTCACGGCGCGGCTCGGCATGCTCGCGGGCATCTTCTGCCCGCTCGCCACGCAGCTCGTGGGTGGGTTCGCCTGGTCGCTGGTGCCGCTGCCGCAGCTCTTTCCGCCGTCGGCGAGCATGGTCATCCCCACGAGCTTCATCCCCGTGCTGCCGAGCGGCGAGCCACTCGCGGCGGACATGGCGCTCGGCGGGGCGCTCGCGGCGGACGGCATGCTCACACTGGCGGGCCTTGCGGTCTGCGCGATCGCGTTCGCCGCGCTCACGGCGGCGGGCGCGGCCTGGTTCGCGCGCTCCGAGGAGAGGTGATGGCCATGACACGACTCTCCGACCCGACGCCGCGCATGACCCTCCCGCGGGCCCTGCTCTCCGAGGCCCTGCGCCTGGCGCGCTCCCCGCTCGCGGCGGTGCACCTCGTCTGCGGCCTGGCAGCCGGTCTTGCCTGCGGCGAGTACTTCTCCATAGCCCGATGGGACCCGGCGCTGGGCGCGGACGCCTACGCCCAGTTCCTCGGCGCCCTCATGCCGCTCATGTCCGCCATCGTCTGCGGGCTCGCCGTGGACGAGGAGCGCGCTGCCGGGCGCCTCGCCAACCTCACGGCGGTCCCCTCGCGCGGGCGCGCCGTCGCGGCGAAGCTGCTCGCCCTTGCGGCGCTCGGCGCGGGCGCGCTGGCCGTGGCGCTCGGCGTGTTCGGGGCCGTGCTCGCCGTCGCCGGGCATCTGCCGCTCGGGCCCGCTCCGCTTGCGGCCGCCTGGGCGGGCATCGTGCTGGGCAGCCTGCCCCTCTACGCGCTTTGGCTCGGCGTGGCCCTGCGCCTCGGCCGCAACGCCGCCATCGGCGCCGGCGCGGCGGGGATGCTCCTCGCGTTCTTCTCGGTGGGCGGACTTGCGCACGGCCTCATGACCGGCGAGCTCACCGGTGCCCTGGCGACGCCCCTGAGCTGGGTGCCGCTCGCCTGGCCCGCGCGCCTGGGGTCGCTCGGGGTGGAGGCCTTCATCGACGCCGCACGCGCGGCGGGCCCTCTCCTCACGACTGCGCTCGCTGGCCTCGTGCTCACCCTGGCAGCCGCCGCCGTCCTTATCGCCTGGTTCTGCCGCTTCGAGGACGGGAGGGCAGATGCGTAGGAAGCCGCTCGCCGCCGCGCTCGTCCTCCTCTCCGCAGCGCTCGTCCTGGGCGGAAACGCCCTGCTCGACGCCGGCTGGGGGTCGGCGCTGCGCTCGGTCGCCGACCGCGTGCTGCCCAACCCGGAGGTCGCCATGTGGGCGCCCGCGCCCGAGCCCGGTAGCCACGCGAGCTCCTACGCCGACGCCACCGGGGCGGGGGCGAGCTACGTCTACCTGGTGGACGCGGCGGACGACAGGGGCAATGTCCGAGAGCTCCAGCTCATCTTCTTCGGGCGGGAGTCGGACGGCGAGGGCTGGCTCGAGATCGAGGCGCGCGGCGGCTCGGGCGTGCGCTACCGCGCGTGCGACGCGGCCGAGCCGCCCGCGGCCGCGCGCGGGGCTCTGGACCGCTGAGCGCGGCGCAAGTACAATTCCGACGGGAGTTTCAGGAGGTCGAACATGGCGAGGATACTGGCAGTGGATGATGAACGGGCGATCCTCGACGCGCTCGCGCGCGTCCTCGGCCGCGACGGCCATGAGGTCGTCAAGGCGGCGGACCCGACGGCGGTCCCGGGGACGGACCTCTCGCGCTTCGACCTCGTGCTCTGCGACGTCATGATGCCGGGGCTCGACGGCTTCGAGCTCGTGCGGCAGATCCGCCCGGACTTCGACGGGCCCATCATCTTCCTGACCGCGCGCGTGGCCGAGGAGGACGCCGTGGCCGGCTACGGCCTGGGCGCCGACGACTACGTCCGCAAGCCCTTCGGGGCCGCGGAGCTGCGCGCCAAGGTCGCGGCCCATCTACGCCGTGAGCGCCGGCCGCGCTCGCACGCCCTCTCCTTCGGGGAGGTGCGGATCGACCTCGGGGCGCGCGTCCTCGCCGTGGGCGGCGAGGCCGTGCCGCTCACGCCCACCGAGTACGCCATCTGCGAGTACCTCGCCCGCCACCCCGGGCAGGTCATGAGCCGCGCTCAGATACGCGAGGCGGTGCTCGGCTGGGAGAGCGACGCCGACGACGCGGCCATATCCATGCAAGTCAGCCGCGCCCGGAGGAAACTCTCCGAGGCCGGCGCCGATCCGATCGCGACCGTCTGGGGGATGGGGTACAAGTGGCAGCTCTGAGGACCGGGGCGCGAGGTCGCGGGGGCATGCCGCTCTCCTTCGTCATCGCGCGCTACTTCGCCTACGCGTTCGCGGCGGTCGCCACGGCGTGGCTCGCCTCGTTCATGGCGCTCTCCACGGCGATCAACGCGGGCTTCGTCTACGAGGCGAGCTGGGGGCCGGCCAATGCGCGCGAGGTCGCGGAGGGCCTGGCACGCGACGGCGTCTGCGGACAGCAGGACGTGCCGACGGCGTACCGCTACCTCATCCTGAACAAGGACGGATACGTGCTGATGACAGACCTCGAGGGCACGCGACTCGAGGACGCGACGGAAATGGCCCGTGCGGCACTCGCCGCGGATCCGGGCACAGTGGAGATCGAGGGCGGGGGCTCGGGCCTCACCTACGCCGCGTTCCCGCTCAAGGGCGGCGGGGCCTGCGCACTCGTCAGCGAGTACCTGCCGCAGTGGGTCTCGCGCGACCTCGCCGGCCTGCTTCCCAACCCGCAGAACCTCATGCTCGTCGGCGCCGCGGCGGGAAGCGCGCTCGCGCTCGCGCTCGTGGCGCGCCGCGCGAGCCGCGTGATCTCGCGCAAGATGGCGCCGCTCGCGGAGGCGGCGGGGCGCGTCGGCGCGGGGGAGCTCGACTTCGCGGTCGGCAGCACCAACGTGCGCGAGGTGAACGACGTCCTCGCCGCGATGGACGCCATGCGGACCTCCCTCGCCGAGTCGCTCGAGGCCCGCTGGGCCGCGGAGCGGGGGCAGCGCGAGCAGGTGGCGTCGCTCGCCCACGACCTCAAGACGCCGCTCACCGTGCTGCGCGCCAACGCCGACTTCGTGGCGGAGGAGCTGGAAGACGAGAAAGACGCCGACCTCGCGGCCGCCGCGCGCGACATAGCCGGCGGTGTCGAAAGGCTCGACGGCTACGTGCGCCTGCTCATCGAGGCCTCGCGCGGGTCCGGCGGGGCGGAGAGGGTCCCCATGCGGCCGGCCGAGCTCTGCGAACAGGTCCTCGCCGAGGCCGCCCAGATCGCCCGGGCGCGAGGCGTGACGCTCGACGCGGCCACGGGCCCCGCTGTCGCGGGCGCGCCCGAGGCCCCGCTCGACCGAACCGCCCTGGCGCGAGCCGCCGCGAACCTCGTGGCCAACGCCGCCGAGCACGCGCGCTCGCACGTGGCGGTCTCCTGCGACGTCGCGGGCGGACACCTCGTCATCGAGGTGTCCGACGACGGACCGGGCTTCTCTCCCGCCGCCCTCGAACGCGGCTGCGAGCGCCTCTTCACAGACGACTCCTCCCGCTCCTCGCGCGACGGAGGCCGCCACTACGGGCTCGGCCTCCACGCCGCTTCCGAGGCCGCGAGCGCCCACGGGGGCTCCGTCTCGCTCGCCAACAGCCCCTCGGGCGGCGCGGTGGCCACCATCGCGGTCCCCCTGTGCGGGGCCTGACGACTCAGGCCCCGCGCACCGGCGTGGCTCGCAACCAAACGCTTCCCGGATAATAATGCCCGTTGCGGGGATCGCCCTGGCTAGTCGCCGCCCACGTGCATGAGCATGTCGGCGATGCGAGTCGCCATCTCGTCCGCCGCTGGACGGATGTTGGCGACCCAGGACGCAAGGCCGGCCTGATCGGATGCCTCCGCCTCAAGCACGTCGCAAATGACGGCGGCGACCGTCCCGGGAGCTGCTCGCGGCCGGGCACGCGAGGGAGTCTCGAGACGAAAGGAGCTCAGGCACGCCCTCGTGGATGGTGTCACTGCGCCTCTGAATCAGGTTCATACAGACAAAGGCAAGCTTCGGGTTGTTATCGCAAACCAGCTCCGACGATAAATTCTCGTGTTCCGTAATCTTGAAGAAGCTGCGAATCTATTTCAGGGGCACTATCAACAGCGGTTTCATCCCGTTCCCCTCTTGCACTCACCGCCAGCACACGCTATAAGGTTGTTGGTGGCTCATTAAGCTACCTCCAAGTGCCGGGGGAGTCCCCCGGCTATTTTTTTATCCATTCCATTAGGAGTCCCCATTGGCCAAGGAGCTCAGCATCTTCGTCGACGAGAGCGGCGACCGCGGCGGCAAAGCTCGCTACTACCCGCTCGTACTCGTCTTTCACGACCAGGCAGGCAGCATCGCCGAGGCGGTCACGGGCTATGAGGCCAAGCTTGTCAGGGCCGATCTCCCTAACATTCCGTTTCACTCCGAGCCTCTCATGAACGGGCACAAGGACTATGAGTTTCTTGACATCGAGCAGCGCAAGGTTATGCTCGCCCGTTTCTCCTCGTTCGTCCGCAAACTTCCCATTTCCTATATCACGTTCGTCTACCACCGCAGCCAGTTCGAAGACCCGGCAAGGCTAATGGAACGTATGGGGCGCGATATCTCCTCTGCCATGATTGAACACCTGGGCTTCTTTCAATCCTTCGACGATGTGAAGGTTTACTACGACAACGGTCAGGACATTGTCAAACAGGCGCTTGACCGCTCGGTGGGCAAGGTCCTCTCAAAAGGGGTCGTCCGACGCCGCAAGACCTCGATGACCGATTACCGCCTCGAGCAAGTGGCGGATTACCTCTGCACCATCGAACTTGCCTTGGTCAAGTACGAGGCCAAGGAGAACGGTGAGACGTACAACAAGTTCTTCGGAGGTATAGGTTCTTTCAAGAGGAACTGGTTCAAGCAAGCCCGCAGCAAGCGGATATAGGTGGTTCCGCAGTCTCGCGGGGAGCGGTCGTCTCTCCTCCGGCCAGGGCCCCAAGCGACACGCTTCGAGCAGCGATAGCGAAACGCAAGCAACGGCGTCGCGGGCGCCTCGTGCGCCATAGTGTCCATGTGGTCATCTCCTATCGTCTCAGCGTGGTAGCTGAAGATTCTAGGCGCTGGCCACACCCCTTTTCCGGGGCGCCAACACCAACGTTTAGCACACAAGGAGTTTGACGAGATGGCTCAGCGAGTATTGAATCTATCCGCCCATGCAGCCACGTCGAATAACTCCAGATTGGGGTAACTGACCGTTTCGCCCGTTTCTTTAAGACAGGCCTCCGCGGCGTTGCACAGCGAGCTCGCGAGCGACGCCACATCAACGCGGAACGTCACGCTCTTAGTCGCACGCATCCCGCTCTTGGGCGACGGCCAGGAAGAGCAGAGGGCGTTGCACCCGTGGAGGACAAGCTCGAACTTGTAGTCGTAGTCGAAGCTCTCGTCTTTCTCGGGAGCATCGACCAACACATCGTAGTCGCCTGAATGCAACAGGGAGCACCGGAGCTTCCAGCACATCTTCCCATTAAAGATTTGACCTGGAATCGTTTCATCTTCGTTCGAGGGGTCTCCCGAAAACAGGAAGTCGTTTGCCACCCAGTCATCAAACCACTTCACATACTGCCGCCCCGCCGCTCTCTTCCCGTTATGAAGGACGAGATTGGGGTAAAGAAGCTGCCCCATGGCGTCGGGAATGGTAAGGGAAGACATAAGGGCTGGAATAAGGCAGTCTTTCTCAACCGCATTTCTAATCGATTCGACGAGTAGCTTCATTTCGATGCCTCAAAAAGTCTATGCGGTCTTATGCGAAGAAACGGCCGATCGGCCATGAGCCGAGCGTCGTTCGTGCCTCTTCGTCAAGTGACGCTCTGAGCGCAGAGGCCATGTCCGAGTCTCCGCGCAAGGCTGCTGCGCATGCTTTCGACAGCGCACTATCTGAATTCAGCTGGATTGCCATTAACTCAGATTTCTCCTCGCTAGTAAGATCTCGCTTTCGAGCGGCAATTTGATATCGATTTATCAGGGTTGCCTCTCGATCCGCAAAAGCTTCCAGGGCGTCTACGGTCATCTCGCAGCATTTCAGCAACTCTTCCTTACAGCACGCATCTTGATCGTAGGCTGATAGCATTTCAAGCATCTTGTCGTTGACGTAGGCAGAGCTAACTTCGGTGACTGGATACTGCTTCAACGTAGCGGCAAACACCTCGGCATCGATATTGGCAAGCCTCATATAGTCCTGCATCGTTTGGACGAACAGAGGCGCGACGACTACGGGGCATTCCCCTCGCCCCGGAAGAACACCGAGACCGTCAGGTCATCCAGTCGAAGCCCATCGACCATTCGGTACATATCTTCAGATACTTGGTAAAACACGAGCTTAATCGGATGGTTCCCCAGATTGATATATCCGAATCCGTTTTGCCGATCCTTGTAGTGGAGGGGTGCGTTCTCAACCAATCCCTTGTAAATTGTCTCGATGTTTCTTAAATCCTGAGTGGTCAACGCACTGATGTCGAGCTCTGGCTTGTAATGAAGAGCGTCGACAACCCGCTTGATAATCTCCAGCGACTGCAATCGACTCTCAAGGGCGTCGAGGTCGCCTCCGCTCAACTTGCACCCGCGAGCAAAGCCGCTTCCGTCTATGGAAAGCGTACCGGTTTGCATCAATGCGCGCATGAGGGCCAACTCTTCCATGCGCTCGACAAGAGTTCCGGTCTCGCTGAGGGTGATTGTGTTGGTGGAGAGGCATATGTCGAAACCCCTGAAGAAAACGTGCTCGCCATTCTCATTTTCTCCGGCCATGACCACCGCATTTAGGGAAACATCACCAGAGCTGACGTCATGCCGAGACCCAATCGCGACGCCAACTATGTTTTCAAGCTTATTCAAGGGATACAGCTCTCCCCAGGGGCTCTTCCCGTAGATATACAGCCCGTTCCTGTATGGAGCCAAGCTTGCGGGCGACTCGCCCTCGAGCAGCTCGATTCCAAACTCGCACTCATCAAAGCAAAGGCCGGCGTCCTTAAATTCCTCGATTGTCTTGGGGGCGATGCCAGCGACTGCTCGCTGCTTTGCTCTGTCCTTGACCGCCCTTCTGACAAGCCGCGTCAATTCCGCCGCGTCTGTTGGAAGCCGGTCGAAACGCAAAGAGATGCGCTCTTGTTGCTCTGGAATATCGGCCAGAATCTTCTTTAGGTCATAGGGAAGCAAAAGTCTGTAGAAAACCTCCGCTGAACGAGCCTCGCTCCCACAGTAGACGTAAAAATAGATGCAGCCTCCAGCAATGTTGAGATAGTGCTTGAGGTCTGAAACTCGAACTTGCCGCTTAGGTCGGTCCGATTTTCTTTTCGAAGTGGTCCCCTTGACCTGAAGCGGCAACTGGCCTTCAACGGTCTCAATCGTGAAGGAAGAAGACGAGTAGACTTGCAGGTGCCCGTCGGTGCATTCGGTCTTGTCGTTCTCATCTATATACGCATAGACGCAAGCGACATCGCCGAAAGCCTGCTTGACAGCATTGACCGCGTTCTGCTCGATTTTGCGATTGTCCAAGCTTCTCCTTACTGTTTTAGATCGTCAGCAAACCGATGTCAGGCATGTTTCTCACTTGACCTAACTGCCTCGCGATGAATCGCATGGCCCTAGAGGAAAAAGTCCCTCGCGCTCACGATGCAGATGCCGTCGATATCCGTGTCGTAGGAACCCTGCCTCACGACCACGATCTTCTCGTGGTTGTCTCGTATCGACTTCAGAGGGGCGATTTCTCGCTCCCTGGTCTCGCTTGCGAACATCTCGTCAGTCGCCTGCACGTAGAGCACGCGCCCGTCCTTCGTCGCGACGAAGTCGACTTCCTTGCCATAGAGCTTGCCCACATGCACGCTCCATCCTTCGTAGAGCAGCTGGAGATACACGGCGTTCTCGAACAGGCGGCCAGTATCCGTGACCCTATAGCCGGCCATCCAGGTCCTGAAGCCGGTGTCGACGATGTACTCCTTTGGGTTCGTCTTGAGGAGCGCCTTGCCGTGCAAATCGTAACGCGTGGCACGATAGAACAGGAAGGCCTCCTCAAGCGCACCCACATACGAGGAAACGGTCTTGTTCGTGGTCTTCGGCCCCGCAGAAGTTAACGCGCCGGCGATTCGACTCGACGAGCACTCGTTGCCGATGTTGTCCGCCAGGAATTCGGCCACATGGCGCAGCAGGGAAGGGTCAGTCACCGCACTTTTGCCCTTCCCGCGCTCACGGTTGACAATATCACGCACGGCGATGGCTTCGTAGACGCCGGACATGTACGCCGAGTGCTGCGCCTGGGTCGTCGAGAGGGATGCGATGGCTGGCATGCCCCCGTACTCAAGGTAACGAGTAAGCATGTCGTCGAAGAGAACGGGATCCCCCTCGGGAGTGAGAGCCACCGAAGTTCCCGATACGAACTCGATTCCGCAAAAGTCGGCGAACTCGGAGAAGGACAGGGGCAGCATCTTTACCTCTACGTAGCGCCCGGAGAGATAGGTGGCCAGCTCGCTCGAGAGAAGATACGCATTCGAGCCCGTGAGGTAGATGTCGCAATCGAAGTCGACCCTCATTGCGTTGACCGCATCCTGCCAGCCATCGATTCTCTGGGGCTCGTCTATGAAAACGTAGGTGCGACCCTTGTCCGACAGGCGCCCGCGAACGTAATCATAAAGCTGGTCCTCCGTCTTGATGCCCGTACCCTTGCTTTCCAGGTTGACGCTCACAAAGCCGCGGCCAGCGACTCCCTCAGACTCGATGGTCATCCTAATTAGATCGAGAAGGCTCGACTTGCCGCACCTGCGCACGCCCGTGATCACCTTGATGAGGTCGGTGTCACGGAAGAGCATCGCCTCCTCGAGGTATCTATCGCGGTTCCTGAGTTTGCTACCCTTCAAAAGCTGCTCCTAAAACTCGAATCTGGTTACACTTTTAGGAGTATCGTAACTCCACGCCACAAGATGAGCAAAGAGCGCACCTCGAGACGGATCGACCAAGGGGATTACGCACCTGCCGGGAGGCAGGGCAGCTTGCTCGATCGACGCGGACTACCAATTGATAAACCCCAAAAGCCGGACCGCACGGCGGCGCTCGTTTCGCTAAATCGGCTTGATGGGATGGCGAATCACGGTCTTGAGCTTCTCCGGCGCGTACTTGCGCGGGTCGGAGAGGTAAATCTCGTGACAGAGGCGGGATTCGGAGAAGTCGGGCGCATATCCCCGTTCCGCCGCAAATGCACGCATGGCGCCTATGATCGTCAGCTCGTCATCGTAAGGCCAGTATAGCAATGGGCGCGGATTCGTAAGAAGCCGCGCCCATTGGCAAACACTATAGCATAGAATCGAACGTCTGTTCTATTCCCACTCGGTGGTTATAGTTTTGCCGTCTCGTCACTCCAGTTGCACCCAGTTTTCGGCGGCATCTCGAAGTGAGTGCCGCTGAATGACGCGACGTCGCGTTTCATCGGCTTCGGGGACAAAAGCTGGGACAACTTCAAAAACCATTTTCAAACTCAGAGTATTGAGTTTATATTTTTGTCCCAAGGGGCACGGAGAGCCGCCTTTGGAGGCTCGATATCGCCGAAAAACGCCCGTTTTGAAACTCAACCGCCTTTGAGCCTGCAAACCACCAGCTTCAACAGTAAGTGAGTCGACGCGGGTGGCTTACGAGCCGTTCACAAAACCGCAGGCCACAGGTCTTTGTCAACGATAAGCAAAGTGAATAGTCTCAGGTGGCTTGCCCATGAGTTGGCGTAAGCCTGTTTAGCAAAAGGCTAATCGGACACGACAGGCCGCCCGCATGGCGACGGCGTTTCCCGTGCGGGCACAAACAGCCCTGCGTGCCCTGTCGCGCGATATCCCAATGCGACGTTCAGAACCCTACCCGCCAAGCAGCCACCTCGCGAAATTCAGCACGAGCACGCCCTCCCGGGTATGGGGCTCATGCCTCGTGCGAGTGATGAGAATCTTCGGGAATGCATCCCCGATGGATAGAATCGGCGCAATCTCCCTCTCGAGCGTCGAATCGGCGCCGATATCGTCGCTCACATACACTTTCCTTCCCGGTTTCGAAACTTGGAAGGCAGTATGCGCAAGGATGCGTCGAGGTGCGATCCCAGTCGTACCATGCCAGCAGAGATGTCGAGGCACATTCGTTCATGCTGCAATGCGGGCATCGGAGATGAAAAACAGCCCGTCGGGTAGTCATGGGCGTGCGGGAGCCCGCATCAGTAACCTGCCTCCTCGGTTGTCCCTTCTTTGCATGGTCGTCTACATAAAGGAGGAACCAGCCATGCAGATCAGCATGCTTGCCCTTCTTGGGTCACGGACCGGGGAGGCGAGGGCCTCCGTCGGGACCGCCCCGAGCAACCGGCATATCCAAGGAATGACAAGGCTCGATCGCTGTGCTGGTCAGGATGCCGAAGCGGGCCGTCCGCCAATCGGAATGCGGGTCAGGATGCTGCAACGTGATTCCAGCTGCAGGATACGGCTCCTTTGCGGTTGCCGCAAAACCTGCTGGCAACATTCTTACTATCCGAATGATGTACGCATCCCTTGGGATCGTTTCGCCTGACCAGGGCCATCTTCAGCGCCTCATCGGCCAGCTCGGCAGGCGCCTCTTCCACGCGTAATAGCCCTGGCGGGTCACCTATGCAACCAAAGATACAAAAGGAATCGAATGGCCAGAGAGGATTGCCCTTTCCGATGGTCGATTCTTGACAGGCAAACTCAAGCCTCGTTAATATTACATGGTTTGCCAGACCGAATTAACAAAGGAGGGGTGTCGTGGTTGGTCTTTTCCGCACGTGGATGAGCGCCTAGAAAGCGGCGCTGTTGTGGCGTCGCGCTGTTTTTCTGCACGCCATTTCACGATTGGACATAACCATGATATTTGAAACCTCTCGGCGCAGGTCTGTTTCGCTGTGCCATTCATGGCAATTTAAGATTTGTTTCGTATGGGGCGGGGAGCTCGTGTCGACATTGACGAGCTTGATTCTCCAAATGGGTCTCATTTGGCATATCGCCCTCACGACAGAATCATCTTCCCTCCTCTCCCTGGCATCGTTAGCAGGCTTTCTGCCGATTGCTTTGTTCGGAGTCCTTGCGGGCGCCGTTGTCGACAGGCTGCCTTTGAAACGTGTTCTCATCGGCGCCGACCTCTTCGTTGCCGCGGTGGGCGCCGCCTTGGCGATTGCCTCGTTGGCCGGCAGCTTACCTGCGTGGTCAATACTCATCGCCCTGTTTCTCCGCGCAGCTGGCACTTCGTTCTACACGCCGGCCTCCCAATCCCTCACGCCCCATCTCGCCCCGCCAGAGCATCTCGTTCGCCTATCGGGAGTGATGCAGGCGATTCAGTCCGCCGGATACATTCTTGGCGCCGCGCTCGCGGCAGTGATTTATCCTGTGGCGGGCATTACCGCCATGATTGCCCTCGACGTGCTGGGGGCGCTTTTCGCTTCTCTAGCTGTCCTCGCCGCTCAGATAGACGCAGGAGGACTCGACGAAGCCGACCGCAGCTCGTCCTTTTCCAATAAAGTTCGAGAACTTTTCTCTGAGATTTCGGACGGCTACAAGCTGATCAGGGGATACAGGGGGCTGTTCGCCCTTCTTTGGTGCGGGTTCGTCTTCGCTTTCGCGTTCTCCCCACTCGCGGCATTGTTCCCAATAATGACCTTGGGACATTTTGGCGGTAGCACGGGGGATGCTGCTTTGGTGGAGGTCCTTTTCTCCGCAGGCATGCTGGCTGGGTCCGGCATTTTGGCGGCCACGGGAGGGTTCCGCAATAAGTCGCTCACCATGGTCGCCGCGATCGCCGGCTTCGGCGTCGTCGCAATCGCATCCGGATTGCTCGGCCCGTCGCTGTTCGCCGTTTTCCTACCGGCGAGCTTTCTTATGGGCGCATGCTCCCCGTTGTACGCGGGAACCCAGACTGCCCTTATGCAGGAGCAGATACCTCCTGAGTACCTAGGCCGCGTTTTCGGCCTCTACGGAACCATCACGGCGTGGGCCATGCCCATGGGCCTCGCGGCCCCCTCCGTTTTTGCGGATCTGCTTGGAGCTCCGTTATGGTTCGTCGGCTCTGGAGCGACCATGGTACTGCTTGCGATGGCTATGCTGCTTGCTCCGAGCGTCCGAAACGTGGGGAAAAGAGATACCGGGCGGATTCAATAGCCCAAGTATTCGAAAAAAAGAGGCGGCAGCCATCGGTTCACGCGTCAGCCTTCAAGCCCTTGCGACGACGAGGTATTGCGCCGACATCCCACATCGCGCTCCTTATTCGTCGCCAACTATCATTTTCGGATTTGCCGGCTTGCGCAAGGTCAAAACGCTCGCGCCGGCAATTGGGCAAAGGCGAAAAATCGACGTGAGCAATCTTTTTTGGCATAGCTGCGCTTCCAGTAAAAGGCTAATACACAAAAGGCGGTTCAACCTATGGAACTCATAGTCAAAGCTAAAGACATCTTTTTGGAATATGCCGGCCGCGATATCCTGGATATCGAAGAGTTGGAAATCTACTCCTACGATCGCATCGGCTTGGTGGGAGACAATGGCGCAGGCAAAACCAGCCTGCTTAAAATTCTGAGCGGCAATCTTACCATTGCGGACGCCGACGTCAGGCGCTTCGGCAGCATTGCCCTCATCGGCCAACTCGATGAACTCGACCTTGATGCGGCTCAGGACAGTGGTGAGATGCTCTCCCGTCTCAACGTCGCCGGAGTGGCGCAGGAGACGATGAGCGGCGGGGAGGAAACACGCGCCAAGATTGCCTCTGCACTCTCCCAGCATGCAAGCGCGATCTTCGCCGACGAGCCTACGAGCCACCTCGACCAAGACGGCATCCGCCTTCTCGTCGGACAACTCAAGGCATTTGATGGGGCTCTGCTCATCGTGAGCCATGACCGTCATTTTCTCGACCAGGTGGTAGACAAGATCTGGGAGCTCAAAGACGGCGGTATTTCCGAATTCTGGGGTGACTACTCCGACTATCTGCGACAGAAAGAAGAAGAGCGCAAAGCTCAGGCGACTCGATACGAAGAGGCGATGCGCGAGCGCGATCGCCTCGAAGCCGCCATCGAAAAACAACGGAAAAAAGCACGGCAGGTCGACGCCAAGCGGAAGGCTGCGAAAAAAAGCAACGAGTATGCAGGTCGATTGGGGCATCAGAAAGCAACCGGCACCAAACAGAAGAGGATGTACCAGGCGGCTAAGGACATGGAGAAGCGCCTCGAAGCGCTCGAAGGGATTGAGGCCCCAGATAGCATTCGCGCCGTGCGGTTCCGCCAGAGCAAGGCCCTGGAACTGCATAGTAAATTTCCCATCTCGGCAGACGATTTCAGCTTGAGCTTCGGCAACTGCATGCTCTATGACCACGCGAAATTCGAGATACCGCTCGGTGCCAAAGTGGCCATCACCGGTGGCAACGGTACAGGAAAGACCAGCCTGCTGAAGGCAATCGCTCGACGCGCCGACGGTATCAACATCTCTCCCAAGGCAGAGATCGGTTACTTCGAGCAAACAGGCTACAAGTTCGACGCCCGTCAGTCTGCGATCTCGTTCATGCAGGATGGTTGCGAGTACAGCATGACCGAAATTCGAGGCATCCTCGCCTCTATGGGAATCGGACCGCGCGACCTGACAAAGGACGTTGGCGTTCTCTCGGGAGGCGAAGTCATCAAGCTGCTACTCGCGAAGATGCTGCTGGGCAGATACAACATCTTGCTCATGGACGAGCCTGGAAATTACCTGGACATCAAGAGCGCCGAAGCCCTCGAGCAGATGATGAGCGCCTATGCCGGAACGATAGTGTTCGTCTCCCACGATAAGAGGCTGGTCGAGAACGTCGCAGACATTGTCTACGAAATAAAGGACACCAAGCTAGTCAAAATCTTTCAGCGCGAATAGCCCTAAATGAGCAAGAAATAATCCCCGAACGGAGACAAGGGAGTAAAACGGCAAAGAAAGAGCCTCCGTCCCAACGCAGGGAACGGAGGCTCTTTAATCGCTTTTACTCATCTCCGTCGCTGGTGGCTTTGTCATGACTCTCGTACGAAACGAAACTCAGCGGCATAGTGCGGCACTCAAAATCGCAGGTCAGAACCCTGTCGTCCTACTCCCACTCGATCGTCGCCGGCGGCTTAGACGTGATGTCGTAGCACACGCGGTTGGCGCCGGGGACCTCGGCAACGATGCGGCCGGAGATGCGGGCCAGCACGTCGTAGGGCAGCTTGGCCCAGTCGGCGGTCATGGCATCGCTGGACTCGACAGCACGCAGGATGATCGGGCGCTGATAGGTGCGCTCGTCGCCCATAACGCCGACGGACTTTATGTCGGGCAGAACCGCGAAATACTGCCAGCAGCTGTGTTCGGAGTTGCGCTCGCCGGTCTGCTCAAACAGGCGCTGGTTGTAGGCGTCGAGCTCCTCGCGCACGATAGCGTCGGCGTTCTTGAGGATCTCGAGCTTCTCCTTATCGACCGCGCCGATGATGCGGATGGCCAGACCAGGGCCCGGGAAAGGCTGGCGGAACACGATATGACTCGGCAGTCCGAGCGCCAGACCAAGCGCGCGGACCTCGTCCTTAAAGAAGTGGTCGAGCGGCTCAATGAGGTCGAAGTGCACGCCTTCGGGGAACGGGATCAGGTTGTGATGGCTCTTGATGGTGGCCGTCTTGCCGCCCGTCTTGCGAGCGCCGGACTCGATGATGTCGGGGTAGATGGTGCCCTGAGCCAGGTACTTCACGGGTTTACCATCGGTCTCAAGCTGCTGAGCAACCGCGAAGAACTCTTTCCAGAACTGCGTACCGATGATGCGGCGCTTCTCCTCGGGCTCGGTCACACCGGCTAGAAGCTCGGCATAGCGGTCCTCGGCGTGGACGTGGATAAAGTCGACGTCAAACTGCTTGGTGAAGACCTCCTCCACCTGCTCGGGCTCGCCCTTGCGCAGCAGGCCATGGTTGATGAACACGCAGGTCATCTGCTTGCCCACGGCGCGAGCGCCCAGCGCAGCCACGACGGAGGAGTCGACGCCACCGGACAGGGCCAGAATCACGCGGTCGTCGCCGACCTTCTCGCGGAACTCAGCCGTCATGGTCTCGACCAGGTTGTCCATGCTCCAGTTGGGCTCCAGGCCGCAGATCTCAAACAGGAAGTTGCTCAGCAGCTGCTGACCGTACTCGGAGTGCTTGACCTCGGGGTGGAACTGCGTGGTGAAAATCTTGCGCTCGACGCACTCCATGGCGGCAACCGGGCACACGTCGGTGCTAGCGGTAACGGTAAAGCCCTCGGGCACCTCGGAAACGGCGTCGCGATGGCTCATCCACACGGTCTGCTCCATGGGCGTGGAGTTAAAGAGCTTGGCGCCGGCCGTGCGCGTGATGGTGGCGCGGCCGTACTCGCCCACCTCGGAGTGACCGACCTTGCCGCCGAGCGTCACCGCCGTGATCTGATGGCCGTAGCAGAAGCCCAAGACGGGAAGGCCCAGGTCAAAGATGGCGGGGTCGATGGACGGAGCGTCCTCGGCGTACACGGAGGCCGGACCGCCAGAAAGGATGAGCGCAGAGGCGTTCATCTCACGAATCTCGTCGGCCGAGATGTCGCAGGGGACAATCTCGGAATACACGTTGAGGTCGCGGACGCGACGGGCAATGAGCTGACCGTACTGCGCACCAAAGTCGAGTACGAGGACCTTTGCGGAAGCCTTTTGATCCATGGTTCCCCCTCTTGTTGGCGGGGAGCCGGTGCCCACCCGCATGAATGAACGAAAATAACTTCCATAGTGTACACGTTATATGGGGTTTCTCGTCCCTCGCAGCCATCAGCGCACGGCAAACGCACGACCTGGGCCCCTATTTGACGGCAATTGAAGTGTTACCAGACGTTACAGATGATGTAATACGTTTGAACATTGAACGCTCTGTGCCACAATACTGCCGAACGACTCCGCCTCTGCGGCGGCAAATACGATAGGAATACCAGCATGAAGCGCATCCTTCTCATCGCCACGGGCGGCACCATCGCATCGACCGAGGACGGCAACGGCCTCTCCCCCGCCCTGACCGGTGAGGAGCTCGCCCAGAGCGTCCCCGAGATCTCGGGGCTCTGCGAGCTCGACGTCGTGCAGCCCATGAATATCGACAGCACCAATATGCGCCCGAGCGACTGGATGCGCATCCGCGATGTCATCGTCGAGGGTTATGCCGACCACGACGGCTTCGTGATTCTGCACGGCACCGACACCATGAGCTACACCGCAGCAGCGCTTTCCTACCTGATTCAAGACAGCCCCAAGCCCATCGTGCTCACCGGCTCGCAAAAGCCCATGGGCAACCCCTTTACCGATGCCAAGCTCAATCTGTACCAGAGCCTGCTCTATGCGCTCGACGAGCACTCGCACGACGTTTCGATCGTGTTTGGCGGCGTCACCATTGCCGGCACGCGCGCCCGCAAGCAGCGCACCATGAGCTTTAACGCGTTCATTAGCGTCAACTATCCGCCCATCGCCTATATCCGCAACGACCGCATTGTGCGCAACGGGCTTCACGGCACGCATCAGGGCGAAAACCCGGTGCGTTTCTACGACAGCATCGACCCGCGCGTATTTGTACTCAAGCTTACGCCCGGCGTAAACCCGGGCATCCTCGACGCCCTTGCCGATAGCTACGACGCCGTGATTCTGGAGACCTTTGGCATTGGCGGTATCCCCGAGTTTGGTGAGTCGGGCGGGTCGTTCCAAGAGGCAATTTTTCGCTGGGTCGATTCGGGCCGCACCGTCGTTATGACCACGCAGGTCCCCGAAGAGGGCCTCGATCTGGGCGTTTATGAGGTCGGCCGCGCTTACGCCGATCATCCGGGTATTCTGCGCGGCGACGACATGACCACCGAGACGCTCGTGGCCAAGACCATGTGGGCACTCGGCCAGTCACGCGATGCCGCCGAGATTCAGCGCCTGTTCTACAGCCAAGTCAACCACGACCGCATCCCGATGGCGTAATCCCTAAGGCAGCTCCACTTATCGCAGCCTTAAACGACAGGTGGTCCCCCTCAGGCCGTGCAAAAATCGGAGTATTCTGCAATTTCTCCTCCGGAGGCATAGAATCGGCCGATTGTTAGACGAACTTTTAGGACGAAGGGTCCGTCTAGTAAATATTTATTCCTCATTTTTATTTAACGTGTGGATTATCTACTGTCAAAAAGGCAAAGCCAGCCGCTCGAGCTACCATCTACGGCCGAACTGGTGCTGAATACTCGCGATTTTGCACATCGCAACCAGGGGGGACCCGCCCAAAGAGCGTCAAATACAGCGGGGGAACGCCCTATTCGATACCCTCGAGAAGCTCAGATACCGTCATGCCGAGTGCGGGCGCGATCTTAAATAGAACCTTGAGCGTGAAATTTGCCGTCCCATCTTCGATTCGGTCGAGGTAGGGTCGGCTGATTCCTGTCGCCACACAAAAATCAACCTTGGAGATACCAAGGTCTCTGCGTGTCTCTTCGACCCGCCTACCAAGAATCTGTTTCGCACGTTCGTCCATGCAGCCGAGTTTGAAATGGAGCCGAACATAAACGTAAACTATAGTTTACGTTTTGCCGAATACACAGGAGTTTTCTATGTCGGGTTCTTCGGTCCGCATGTACCGAGCCACGCCTCGCACAAACAGCGCGCCGCCCAAGCTCGTCGTCGTTGAATCAGAATGCCTTTCGCCCGATGAGCGCACAGCATTTGCATTGCTATCAAGTCGCGTCGCCGCCGTTCTGGTCCCTTGCCCGGCGAAAGGTGAACTTGCTATCCAATGCCAGGCGCACAGCTGCTCGCTCAATCAGGCTGCCGTGATCGCAACCAGCCAACGCGGTCTGCCCCTTCTCCTGGAAGCCGGTATCGCACTCGCCCTTCGCGGCGCCGGATACGAAAACGAGGCCGCCGCCGACATGGTCTTTAAACCACGATCGAGCGGCGGCCTCGCAGCAGCTATCGAATATGTGTGCAGACTCGTTGCCTAAAAGGACAAGCTAGAAACCAAAGCCAAAGCCCGTTCCGGTAATCGCCGAGTACATAAAGTAAACGTTGATCACGTTGAGGAACACACCCGTGATGCAACCGTTGCGCAGGTAGCGCTCGCACACGATGCGCGCCATGGCGGCGGAGTCGTCATTGTTCTTGGCTTGGCGTCCCGCCGTAAAGTACGTCGCCACGCTCAGCAGCAGATTGAGTACCGGCAGTGCCAGCAGCTCGTAGCTCTTACCCCAGCGCGTCACCTCGCCGGCGGCGTTAAACTTCGTTGCCACCTCGGGGCCAATGTTGGGGATAACACACGCTGCGACCACCAGCGGAATCACCGCAAGTACGAGCAGCGCAATACCCATGTAGCCAGCTTTTTTGCCATATTTGAACATATGCGTCGTCCTTACACGTTAAAGCGGAAGTGCACGACGTCGCCATCGGCCATGACATAGTCCTTGCCCTCAATACGCAACTTGCCGGCGGCCTTGGCGCCCTGCTCGCCGCCGAGCTCGATGTAGTCGTCGTAGCCAATGACCTCGGCCTTAATAAAGCCGCGCTCAAAATCGGTGTGGATGACGCCGGCGGCCTGCGGGGCGGTCGCGCCCTGACGAACCGTCCAGGCCTTGACCTCCATCTCGCCGGCCGTAAAGAACGACTGCAGGCCGAGCAGCTTGTAGGCAGCCTGAGCGAGCACGTCCAGGCCGGGCTGCTCCAGGCCCAGGCTCTCCAGGTAGTCGGCGGCGTCCTCGGGATCGAGCTCGGAAAGCTCTGCCTCGATCTTGGCGCAGATGGGCAGCGGCTTGACACCATCGATGGGCGCCAGATCGTCGTTGAGCATATCCTCGTCCACGTTGGCCACATACAGGATGGGCTTCATGGTGAGCAGGAACAGCCCCTTGGCGGCGGCACGCTCCTCGTCGGTCATCTCCATGGATGCGGCGCGCTTGCCCTCGTTGAGCCAGGCAAGCAGGCGCTTGGCAACCTCGAACTTGGGCATGAGCTCCTTGTCGCGCTTGGCCTCCTTCTCGAGCTTAGGCAGCTGCTTCTCGAGCGTGCCCATGTCGGCCAGGATGAGCTCGGTCATGATGGTGTCGGCATCGCCGGCGGGATCGACGAACTCGCCCGTGCGGCCCACCTCACGCATGACGTTGGGGTCCTTAAAGTAGCGCACGACCTCGCAGATGGCGTCGGTCTCGCGAATGTTGGCCAGGAACTGGTTGCCCAGGCCCTCGCCCTCGTTAGCGCCCTTCACCAGACCTGCGATGTCGACGAACTCGACCGTCGCCGGCACAATGCGACCCGGGTTAACGATGTCGGCAAGCTTTTGCAAGCGGCTATCGGGCACGTCGACGATACCCACGTTGGGGTCGATCGTGGCAAACGGGTAGTTGGCGGCAAGGCCGGTCTTTTTGGTAAGCGCGGTGAACAGCGTCGACTTGCCCACGTTGGGCAGGCCCACGATACCGATGGAAAGGGACACGACAGCTCCTTTTGGTACAGGTACTTCAAACCGTATAAGTATAGCGCCGCCGCAGCATCCGGGCGAATCCGGACACCGCGGCGGCGCAAATGAAGCAGAGATAGAGCTCGCTGACTAGTCCGCGAGCTTCTCCACCTGGTCGAGCATCTTGTCCAGCTTGGCCTTTGCCTCGGCCTTGACCTTCTCAGCTTCTTCGTGAGCCTTCGCCTTCTGGGCGGCCTTTTCCTCGGCCTCGGGGTCGACGACGACCAAGTTGGACGCATCGTGCTCAACAAGCTTGAGCGCGTGCTCGGGACACACCTTGGCACAGGCACCGCAGCCCAAACAATACGTGGACTCCAACGCAAAGCGACCGCTTCCCACCAAATCGCAGGCAAACGTGGGGCACACGTTGACGCACTCGCCGCACGACGTGCACTTGTCAAAATCGCACTCCGGCGTACTCACCTGCATGTTCTGGGCAAGCTCGGGGTGGTTTTGCAACGTCGAGAGCACCAGCTGGCGACCGTGCGTAAGCGTACGGCGACGCTTGGTCGTCGTGGTGCCGCACATGGTGTTGAGCGTGCGCTCCAACTGGGTAATCTGGTGGCGGTGGGCTTTGAGTTTCTGCGTCACCGAGGCCAGCGCCGCCGTTGCCGGGTTGAGCTTGGTCACGGTAAGGCCAGTGGTGCGGGCGATCTTTTCCATGTACTCCTTGCGCTCGTACTCGCGGCGCTTATGGCACTTGAGGCTCTTGGGATCGACCTCCAGACCCATGCCCGTGCCCGCCCACTCCTCGGCGGTAGCAATGGCCTCGCCCAGAATGTCCTCACCACCGGTGTTGCGGCATTTATCGCACACACCCAACGGCAGGTACACACTCACGTTGGGATAGTCCGCCAGTACCGAGAACCAGGTCTCGGCCGTAATATCGCCCACGCAGGCAACGACGACCTCGTTTTCGCGCGGCATGCGCTTGAGGGCGCGCGTGCAGGTGACGTAGGCGGTCTCGTGGCTCGTAGCAGCAGAGACGATATCGTCATACAGGTTTTTGGGCGCCAGGCGCGGCGAAATGATCGCCTCGGTCGGACAGGCAGCGGCGCACAGGCCGCACTTGCGACAGGAGTCGAGGATCTCGATAGCGTCTTCCTCGACCTCGATAGCGTCGACCGGGCAAACGTCCATGCACGCGGTGCAGCTGCTCTTTTCGTTTTTGCAGGTCAGGCACGGAATGGTGTTGCCACGCGGACGCTCCTTGTAGTCGGCAGGATTCCACTGCGGCGCCGACGGATCGAGCGCATCGGTCACACCGCCAAGCGGGTTTTTTAGAAAGTCGAAACCCTTGCTGATCTCGATAATGTCATCAAACAGATCGTGTTCCTGCGCCATGCGCGGCCCCTCCCTGAGCAGTGCAAACAAGCAAGAGATAATGATACGCCATCGGCCCACGCCTCGGGTAAATTACACGCGGCGCATCTTTGCGGCAAATAGCCCATGGCTTATCGCCGCCCCGATTGCACAAGGTCGATCAAGCGCCAAGCTATGCCTCGCACATGAGCTGCACGAGCTTCTGTTTGGTCACCTTGGCCTGCTCGTTGGCCATGTTACGCTCGTTACTAAAGACCGCATTTGCAACATCCCGCAAATCGGTATCGGAAATCTCGCCAAGGCCCAGCTCCGCGAGCGTCGTCGGCAGACCAACGCGCTGGCAAAACTCGAGCACCTGATCAAGCTCGGGCGCGCGCTCTAGGCGCAGCTGCACCACCAGGCCAAATGCCACGGCCTCGCCATGCATCGCCTTGCACTCGGGTAGGATCGTCAGACCGTTGGCGATGGCATGCGCCAACGCCAGGCCACCGCTCTCAAAGCCGACGCCCGAGAGCAGAATATTGCACTCGATCAGACGCTCAACCGCCGGCGATATACGGCCCTTTTTGAGATCGCGCTTGGCAGCGACGCCGCACTCCATGAGTGTGTCATAGCAGGCGCGAGCCGCAACCAAGGCCAAGTGCCCCGGCGCGCCACCGTGCTCGTTGGTGCCGTGCGCCGCGGCGCACGAACGCGCCTCGAAGTACGTTGCCAGTGCATCGCCCATGCCAGCGACCGTCATACGCAGCGGGGCCGCCGCGACCACGTTGGTATCGACCACGACCAGATCTGGATTCTTCTCGAGCATCAGGTAGTGGTCGAACGACCCATCCTCGTGATACAGCACCGAAATCGCGCTACACGGACCGTCCATCGAAGCCGCCGTGGGACATACGCACAACGGCAACTCGGCATAAAACGCAACGGCCTTGGCGATATCGAGCATCTTGCCGCCGCCAATACCCACCACCATGTCGCAATACTCGGCCTGGGCTTCCTTAGCCATTTCGACAACGGCCTCTTCCGTACACGGACCGTCATAAATCTTAAAGAACGGCTCGCTTAGATCTTCGTCCAGAAATCCATCGACGATCTGCCTGCACAGCCGATCCTCGGTGCCCTGGTCAAACAAGACATAGGCAGCGCAGCCCAACCATGACAAATACTTGCCTTGACGCGACAGTTCGCCCGGCCCCTGAACATACCGGCCGGGACCGCCATAAACCATGGGAAGCGCCATACGAGAATCCGCCCTTCATCAAACAACGATTGGTGCAAAGTAACCTTGCCCCTTTGCACCATAGCAAAAAGGGGCAAAGCCATCTGCTGGCTTTGCCCCTTCCTTAGCTTGATTTACTCATCCATGAGATAGTAGTGGCCCAGTGCGTCTGCACCCAGAATGGCGTTTGCGACCATCTCGGGCGTCACCTCAAACGGCATGTTGCACATGGTGTCCTCGGGCGCGCACGCGGCCTCGGCAACAATCATGGCCTTCTCGCGCGTAAGCTCGGCAACGCCAAGTTCCTTCATCGTGACCGGCAGACCCAGCTCAATGCAGAAGCCCAAGACTTCCTCGAGCTTCTCGGTCGGGGCATCCTCGAGTACCAGCTGGACGATGGTGCCGAAGGCGACCTTCTCGCCGTGATACATGCTGTGGCACTCGGGCAGCATCGTCAGACCATTGTGGATGGCATGAGCAGCGGCAAGGCCCGAGCTCTCAAAGCCAATGCCCGAAAGCAGCGTATTGGCCTCGATGATGTGCTCGACGGCAGGCGTGAGCGCGCCCTTCTCCAGCGCGACCTTGGCCTTGACGCCATCGGCCATAAGCGTCTCGTAGCAGAGCTTGGCGAGCGCCAGACCGGCCATTCCGCCCTTGCCGCCGGCGCAGGTGCCGCCGTCGGCATCGTGCGTCGCCTGAGCCTCGAAATAGGTTGCGAGCGCATCGCCCATACCGGAAACCGTCAGGCGCACCGGGCTCGCCGCGATAACCGTCGTATCCATAAGGACGATATTGGGGTTTGCCTTAAGGAAGAGGTATTTGTCGAACTGGCCGTCATCGGTATAGAGCACCGAAAGCGCCGAACACGGGGCATCGGTCGAAGCAATGGTGGGGCAAATGATAACCGGGGACTCCAGGTAATAGGCGACGGCCTTCGCGGTGTCGAGGATCTTGCCGCCACCGACGCCGACGATGATGTCGCAACCGTTGTCGCGAGCGAGCGCAACCAGGCGATCGACCTCGCCCTTGGAGCACTCGCCGTTAAAGTCCTCAAACAGCAGCTCGGCCTTAGCCTCGGCAAAGCCGCCCTCGATCTTGGCACCGACGCGCTTCTTGCCCGAAGGCGTCACGATGACGAGGGCCTTAGCGCCGAGCGGCTCGACATAGGAGCCGAGCTTGGCGAGCTCGTCCGGACCCTGGATGTACTTGCTGGGGCTATTGAAAATTGCAGCCATAACTATCCCATTCTCTAAAAAAGAAAGGGGCTCCGTACGGATACGTGCGGAGCCCCTCGTTACGATAACAAGAGTCGATTAGAAATCGATGTCGGTGTCGTAGTAGCAGGCCTTGAGGATCTTCTCGAAGTCGGCAGCCTTGGTCTCACGCGGGTTCTCGGGCGTGCAGGCGTCCTGCTCGGCGTTCGCGGCGATCTCGGGCAGCTTGGCGAGGAACTCCTCCTCGGAAACCATCTGCGGGTTCTCGGCGTCGACCTTCACGCCACCATTCGCGTAATCCTTGATGGACTGCGGAATGTTGAGCTGGTCGTTGAGGTCGCGGATCTTCTGGACGAGCGCAGCGATGAGCTCCTCGTTGGTCTCGCCGGGAAGGTGCAGGATCTCCTTGGCCACGTAAGCGTAACGCTCGGCAGCACGGGGATCCTTGGAGTTCCACTGGATGACCTTGCCCAGGTACATGGCGTTAGCGGCACCGTGGATGATGTGGCCGTTCTCGAAGGCAGCACCGGTCTTGTGAGCCATGGAGTGAACGATGCCGAGCAGGCCCGAGGAGAAGGCGATACCGGCGATGCACTGAGCCTCGTGCATGTGCTGACGGGCCTCATGGTCGCCAGCATAGGACTTGGGCAGCCACTCGACGATCTCGCGGATGCCGTGCAGAGCGTTGGCGTCGGTGAACATAGAGGCGCAGGTGGAAACGTAGGCCTCCATGCAGTGGGTCAGAGCATCCATGCCGGTGTGAGCGCACAGCTTGGCGGGCATGGTGTAGGTGAGCTCGGGGTCGACGATGGCGACATCAGGGGTGATGTTGAAGTCGGCCAGCGGGTACTTGATGCCCTTGGCGTAGTCGGTAATGACGGAGAACGCGGTGACCTCGGTAGCGGTGCCGGAGGTAGAGGAGATGGCGCAGAAATGAGCCTTCTGACGCAGCTCAGGGAAGCTGAACGGCTGGATGATGTTGTCGAAGGACTCCTCGGGATACTCGTAGAAGACCCACATGGCCTTAGCAGCATCGATGGGCGAACCGCCGCCGATAGCAACGATCCAGTCGGGCTCGAAGTCGCGCATAGCGGCTGCGCCCTTCATGACGGTCTCGATGGAGGGATCGGACTCGACGCCCTCGAACAGCTTGACCTCCATGCCGGCCTCTTTGAGGTCGGCCTCAACGTCCTGCAGGAACCCGCCGCGGCGCATAGAGCTGCCGCCAGAAACGATGATGGCCTTCTTACCCTTGAGGTTCTTCACCTCGTGGCGAGCGCCCTCACCAAAGTACAGATCGCGAGGATTGGTAAAACGTCCCATACTGTGCCTCCTAAACAAGCCCCTCTTAGACTTGCGTATATAACGGAGCACCCAATTGGCTCCGTTAGGACCGGTTTGCGCGTTGCCGGCGATGACAATGCGCGATGTCTAAACGTCTCAACGCTCAGACAAACACTATTTTACCGTTCTGGTTGGTCAGTTATTCACCTAAAGCCGCCAATGATGAAACGTTTTTTCTATCCCTGAAGACCCTTGTGCGGCATTCATACTCCCAAGCTGGGCAAACGTTTTATCAAGGTTGACTACATATCCCGGGCAGGACCGTGCCCCTCCAAAATATGCACCGTTCGCCGCCAAAAATCGACCGTTTGCGGCACCGTGATACCACTCGGTCGTCCAAGGTGCCGACATTTGTGCGACATCCGTCTTCGTGGTGCAAAGGTGCAAGTCCAAGTGCGGCACCCCCGTTGTGCCACATGCGGGTAAACTAGAACTTTATATAGAAACATTTGAACCCTAACCGCAGCAAAGGAGGCCCCATGGCATTCGATCCCATTCAAGAGGATTGCCATCGCCTCGTTCTTGAGGCCTTGCGCCGTGACAATATCCCGCTCACCGACGGTGCCGCCGTAGAGCGTCTGATGGAACAATTCACCCGCAACCCCGCACCGCTCATCGTGCACGACCGCGACCGCGCCGGGCACCTCATTGCCAAGGTGGTCGAGGCTGTCGACTACCGCATTCCCTTTATCCCTGACGATACCCAGGCAGAGCAAGAAGAGGCCACTGCCGAGAACATGCTTCGCGAGGCAACCGAGCTCGATCCGGCCAACTGGGACGCTCAGCGCATGCTGACCGCCCTCACCGCCAACTCCAACGAGGAGTACGTACAGTATCTGGTGTCCAAGTGCGACGAGGTGGAGCACGACCTGGCACTCAAGACCGCCTCGGCGCAGGACCCCTACGAGCGTGAGGCCGCAGGCGACCTTATGCGCCGCCCCTACCTGCGCTGGCTTGCCGCCCTTGCGTCACGCGCGCTCATTAGCGGCCGCTATCGCATGTCGCTCGAAGCCGCAAACCGCAGCCTCGACTTTGCGCCCAACGACCCCGCTGGTGTCCGCCACACCGCGATGCTCGCCATGGCAAAGCTCGAATACCCCGCCGAGGAGCTCAAGCGCTTTCGCTCTGCCCACTCCGTCCCCTATCTCGCCAACACGCCGCTGCGCCGTCGTCCCAAGGATGCGGAGCGCGACTTGGACCCGTGGACGCTCATCGCGCTGATGAGCGCTGCCTGGCGCGAGCTGGACTACGAGGGCGCCGAGCACTATTTGCGCATCCTCGCACGCTCGTGCCCGCACGCGGCCGAGGCGCTCTACTTCCAAACCGAGTTTCCCGATGGCGTCTATGCCCGCGTCAACGTGGGCGTGGGCTCCACCGACGAGCTTGTCCTCGCGCTGTCCGAGGCGACGCCGGTACTGCAGGAGGGCCTGGGCGCCCCCGACAACGCCAGCTTTGCTGCCTGGGTCGCCACCAACGATATCGTGCGTTCCCAAATCGATGAGCGCATACTGCGGGCGGCCGAGCAGGGTTTGCCGTTTAAGGGAGGAGACCTCTAATGGATCCGAGCGTCTACATCCCCGCCTACCTGGAGCGCACCTACCTGGCGTCGCACCCCGAGCTCACCGATGCAGCACGCGAGCTTGTCCATAACGACATTAGCGCGAATCCCCAAAAGTATGCGCAGTCCGAGCATGCCCAGGCGCTGCTGTCCTATGCCGGCGTTCACCGCCACCTGCTCGACGAGCTCCATCGGATCGAGGACATGGGCAGCGATGAGGAGTTTGAACAGACGCGCAACCGCCTGTTCGACGATATGCGCGATGAGCTGCTCAAGATCGTCCGCGTCGATGCGCATGTCCTCGATGCCCAGCTGCTCGCCATCATCCTGGCCGACACGCCCGTTGACGCCTGCCTGGGCGACCTGATGAAGCTCGAGGCGACCACGGCCGATTACCTGCAGCAAAGCGTGCCCGGGTTCGACATGGAAGCCCCGCACTACTGGGCCAATAATGTTTTGGCCGACGGTGTCACTGCAGCAGACCTTACCGTGAGCGAGCCGGCTCTTATCGGGTGGCTTCATACACTCGAGGCCATCTCGCAGCTATGTATGGCGAGCGCTCGCTACCGTGCTGCCGCCAACTACGCCCGCCGCGTCCTTAAAGCAGAAGGCTATCCCACCCGAGCCGCAGGCACCGTGTTGCTCGTCCTCGCTCGCCTGGAAGACCAGGACGGCTTTTTTGCCCTGGCCCACCAACTCGAGGAAGAGATCGGGGCTGACGCGCTCGAGAACTCTCCTTGGTATCTGCTCGCCCGCACGATTCTGCTGTTCAAAACGAACAAGATGCGCCCGGCGACACGCGCGCTGCGCGAGTTTGCCAACCGCTGCGAGGGCGGCGCGTTCTTTTTGCTGAACCCCATGTATCAGACGCCGTACCTTCCCTGCCGGCCCGAACCGCACGACCCCTGGGACCTTTCGCATCAGGCAGTTTGGGAAGCGGACGGCATTATCTCGGATACCCCCGACTTTGCCCCCTGGGCCAATGCCTGCGAAGACGTATCGCAGCTTGCCCAGGAATTTGCGCGCCGCTACGGCTTTTAGCGACGCGATCGCCCCGACCATGTCATCTATGTTAGGAACGGCTTCATGAACTTCCGCTCATCTCTTGCCTGCACCTCGAGCGATATCGCTCGCTGGGGACTGCGCTCTGTCCTCAAACGCCAGGGTGGCGTGCTTCCCGGCCGCATCGCCATGAAAATCGACCCCGAGCTGCTAAGCGACCTCGCGAGCCTGGTCGACCGCAGCGTGGTGATCACCGGCACTAATGGCAAGACCACCACCTCCAACCTCATCGCCGATGCCGTTGCTGCCAGCGGTGCTACCGTGGTGTGCAACCGTGCCGGCAACAATATGGAGCCTGGTGTGGTAGGTGCTCTGCTCGAGGCCCGCGGCGGCCTTAAGCACGCTGACAGCGGCAAGCGCGTGGGCGTTTTTGAATGCGATGAGCTCTACACCGTGCGCGTTCTGCCCAAGCTCAAGCCGACGTACTTTGTGCTGCTCAACCTGTTCCGCGACCAGCTGGATCGCTATGGCGAGATCGATCACACCCAGGAGGTCATCGCCCATGCGTTGGAGCTCTCGCCGACAACAACGCTTATCTACAACGCCGACGACCCGCTGTGCGCCTCGATTGCCGCGCGCGTTCCCAACGCGAGTATTGCCTTTGGCATCGACGGCGCCACCAACACCGAGTCCGACCGTATTAGCGACTCACGTTTTTGCTCACAGTGCAACGCGCCGCTGGAGTATGACTACGTGCAATACGGCCAGCTCGGCGCCTACCATTGCCCCTCGTGCGGCTGGGCCCGCCCTGCGCTTGTCCGTCGCGTGACGGGCGTGGAGCTCGGCTGCGACGGCTATGGTTTTGACCTGGTGTTTGGATCTGATTCCAGCGCGCCAGCCGCACACATCGTCACGCGTTACAACGGCCTGTACATGGTCTACAACGTTGCCGCTGCATTCTTTGCCGCACATGAGTTAGGCGTGGATACGGCGCAGCTGCAGCCCACGCTCGATGCCTACGTCCCCGCCGGCGGACGCATGGGCCGCTGGGATATCGCCGGCCGCACCGTCGAGGCCAACCTGGCTAAGAATCCCGTAGGCTTCGATCGACAAATCCAGTCCATCAAGACAGCAGGCGGCAGACTCTGCGCTTTCTTCCTCAACGACAACGATGCCGACGGCCACGATGTATCGTGGATCTACGACGTCGACTTTGAGCGCATCGCCGACACGCCGGGTCTTGTCGCCTTTGCCGGAGGCGCGCGCGCGCACGACATGCAGGTGCGCCTCAAGTACGCCGGCATCGATGCCGCGATTATCTCGGACGTCGCGCAGGCAATTGGCGCCGTGGCAGACGAGGCCGCCGATGACACCTTCTACGCCGTCGCCAACTACACGGCCTTCCCGCCGCTGGTCAAGGAGCTCGACGGGCTGAAAGGCGCCACCGCCGACGCTGTTGCTGGGCGCGCCGTAGCCCGTGCCGACGGCAGCGCTCTTCCTGTCGGTATCGCGCCAGTCGAGCTTTCGCGCCCGCTGCGCATCGTCTACCTGTATCCCGATGCCCTTAACCTCTACGGCGACGGCGGCAACGTCATCGCCCTCGAGCGCCGCTGCGCCTGGCGTGGCATTCCCGTGCGCGTGGACGAGGTCCGTATGGGCGAGTCACTCGATCTCACCGATGCCGATATCGTCATGATGGGTGGCGGCTCCGACCGCGACCAGCTAGCCGTGGCACACGAGCTGCTCGCCCAAAAAGACAAGGTCGCGGCCTATGTTGAGGACGGCGGCACACTGCTTGCCATCTGTGGCAGCTATCAGCTGCTCGGCCGTTCGTACTACATGGGCGACGATCGCATTGAGGGCCTGGGCGTCATTGCCGCCGAAACCGTACGCGGCTCCGACCGCCTGATCGGCAACGTAGCCGTCAAAACCGATCTGGCACCTGAGCCCTTTGTGGGATTCGAGAACCACGGTGGCCGCACGCTTTTGGACGCCGAGGCCACGCCGCTCGGAACGTCCGTCGTCACGGGCACCGGCAACAACGGCGACGATGGCTTTGAGGGTCTCATCTACAAGGGCGTCATCGGCACGTACCTGCACGGACCGGCACTGCCCAAGAACCCCGAACTCGCCGACTGGCTGATCGCGCACGCCCTCGAGCGCCGCGGCGATGCGCAGGCCACGGCCCTGCTGCCGCTCAAAACCCTCGACGACACCTACGAGCACGCCGCCCACGACGCCGCCATGAAGCTCCTCCCCTAACGCCCCAACCACCACAAAGGGGACAGGCACCTTTGTGGTGGTTTTTCAGTTTGCCAACGATATGTGAACAGCTAAAAAAGTCTGCTATACTCTTTCCCGCTGTCCCCATCGTCTAGCGGCCAAGGACGCCACCCTTTCAAGGTGGATATCGCGGGTTCGAATCCCGCTGGGGGCACCATTTGAATTGAAGAGCCCGTTACCCTCGCGGTAGCGGGCTTTTTCCTACCGATATGCCGGGATTCGAACCCGACAGGGTGCGGACCCCGGCATCATCGCAAAGCCAGCGGGCAAAAAATAGCAAATATGAGTACTGTTACCATTTTAGTAACAGCGATTTCATGCCTTCAGAAGGCGATTTAGCCGTCAGGCGTCCTACGGCGGAAAAATTGCAGACGTTTATCGGCTAAGTACTTGGACATATGTTGCGTAACACTACATATTTTGCAAATAAATAATGTTACAGGACTTGTGACAGTACTCATATTTGACGTTTTTTGCCCATAGCCCTTTATACCTAGGCGAATCGGCGGCAAAACGGGCTTCAAAGCGTCCTTCGCAAACAAAAACCGGGGCCCGCATGATGCGGACCCCGGCTCAATACCGTGACGATATGTCAGTTACGCTCTACACGTAGAACAGGATGTCGTCGTAGGTCGGGACCGGCCAGTAGTCGGCGGCAACGATCTCCTCCATGGCGTCCACGGCGGCGCGCAGCGTATCCATAGCGGGAACGACCTCGTGTGCATACACATTGGCCTGCTCCTGGCCATCGAGGGCCTCGGCCTTCTGATGCACGGCGTCGAGCGCCTTGATGGAGTCGTTGATGGCGGTGATGCCGTTGCAGAGCTTGTTGAGCGTGTTCTGTTCGCACTGCATGGCGGCCTCAGCACCGGCGGCACGAATAGTCTCGAGGCCCTTAGCGACCTTGGTGGCGTAGGCGGTAATGACCGGGCGATAGGTACGACGCGCCTCGCGAACCATCGTGGTAGCCTCGATGTTCATGAGCTTGTTGTACTTCTCGAGCTTGCAGTCGTAACGGCACTGGGCCTCGGCCTTGGTCAGGACACCCGTCTCCTCAAAGAGCGCAATGGCCTTATCGGAAACAAAGGCGGGCAGGGCGTCGGCCGTGGTCTTGTTGTTGGCAAGGCCGCGCTTCTCGGCCTCAATGGGCCACTCGTCGGAGTAACCGTCGCCGGAGAACAGAATGCGCTGGTGATCGGTCAGCACCTTCTTGCAGTACTCGAGCGCGGCGTCCTGGAACTTATCCTCGGGCGTACCCTCGAGTGCGTCGGCGAAGGACTTGAGCGACTTGGCCACGGCGGCATCGAGCACCAGGTTGGAGTCGGAGACGTTCTGCTCGGAGCCGCAGGCACGGAACTCGAACTTGTTGCCGGTGAAGGCGAACGGGGAGGTTCGGTTGCGGTCGGTGTTGTCCTGCATCAGCTTGGGCAGGGTATCGGCGCCCAGGTCGAGCACGCCGCGCGTGGCATGGACGGAAGCCTTGCCATCGATGATCTTCTCGACGACCTCGGTAAGCTGGTCGCCCAGGAAGATGGACATAATCGCCGGAGGAGCCTCGTTGGCGCCCAGACGATGGTCGTTGCCGGCCGAGGCAACGGAGGCACGCAGGAGCTCCTGATAGTTATCGACGGCCTCGATCACCGCGGTGAGGAAGACGATGAACTGCAGGTTGTCGAGCGGAGTGTCGCCCGGATCGAGCAGATTCTCGGACTCGGTGCCAAGCGACCAGTTGTTGTGCTTGCCCGAACCGTTGATGCCCTCGAAGGGCTTCTCGTGCAGCAGGCAGACCAAGTCGTGGCGGGAGGCGATGAGCTTCATCTTCTCCATCATGACCAGATTCTGGTCGATGGCCTCGTTGACCTCGCCATAGACAGGGGCGAGCTCATGCTGGCAAGGAGCGACCTCGTTGTGCTTGGTCTTGGCGGGAATGCCAAGCGCCCACAGCTCATTGTCCAGATCCTTCATATAGGACGAGACGGTAGGGCGGATAGCGCCAAAGTAGTGCTCCTCAAGCTCCTGGCCCTTGCAGGGGGCAGCACCAAAGAGGGTGCGGCCGGTGATGACCAGGTCCTTGCGCTTGCGGTAAGCGTCCTTCTTGATCAGGAAGTACTCCTGCTCGTCGCCCACGGAAGGAACGACCTTCTTGGGGGTCTTGCCAAACAGCGCCAAAACGCGCTTGGACTCACGCGAGAGCGCGGTCATGGAGCGCAGCAGCGGGGTCTTCTTGTCCAGAGCCTCGCCCGTGTAGGAACAGAAAGCCGTGGGGATGCACAGGACATCGTCCTTAATGAAGGCGGGGCTAGTGGGATCCCAAGCGGTGTAGCCACGGGCCTCGAAGGTGGCGCGCAGGCCGCCGTTGGGGAAGCTGGAGGCATCGGGCTCGCCCTGGATGAGGTTCTTGCCCGTAAACTTGGTAATGGCGGTGCCGTCGTGGTTGGGCTCCAGGAAGCTGTCGTGCTTCTCGGAAGTAATGCCCGAAAGCGGCTGGAACCAGTGCGCATAGTGCGTCGCGCCCTTGGAGATGGCCCAGACCTTCATGGCATGGGCAACGGCGTTGGCCACATCCAGGTCGAGCGGCTCACCGCCCTCGAGGGTTGCAGCAAGGCGCTTCCAAATGTCCTTGGGGAGGTAGTCCTTCATGACTTCCTCAGAGAACACCATGGTCCCGAAGCGGTCAGTAAGTTCGGCCATACGGAACTCCCTTCGTATCGGCACCGCGTGAGAAGCGGTGTTGATTACTAACGAACGAGTCATAGCTTAGACTCGCCGTGTTTCCGCGACATTACCGTTATGTTGCTGTCGCGAAACCAATCAATGAGGTTACCCTATCGAGGCGGCGTTGCCACCCTCAACAGCCAATCAACTGCATAAATTGCAGACCTCTCCCCATGGTTTAAGGGTAGTCAATTTGGGATTGAGCTCTATTAACTGGTATTTTGCATCAGATACCAGTCTTTATAGTCCGTGCCTAGATTAGCCGCTCTGTTATAGAGAAAGCCGATAGCAAGGCATCTTTGATTGGTATCCCCGAATAACGAGTGAAACTCCACCGTGACACAGTGGTGCTGTAGAATCCTTACAACACATCACACTATTACGTATCTAGAGGAGCACGATATGCGCGTCGACGAGGTTTTTAAGCAGGCAGCATCCCAGGGCACCGCGCCCGTTTCGTTTGAGATGTTCCCGCCCAAGGGCGAGCTCACCCTCGACACGGCTCGCGAAGTGGCAGGCAATCTGTGCAAGCTTTCGCCGAGCTTTGTCTCGGTCACCTGCTCGGCCGGCGGCTCGGGCAACGGTGCCACCACCGCCCCCATCGCGCATATGATTTCGAGCGAATTCGACACGCCCTCGGTGGCACACCTCACCTGCGTGGGCCGCACCCACGCCGACATCGCCGCCAAGATCGACGAGTATCGCACCGCCGGCGTTGAAAACATTCTGGCCCTGCGTGGCGATCTCCCTGCCGGCGCGACCGAGGACGACAAGCCCGCCTCCGACTACGCCTACGCCCGCGACCTCATCCCCGAGCTCGTCGACGCCGGCTTTTGCGTGGGCGCCGCAGCCTACCCCGAGGGCCACATTGCCTGTGAGGATCTCAACCTCTCGGTCGAACACCTCAAGCAAAAACAGGACGCCGGCGCAAGCTTCTTTGTGACGCAGCTCTTCTTTGATAACGAGTGCTTCTACCGCTTCCGCGAGCTTGCCGACAAGGTCGGCATCACCGTGCCCATTACCGCGGGCATCATGCCGTTTATGGGCAAGTCCCAGATCAGCCGCATGGTCTTTATGTGCGGCGCGTCGCTGCCCTCCCCCGTCATCAAGATTCTCGCCAAGTACGAGAACGACCCCGAGAGCCTGCAGGCAGCCGGTGTAGATTATGCCGCCCGCCAACTTTGCGACCTCAAGGAGCACGGCGCCGACGGCCTGCACCTGTACACTATGAACCGTCCTGCGATCGCCGCGACCATTATGGAGCGCCTGGGGTAATGGAAAAACCGCACATCGATACAACCGCTGTCGAAGTGCCGGCCGACCTTGCGTCGCCGGCGCTTTACCGTGTCGATGCCGCGCACCATCCCCGTGTCGACCGTGCCGAGATGCTGCGGTATCTGGGTTACGGCGGCCAGCAGATTGAGCCCGAACTGTCACGACGTATTGAGCTTGTCGTTGAACGTCTGGAACTGGACATTGAGCCCCGTGGCGTGCGCCGCGTGTTTGCCGTCGATGCCACGGGCGTGGACGAACAAAGTGAGCCTTGCATTCGCTTGGTCGGCACCAACGTTGAGCTGCGAGGTCGCGATATCTATCGACATCTCAAAGACGCCCGCTTTGCCGCGCTCATGGCATGCACCCTCGGCATGGACGCCGAGCGTCGCCTGCGCACCACGGGAGCCCAGCAGCCCCTGGAGGGAGCCGTGCTCGACGCCGCATGCTCTGCCTATGTAGAAGCCGCCGTCGAGCAAATGGACCAGCAGGTCAAGGCTGCGGCCGCCGCACACGGACTCGCCGGCAACTGGCGCTTTAGTCCCGGCTACGGCGACTGCCCGCTCTCGGCCCAGCGCTCGATCGTCAACGCGCTCAACGCCACGCGGCTCATCGGGCTTACCGTCACACCCACCAGCCTACTCATGCCCACCAAGAGCGTGACCGCGGTGATCGGCCTGTTCGACGGCGAGGTCCACGACGCCCAGACCCGCCCCACCTGCAATATCTGCCGCATGCGCGAGAACTGCCGCTTCCGCGCCGCCCACACCACCTGCTATTCCAGCCATTAGGAGCCCTCGATGTTTACTCCGCTTATCACTCATGATTCTGACGGCACTGCATTGGCGGCACCCGTTGATGCCGCACGTCGCAACGGTGCCACGTACAAGACGCGCACGATCGACGATCTGCGCATTAAGGACGATCGCCTGCGTGCGGCCATCGAGGGCACGGGGCATCTGCTGTTCGACGGCGGCATGGGCACCATGCTGCAGGCGGCCGGCATGAAGGCCGGAGCCCTGCCCGAGCTGCTCAACTTTGAGGAGCCCCAGGTCATTACCGACATTCAGCGACAGTACGTCGAGGCCGGCTGCGACGTGATCACCGCCAACACCTTTGGCGCCAACGCCCACAAGCTCGACGGTACCGCCACCGTGGCAGATGTCTTTGCCGCCGCTGTCGCCTGCGCCCGCGCAGCCGGTGCCCACTACGTCGCCGGCGATATCGGCCCCATCGGCGCGCTGCTGCGCCCCCTGGGTACCCTGAGCTTCGACGAGGCCTACGACCTCTTTGCCGAGGAAGTGCGCGCCGGCGTCGCCGCGGGTGTGGACCTCTTTATTATCGAGACTATGACCGACCTGGCCGAGATCAAGGCGGCGGTCCTCGCCTGCCGCGAGAACTCCGACCTGCCCGTCTTTGCCACCATGACCTTTGAGGAAGACGGCCGCACCTTCTTGGGCACGAGCCCCGAGGTCGCCGCCATCACCCTCGACGCCATCGGCGCCGATGTCTTGGGCATCAACTGCAGCCAGGGTCCGGCCGAGCTCCGTGGGCTCGCCGCACGTATGCTCACCGTCACCGACAAGCCCGTCATGGTGCAGGCAAACGCGGGACTGCCCCGCGTTGACGACGACGGCAACACCGTCTTTGACATCCAGGCACCCGAATACGCCGAGGCCGTCGCCGGCATGATCGCCGACGGCGTGAGCGTCGTCGGCGGATGCTGCGGCACCACGCCCACGCACATGGCGGCACTTCGCACCCTCATCGACAACCACACGCCCAGCGTGCGTCACCGCAAACCCAGCATGTCGGTCACGAGCGCCCAGACGGTCGTGGACCTTCCCTGCGATGGCCACAAGATCGCCGTCATCGGCGAGCGCATCAACCCCACCGGCAAAAAGCGCCTGCAGCAGGCTCTGCGCGATGGCGATCTGGATTACGTCGTGAGCCAGGGCATCAGCCAGCAGGAACAGGGCGCCGACATCTTGGACGTCAACGTGGGCCTGCCCGAGATCGACGAGGTCAAAATCATCCAGCAGGCAACCGAGCAGCTCCAGGGCTCCACGCTTCTGCCCCTGCAGATCGACTCCACTGACCCCGCCGCCGTCGAGGCCGCCGTGCGCCGCTATGCCGGCAAGCCCATCATCAACTCGGTTAACGGCAAGCAGCAGATCATGGATGAGATCTTCCCGCTGGTTGCCCACTACGGCACCAACGTCGTCGGCCTCACGCTCGACGAGGGCGGCATCCCCGATACCGCCGAGGCGCGCTTCGCCATCGCCGAGCGCATCGTGGCGGAGGCCGCCCGCTACGGCATCGGCCCGGACCGCATCCTCATCGACTGCCTGGTCATGACCGCCTCGACCAACCAGCGTCAGGCCGAGCAGATCCTGCGCGCCATGTCGCTGTGCAAGGAGCGCCTGGGCGTCAAGTGCGCGCTCGGCGTGTCGAACATCAGCTTTGGCTTGCCTGCCCGCCCGCTGCTGGGCTCGGTCTTTTTGGCCGCCGCCTTTGGCGCGGGCCTGGACGCCCCCATCATGAACCCGGGCTCCAAGCGCTTTATGGACACCGTCTACAGCTATCGCGTGTTGAGCGTCGAGGACGAGGGCTCGACTGGATACATCGAGCGCTACGCCGGCTGGACCGACCCGTACAAGATCGCTGCAAACCCGGCAGCTGCCCAAGCTGCTTCGAGCGATGCCGTGCCTGCCGCAGGCACCACCGCAAGCGCCGACGACGATCCCATCCGCCACATGGTCGTCTCGGGCCGTAAGGGCGAGATCGCGGCCGAGACCGAGCGCTTGCTGGCCGACCATGACGCCATGGACCTCATCAACAACCACTTTATCCCCGCCCTCGACGAGGTCGGCGTCCTCTTTGACCAGGGCAAGTTCTTCTTGCCGCAGCTCATGGCCTCAGCCGAGGCAGCCCGCGTGGGCTTCGATACCATCAAGCGTCTGATGCCCGCCGGCGAGATTGCCGACAAGGGCAAGATCTGCGTGGCCACCGTCAAGGGCGACATCCACGATATTGGCAAGAACATCGTCAAAATGCTGCTCGATAACTACGGTTACACCGTCTTTGACCTGGGCCGCGATGTCGATCCGCAAGAGGTGCTCAAGACCGTAAAGGAGCGCGACATTAAGCTCGTCGGTCTCTCGGCGCTTATGACCACCACCGTCGTCGCCATGGAGGAGACCATCAAGTTGCTTCATGCCGAGGTTCCGGGCGTCAAGATCATCGTGGGCGGCGCCGTGCTCACCCCCGAATACGCCAAGCAGATCGGCGCGGACTACTACGCCAAGGACGCCGCCGAGAGCGCGCGCATCGCCGAAGAGGTCTTTGGCCGGTAACATAACGGAAACAACCCCGCACCAAAACGTGCCGCACGCGCCACTTGGCACGTGCGGCACGTTAGAATAGATAAGACTATGCTCGTTTTGGCAGATAGGAGCGCAAGGATGGCGATCACGCCCGCAGAAATCGCGGAAACCCGCGGCATGGTTGAGGAACAGAACCTCGACATCAGGACCATCACCATGGGTGTTTCGCTCATGGGTTGCGGCGACGAGAACCTCGACCGCATGTGCACGAAGATCTACGACCACGTGACGCACACGGCTGAGCATCTGGTCGAGACCGCCGAGAACCTCGAGCGCGAGTACGGCATCCCCATCGTCAACAAGCGCGTTTCCGTCACCCCGGTGGCGCAGATCGCCGCGTGCTGCAAGGATGAGGATCTCACCCCCATCGCGCATGCCCTCGACCGCGCGGCCGAGACGCTCGGCATCGATTACCTGGGCGGCTTCTCCGCACTCGTCCAGAAGGGCATCGGCGACGCCGACCGCCGCGTCATCCAGTCTATTCCGCAGGCGCTCGCCACCACGAGCCGCGTCTGCTCCAGCGTCAACGTCGCCAGCCTGCGCGCCGGCATCAACATGGACGCCGTGCTTATGGCCGCCCAGACCATCATCGATGCCGCTAAACTCACGGCCGACCAGGATTCCGTCGGCGCTTCCAAGTTTGTCTGCTTTGCCAACATGGTCGAGGACTCCCCGTTTATGGCGGGCGCCGTCCACGGCGGTGGCGAGGCCGACGCCGTCATCAACGTAGGCGTTTCGGGCCCCGGCGTTATGGCCGCAGCCCTGGAGACGCTGCCCGATTCCGCATCGATGATGGAAGTCGCCGAGAAGATTAAGCAGACCGCCTTTAAGATCACCCGTGCCGGCGAGCTCATGAGCCGCGAGGCCGCCCATCGTCTGGGTGTCGAGAAGGGCATTGTCGACCTGTCGCTGGCTCCCACGCCTGCCATCGGCGACTCCGTCGCGCGCATCCTCGAGATCATCGGTGTGGGCACCTGCGGTGGCCCGGGCACGACCTGCGCGCTCGCCATGCTCAACGATGCCGTCAAGAAGGGCGGCGTCATGGCCAGTTCCAGCGTGGGCGGTCTCTCCGGCGCCTTTATCCCCGTGTCCGAGGACGCCGGCATGATCGCCGCCGTCGAAGCCGGCGCGCTTTCGCTCGAGAAGCTCGAGGCCATGACCTGCGTATGCTCCGTTGGCCTGGACATGATCGCCATCCCCGGCGACACCCCGGTCGAGACCATCGCCGGCATCATCGCCGACGAGATGGCCATCGGCGTCATCAACAACAAGACCACGGCCGTCCGCGTGATTCCCGCCATCGGCAAGGGCGTGGGCGACTGCGTCGAGTACGGCGGCCTGTTCGGCCGTGCACCCATTATGCCGGTGAACCCCAACGCCGGCACCGTGCTTGCCCACCGCGGTGGTCGATTCCCGGCGCCGCTGAACTCGCTGAAGAACTAGCTAGGGATACGGGCGAGGAGCCCCGCTGCCCGGCGGCAGGCATATAAGGTCGCCTGCTCGGACAGTCCTGGCTCGCACGGAGAGCACATTAAGTGCTCTCCGGCTCGTGCGGAACTCGCGATCGACCTTATATGCCTGCCGCCGGGCAGCGGGGCTCCCGCACAACGGGACCTCGGTTGGGTTCTGTCCCTTTGGCAGTCGCTTCGCTTCTGCCCACCCTGGCTGATGCGGTGGTTTGGCGTTGGAACGGTTCTTTCTGATATATGCTGGTTGCGGCTCTTCTTTTTGGGAGGGGCCGCTTTTTGTTGTAAGGGGGATGGCCCGTGGCTGATGATTTGGTTCGTTCTGAGCTGCTTTCCGTGGATTGGAATGATGAATGGATGCGCCTGCAGGCTACTCGGCATCGGGCTGATGACTCTTTTGAGTGGGACAAAAGAGCCCGGCATTTTCGGCCGCTTGAGACTGCTCCGTATGCCCGGGATTTTATGAAGCTGTTGGCGCTCCAGCCTGGTGAGTCGGTGCTTGATATGGGGTGTGGGGCTGGGTCGATTGCTATTCCGCTTGCGCAAGCCGGGCATCCTGTGATTGCGGCTGATTTCTCTCCTGCTATGCTGGGCACCCTTGATGCTGGTATTGAGTATTACGGGCTTGAAGGCCACATTACGCCGCTTGAGCTTGCCTGGGATGATGATTGGGACCTAGTTGGGCCGATCGCGAAAGCGGTTGATGTTGCCTTTGCCAGTCGTTCGGTCACCACGACCAACCTCAAAGGTGCGCTTGCCAAGCTTGATCGTACGGCTCGTCGGCGTTGTGCTGTCACGATGGTCGCTAACTCCAGCCCGCGCTATGACCTGCACTTGATGAATGCCATCGGTGCCTCGGTTACCTGCAGTAATGGCTTTGTGTATGCCTTTAATATCCTCATTCAGATGGGTGCCCTGCCGCAGGTCACGTACTTTGAATCGCCGCGTCGCGATACCTTCGACAGCCTTGAAGCGGGCGTGGCGGACTTTTCCCGCATGCTTGAGCATGGCAACGAGGATAAGGTCGACCGTCTGCGCGACTACATCGCCCAGCACATGATCGAGAATCCCCATGCCGGTGAGCCGGGCTCCAAGGGCGTGCCGCAGGGGCGCTATATGCTCGACCATATCCGTAAGGTTCGCTGGGCGTTTATTGCATGGGAGCCGGTCTCTGCGCCCAGCTCATAGCCTGTTCGCAGCCCGCACCGCCCACTCATTCGGCATCCGCATTCTTTTTGAACTGGGCAAACGCGCTCCACACCGCGCCGTTCCTGCGTTATCGTGGGACAGCTCACGTAGATTAAGGCCCCGTCGCGGGGCGCCCCATACATAGAAAGCGAGAACCCATGGCACTGACAGGAGCCCAGGTCAAGCAGCTTCGCAGCATGGCCCATCACCTCAACCCCGCCATCATCATCGGCAAGTCCGACGTCAACGAGGGCACCGTCGAGCAGACGGTCGCCTACCTGGAGAAGCACGAGCTCGTTAAGTGCTCCGTGCTCGATGGCTCTAGTCTTTCCGCCCGCGAGGCCGCCGAAGAGCTCGCTGAGCGTTGCCACGCCGAGGTCGTCCAGGTCATCGGCCGCAAGTTCTCGCTGTATCGCGAGTCCTCGCGCAAGGACATCGAGAAGATCAAGCTCGTCTAAGAGCCAATGATCCGGCGAGCCAACATATAGCAAGCTTACGGGTGCCCAAGTACTTCGGGCGCCCGTTTTTTATCGCTCGACCAGCACGCGGTTGAGCCGACCCTCCACCAAGCGCTCGTATAGACGCCGCGTCTCGGGCTCGGGCACGCCATTGACCTGCTCCCTCAGATGGTGCATATGCCCGCTGTACAGCTCGACGATATCGCGCCGCCGCCCCGCCGCACTGTAGACGCGCATGGCGCAGCGCACCATATCCTCACGCGCCGTTTCCTGCCGAAGCCCCGACTCCGCCAGCCAAATCGCCGACTGCAGATCGTTTTCTTCTAGAGCGGCATTTGCTCCCTTAATCATGCAATCGATGTACTTTGACTGCATAATGCGTCGCATACGCAAAAAGTAGGTGGGATTACAGCCATTGGGAACATACAGCGGTCCGGCATAAAGCTGCTCAATCTTAAGGCACAGCTCAACTAAATGGGGCCCGCGCGCACCCGTGCGATTTCCCAAAATCTCACGGCTTATCTGGTCAAACAGCCGTACATCGGTCTTGACGTAGTCGCCGTTGAGTCCGATGCATTCATTTTGGATGAGCACACACGACTTGCCGTCTGGCGTCGGTCCCAAAGCCGACCGCAAGCGCGATATCGTCGAGTACAGGTTGTTGCGGGCGCTATTGAACTCGGCATGGGGCCACAGCTCCATGGCCAGCGTCTCACGATCGACGAGCGCATCCATGCCCAGCGCAAGCCGCTCGGCAAGCGTCGCCGCCTTCTTGCGGCGCCACATTTTGTCCGTGATGGGAAACCCGTCGCGCTCGGCGCGAAACGCACCAAACATGCGAATCTCGATATGGTCGATGGTATCAACGGCTTCAACCTCGCCGGCCTGGAATAGGCGCTCGCCCTCCCCTTCCAAATCGTCGCGCAGCGAGTACCGCGACAGTTCGCGCACGGGAAGCTTCTTGCGTATCCTGCCCGCCGGCTCGCCCAGACAATGCATGGCAAGGCGCGCAAAGAGCCGATACGATGGCTCTAGAATCCCCGCACGATTCATGGACATCCAGGCCGCAAGATCGCTGTCTCGGCCCGCACAGGCCAAATGCAGCGCCACCATCCAGGCCTCCGCTCCACCAACCTGCGTCTGGCTTATATCGAGCAACTCCGCTTCCTCGCGCACCGAAACCATCGAGGTGTTACGCAGATATGCCGCGCGCTCCAGCAGCAATGCGTTATCGCGCATGTACGCAATCGACTCCTCGGCAAGTTTGAGCACTTGGACCGCACGGAACTTTGCATTAACCGGCCGTCCCTCTGCCAGCGACTGCCAGCCTTCTAGCAACAGCCCAAACAGCTGAATCTGGTTGTCGCGCATGCGCACGGCAAAACGATCGAGCTCGTTGAACGCCGCGTCGTCGGTTACCGGCAAGCCGGAAAGGAGCCGCCGTGCCGCCAACACCATGCGCACCCAGATAGCCATCGCCTTAAGCCCACGTACGTCGAGCGCCTCCCGCACCACCGTCATCTCGTCGTCGCGCTCGTCGGTTCCCGCAAACGACCCGTCAAAGAGCTCCACCAGCATGCTATCGGCCCGTATAACAATCCCCGCGATGTCGAGCTCGCAGTCGTAGGCCTTGCTCGTTTTGAGCTGTTGTAGAACGCCGCCGTCATTTCCCCGCTCGGTCAGACAGCGTTTGACCTCGATATGCGCAGACAACATATCGAGTGCGGTATGGGACGTCTCTATTTCTGGCACGGCCAGGTTCGTAGGAAGCCCAAGCCCGTTGTCCCCATAGCAAACAGCCGTCAGCGTCTGGGCCACCCTCCATGAAACAGGGTCTATTTCGCAGGCCGCCCGTTCGCCCCCGCGCTCGATAACCGATGCCATATAGCGAGCGAGCTTTGTATTGGATACGCTGACCGCTGCCAGATATACGCCAAGCGCTTCGGCAGGCGTTGGCTCTGGAGCCGGATCGTCGGCATCGATCGTGCCCAGCGCCGCTCGGCAGATATCGGCCCCGTGCCCCGTCAGAGCCAGATCGACCCCATACTGTCCAGCAAGTTCAAGGACCGCTTCACGGTCCAAAAAGGCGTCCGCCAGGCCCATCGCCGCATCGCATCGGCCCGCCTTAAGCAAAATCTGGGCCGCCCTCGGAACAAGTTCGGGGCGAACCTCGGCCACCAACTTACGCAAGCGCAAGCGTCCGTTATCCTCCGTGCCCAGACACGTAAAACTCCGCTCGGCGGGATCCAAGCCAAAGATCGGGTAGTCGCGCACAAAATAGGACTGGTCGACCATCGACAGCCTCACCCCACAGGCCTCGAGTTCTGCGATATTGCCCTCGCCCATCAAAACCATGAGACATGCCACGCAAAACAGCGCATTATTGTCGAGCGAAGCCAGATCGGCAAGTGCCGCGCCATATACGTTGACAATCTCGTTTTCGAGCAGACCGGCTACGTCGCCTTGGCCATACAGACCCGTCTGCAATGCCGAAACGAGCTCGGGCACGCCTTGCGTGAGTTGATAAAAGTCGAGCGATGTGCTGATCGAAAACGCCGATGCCCACGCCGAATACTCATAGGCATGCACCTTGAGCATCTGCGCATTGATCTTAACCGAATCGCCCAGCCCATGAATCAGCTGACGATTTGAAGGACGGCAGGAGATAAAGACCCCTACCCCCATAGCGCGCAGGCCGCGAATCCTGTCGATGAGGTCTTCGGTATCGTGCTGATCGAGGTTTGGCACATTATCAATCGCGATAAGAGAGTGCGGTTTGTCTTTGAGTTCTTCGGTAACCACCTCGAGCTGCATAAACACCTCGCGCCCAGTGGCGCGATCGGCCTCGATAATCCGCACGGGGCCTCGCGTCGGGTCGCATTTAACCTCATGGGTGTACTGCAGCAACACCGAGGTCTTCCCAAACCCGTCGGGCGCATAAAGAACCACGATGCCGGCCTTTCGGCCCTTGGCGATAAGCTCATTCATCAAGCGTTCGCGTCGCACCATATAGCCTCCGCCCAACGGCATCAGCTCGAGCTCGTCTATACCGCCCAAATCGTTTACCATGCCCGCTCCTCAACTCGACCGTATGGACACTGTAGCCGCAAGACCATACAAGCCGCGCTATGAATAGAGCGACCTTGTGTTTTAGGTTGTCTTTTGGTACGCAAGCGGCAAGTTTTTGTACAGCGAGGGCCGATTGTTATTAATCCCCCGACTAATCGGTCTTTAAGCAGGTAAATGAGCTTGTCAGCTTGTCCCATCTAAGCGGCAGTGTAACGCAGATGAACAAGGTTCAGCCATGTCATTCAACTCGCCTAGCACCCGCTACCGTCTACGACCTTCTAGTGGCATTTTTGCATAGAATCTGGTATGGAATGAATCAAGCTGTTGGGCATCCGGCATTCGTCAAGCTTGCGCCAAGATTTTGGTCAAGCGGGCGGAAAGGGATAGCAAAAAGGCCCCCGCAAAGCGGAGGCCTTAGGCAAGGCTATGTCGAGGTGCAGGATTCGCGCTACTCGCAGAGCGAAAGGGCGGCCTCGTCGGCAACGACAACGCAGTTGGTGTGCAGCTGCAGGATCGAAGCCGGGCACTCGGGCGTAACCGGGCCATAGCACATGTCATGCACGGCCTGAGCCTTGGCCTCGCCGTTGGCGACGACCAGGATCATGCGGGCATACATGATGGTCTGGGTACCCATGGTGTAGGCCTGACGGGGAACATCGTCGATGCTGTCGAACAGGCGGCTGTTGGCCTGAATGGTGCTCTCGGTGAGGTCGACGCAGTGCGTACCCTTGGAGAAGTGGTCATCGGGCTCGTTGAAGCCGATGTGGCCGTTGTTGCCAATGCCGAGCAGCTGCAGATCCGGGTAACCGGCGTCGGCAACGATCTTGTCGTACTCAGAGCAGGCAGCGGCGGCGTCGGGGTTGGAGCCATCGGGCACATGCGTGTTGTTCAGGTCGATGTTGATGTGATCGAAGAAGTTCTCACGCATGAAGTAGTGATAGCTCTGGGGATCGTCGTGCGAAAGGCCGCGATACTCGTCCAGGTTGTAGGTGCTAACCTCGGCAAAGTCGACGTCGCCCTTCGCGTACCAAGCAGCGAGCTGCTTGTAGGCACCGATCGGGGTGGAGCCGGTGGCAAGGCCCAGCACACAGTCGGGCTTGAGGATAACCTGCGCCGAGATGATATTAGCGGCCTTGCGGCTCATATCCTCGTAGTCTTTAGCTTTAATGATCTTCATTACGCGTCCTTTCTCGTACAAGAGAGGCAAGGCTCCCTTACAAGCACTTGCCCGCGGCCCGCGTCGGCCGCAACCAACGTGTGCGGCCACCAGGGCGAGGTCGCGTAATGTATGTGTCTCGTGTCTAGCCGCGTCGAGGCCCCTGCCCGTCCACGGTGACCCGAAGCCTTTTAGCTTCGGACAAATCCCATCTTGCCACGGAGGGCGTCCTCTTTCAAGGGCGCCCTCCGTAAACGTGTTTGAATTGTAGGCTAATGGCCACGTGCACTTGCTAGCGCTCGCGAGCAACGATGAGCTGGTCCATCTCTTCGACATGCACGCCAACGGAGCCCTTGATACTCGAGAACTCAACGGAGTTGCACACTAAGATGGGAACCGTCACATCATAGCCCTCGGCAGCAATTGCCTCGCGATCGAACTCAATGAGTACATCGCCCTTATGGACGACATCGCCCACCTGTGCATGCACGGTAAAGTGCTTGCCCTCGAGCTGAACAGTGTCCAAGCCAACGTGGATGAGCACGTCCAAGCCATCGACCGTGTTAAGCGCAACGGCGTGTCCCGTGGGAAAAATAGCCTCGACCTTCGCGTCAGCCGGCGCAATCACGCGCGTACCCGTAGGCTGAATCGCCACGCCCTGGCCCAACAGGCCGGTGGCAAATGTCTGGTCATTGACCTCGGACAACGGAATGACGTCGCCCGAGATGGGAGCATCCAGCGTAAGGACTCGACCACGCATACCAAAAGACCTTAGGACTTTAGTGAACATGATCCCCCTCGGACATACCAATCAACCAAAATAGCTTTAACAGTTTACCACTTGGCACCCGTTTTTGACCATTAGGGAAGTTCGCGCTTGACAACCTCGACGATGTCGTCGACAACACGCTGGGTCAGCTCGTGCGTCTCCGCCTCGGCCATAACGCGAACCAGCGGCTCAGTACCGCTCGGGCGCACCAGAATGCGGCCGCGGCCGTCAAGCTCCTTCTCGGCAGCAGCGACGGCGTCCCAAATGGGCTGGCAATCGTCCAGACCAGCCTTGTTGTCCGAATGCACGTTGACGAGTACCTGCGGGTACTTCTTCATGATGCCGGCAAGATCGGTGAGGGTACGACCGGTGCGCTTGAGCACGGCCAGCAGCTGCAGAGCCGTCACCAGGCCGTCACCGGTGGTGTTGTGCTCCAGGAAGATGATGTGGCCGGATTGTTCGCCGCCGATGACGGCGCCGTCCGCAAGCATACGCTCCAGAACGTAGCGATCGCCCACGGCGGTCTGAACCATCTCGAAGCCCTGCTCCTTCATAGCGATGGAGAAGCCCAGGTTGCACATGACGGTCGAGACGATCTCGGAGTTGGCGAGCTTGCCACGAGCGGCAAGGTCAGAACCGCAGATAGCCAAGATGTAGTCACCGTCGATCTCGTTGCCCTCGCTGTCCACGAACAGCACGCGGTCGGCGTCGCCGTCGTGGGCCAGACCGATATCGGCGTGGGTGCGCAGCACGAGCTCGCGCAGGGGCTCAAGGTGAGTGGAGCCGCACTCGACATTGATGTCGGTGCCGCAATAATCGGTGTTGATGGCATGGACCGTGGCACCCAGGCGCTGCAGCGCGGCGGGCGTAGTCTGGCAGGAAGCGCCGTGGCCACAGTCGACGGCAACAACCAGTCCGTCGAGCTTAAGGCCGTCGAGCGTGCTGATGGCATGATCGACATAGGCCTTGCGGGCGTCCTTCATCTTGATGATGTGACCCACACCGGCGCCGGTCGGCAGCGTGTCGGCAGCCATGGCCTCCTCGGACATGACCCAGGCGCTGATCTCTTCCTCGACAGCATCGGGAAGCTTCATGCCCTTGCGGCTAAAGAACTTGATGCCGTTGAACTCCGGCGGATTGTGCGAAGCGGAGATGACGATACCGCCGTCAAGCTCGTTTTGAACGGTGAGCAACGCCACGGCCGGCGTAGGGATAACGCCGCAGCAGTGCGGGCGGCCGCCCTCGGCCATAATGCCGGCGGTCAGAGCACTCTCGAGCATGGTGCCCGAAAGACGCGTATCGCGGCCGATGCAGATATCCGGGCCAAGGAACTTGGTCGCCGCGCGGCCCAGGCGAAATGCGAGGTCGCACGAGAGGTCGGCGTTGGCGACACCACGGACGCCATCGGTGCCGAAGATGTTCTGGGGCATAGGATCGCTCCTTCCCAAGTGGGCAAAACGCAGTCGCCCACCCTAGTCGAAAAAGAAAAGCGGGACCCGCCGAGCAATCGGCAGGCCCCGCTTGTACATTGTATCTCGTAAGGAGATAAAACCTTAGCGCTTGGAGAACTGGGGAGCGCGGCGGGCCTTCTTGAGGCCGTACTTCTTGCGCTCGACCACGCGAGCATCGCGCGTAAGGAAACCGGCCTTCTTAAGGTCAGCACGGTAATCGCCAGCATTCAGAAGAGCGCGAGCGATGCCCAGGCGCAGAGCGCCGGACTGACCGGAGATGCCGCCGCCATCGCACAGAGCGATAACGTCGAACTGACCGGCGGTGTCGGTCACCTTGAAGGGAGCAAGGGCGTTCTCAACGAGCTGATGACGGCCGAAATACTGCTCGGCGTCACGCTTGTTGATGGTCACCTTGCCGGTGCCGGGGACGAGACGGACGCGGGCGACGGCGTTCTTACGACGGCCGGTACCCTGGTAGACAACGGTGTTCTCAGCCATCTTTAAGCCTCCAGCTCAATCTTCGTGGGGTTCTGGGCAGCATGCGGATGCTCGGCACCAGCGTAGACCTTAAGCTTGGTCATCTGGGCACGGCCGAGGGTGGTCTTGGGCAGCATACCGCGAACGGCGCGCTCGATGACCTTCTCCGGGTGCTTCTCCATAGCCTGGCGGAAGCTCTCAGCCTTGAGGCCGCCGTTGTAGCCGCTGTGGCGATAATAGGTCTTCGTGTCGGCCTTGTTACCGGTAAGCTGGACCTTATCGGCGTTGATGACGACAACGAAGTCGCCGCAGTCGCTGTTGGGCGTGAACTGGGGCTTGTTCTTACCGCGCAGGATCATTGCGATCTGGGTGGCAAGACGGCCCAGGACAGCACCATCGGCGTCGACGAGAACCCAGTTGCGCTGGACCTCGCCCTGCTTGGCGTAGTGAGTCGATTTCGAAATCACTTAGACTCCTCCATGTACAGTACGTGTTGTTACAGAGATTCACGGGGCTCTGCAAGTAACCCGTCCATATTACCCCGCTCGCCGTACGAGTCAACAGGTATTTTGGCTCCGACCAGAGTTTCTGCACATGTCATCCACGAGCCGTGATTTTTCCAGCTCTTTAGCTGTTGTCATTTTTTTGAGGGTTCGCTATCGCTAGCGCTCAACGAACTCTTGGATTTCCGCGAGCAGGCGCTTTGCCTCCTGACGGCCCTGGATATACAGGTCCAAAAGCTTTGCCGAATCGTGCTCGACATGGCCGACCTCGACCGGCTTTTGCGGAGCGACGACCAACGCGCGGCCCTCGCGCTCATACTTCCACAGGTGCATGCGCTGGATGTTGTAACGGTCGTGGCGCGTCTCGATAGCCTCGAGCAGATAGGGGTAGTCGGCATAACGCGCACGCGCGGCCGGCAAAAACTCGTAGGGCTTTTTCTCATACGAGCGGTCCTGCGTGACAATGACAACCGCGCGGTCGAAGCCCGCCTCCTCCAGCACGTGCTCGATGGGGATCGAATCGGCTACGCCGCCGTCGACGTATTTGTGCCCGTCAATCTCGACCGGCGGCGTCACCAGCGGCAGCGAGGTCGAGGCACGCACGGCGTCGAGGTCGAGCACTGCGCTTTTAACCGGGAGGTACGTGGCGGTTCCAAAGAGCATGTCCGTCGCGACGGCGTACATCTCGATGGGGCTCGCGTCGAACGTCTCGTTGTCAAAGGGATCCAGGCGGTCCTGGACATCGTTGAAGATAAAGTCGTAACCCACGATGGAACCCGTGGACGCAAACGATGCGGCGCCCATGAAGCGATTGTCATTGCAGAAAGCCAGGTTGATGCGGTTGGCACGGCCGATCTGGTGCGACTTGTAGTTCACGCCGTTGAGGGCGCCGGCCGATACGCCATATACCGCCGGAATCTCGACGCCGGCCTCCATGAGGACGTCGAGCACGCCTGCGGTAAATTGCCCGCGGAAGCTGCCGCCCTCCAAAACGAGCGCGACCTTGCCAGCGTTCTTTGCCTTATCTTCTGCAGTCATGTTGACCTCCTGCGATTGCGTTTTGGCTTTCTTCTACCCAGTTTTGGGATGGCGAGCGCGCAGGTTTTTCAAGGCGGCAGGTGAAGCGGAAAGTGTGTCCCAGTTTGAGGCGAGATTCCGGGATGCGCTTTCCGCTTGGACCGCCGCTGGGAAAGCGCGTCCCGTTCTGAGCGCGGATTCCGGGATGAACTTTCCGCCTGGGCCGCCATTGGGAAAGCGCGCCCCACTCTGCGTCACTGAGGCGTTTTCTTTACGCACGCGCCCTGCACAGAGTTCGATTCTCCGCGGTGCGGGGATTCGCTGATGCGAGGCAAGGCCAGCTGAAATTCGATAAACATCGCATCCGTTTTGAGCCGAAAGTTTGCGCGGAGAATCCGCGTATTTGCTTCGCAAATACGCACCGGCTTCGGCCGCCTGCCGGCGTCCTCGCCCGCGGGCTAAAAACGCTGACGCGTTTTCTTTACGTCCGCGCCCTGCATAGAGTTCGATTCTCCGCGGTATCTATATGTAATAAAAAAGCAGGTAGAGACACTTCTCTACCTGCCTGTAACTGTTGGTGGAGGCGCGGAGAATCGAACTCCGGTCCACGAAAGCCCCCTGATTGGCATCTCCAAGCTCAGTCGCTGGTTTGGTCTCGGACGCTTTGCGCGCAGCGACACGCTCGCGGCATCCCAACCGGTTCGGTCTTAGCCCGCGCCATACCGATTACGTGCGCAGGAGCATTCCCCTAAAATGACGTCGCGCCGGTGTCGGGGAAATCACCGGGTTGACGCGCCGCTATAAATTAAGCAGCGAGAGCCATAGGCTCAAAAGAAGAGTTGTTGTCAATTCAATTTGACGGTACCCCTGTTTAACGAGGCGAGGAGACCTCGGCTTGCTTCCTCTCTCAGACCTATCGTGTCGAAACCAGTCGCCCCCAAATGTCGGGAAAGTCTGGATGGCATCGGGCCTGCAAGCACCCAACACCCGTCGACTTTTCAAAGAACATACGGGGCGAGCCCCGCTTGTGGAGTGTTATCTTACCACGTTCTGAAAGCGGACAGCTGTTCTATGCACGAGCTGTGAAGACCTCAATGTGCACCATACTTCGCACTTTTGCTACCGAACGCGTCACGTATATTTTCGCCAAGCAAAATTGACCCGCCGAAAGGACCGTTATGGATACCAAGCAGCAACTCGTCAATGCCCTCGCAGGCCTGGGCTCAACCATTACCGAAGCCATGGATGTCATCGAAGGCTTTGTCCCCTGTGGACATCCCGCCCTCACGGTATCGAACGCACTCGTCGCGCTGGACGCTGACGATGATGCGGCTCTCGCCCAGCAGCTTGAGACCGTCGAGGGCTTTATCGACCACGTAAGCGAGAACCGCGGCGTCGCAGCACATCACGATGTCTTTGTTGAACTCGCGGGTCCCAAAGCTGATCTGTTCACAGCAATCCGCGAGGTAGGCGCCCTTATGCAGACCGCAGGCGTCAAGAACACCCAGGTCAACGAGTGGGTCTACCGCAGCTTAGCCGCACTGAATGACTCCGACGAGAAGGCAGCGGAGAAGCTCGCCGAAGTCCCCATCATCAAGGCAGCACTTTTGTAATTAGAGGATGCGCACCCTTCGGAGCGTCGACGTTCCGAAGGGTGCGCAGATAGTCAGACGCTAGTGGGATACCCGCCCACTACGTTCGGCCAAAGCCAGAATCGGCATCATTTGGCGTGGCGTTTTTGCTGCAATATCGGCATGTTCGAGCAGCTTGCGATCGTTGGTCACCAAGTAATCGACCTGCGCGCGCCTGCACGCGGCGAGCACCAAGTTGTCCTCGTAATCGCGATGGAGCGCTAAGTATTTGTCGGCCAGCCAAAGGTCCGATGCATCTGCGCCCACGGCTGTGGCGTTTTCGGTCATGTTGCGGACAAACGCCAACGCCGCATCGCCAATTGCGCGGGCAGACGCCTCGTCGAGCGCTCCCCCGTTGGCCAGAACGCTGCGCTTTAATTCGTGCTGGACAACGTACAGCACGTCCTTGGCGATGTGCACGGGAAAGAACAGTGACGCACCCGACTCCGCAGCCTGTCCGATAAAAGCCCGCGCGGCAAGCGACTCAACATGATCGACGCAAAACGAATCGACCCACACGTTGGCATCTACCATGATCTTGAGAGGTTCCCCGTTCACAGGATCATCCCCTTTTGGCGATAGCGTTCGTCCATGGCCTCCGCATAGACCGTATCCCAATCGCGGTCAGCGGACCCGGGCGACGCAGCGATACCCAAGTTCGCATAGAGCTGATCCGCGGTCGCCCACGACGCGGCAAACGGGGACTCGGGCGCGATGGCTTGCCGCCGATCGTCGACGGCAGCGAGCACTTCCTCGCACTGGCCACCGCCCTGCGCGACCTTGGCCACAACCTTTTTGATGAGCTCGGGCAGCGACCCGCCCGAGAGCCGCAACGCCTCCTCGGCACGGTCCTTGACCTGGCGATCCACGCGAACATTCACTTGCGCCATGCCGCTAACAGCACCCACGTCAATCACGCTCCCTTCACTTGCTAGCCTCGCTAGCACTACTATATAGAGAAGCTAGCAAACGGTCAAACGCAAAAGGCCTGCGCCCAGGCGGCAACGGTGCCGTCCGGACGCAGGCCAGATAACGTGGGTGAACACGCCCGCTAGCGCAGGTACGCTTTCGCGTTGTTAAGACTGTAGGCGATCGTTGAGCCATTGTGCAGCAGCGACGACGTCTGCGGCGTAATCGTGCCGGTAATGCCAAGCGCCAGCAGCGCCGAGTTGGTGAGCATCACCTTGGAATACGAACTCGTCAGACGGTCGATGAGTCCCCGGCTCATGCGACGCAAGCGCACGATCGCCGCGAGGTCCGTATCGGCCAGGATGATATCGGCGACTTCTTTGGCGATGTCGCTTCCGCCGCCCATGGCCAGGCCCACGTCGGCCAGACCCAGCGCCGGCGAGTCGTTGACGCCGTCGCCCACCATGGCAACACGACGCCCCTCGCGCTTGATCTGCTCCACGTAGGCGTACTTGTCCTCGGGCAGCAGCTCGGCCTTAAACTCGTCGACGCCCGCCTCGCGCGCGATGCGCTCAGCTGTGCGCTCGGAGTCGCCCGTGAGCATGACCACGTGCTTTACGCCCAGCGCATGCAGGTCGGCAATGGCCTCGCGCACGCCAGGTTTTAGCGGGTCCTCGATGCCGAGCACACCCACAACCGTGCCGTCGACAGCCAGATAGAGCGGCGACAGGCCCTGCATCTGGGACTCGATGCGCTCCTTGATGTCGGACTCCAGCTGCGCTCCTTCGTCTTCAAACACAAAATGCGCCGAACCGATGATCGCTCGGCGTCCCTCGATGGACGAGGCAATGCCGTGCGCCACGATGTACTCGACGGCGGCATGGCGCTCGCGATGCTCGAGCCTTCGCTCGCCCGCGGCGTTGACGACGGCACGCGCCACCGGATGCGGGAAATGCTCCTCCAGGCAGGCGGATAGGCGCAGAACCTCGTCCTCGCTCCAGCCATCGGTCGTGAGCACGCAAGCCAGGCGTGGCTGGGCTTCGGTGAGTGTGCCGGTCTTATCAAAGACGATGGTGTCGGCCTTGGCAAACGACTCAAAGTACTTGGCGCCCTTAACCATAACGCCCATCTTGGCAGCGTCGCTCATGGCGGTCATAACGGCGACCGAACCCGTGAGTTTGAGTGCGCACGAGTAGTCGACCATCAGCGCCGCGGAAGTCTTGATGAGGCTGCGTGTGGTGAGCGCGACCAGGCCCGCGAGCAAGAAGTTCCACGGAACGATCTTGTTGGCAAGGTCCTCCATGTGCGACTGGCCCTCGGATTTGAGCGAGTCGGCCGTCTGCACGAGCGAGACGATCGAGCGCAGTTTGGTCTGGGCCGTATTGGCGCGCACGCGCACCAGGATGCTGCCGTCCTCGACGACGGTGCCGGCGAACACGTCGTCGCCCGCGCTGCGCTCGACGGCCAGCGGCTCGCCGGTCAGGGTCGCCTGGTTGACCATGGCGCTCCCCTGCTCAACCACGCCGTCGATGCAGATGGACATGCCGGTGCGCACGGCGACCAGATCGCCGGGCTCAAGCTCGGTGGCCGCAACGCTCACCTCGGTGTCGCCGACAACCTTTTGTGCCTTGTCGGGCACATCGAGCAGCGAGTTGATGAGCTCGTTTTCGCTCATGGCGCGTGTGTAGTCCTCGAGCAGCTCGCCCACGTTGAGCAGGAACATTGTCTGACCTGCGGTATCGACGTCACGCTTGACGAACGAGATGCCGATGGCCGACGCGTCGAGCACGGGAACGGTCAGGCGCGGCTGCGAGAGCTCGTGGAGAGCGGCGCGCAAAAAGGTCATGTAACCGGCCACGACAAACACCGCACGCAGAGGCGTCGGCAAGAACCAGCGACGCGCGTAATGGGCGCCGATGAGTGTCGCCAGGTCCATAACGAGTTTGTGCTTGCGCGGCTCGAGTTGCATCACGTAACCCGACTTGGCATCGGCGATGGCTTGAGCATCGAGTGCGCCCAAGGCGTCGAGCACGCTCGCACGACACTGCTCGTCATATTCGAGCGCCATCTGGCCAATACGGCCATATACGCGCACTTTGCGCACGCCGTCGATTTCGCCGCCAAGCTTAAGAAGTGCATCGAGATCGCTCTCTGGCACAGGACCCGCCAATTGAAGACGGGTCCTGCCGGGGATCTCGCTAATAATCGAGAATCTCATAGTTTGTGCCTGGGAGCGTTACTCGGCTGCCTCGTCAGCAGCGGCCTCGCTCTGGGTGATGTAGGCAGCCTCGGCAACCATGTCGTCGACATTAGCCTTGGCCTGCTCGACCATGTCCTGGTAGCAGTTCTTGACGCGCATGCCGCACGCGATGCCCCGCACGCAGGCATTCTTTACCGGAGCGCTGGTGAGCAGTTTGATGCCGGCCGTGCCGAGCAGAAAACCGCCACCAACAAGCAGGGTGTTAAACGTGGACTTCTTCATGATGTCTCTCCCTTTTCCGCAACAACTGCGGCACGGTGCCTTAGCACCCGAGTAAACAAGTTTGCTCGAGCACACTTTTGGAAAATAGTTTAGTTTATCTAACAAATCAGGTCAACAACGGTTAACTTTTTGGAAACTATGGGGCTCAAAATGCCCAGTTTTTGGCGATCCGTTCGCCATGGCGCACTTCCACGACCCAGGAAAAGGGCCCTCCCCACCCCTGCGAATTGAGGTCTAATACTTTTCCCGAGAAGTGAACGAGCAAAATCGGACCCCCGAAACATCTGCATTTTTCACCAGCAAAACCGCAGGAAAAACTCGACAAAACCGCAGGAAACCGACTCCAGAAAGTGTCGACGCTTAAGGGGTCCAAAAAAAGGTCGTTCACTTCTCGGGAAAAATATTAGACTGCGATTTCCACCACCCCCGCAATGTGACAAAGGGACAGTCCCTTTGTCACATTGCGGATGCCTTCATCAGATCTGCCAGGCAGCCGCTTCCTTTTGCAGCGCAATCATGCGGGCAAATTCTCCGCCTGCCGCCTTGAGCTGCGCCGGGGTGCCCTGCTCGGCGACAACGCCATCCTTGAGCACGACGATCTTGTCGGCATTTTCCACCGTGCGCATGCGATGGGCGATCACAATAACCGTCTTACCTGCAAGCAGACGGGAGAGTGCCTGCTGTACCACGGTCTCATTCTCCACATCCAAGCTTGCCGTCGCCTCGTCCAACAGCACGATGGGCGCGTCTTTGAGCAGCGCGCGGGCGATGGAGATGCGCTGGCGCTCGCCACCGGAGAGTTTGGAGCCGTTCTCGCCGATCATGGTGTCGTAGCCCTGCGGCATGCGGTTCACGAACTCGTCGCAGTTGGCGGCACGCGCGGCCGCAAGCACTTCCTCATCGGTGGCATCACGACGCCCGAGGCGGATGTTTCCCATCACCGTGTCGTCAAAGAGCAGCACGTCTTGGAACACAATGGCGTAGTCGCGCAGCAGCACCTCGGGATCAACGCCCGCAACATCCACGCCACCCACGGTGACCGTGCCTTCGGTGGCATCCCAAAAGCGCGCGGCCAGGCGGCTCACCGTAGACTTACCGGAACCCGAAGGACCGACCAGCGCCGTAACTTCGCCTTCCTTGGCGGTAAAGCTCACATCGGTAAGGACCTTCTCGCCGGCGCGGCCGTCCTCGCCCGCACCATAGCCAAATGCCACGTGATCGAACACCACATCGTGGCCCACGGGCTCAAATTTCTCGCTGCCCCGCGCCACAGGCTCATCCATGATAGAGCGCATACGCTTAGCTGACGACTCGGCGGCAAACAGCTCGGACACCAGCATCAACGCCTGGTCAAAAGGCGCATAGATGCGGCTCACCATAAGCAAGAAGGCAAACATCACCAAAAAGTCGACCCGCCCCGAGGCAACCATCGCGGCACCCGTTACCAGCGTGGTGGCAATGCCCAGACGCAGGATGACAAAGGCGGAGTTGACCAAAAGCCCGTTAACGAGTTCTCCCTTAGTGGTCTCGCGCTCCTCGACATCAATCACGGCGCCGAGTCCCTCAAGATAATAGGCCTCCTGGTTGGTAGCGCGGATCTCGCACACACAATCGAGCGTCTCCTGGATCGCCTCAGTGACTTTGACCTTCTCGGCGCGAACACGGTCGAACACCGGGACCATGGGACCGCGCGTCAAATACAGCACGGCAAAGGCCACGGGAACGCTCCAAAACGCCGCTATCGCCAACTGCCAGCAAAAGAACAGCGATGCCACGAACACAATAGCGCTTGCGATAATGGCACCCCAAAGCTCTCCCAACACGTGGCTGTAGGCATGCTCCATGGTCTGGACATCGCCCATGATGGTCTCGGTTAAATCGGCCAGATCGCGACGTCCAAAAAACGATAGCGGCAGCCTGCGCAGGCGCTCGGCAATTTCCATGCGCTGCTTGCCGCACTCCTCGTAAAAGATGCAGTAGGTGTAGTAATACTGCTGCCAGTTAGAGGCAAAGAGCAGCACGAAAAAGACCAGGAGGCCGCCCACGATCGGCAGGGCATCCGGCAGGTCAGCCCCGCTGGCGAGATGCTCGACAAAGCCGGCCATGACCAGGAATAAAAAGCCCATGCCGGCCATGGTAATGAGATTAGTGAGCGTGGTCCAGAAAATGCCACGTTTTACGCCGGCGACACCTTTATCGGATAGGAAATACTTCTTTTGGAATGAGGCGAACATTTAGGCCTCGCCTCCCTTCGTGACGGCGGCATCCGCGGTCGCTGCAGTGATTTTCCAGCTCGCAGCCTGTTCGTATTCGGCCCACATCTTGGCATACAGACCCTCTTGGGACAGCAACTCGGCATGGGTACCCGACTCCTGTACGCTGCCCTGGTTGAGCACCACGATTTGGTCTGCGCCCACTACAGTCGAGAGTCGGTGCGCAATCATAATGACCGTGCGACCCGCCGCCAGCTTGCTAAAGGCGCGCTGGATGAGCGCCTCGTTCTCGGGATCGGCAAACGCCGTGGCCTCATCGAGCACCACGATAGGCGCGTCTTTAAGGATCGCGCGGGCGAGTGCCACGCGCTGGACCTCGCCGCCCGAAAGATATGCTCCGCCGGCACCGAGCATGGTATTGATGCCCTGTGGGAGCTTGGCCACAATGTCGTCGCACTGAGCTGCGGAGAGGGCCACACGCACTTCGTCGTCAGTGGCCGTAGGCTTGGAGGCGCGCACGTTATCGGCAAGTGTTTGCCGGAACAGCTGGTTGGTCTGGAACACGAAGGCGACCTGGTCCATAAGCTCGTGCGGATCCATATCGCGAACGTCCACACCGCCTACGAGCACTCGACCCGAGGAAACATCCCAAAAACGCGGGATCAAGCTTGCGCAGGTTGACTTACCGCCGCCCGAGGGACCAACCAGGGCGAGGGTGCTACCAGCGGAAACGCTAAAACTCGCATGGTTGACGGCAGGCGCTTCGGCGCCCTCGTAGGTAAAGCTCACATCCTCAAATCGCACGTCGCTGCCGGCAGGGTGCTTGGGTTGGGCGGGCACGGAGAGCTGCTTGGAATCCATGACGCTTCGAATACGAGCCAGCGAATCGGCACTCATCTGAGAGGCCTCGCCCACAAACATGAGCTTGGTCATGGCCGTCGGTACCACGGCCGAAAATATCGCGTAAAACGTGAAGTTGGTCATAAAATGCGCGAAGTCCGTCTCGCCCGGCGCCAACAGCAACGCCACGGGCAACAGGAATGCCACAAGACCATTGAGCGCGGTAAGGTTGAGCACCTGTGGACCTCGGCAGAACGTGCCCGCATAGTTTTGCGCCATGTCGGCGTATTCGGCGATCGCATCGTGGAAGGCCTTAAAGGAGTAGACCGTCTGCTGAAACACCTTGACCACGGGGATGCCGCGTACGTATTCGGTGCCGGTCTTGTTCATCTTGACCAGCGCTCCCATGTAGGCCTTCATGAACTCGGCGCCTTTGCCGCTCATCATGGTGGCCATGGCGCCAAACGAAACGACGACCGAGATAAGGCATGCCGCCCCCAAACGCCAATCGAGCGCGAAAAGCAGCACGAGCAGGCCTGCGACCATGGCGGTGGCGCCGGCGATATCGGGCAGCATGTGTGCGAGCAAAGTCTCGGTAGAGGCGGCGCATCCGTCTACAATACGGCGCAGCTCACCGGTGGCGTGCGTGTCAAAGTAGCCAAGCGGCAGCTTAAGCAGGTGCTCGCTCGTAGTCTTGCGGATATTGGACGCGCAGCGAAACGCAGACAGGTGCGTGCACATGAGCCCCACGAAATAAGCTACGATGCTTGCCAGCGCAAACCCCACGGCCCACCAGCCATACGTCGCGATGTCGCAGGCTTCGCTCCAGTTAGGTGCCACGGCGATCAGATCGCGCGCGACAAGCCAAATGCACACGTACGGGCCAAAGCTCAGCAGCTGCGAGAGCGCCGAGAGCGCCATGCCCAAATACGTTAGGAATTTACGGTCGCCGGCATATGCAAGCAGCTCGCCGATGCCTCCGCCTTCCCTTTTTGATCCCTTTGCCATGAGATTCCTTTCTAACGGCTTGAGAGTTAACCGTAATCAACTTATCATTTATATGTTAGCCAAGGCTCACAATCGAGCCAGGCGTGGACGTTTCTGCAAAGGAAAGGGACGCTTTTGCAAATACGGCGGGCAGCGACCGACATAACCGAGCTCTACGCACCGCAGTTTGAACAGTTTGGCCTGGAGCTTTCCGGCAAGGGCGCTGTCTTTACCGGCGAGGTGGCAAACGACCGGGCACACGGCCGCGCATGGATCATGCCCCTCTCCCCTGCCTGCATCGTCATGGAGCATTTCATCACCCCGACGCACGATATGTACCTGGCCGAATACACACCCGAGCCATACGCCTGCGTGAGCCAAATCAGCAGCGCCACGCTCACCTGCATGCCCGAGATAGGCATAACACCCGCAAACCTCAAGCCGTTGCGCGGGTCGTGGCCGAGCAATGCAATTTGTAGTTTTATCCAGGATACCTGCGGAAACGAGCTCAGCCCGTTATACGCCGGACAGCTCTATCACTCGCGCTCGGTGTTATTCCTACCGAGATACTTCGACGATTTCGAACGCCGCTACCCCGGCGAATTCGCTGGGCTTTTTGACGCCTTTGCCGAGTCGTGGGGCGAAGAAGCGCTATCGGCGATCGATCGGACACTCTGCCGCCTCGATGAGACGCGCGCTCGTGTCACGGGCGGGCATCTTTACATGAAGGGTACCGTAGAGACCATGGTTGCCGAGCTGGCGTACGCGCGAACAGCCCACAAGCAGGCACGTCAGGCCGAAGGGACACAGGCCGCTCTGGACATTGTCGAAGAAGCGATCCTGGCTGTCGAGCGCGCCCTTGACGAGGGGCGTCGCATCGGCGTGGACGAGGTCGCCGAGCGGCTCTACACAAGCCGCTCCAAACTCTGCGCCACCTTTAAAGTCCAGACGGGCGAATCACTGGGCTCCTATATGCGGAGGCATCGTATGGAACGCGCGCAGGACCTTTTGGCCGACAGCCCCCTTTCGATAGCCCAAGTAGCCGAGCGACTCGGCTATCCCCAACAGGCGGCCTTCGCCCAAGCGTTCAAACAATACACCGGCATGACACCCACGGCTTGGCGAAGCAAGCACCGCTAAGGTCCAAGCTCCTTGGCCGTTACGGAGCGATTTAATTAGCCGCCGCCCATCAGCTCGCCCAGGATCTAAACGTCAAGATGCGCACAATCAAGCGCCTTTTTGATAAGAGGGACAGATCGATCAGCCAAATACAACGGAATGTTGAGCACCCCGTCGTCGAGCTTTAGGTTCTTAAGTGAGTAGCGGACCCTCAGTGGAGTCGTCTCCGCATGCTTGTCGGCATAGTACTTAAGGCTCTTGGAATGAACGACCTCTCCCGATTTGACCTCGACGGGAACGATTTCGTTTCCGACTTGAATCAAAAAATCGACTTCGTGTTTCGGTTTCTCGTTTGTCCAATAGCGCGGAGCGACATCCAGCTGCAGAAGCAATGCCTGAAGCACATAGTTCTCGGCAAACGAACCTTTGAACTCGGAAAATAGCGCATCCGAGATGGCAAAAGCGGACGCATCCAGCCTTGCCATGCGGCGTAGCAAACCGACATCAAGACAGTAGACTTTAAATGCCTTGAGGTCATCGTATGCAGAGAGCGGCACGCCACCGGCAGCATTAAGGCGAACCGCCATGATGAGCCCAGCATCGGCAAGCCATTCCAGAGCATCCTCGTATTCTCGAGCACGAGCCCCCTCGCGCACCGCACCCCAAACGAACTTTTTATTCTCGCGCGCCAACTGAGTTGGAATCGAGTTCCATATTTGCGAAAGCTTGGCGAACTGCGCATGGCCACCATGCTTGGCAAAATCGCGCTCGTAGGAATCCAAGAGATCGGACAACACCTTATCGACCTGAACGATATCGCCCGTCTCCACCCACCGACCAAGAGCCTCTGGCATGCCGCCACATGCAAAATAACGACGAAGATGCTCGACGAGACGGATATGGAAGAAATCGGGCACTGTCTCGATCTGATCCAGGCCGCCAAGGTATTCGTCGTAGTTTGCAGCGCCCTCGGCTTTCAGAAACTCGGAAAAGCTCATAGGGTGCATCTCCATGAACTCGACCTTTCCCACCGGAAAAGCGCTGGTCTCACGGGACAAGCGAACGCCCAACAAAGACCCTGCGCATGCGACGTGATACTCGGGGGCCTCGTCACAGAAGTATTTAAGGGCGCCGACTGCAGAAGGACAATCCTGGATCTCATCAATAATAAGCAGCGTCTCGCCGGGATCGATAGGCTGTCCAAGTGCCAGGGAAAGGTTTGAGATGATCCGCCGAGGATCGCGCGTACCTTCGAAAAACTGAGCGTACTCGCTCCGTACCCCAGGTGACGGTTCCTCGAGCGTCAGATACACAAAATTGCGGTACGAGGTTCGACCGAACTCCTTAAGCGCCCACGTCTTTCCAACCTGGCGCGCCCCCTTAAGGATAAGCGGCTTACGATATTCCGACGCTTTCCAAGCGTTAAGCTTGGCAATGATATCTCGCTGCATGACCGAACCTCCCGCAAAGAAACTTCCGCAAACGTGATATTTGCCACATTTTACCCCAGGGAAAACGTGATGTTTATCACATTTACGGAAGTTTTAAGCTCGTTTCGCCACACTTTCATCACATTCAAAAGACGGAGGCGCTATTTGCGCCTCCGTCACCATCTTTCTATCAGCCCACCTGACCCGAACGGCCGGGGCTCCCGGGTTCCCGCTTACGAGAGCGACGTTCTCAGCAACTCGTTGAAGAGCTTCGGGTTGCCCTTGCCGCGGCTCGCCTTCATGCACTGGCCCACCAAAAAGCCGATGACCTTCTGGTTACCGTCACGATACTGCTGCGCCTGATCGGCACAGTTTGCCAGCACCTCGTCCACGATCGGCTGCAACGCACCGGCATCGCTCACCTGACGCATACCACGCTCGTCAACGATCTTGTTAGGGTCGTCGCCGGTCTGGGCCATGGCCTCAAAGACCTCGTGCGCCTGATTGGAGCTGATGGCATCGGTCGCCAGCAGCTTGGCAAGAGCCGCCACCTGAGCCGGCGCGATGCCAGACTCGGCGAGCGACACGCCCGCGCCCTTAAGGTAGGCGATCATCTCGTTCACCAGCAGGTTTGCGACCGTCTGTGCCTCCTTGCCAGCCATACCGGCAGCGGCAGCCTCAAAGAACTCGGCAAACTCGGGGTCGCCGGCAATCTGCTCGGCATCGGCCGCCTTAATGCCAAAGTCGGCCTCAAAGCGGGCGCGCTTGGCATCGGGCAGCTCGGGGATCTCGCCACGGCAGCGGTCGATGAACTCGTCGTCCAGATCAAACGGCGCCAGGTCGGGATCGGGGAACAGACGATAGTCGTCAGCCGTCTCCTTGACCCGCATGACCACGGTGCGCTTGCGGCTGGGCTCCCAGTGGCGGGTCTCCTGATAGATGATTCCGCCCTCCTCGAGCACCTCGGCCTGACGGCAGATCTCGTAGGCAAGGCCGTCGTGCAGGCTCTTAAACGAGTTGAGGTTCTTGAGCTCGGTCTTGGTGCCCAGCTTGGTCTCGCCGCGGCGGCGCAGCGACACGTTGCCGTCGCAGCGCATGGAACCCTTCTCCATGGAGCAGTCCGAAATGCCCAGCGTCACAAAGATGCGGCGGAGCTTTTCCATAAACAGGCGCGCTTCCTCGGGCGTACGCAAATCGGGCTCAGTCACGAGCTCAATCAAAGGCGTGCCGCAGCGGTTGTAGTCGACGAGCGACTCAGCCGCGGCGGTAATGCGGCCCTCAGCGCCGCCCACATGGACCATCTTGGCGGCATCCTCCTCCATGTGGATGCGCAGAATGCGGATGGGCACCGTGTAGGAACCGTCCTCGCGGCGCTCGGGCATCTGCAGGTTGGACGCGTCGTAGCTGGCCAGATGGCCGGCGCGCTGATTGCCCTCGCGCATGGTCGACGTCATGGACGTGGACAGGCCCTCGGCGTTGGCCGAGGCGCTCGCCAGGCTCTGAGCCTCGGCCTCGCCAAACGCGCAGTCGGGGCGCTCGGCGGCACCGCGACCGGTCACATCCAGATCAAGGTGACCGTACATGGCAAAGGCGACCGGACCCTGCGTGGTCTGGAAGTTCTTGGCCATGTCGGGATAGAAGTAGTGCTTGCGGTAGAACATCGAGTGGCGCTGGATCTCGCAGTTGGTGGCGAGACCGGCCTTGACGATGCTCTCGATGGCGCGCTTGTTGGGCACCGGCAGGGCGCCGGGCAGGCCCAGGCACACCGGACACACGTTGGCGTTGGGCTCGTCATCGTGGCTGAGCTTGCAGTTGCAGAACATCTTGGTGTCGAGTGCGGTGAGCTCGGTGTGGATCTCCAGGCCGATCACGGCCTCCCAATCCTGCAGGACCTCGGAAAGCTCCTTCATTACAGCTCGCCTCCCTTCCCGGCAAAATCGGGCGCGACGGAAAGCGCGGGCGCACCCGTGGCGGCATCGGCAAAGCCGCGCTCCAGGGCGCGGGCAAATGTGAGCAGCTGACGATCCTTAAAGGCAGGTCCCACCAGCTGGGCAGAAACGGGCAGCTTGCTGTCCTCGCCCAGGCCCAGCGGCACCGAGATACCGCCGTTGCCGCAGATGTTGAGCGAAATGGTATACAGGTCGGACAAGTACATCTGCGTGGGGTCGCTGATCTCGCCAAACTTAAAGGCCGTGCGCGGCGAGGCAGGCATGAGGATGGTGTCCACCTTGGCATACGCGGCGTCGTAGTCCTGCGTGATGAGCGTGCGGGCCTTCTGCGCGGCGTAGTAGTACTTGTCGTACACACCCGAGCTCAGCAGGTAGGCGCCGAGCATCTGACGGCGCTTGGCCTCGGCACCAAAGCCGTGGGCACGCGAGAGCGAGCTCTGGTCGGACAGGTTGGCGCAGCCCTCCTCCTGGTAGCCGTAGCGAATGCCGTCGAAGCGAGCCAGGTTGGAGAACGCCTCGGCCGGGCCGATGACGTAGTAGGCGGCGATGGCGGCGTCCAGGTGCGGAAGGTCGACCTCGACCAGCTCGGCACCCTGGTTCTGCAGCTCCTGGGCGGCGCGCTGAACAGCGGCCTTGACCTCGGGCGTCAGGCCCTCGGCCTCCATAAACGCGGGGATGATGCCCACGCGCTTGCCCTCGATGCTGTCGTTGAGGTGCTCGGTAAAGTCGACGGCGCAGTCCTGGCTGGTGCAGTCGTACGGATCGTGGCCCGCGCCGGTGAGCGCGTTCATGGCAAGCGCGACGTCCTCGACCGTGCGGCCGAAGGGACCGACCTGGTCGAGCGACGAGCCAAAGGCCACCACACCGTAGCGGCTCACGGCGCCATACGTGGGCTTAAAGCCCACCACGCCGCACAGCGACGCCGGCTGGCGGATGGAGCCGCCGGTGTCCGAGCCCAGCGAGAGCGCGACCTCGCCCGCGGCGACGGCGGCAGCGGAACCGCCCGAGGAGCCGCCGGGCACGCGCTCGGTATCCCAGGGGTTATTGGTGCGGTGGAAGGCCGAGCTCTCGGTAGAGCTACCGAAGGCAAACTCGTCCATGTTGGCCTTGCCCATGGGCAGACAGCCAGCGTCGAGCATGCGCTGGACGCAGGTGGCGGTGTAGACGCTCTGGTAGTCCTCGAGCATACGGGAAGCGCAGGTAGTGCGCGTGCCCACGAGGTTCATGTTGTCCTTGATGGCCAGCGGCACGCCCGCGAGCGGGGGCAGCGGCTTTCCGGCGGCACGGTCGGCATCCACACGCGCGGCGGCCTCGAGCGCGAGCTCGGGCGACACCTGCAGGAATGCCTGGACCCCGCCCTCGCGCGCCTCGATGGCGGCAAGGGAGGCATGGGCCACCTCGGTAGCGGTAAAGTCGCCGGCGGCAACGCCCGCGGCGATCTGGGCGGCGGTAAGGGAATCGAAGCTCTGGGCCATTACTCGCTCTCCCCCTCTCCCAAAATGGACGGCACGCGGAAGTAACGGTCGCGCGCGCTGCCGGCGTTCTCCAGCGCAACGTCGAGCGGCAGATCGCGCTCGGGCTCGCGCAGGTCGTCGCCCATCACGTTGGACAGGCTTCCGATGGGATGGAACGTGGGCTCCACGTCGGGCAAGTCATATTGCAAGACGGGCTCGAGCATCTGGACGGCGTCGTTCATGTAGGACGTCATCTGGGTGAGCTCGTCATCGGTCAGTGCGATCTTTGCGTACTCGGCGATGCCGCGCACGTCTTTCTCGCTGAGTGCCATAGGCGCTCCCTTCCGCATAACAGTTAAACCGTTTTAGTATACAGGGCAACGCCGGCTTGGAGCAGGCGCTTTACCCAAATGCAGCGAAAACGTAACGAGGACGGCGGGCTGGCAGGCTGCGGGCTGGCGGTTCTGAAGCGAAACCGCACCGTCCATAGCGAAAACCGTCCCGCCCACAACGAAAACCGTCTCGTCCGCAGCGAAAAGCATCACAACATTCGACGTTTTTCGTCAAAATCGCGATTTTCATCGAATGTTGTGATGGTTTGGAAGTCCCGACCACCACAAAGGTGCCTGTCCCCATTGTGGTGGTTCTGGAGAATGTCTTATGCCGAGGCCTTGGCCTTGCGGCGCTTGCGGACCGCGTGGATCACGATGTCCAGCAGCAACAGCACAATGGCTACGACCACGATGAGCACGGCGAACTCGCGCTTGCCCCAGTGGCGGCCGGCCAGCGACTTTTGCTTGTCGACGTCCTTCTTGCTGTACTTGGTGCGCACGCAATGCACCAGCAGGCGACGGTCGTTCACGCCATAAGGCGTGCAGGTGACGAGCGTCACCTTATCGGCGCCGGGCTCGATGGTCAGCGACTCCATCTCCTCGGGCAGCACGACCTCGGAGTCCACCATCTTGTAGGCGAGCGTCTTGTTCATGGTGTGCAGCAGCACCAGGTCGCCGGGCTCCAGCGAATGGATGTCGTCGAACATGCTCAGGTTGCGCATGCCCGAGTGCGCGGTGAGCACGCAATGCGTCGAGGTGCCGCCCACCGGCAGGCTCGTGCCCTCCAGGTGGCCGACGCCCGCCATAAGGACTTCTTCGCTCGTGCCGTGGTAGATGGGCATGCTCACGTCGATGGAGGGGATCTCGACCCAGCTCATCATGGGGTCGCGGTCAAAGATGAGCTGCTGGGCGTAGGGCTCGATCTGGTCGGCGGGAAGCTCGGTGGCCTCGCCCGCCAGCTGCTCGTTAAAGGAGCGTGCCTGGAGCAGGATGCGCTCGCGCTCCTCGGCAGACAGCGCGTCCACGGTGCTGGACACCGTGCTGATCTGGTTAAACACGCCCGAGGCCCCGAGCCGGTCCAAGATCCACGGCCAGGTCATAAGGCCCACGCCAATAAGGATGATGACGATGGTGATGAGCCGGTCGGCCCAGCGCGGCAGTCGCCTGCGACGGCGCTTAGGTTTTGGTTGAGGTTTGGGCTGAGGGCTTGAGCCACCGTTGGCCGCGGCGTTATTGCTCTTCATATGTTTGGCGCCCTGCACCATCGCCGGTCACTCCTTTACAGCTCAGGTTGTCTAAACAAATAATAGCGGATTCACGAGCTCGTACTCCGGACAACGCAGCTAGACTGCACCGTCCGAACCACGTAACCCCACTCAACCAATCAAGCCATATGTTGCTTTCATCGTCTCGAGCAACTGCACCATCGTTACGCCCGCAACCCCGATCTGTTTCAGATTGACGTCGCCTACCTCACAATCTTTGACAAACGCAAGCATATCGTCCTTCAGTTCTCCGCCCAGGTCGACACCTTCTGACTCGCCGAGCAGCTGAGCAAGCCTCAGCGCATCGCGTTTATGCTTTTTTACCTTCTTCGAATCAACGTTCTCCCCCGCCTCCCTTCTAGCTTTTAGGTCGAGATACGCCTTCGCTTTGAACGGGACAATGTATTCCGTACCCAGGACCGAAACGCCGTCTACGGTCCGAATTCCCTGAAGGAACAAGCTGTAGTAAGCATCGTCCAACAAAATTGCCGAAAGACTGCTTATGTTTTCATCAACGTGAATTGGCGCCACATCAATCCCCTCACGACCCTTTAGAAAGTCGGGGCACTTCGCGAAGAGTTCGATCATATGGGGGTAACCCGGCCTCTTAGGCTCTGTAAACCGATAAAAACATGAGCCTTTGCCTTCGCCCCAGCCGCAGCGGTAGCCGCCATCACGCACCAAAGTCCATATAGCTTCTGCCGTCTGAGGCAACCGGTCATCGGCGACAATTACCACATCAAAATCGTGAGTCATCCTAAACGGAAGCCCCGCCTCCGCGAGCAAAATGTCGCATGCCGTGCCGCCGATAAGAGCATACGATCCTGCAGCTTCTTGCATATGCTGCTGAAATTCTTGGAGACCTTCTACAGCGCTTCTTGCCATGGATATTCCTTTCCAAACATGCGATCGACTTCGAGCTGAATTCGCTCATCGTCGATCGCCGCCAAAGATAGCGCAAGCGAAATGTCATCGACGCGGGAGGAGTCGGCAAACACGGGCGCATAGCGCCACACTTGGATCATCGCCGTTTCGTTATCCGGCAACTCCCCGTCTGCGACTTCGAGGTCGCTCAGTTGACGCCATGCACTTCTAAAGACGGCCTTTTGTTCCATGCCCGGCGCAGCGAGCATCGAACGCGCAGCGAGCGCCGTCTCCCCGGCGTCTACAAGATAGTCGATCTGCGGCGTCTTCCTTGCAAAAATGACCTTCGAGACAGGCGAGGAGAGTTCTGCCATGTGCTCGCTGAGCAAAAGATCAACGGCGACAGGGAGCACGACGACACGTCGCTCGCAACGTTCGCGCCTCGCGAGCCCCCTGTCGACAAGCTCGGTTATGGCCTCACTCGCGCGGCTTGCCGAAATCCCAAGCGCACGACAAAGGTCATAGGGACGATATGGCTCCTGGGCTGCTCCCCAGATTGCGGCAGCCTGTGCGTTGGGTGACATCTTGGTCGCGTGATTGTGAAACCGGGCACCGCCCCTCTCCGTGCAAGCTGTGCCCATAAATGGAAGAAAAACCTGTCTACCGGGGCAGACAAAGGGAATCCCATGTGCGACCAATGCTTTGCGCTGACGTGCATCGGCATCAGGAAATGAAACGGCAACAGGAGTCTCCGCGCGCAAGGCTAGCTGACTATAGACTCTCTTAGCCTCGGGAAGCCCGACGCCAGTAGGCAAGCTTGCAAGCAAAAACGAAAAACCGTTTGCGTCAACAGCGCGGACCTCAATCGCCCGCAGATGCAGTGGCAAGCGTGCGGATCCAGGCCAAGTTTTGGTCTTGGCGGAGAGGCCTAGTGCTTCTTGTAAGTAGATTAGCGCTTCGTTCATTTCCATCGTTTTCGTTTGATTCCATTTCATATTGGAATTATACATAATTTTCGGAATTAACGAGATTTCGTTCGTGCCTAAGCCCATACTTGCGTTTTCAAAATATCCCGAATCGGCAGAGCGATTCGGGATACAATGTCAATAGAAAACGACGCACCCCGCGTAAGTGTTCGAAAGCGCGGGCGGCCTAGTTTTCTGGTTTTGTTAAATGCCCGGGATCCGACCCCCGGGCATTCTTATTTGCGCTTGTTGCGGCGCAAATGCCTTCTACCGTCCGCACCGCGCGAGCGCCTACGGACCTTAAACCGAACCTCATACGAGTCAAGAAACGCGATGACGGATGAGTCCGCATCGGACGGTGGAGGCTGCCTGTGTTGTCCAAAAAGAACGGGGCAGACTCCAGTGCGGAGTCTGCCCCGAAAAGAGAATGGCAAAGCAAGAACGTGGATGGACGAGAAAAGTGTCCGCAAGTCTCATGGCCATCACATCCCACCTGCCAAAGGGATGGGTGAGCGAGCGTTACTCCTGCTCGGACTCCTCAGCCTGCTTACGGCTGCGGATGAGGTGTGCCACGCCGATGCACAGCACCGCGCCACCAGCGATCCAAGTGAAGGTCACGCCGTTGAGACCGGTGAGCGGGAGGCCGGAGCCCTTCTGGTCGACAATGGTGAAGCTGAGCTTACCGGTAGAAGCGGTGGCCTTATTGTCTTTCACGACGCCATCAGCAGCTGTGACATTGGCAGAATTTACCTCAGGAATTACATCAGAACGGTCTTGCTTAAGCGTGCCACGCGCAATGGTAAACGTAACACCGTTGGCAGCAGAGTTGTTGTAGCCAGGGGCAGGCTTGGTCTCCTTGAGGATATAGGTGCCCTCGTCAAGACCGATGACGTTGATCTTGCCGTCCTTGTCCGTCTTGAGCGTAACCTTGTCAGTCTTCTCGTGCTTCACGCCCTTGGAGTCGATATATTTCTCTTCAACAGTATCGCCGTTTTTCTCTTGAAGCGTGAACTCGACCCCCTCAAGACGCTTAGTTTCTGCATCGCTACCGACCTTGATAACGTCGATGCCGTAGGTGTAGTCGTAGGCGGAGTGATCGACCGTGGTGCCGGTGTCAGTAGTGTGCGGTTTGTTGGAGTAGGTCAGTTTGACCTTGTTCTCCTGTGCTTTACCGAGCATGTCTGCCGAAATCTTCTCAGGATCAAGCTTGGCCTTGTAATTCACATAGACCTTCGAATCGCCGTTAACGGTAATAGGGTTGTTGTTGGAATCCTTGGCTTCTTTCAGATTATCAAAAGAGACGGACAGGGTATTCTTGCCGCCATCCGTACTGTAAGACACGGTGTAGGAATCGGAACTAACGATGCTCTCGCCAATTTTAACCTCGACAACGGGCTTGTTGTCATTGCCAAGCTCTGGAGCCATCGTGAGAGGAAGCTCGTCTGTGAAGGTGTAGCTGTACTTAATGTACGTGTTGATGTTGCTCGCGACAGTACCGGCAAGCTGATACTCAACCAGCTGACCAGCAGCGGAGTCAGCCGCCTTGTTTGCAGCTTGGAAAACAGTTTTGCTGTCGTCCGTAACCCACTTGCCGTCCTTGTTGTCCTTGACGGCCTTGGTGACATTGGGGACGTCCTTCTTGGGCTCCGCATTTACATCGGCGCCGCCGACGATGGTAAAGATCGGCGAGGTGTAAGCATCATCATTACCATCTTCCCCAGTAGTCTTACCAACCGACTTTGTCTCAAAGAGCCAGTAGCCCGCGTCAATTCCATCAAAGGTCCCTTTGGTGCCCTGCTTCGCGTCTTTCCACGTCAGTTTTTCAAGCGACTTAGCGATTTTGTCGAGTGTACTGCCGGCATCAACCCGAGCGTCCTTGCCAACATTGCTGCCCTTGTTTTCGTTAATGTACTTGGCCCATGCCTGAGCTCCAGCATCTGCGCCAGGCGCACCAGGAACACCGGCAAATTCCCCGGTCACAGCGTCCTTCACGGTATCAGATGCCCAGTCGATATCAGACAGCGTCTTATCGCCATCCGCTTTCCAATCTCCTTCAGCGGTGCCATCGCCATCCGCATCAGCCTTATCCTGTGTCACCGTGGCCTTGAAAATCTGGATGCCCTTAAACGTGGTGTCGGCATAGGTGCTCTCAGTAATGGTTACGTTGCCGATCGTTGTCGCCGTCGGCACATAGCTTGTGGCACTGCCGCCCTCAGCCGCGAACGCCATGGTCACCGGCGCCATAACCCCGCCGAAGCTCAGCGCTGCTGTGAGGCCGGCGGTTACTGCCAGGCGTGCGATGTTCTTACTCATGCTCATCTTCTTTTCCCCTGCTTTCCGTTTGATTCCCATTCGATCGATCATCGTGTGTCTGTGTCTAAGCATCTGCTTGGTTATGTCTCGCCCCGCTCTCTGTGGGGCCATTGGCTACTCTGTATGGCTGCCACCTCCCCGCTTGATCAGGAGCGCGACCACGAGGAGTGCGGCTCCGGCGACCGCTGCGGCGGCCGCGGCGTACATTGCCATATCGCCTGTCGAGGGCATGAAGCCTCCGGTGATAGTGCTAGGGGGCGTGCCGGTGGGCGTGTTGATGAGCGACGCCTCCAGGCTGCCCGTCGACCCGTCCGCGCTGTCGGCGCGCAGGGGCGACTCTGCCGTGATGGTGAGCTTGGGCTTGGCGGCGGCCACCTGGTCGACGTCCAGACACTCGGCCTTGACCGTCACGGAGCGTGTGCCCTCAAAGGCGGCGTAGCCCTTGGGTGCCTTGAGCTCGCGGACCTCCAGCTTGCCCGAGTCCACGCCCGAGACGGTCACGCGGCCGTCCTCGCCCGTGGTGACGGTGGCCTTGCCCTCCGCATCCCACGTGCCGTCAGCCGCTAGCGTGCGACCGCGGTCGTCGGCGATGCTCAGGACCGCCCCGGCAAGCGGCTTGTCGCCGTCGCTGCCGCGCTTGGTGAGCGCAAGATCCCAGGTGTAGGCGCACGCATCGTCGCTCGGCGTGCGGGTGAAGCCCGCGTCGCCGGACTGGTCGGCAAAGGGAGAGCGCGGGTAGCGCAGGTAGACCTCGTTGGGGTTGCCCTTCGCGATGCCGTGGTTGCATGCGCTGTTGAGCGGCGCGTTGTACACGGCGACCACGCGGGCGCCGGCGGTAAAGGCGTCGGCCCCGCCGAGCGCGGCGATGAGGTCGCCGGTGCGCACGGTGAAGGTTCCGTCCGCCGCTACCTTGGTGGCGCACTGGGCCGTGATGTCGGTCCAACCCTTCGCGGGCTCGGTGCCGGCGCGGCCGTCCTTACCGGTCGAGACGGCGTCGAAGCCGCCGTCCGCGCCCGCCGCCACGTACACGCGCATGCTCGCGGCCACCTTGGAGGGGTCGAGTCCCGCGCTCATGGTGTCGACGAACTGCACCGCGTAGGTGTCGTAGGCGGCGAGACCCGCCGGGACCGTGGCAGAGAGGCGCCAATACAGGTCGTCGGCGACCGTGGCGTCGGCGGCCTTGCCCCAGGCGGCGGTACTGTCCTCCAGCACGTGCTTGGCGACCTTGGGGGTCGCGGCCTTGGGCTTGACGGTGACGGCGCTGCCGCCCACCAGGGCCATGATCGGCGCGGTGCCGGCCTCGTTCTGGGCGATGGCGTCGTCGTCGGCGACGATGAGCCAGTAGCCGCAGGGCAGCTCGGCCGCCGTGCCCGCGTTAAGGGCCACGGGCTCGGCGCCAGAGCTCTGGAGGGAACGAGCGAGCTGTGCGCTCAGCGCGCTCGTAAGGTGGGAATCGGTGTTGAGCCACTCGGCAGCTTCCTGCGCGGTGGTCTGGGAATTGGGCATGCCGACGCTGTGCAGCACAGGCAGCGCGGCGTCGCGCGCGGCGTCGTTTGCCCAAGCGAGGTCGGTGGCGATCTTGGCGTCGCCGTCGCCGTCGACGACGTTGGCGCTAAAGATCTGGTAGGCGTCGTAGCTGCTCGCCACGGTGCCGCTCACCGTGATGGAACCGGTCGAGGTCGGCGCGGCCTGCGCGGATGCGGGGAACACAACCGCGCAGGTGCCAATCAGGAGGGCAAGCAGCGCAAACAAGATCGGGAAGGAGCAAACTTTCTTATTCACGACGCTCACCTCCCTTCGCATTCGCCTTGCGACGAATGTGCATCCAGGCTGCAGCAGCGCAAAGCACCGCCGCGCCGGCAAGGTACGTCAGAGTGACGCCCGACATACCAGAAAGGGGCAAAGAGGTGGAGTAGGTGTTGGTGAAGGTGGAGGCGGGAATGGCGTTGGGCGCGGCGTCCTTGCCGATGGTGTTACTCACGGTGTTGCCCATGTCGTCCTTCACCTGCGTGACCGTGGTGGAGGTGGTGAGGCCGGAGTACTTGCCAGTGGTCTCATCCATGACGGCCTTCACCGTGACGGCCACCTGGTACTCGGCCTTGGAGTAGCGAAGCTTGTCGATGGCACCGGTGGTAGGCGCGACCTCCTTCACCGTGTAGGTGTAGGTCCTGGCGTAGTCATCCGCCGTACCGGGGGTATCGGACAGGTGCGACTTGTTGAACGTCATGGCGCCAAAGGTCGCCGTGATGTTGTTGAGCTTGTCGGCGGCGGTCTCCGTTGCCTTTGGGGCAACAGAAATCTTGGGCGCTTCGGGCATGGGGGCTTCGGCTGCATAGTCACCCGTAGCCACAATGCTGAACTCGAACGGCACATAGTTGCCGTCAGCATCCTTCGGCCAATCCGTATTGCGAACGGATTTGGTCACCGGGATCTTCACGGACGTAGCACTGCACTTGTCGGAGATGTACGTAGTGCCGCCAACGATGCTCGGCTGCTCGTTCTCTTTCCACGTAATGGAGCCGTTTGTGCTGTCCACCGTGAACTTGTAGGTGTTCTTCAGTTCGTAGCCAAACGGAGCCTGGGTCTCAACAAGCGTGTACGTGCCCGGCAGCAGACCCTCGAGCTTGAACTTGCCATTCGTGACGTCGGCATCGGCCCACGTGGTCTCGCCCGAAGCCGACTGGTCGCTCACGGTCCAAGACTGCGCCTCGGTCGTACCATCGGCACCCAGTTTCGCAAGCTTCCACTCGGAACCAGCCAAAGGAGTGTATCCCTTGTCTCCTTCCTCAACCTTGGTCCAAGACACCGTACCGGTGATCTTGGTGTTGGAGATGGCGCCCGTGGTGTTGGAATCATCGAATGAAACGAGCTTATTTCCGTTCACCGTATCCACATAACCCTGAACATAGTTCACCTGCTCGCCGGTATTGTTCATGATTGCGTAGTAGATGGTGTCCGACTTCTGATAACCAGCCGGCGCCTTGACCTCGCGAATGTAGTACGTGAAGTAGTCTTTATCGTTGGGATCGCCAATTTTGGCCTTCTGATTCAAATAGTTGAACTGAAGCTCGCCATCATCCGAATCGTAATCGTTGGCATCGCCGTCAGTCACCGTCACGATAGCGTTATTGCTATTGCCCGCGACAGCATCCTCGACAGAACCATAGATAGCCCACGAGGAACCGGGGAGCAGCGTAGTGCCGTCCGCAGCGTCGACCTTGCTCCACGCAATGGCAGAGCCGTCCGGTGTATACGACCCGGACCACGGGAAGTTGTGACGCTCCTGATCCATATCGATGACGGAAGCCGAGTTACCCTCACCAAATGCTGCGGCAACCTTCGGGCTGTTCATTGAGAAATCGACGCCCACATAAACGCGACCGTTGGTAGTCACATGGTCGTCGAAACTTCCGTTGGGAACGAGAATCGATCCGATCATAGCCGCCGCAGGATCGTCGTCAGTCCACTTAGCACCGCTGACTGTGCCACTGTATCCCCAGTCCGCGCGGTCCTCTCCCGCGATGCCGCCTCGAATGGTAAGGCTGGTGGTATCGACGAAGTTCCACATGATGGACTGGGAGGCCAGCGAGTATTTCGCGTCAAGGTCTTTCTTGGCGTACTGACTCTCGTAACCGCGAGATATTTCTGTATCTCCCCACCAGAAGCGCCAGCCGTTGTGGAACTCGACAGGATTAGTACCTGTAACGTTCACGACAATGGATGCGCCTTCGGGGATATTGGTGAACTTAAAGTCGACGCCGCGGTAGTAGACGCCATCCTTCCAGTTGGAGAGCTCGGAACCGGCGATGGTGAAGACCTGTTGCATAGAAGTTCCATCGCCGGTAAAGGTGATGAGTCGCTCGGTGTTGCGAATCTTATTGTTCGGGATTCCGGTATCGAGCGCACCGGAAACAGACTTGCCGCTACCATCGTCGCTACCATCGAATTTGAGTGTATAGCTTGTTCCGTCGTTATTGTACTTGTTGATGACGTAGTTGCTATTAGGCTCTGCAAAGCCGTTGACATCCACCTCGCCGGTATCTTTAAACGAGTCGAGCTGTTTCGATAGCTTCGAGAGGTATCCATTTGTACCGTTATAGCTCGAATAATCGCTACCGTTGACATTAGTCAAATCAACAGCTTTATTGAACAGGGTGCTTTCCAGAGCAGACAAGCCCTCGTACCAATTACCCTGCATTGTCACCACAGACTGGCGTTTATAGTCGCTATCGCGCCAGTATGTGATGGGGCCTGCGATTTGCGCGGTGTAGGCAAAGCCGGAAGGAGTCGCGCCCTCAAAAGGTCTCTGCTGTCCGACCCAAGCGCCTTTGTTCCAAGCGCCAACGGTAGTCGCCCCCGGCAAGTTGCCGTTGTAACCAACGCTCATTTTGGTGATCGCACTGTCGATTCCGGCGACCGCAAGCACGGTGCTGCCGTAGACAGGACGGAACTGGGAACCAAAACCAACGGTGCCAAAGCGGAAACCAGCGCCGCCACTATTATTATAGGGCCAGCTCTCTTTGAGTGGATTCATGGCAAGCTTGCCACGGACCACGGTAAGGCCCTCCGCCTCAGCGGCATATGAGCCGGTGGGGGCGTTGTCCGCATCAAGATCGATAGTGCCGTCGCTCGGCTTATCGCTCGGCTTACCACCGATGTACATGTCGCGGCCGACGTAGGTGGCCACGCCGGGATCAGGGGTTGAGACATTGATATTCGTACCGATACCGATAGACGTGGGAACGTAAATTCCCGGCTTCACGGTGGCCGTCGCTCCCGCTGAAGCCGCATTCGCACTCTGAGCCTGCTCAACACTATTTGAAGAGCCAGACTCGCCACCCTCTGCGTCGTCACTATTCTGGTTTTCGGTATCCCCGTTGTTGGTGTTATCTACATCAGTAGACTCACTTGAGGAACCCCCCCCCATCACAGTTTCCTCGGCAGGAACCGTCTGGGCATCGTTGGCAATGGCCTGCGAGATCGGAGGCATGACGAGCGACAGCACCAGGCTCAAAACGGAGGCTCCGCACAAAACGCCTGCCAGTACGCGGCGCGTCGCTTTTTTACTCTGCTTAGTTTTTTCTGAATTCGCTTTCATCGATGTCTCATCCCCAAGAGACCGCGATCTTGCTCTTTCACTATCAAACGTATCTGCGCAACCTGAAATTGCGCACGCTTAGTAATGAATATTGTAACGATTGTTGAACATCTGGGCAAATAAACCGATAGTTTTGTAGCGAATTGTCAACCTTTTGCTCAAGAGTAAACATCCTGTAAACAGTCGAAAATTGACCATGAGCTGTAGGTCATTTACCGGGAGAAATACCCTACCAAACTGATGAGAATATCTTTAACTCATCGGTGGTTAGAAGCGTAATGTTCAGACAACGTTATTTTGATTCTCGCGCAGATTTTAGGCATCAACTCGCCCAAATCGCCTGAGGCCACCGCAAAGGTGCCTGTTCCCCTTGTGGTGGCTCTCCCCCGGCGCTACAGCAGATGCTCCTCGATAAAAATCGCGATGCCGTCTTTGTCGTTGCTGGCGGTTACAAAATCGGCGGCGAAGCGGGTGGCATCGCTGCCGTTTGCCATGGCCACACCCACGCCGGCGTCGGCCACCATGCAGGTGTCGTTATCGGCATCGCCAAACACGCAGATGTCCTGGAGCCCCATGTCGTTGAGCTCCGCCACGCGCACAAGGCCGCGCGTCTTGGACACGCGCGGATCCATGAATTCGTAGAGTCGCTGCGTGGTCTGTAGAGCAGCTGCCTTAACAGTGTCATCGGCGAGCGACGACGCCCGTTCGATGACCTGCGGCATCACCTCGGGCGCCATGGTAAACATCACCTTGGGCTGAGGCCCGCGCAAAAACACGGCAAAGTCGACCACCTTGTAGGGCACGCCGTCGACACGCGACAGGTGTTCGACGCACGCATTGCTCTCGGGCACATAGAGTACGCCGTCCCGGGGGCAAACGGGCGTTGCCGGCAGGCCTGCCATGTGCTCGCAGATGCGCGCGATGGTCTCGCCCGGTAGCGGGAAGCTCAGCTCGTTGATGCCGTGCGCGCGGTCGACGACTTCGGCGCCGCCGCAGCCCACCAGCACGTCTACCAGGCCTTCGATGCCCCAGAGCTCGTACATGGCCTCGGTCGCGTGGGCGTCGCGCCCGGTGCACAGGCCAAAGAGCACGCCGCGCTCGCGCAGGGCGCGGATCGCCGCCACGGTGCGCGGGGACACCGTGTGCTGGCTCGTGAGCAGCGTACCGTCGATATCGCAGAACACGGCTTTGATGTGGCTGAAGGTGGTGTCCATGGGGGCCTTTCTGGGTTGTGCGGCGATGCTGGATGAGGTCGGAAATGGTGTACATGGTATACCAAGGCGCAGGCGCGGCCCGTCAAAGCAAAAACCACCACAAAGGTGCCTGGCCCCTTTGTGGTGGCCGGACCCGAAGGGTGGCCTGGCCCGGGGCGCAAACCATCACAACATTCGGCGTTTTTCGGCAAAATCGCGATTTTCATCGAATGTTGTGACGGTTTTTACTGCTTTGCGGCACGATCCAAATGCCGGCGTCCAAACAGCAGCAGCGCCGCGGGAACCGCCGTCACGACCATGCCCGCCCCTACGAGCGTCTGCTGCACGCCAAACGTCGCCGCCAGCCACGGGGCAATCGCCAGCGGGGCCACGCCGGCGAACATGTTGCCAAAGCCCATGACCGAGTTGACGCGGCCGAGTTGCTCGAGCGGCGCTGTCGTTTGCACGATGGTGTTGTGGAGCGGGTTGACGACGCCCCAGGCCACGCCCAGGGCGATCTGACCAATAAGGGCCACGCCCACGTACGGCGTGCCCACGTAAAGCAGGCTTCCCAGGCCCACGGACATAAGCGCCACGAGCAGCGTTTTAAGGCTGACGAGGCGCGGCGGCATGCGGAGCGCGACCACGGCGCCCAGCACTGCGCCCACGCCGCAGGCCGACGAGAGCCAGCCCATCCATTCGACGCCGACGTGCAGGACGTCGCGATAGAAGAACGACTCCAGCGGATCGAAGGCTCCGTAGCCAAAGTTCGAGAGGAAGATGATGCAGAAGAGCAGGGCGAGGACGCTGTTGGTGAAGACCGTCTTGATGCTAGTCGCGAAGGTGGCGCGGGCGGACGTGCTGAGGTTGGGGCTTTGTCCCGCACGCTCCCCCTCCTCTGCCGAATCGGCATTCTCCCGTCCGGCGACGCGACCTGTTTGCGGCTTAAAGCCCCAGCCGGCAATGAATGCAAGCAGGGTGAGCAGCATCATGAGCACGAACACCGCGCGCGACGATGCTGCAGCCGCCACAAAGCCGCCCAGCGTGGGGCCGACGATGATGCTCACGTTGGAGAACATGGTGATGGCAGAGTTGATGTCTTTGAGCTCGACCGGGTCGTCGGTGAGGTATGCCGGGTAGGACGTGGCGATGGGCTGGGCGAACCCCATCACAAAACCCAAGAGTACTGCGCCGGCAAGGACCGTTCCGGTCGCGCTGCCAAAGGCGATGATCGCCGCGCCCGTTGCCAGCGTGCCGACGATGCTCAGCATAAAATGGCGGCGCGGACCCCAGGCGTCGAGCGCCGCACCGCCCGCAAAGGACCCCAGGATCACGAAGACGTTCATAAACAGAACGGCCAGCGACGTCGCGACGACCGAGGCGCCGTCCGCATAGGTAAGCGTTCCGATGACGCCGATAAAGTAACTGGTCTGGAAGCCGGTGTAGATGAGAAAGCGCATTGCCACCAGACGCTTAGCCTGCGCGGACAGCGACGGTTGGGATTTTGAGATTAGAGATGGGGACATGGGCGCTCCTTGTTGCATACGAATACGGGCCGCGGGCATTGACCGCCGACCATCGACTCAATCTTTCCATATGCAACCCTTGATTATCAACTTCATCCGAACACCTCCCACATTCATCCGCACATGTGCGGATGAATGTGGGAACCCGATACCCTGAGGGCCGG
>UQLB01000005.1 GCA_900541725.1 uncultured Collinsella sp. | reverse complement strand
ACGCCCACCAAATGTTCGCAGCTCAGAGGCTATGTCCTCTGGGCTGTTTTGTTTTGCTACCAAGCACGCCGTCAAATATGCCACCAAATATTGATCCAAGGTCCCCGTAGAGGTGCCGGCAGATTGCATACGTCCTGGCCGACCGTGACCGCAACATGTTGGTCAAGCATAATCTTTTGGATTCTTTTGGCGTGAGCGGCTTGGTTTTGGTAGGATTTGTCAGCGGCTTGACTAAGGGGGTTTTATAACTGCCATGCAGGTAGCCGTGTTGGTAACGTTTTACCGACTTCCCAAGAACCCCTCATTTTTAATGCGTCTGCAAAATGACTAATTGCTTTGACCTGCTGAAACACTATATGTTGTGTTTGACCTAAAAAAAGAATACAGGATATAGATGCCTCTTTGTCGTATGATAGATGGCGGACAGAGAACGAGAACCTTATTCGCCCCATTTGGATAGATCTTCGAGCCCCTTGATTGGCTGCGAGGATTGTCCGCATGAGGGCCTATGGTTATCGAGAACACAGATTGCGCGACGGCGCCGCAAGACAGGGGCAAGCCCTGCCGGGTATCGTTTGGCTCTGAAGCGCGATGAGGCTACGACGCGAAAGAGGCAAGAGGATGAAGATCATCAAGCGCAGCGGCACCGAGGTTGTCTTTGACATCGATAAGATCGTCAATGCCATCCGTGCCGCAAACTTGGAGGTCGAGGAGAGCTCTCGTCTTACCGACCGCCAGGTGGTTTACGCGGCACAAAACGTCGCCGAGGCATGCGAGAACGCGGGCCACACTGTTTCGGTCGAGGAGATTCAGGATTTGGTCGAGGACGAGATCATGCGTCTCGACTGCTACGAGGTTGCCCGCCACTACATCATCTATCGCTATGTTCAGAGCCTGAAGCGCCAGAAGAACACGACCGATGACAAGATCCTGTCGCTGATCGAGTGCAATAACGAAGAGGTCAAGCAGGAGAACTCCAACAAGAACCCGACCGTCAATTCCGTTCAGCGTGACTACATGGCCGGCGAGATCTCCAAGGACCTGACTCAGCGTGTGCTGCTGCCTCAAGAGATCGTGGATGCCCATAATGAGGGCCTGATCCATTTCCACGATTCGGATTACTTTGCCCAGCACATGCACAACTGCGATCTGGTGAACCTGGAGGACATGCTCCAGAACGGCACTGTTATCTCGGGTACGCTGATCGAGAAGCCGCACAGCTTCTCGACCGCCTGCAACATCGCGACGCAGATCATCGCCCAGGTTGCTTCCTCCCAGTACGGAGGCCAGTCGATTTCGCTGACCCATCTTGCCCCGTTCGTCGAGGTGAGCCGTCAAAAGATTCGCGGCGAGGTCGCTCGCGAGCTCGAGGAGCTCGGTGTCTCTGCGTCTGCCGAGAAGGTCCGTGAGGTCGTTGAGGACCGTCTGCGTGACGAGATCCGTCGCGGCGTCCAGACGATTCAGTATCAGGTCGTGACCCTTATGACCACCAATGGCCAGGCGCCGTTCGTGACGGTCTTTATGTATCTTAACGAGGCCCGTACGCCTCAGGAGAAGCACGACCTTGCCATGATCGTGGAGGAGACGCTTCGCCAGCGCTACGAGGGCGTTAAGAACGAGGCCGGCGTATGGATCACCCCGGCATTCCCCAAGCTTATCTATGTACTCGAGGACGATAACGTTCACGAGGATTCCCCGTACTTCTACCTGACCCAGCTGGCTGCCAAGTGCACTGCCAAGCGCATGGTGCCCGATTACATCTCCGAGAAAAAGATGCGCGAGCTCAAGCTGTCGAAGGGCGAGACCGCGGGTAACGGCGACTGCTATACCTGCATGGGCTGCCGCAGCTTCTTGACGCCCGACCGCTCGGGCAACGGCTTTAACAACGTTGCCAACGCGCTGAACTACGACCCGAACAAGCCCAAGTACTATGGTCGCTTTAACCAGGGCGTCGTGACCATCAACCTGCCCGATGTCGCGCTGAGCTCGCACCAGGATATGGACAAGTTCTGGAAGATCTTCGACGAGCGCCTTGAGCTGTGCCACCGCGCCCTGCTGTGCCGTCATGAGCGTCTGATGGGTACGCTTTCGGATGCCGCACCGATTCTTTGGCAGTACGGTGCCCTCGCCCGTCTGAAGAAGGGCGAGACGATCGACAAGCTGCTCGTGGGCGGTTACTCCACCATTAGTCTGGGTTATGCCGGCCTGTATGAGTGCGTCAAGTATATGACGGGCCACAGCCACACCGAGAAGGAGGGCACGCCCTTTGCCATGGCCGTCATGCAACGCATGAACGACAAGTGCGCCGAGTGGAAAGCCGCGAGCGACATCGATTTCTCGCTGTACGGCACGCCGCTGGAGTCGACGACGTATAAGTTCGCCAAGTGCCTGCAGCGCCGTTTTGGCATTATCCCGGGCGTGACGGACAAGGGCTACATCACCAACAGCTACCACGTCCACGTGTCCGAGGAGATCGACGCATTCGACAAGCTCAAGTTCGAGGGTATGTTCCAGCAGCTTTCGCCGGGCGGTGCCATCTCCTACGTCGAGGTTCCCAACATGCAGGACAACCTCAAGGCTGTCATTCGCGTGATGCAGTACATCTACGACAACATCATGTACGCCGAGCTCAACACCAAGAGCGATTATTGCCAGGTGTGCGGTTACGACGGCGAGATCAAGATTGTCGAGGATGACGGCAAGCTGGTGTGGGAGTGCCCCAATTGCGGCAATCGTGACCAGGAGAAGATGAACGTCGCCCGTCGCACGTGCGGTTACATCGGTACCCAGTTCTGGAACCAGGGTCGAACCGAGGAGATCCGCGACCGCGTGCTGCATCTCTAATAACCATCCCAGGCCGCCCCGTAGCGAGGCCCCGGACCTTTACTCGCTATTTCGGACAGTCCTGGCTCACGACGGAGGCGCCACTGGCGCCTCCTGTTCGTGCGGAACTCATATCGAGCAAAGGTCCGGGGCCTCGCTACGGGGCAGTCAAGTTGACGTAACTGAGATGCAGCTCGTGGTCTGCTCACTCCTCGAAGTTCTTAGCGGACATGAGTTGACTTGCAACAACGCTTTGCTTGCGATGACGGTTGAGCTGCAACAAAGTTTTTATTAGACCTCGAACCCTATACTCGATGTTCGCTACGTTCATTGAGTATCGCTCGCGAGGGGTCTGGAGTATATCGTCCCGCCCGCAGTTTCGCAGGCCGAAGGCCGAGAATGTCTGAGGACGGGATGATATACTCCAGACCCCCAGGAAGGTTACCTATGAACTACGCGAACATTAAGTATTTCGACATTGCTGATGGGGAAGGCGTTCGTACTTCTCTGTTTGTGAGCGGGTGCCGTCGTGGGTGCAAGAATTGCTTTAACTCTGTCGCGTGGGACTTTGCTGCGGGTGAGCCGTTCGATCGTGCCGTCGAGGACAAGATTATCGAGAGCCTCGATCATCCCTTTATTGACGGCCTGACGATTCTGGGCGGCGAGCCTATGGAGCCCGAGAATCAGACGGGGCTCGTTGACTTTATCGAACGCGTGCGTGCGGCCTATCCCGCGGGGTCAGGAAAGACCATTTGGTGTTTTACCGGCGACGTGCTCGAGGAGCTTATGCCGGGTGGTCGTCACCATACCGAGGCGACGGACCGTATCCTTGCCTGCCTCGATATGTTGGTGGATGGCCCGTTTGTTCAGGAGCTGTACGATATCTCATTGCGTTTTAGGGGCTCGAGTAACCAGCGTGTGATCGATATGAACGCTACGCGCGACCGTGCTGAGCGCGAGGGTGTTGCGCTTTGTGATGCGGTTGAACTTTGGCGGGACGATCCAGTCTATTCGACCCATACTATGTAGCTTGTGGCCGATGCCAAAGGGCGTGGTACCATAGCGCGAACGCAAAATCGGAAAAGTGAGGCCCAGATGATCGATCAGGAAAAAGTCGAGGCCGCCATTAAGCTGTTGCTTGAGGGCATAGGCGAGGACCCAACTCGTGAGGGCCTGCTGGAGACCCCGGCGCGCGTTGCCCGTATGTATGGTGAGATCGCCGGCGGTATGGACCAGAGTGCCGAGGAGCACCTGTCCAAAACCTTTGCCGTCGCTTCGAACGATTTGGTTATCGAGCGCGACATCACGTTTTACTCGCTGTGCGAGCATCATCTGCTGCCGTTTTATGGCAAGGCCGCCATTGGTTATATCCCCAACGGCCGTGTCGCAGGGCTCTCTAAGCTTGCCCGCACGGTTGAGGTCTACGCCCGTCGTCTGCAGCTGCAGGAGCAGCTGTGCGCACAGGTTGCCGATGCCCTCATGGAGTATCTCGCTCCCCAGGGAGCGATTGTGCTCATGGAGGCTGAGCATATGTGCATGACCATGCGCGGCGTGCAAAAGCCTGGCACCAAGACCGTGACGCTCGCTCGCCGCGGCGTCTTTGAGACCGATCCGTCGCTCGAGGAGCGGTTCTTTAGGATGCTGGGCCGTTAGCATGAGGGTCGTCAACGACTTTACATCGAAGACCGATGAGGGGACGCCGCGTCGCGGCTTCATGGCTTCGGGCCTGGCCCCCTTTGATGCCATGCCTCGCATTGATTACATTTGTGCCAACGGGCTGTTTCGGCGGCACCTGGGCAACATTGCGCAGTTGGAATCGGGGCGCATCTTCTGCCGCCACGGTATTGACCATCTGCTCGATGTCGCTCGCATTATGTGGATCAAGAATCTCGAGGAACAGCTCGAATTTGACCGCGAGGTCATCTACGCCACGGCACTTCTTCACGATATCGGCAAAGATGAACAGTATGAATCGGGTATATCCCATGATGTTGCAAGCGAACGCGTCGCTGATGCGATTCTCGGCGGCATGCCCGATGATGTGGCGTTTGAGCCGGGCGATGCCGCAGCCATTAAGACGGCCATTCTGGGCCATCGAAAGCTGCGCGTGAACAGCCAACCGCTTGAGCGTCTGCTCTATGCGGCCGATAAAGCGTCGCGCGCCTGCTTTGCATGCCCCGCGCGCAATGCTTGCAACTGGAGCGATGATAAAAAGAACCTGTCGATTCGCGTGTAGTTAGTTTGCGCGGTCGGGGTTCTAAACGAAGGAGACGATCGCGATGAGCAATAAGAAACTGCCCGAGAATGCAACCAAGACTGAAGGTGCCGAGCTCGCCCGCCGTGGAAGGGGCGAAATATCCACCGCAACGGCGGTACCCCACGTGAGCTATGACGATCTGCGCCATGCCGACCGCATCACCGTTGAAGGTCTTGAGGTTTTTGCTAACCACGGCGTATATCCCGAAGAGAACGCGCTGGGCCAGAAGTTCATCGTGTCCCTGGTGCTCTATGCCGACCTGCGTGCAGCGGGGGAGCACGATAACCTGGACGCCTCGATTGACTACGGCTCGGTATGCCACGATGTCGATGGCTATCTGCGTGAGCATACGTTTAAGCTCATCGAGGCTGCAGCCGAGGGCGTGGCGCAGATGCTGCTACGTCGTTACCCCCTGATGCTTGGCGTGCGTGTTAAGCTCGATAAGCCTTGGGCACCCGTCGGTCTTCCCCTGGCAAGCTGCGGTGTCGAGATAGAGCGCGTGCGCTAACCGGTTCTAATACGTCTCTATGGGTGGCTGCTTGAGCCGCTGGGACAGTGCACTATTGTTGGGGCAGTACGTGTCGAGCAGGGCGCGAAACCGCCGATTGTGGCTTGGCTCGAGCAAGTGGACGAGCTCGTGGGCGACAACCATGTCGAGGCATTCGACGGGGTAGGCGGCAAGTTCTCGTGCGATGCGAACGGTGCCGGATTTGGGCGTGCAGGAGCCCCAACGCGTTTTCATGCTGCGTACGGAAACGCGGGAAACGGCGACACCCATTGAGATTTCGTATGCGTGCACCATATCGCGCAGCGCCGATGTGACTTCGGATGTATAGAGCTGGTCGATGTGGGCTTGGAGCTCATTGGGCGTTAGGCCGTCGAGGATTGCGTGCCGCTTGGCCTGTGGGCCTTCGTCCGATTTATCGGTACCCATAAAACTTGCGAAGGTGGCCTGTTTGGGTCGCGGTGCGGGTGATGCAAAGTTGCGATCGAGCGCATCTTGTACCGTGATGGGCTTGCCCCAAAGTGCAATGATGGACGAGGGGCTGCGCGGCTCTCGCGCCGTCGCCTGACGTTGCTCGCGCTGGGCAAGTCGTCTGATAATCCAGGCGCTGTTGCGCTTCACAAACGCTTCGATACGCTCGCGGCTGGCGCCGAGCGGTGCGCTGGCGTGGACCTCACCGCTCGATGTGACGCGCAGGTTGAAGTTTTTGACGCGCTTTTTGGTAACGACGACGGGGATGGGAGTCCCATCCGGTTGGGGTAGGAAAAGCGTAAATTGCTGCGTCAAAAGTGGTCCTTCAGATTGGGGACGGGCCGGCATGTCGACCGTTCGGCATGCCGGCCCGCTCAGGGGATGTGAAATTAATAACGCTCAAAGAAGGCAAGGGCATTATCGCTGCAGAGCTTCTGCATCACGGTCTTGCCAAAGTGCTTGGAGAGTATGTTCTGGAACTCGGGCATCTTGCTGGCATCGGAGAGGAAGGCGGGCACCGTGGCACCGTCCCAGTCGCCGCCGAGCGCGATGACGTCCTCGCCGCCCAGGTCGAGCCAGTGCTCGATATGTGCCGCCAGCTGGTCGAAGGTGACGTCTGCGGCTGTCTTGTCGGTTGCGTCGTTGGAAAGGAACTCGCTGCAGTAGTTGAGGCCGACGATGCCACCCATGTCGCGAATGGTGCGGAACTGGTCGTCGGTGAGGTTGCGCTTAACGCCGCAAACTGCACGAGAGTTGGAGTGGCTGGCGACGAAGGGACGTGTGGCGTGGGCGACAACCTCGTCAAAGCACTCATCGTTGAGGTGGGAGACGTCAAGCACCATGCCGGCGTGCTCCATCTGCGTAAGTGCCTCAATGCCGGCGGCGGTGAGGCCGGCGTGGGTATCGTGTCCGCTCGCGAGCGGTCCCTGCGCATTCCAGCTGAGCGATGACATGAGTACGCCCAAGCTCTTGAGCACCTCGATCAGCGCGGGGTCCTCGGCAAAGAACGTGGCGTTTTCGATGGTGTGGATGCAGGCGACCTTGCCGTCTTTGAGCGCGGGGCGAATGTCTGCCGCGCTGCGTACGTTGACCATGCGGTCGTGGTTGAGCATTGCCTGGCCGCTCATATGCGCCATGATCTGCGCCTGGAAGCGCGCGGCGTGGGCGGTGGGAATCTCATCGGGGACAAACGTGGCGAAGCACTGTGCCCATGGCGTGTTGCCGATCTTTGCGAGCGAGATGGCGCAGGCGTTGCCCTCGATGAGGTCGAAATCTTGCGGATGCGTTTCGTCGCCGGGGAAATAACCGTCGGTGCCGGCGGTAAAGCGCAGGTCGAGATCGAGCGTGGCCCAGCCGATGCGGTCGGCGGTGTCGCAGTGTAGGTCAAATACGGGATATGCCATGGTTCCTCCGGTTGCAGCGATTCTTTGCAAACTGTCATTGAATTGTATGACTAGGGTATAGTTAGCGCCATATGTTCACGGCGGCCCGCGTTGTGCGCCGCCCTTATCACGGAGGTTACCATGTCCAACCAGGGCAAGAAGGTCAAGACTCATTATCGCGGCACGCTCGACGACGGCACGCAGTTCGATAGCTCCTACGATCGCGGCGAGCCGCTGGAGTTCACCTGCGGCGCCGGTCAGATGATCAAGGGCTTCGACGCCGCTGTTGTCGACATGCAGGTGGGCGAGAAGAAGACCGTGCACATTCCTGCTGCCGATGCCTACGGCGAGCACAATCCCGAGATGGTTATTACCTTCCCGGCCGAGCAGGTTCCCAACATCGAGCAGATCGAGAAGGGCATGAAGCTCTTCCTGTCCACGCCGAGCGGCATGCCTGTCCCCGCCGTCGTCATCGACGTAACGCCCGAGGCTGTGACGCTCGATGCCAACCACGAGCTTGCCGGCAAGGACCTCAACTTTGATATCGAGCTCGTCGAGGTCGAGGGTTAGAGCATGCCTGAGCGCTTGGTTTCGACGACATGCTTGGGAAATCTCAACGATCCGTCCTATGAACTTCTGCTTCGCCGGAAGCTGGGCGGCGTCTTTGAAGTTGACGAGCTACTGCTCGATTGGGACCAGGCTGATGTATGCGCGTTTGTGGGCGTGACGGAGCTGGGGCGCACGGTCGATGTTCGGCTGGATACTGCCGACGGCGGTCGTTTTGTCGACGGCGACGTGCTCGCCGTCGACCGTTCGGGCGTGGTGCCCGTGGCGGTTGTCGTGCGCCTGCGCAGCGCCGAGGTTTATTTGGTCGAAGTTGACCGCATGGACCCGATTGCGCTCGCGCATGCGTGCTGGGAGATCGGCAATATGCATGCGCCGCTTTTTCGAGGCGATTCGGACGAGTATACCGTGCGCATGTATACGCCGGTGCAGCCTGTTTTGGGCCGCATGCTCCGGGGCGTCGAGGGCGTTCGGCTCTCGACGGTTACCCGTGAACTCGATTCGGACCGGCGCTTTGCGTCGAGTGCGGCGGAGGTCGTCGTGAGCATGGCTCCCGACTTTACCATCGTAAAAAAGACGCGCGGCTAAGCGCGCGTATGCGCAAGACGGGCTTTGAGGGGCTTTGAGGGGCGACCAATCAAGGTCCGTCTTGCTGTTGATAGGAGGCTTTGGGGGAAGCGTATGGGTCTTGAGGGAATCAAGCTGATCGCCTGCGATTTGGATGGCACGTTGCTGCATCCGGGGGAGCGCGAGCCGCGTTCCGAGGCCTTTGAGCTTATCGATGAGCTGCATCGTCGCGGTATCGTGTTTATGCCGGCGAGCGGCCGTCAATATGCGAGCTTGCGCCACCTGTTTGCCCCGGTGGCCGATGAGCTCGCATATGTATGCGAAAACGGAGCCCTGGTGATGAGCGAGGGACGTGCCGTTGTCAAGCGTTCCATGGAGCGCAGCCTTGCTATGGATATCGCGAATGCCGTGGTTGCGTATCCCCATGCCGACGTGACCCTTTCGTGCGAGGGGCACCTCTACACCATGAGCGGCAATGATGCGTTCGTCGACCATTTACGCTATGAGGTCCACTGCGATGTGGCGGTGGTCGACCGTCCCGAGGACATCGACGAGGACGTCATTAAGATTGCCTTCCAGACGCCCGAGGTTGATCAGCCGGCGGCGCTGGAGCATTTTGAGCGCCTCTTTAGCGACCGTGTCGACGTGATGACGTCGGGAACCGAATGGACGGACTTTATCGGTTTCGGTTCGGGCAAGGGCTCCGCGCTTGCCGATTACGGTCGTGCCCTGGGTATTTCGCCCGATGAGATGATGGCGTTTGGCGACAATGAGAACGATCGCGACATGCTCAACGTCGTGGGCCATCCCTATCTGATGGAGAGCTGCAACCCCACCATGCGAGGCATCAACGACCGCGTCCGTTACGTGCGCACGGTCGAAGAGGAACTGCGCCGTCTGCTCGCCGAGTAGGTTTTCGGGACATACCTAGAAATCTACTTTTTGCTGTAGCGGATGGGCAAGTAGATTTTGCGGGCATGCCACTAAGGGCTACCGGCAGTCGGGGCAGAGACCCTCGAAGATGGTGTAGTGCGACGTGACGTGCCAGCCGATTTGCTCGGACGCCTTGGCGTCGAGCTGGGCATCGAAGGGGAGCGGTACGTCGATGACGCGGCTGCACGAGGTGCAGATGATATGTGCGTGCGGCTCGATGGTGCGATCGAAGCGGCTGCCGCCCGGCGTCTTGATGGAGAGGATCTCGCCGGCGTCGGCCAAGAGATTGAGATTGCGGTAGACCGTGCCGCGGCTGATCTTGTCATCCTGTTCGCGCACGGCGTTGTAGATTTCGTCGGCGGTGGGATGGTTATAGCTTTGGCGCACGGCGTCAAGAACCAGCTTTCGCTGCTTGGTATTCCTTCTTTGCACCGCCATGCGCCTCGCCTCTTTTCTATCAACGGTCGTAGGTAAATGATACCGTATTTAGCACACAATACTAATAATGAGGACTGAAACCGTCTTCATTGGTAAGTGGGGCTCGGGCCTGGGCGTCTACGAGGCGAAAACGCGTTCCCATGCGCTCGTAGGAGGCATGAAGCGCCTCGAGATGAGATAGGATATTTGCCGGAGCTCCCTGTATCTCCATCTCGACTGAGCCGTCTTCCATGTTACGCACCCAGCCGGTGAGCGCGCGTGCCTGCGCGAGGTTGGTGTTGGTGAAGCGGAAACCGACGCCCTGGACCTGTCCCTCCCACCGCAGGAAATAGCGCTGCGGGGCGTCTTGAGTGGCCTCGTCACTTGCGAGCACGGTGAGCCTACGGCGCAGCTCGAGCTCGACGCCAGAAGGCTTTTGGGGTTCGCGGCCGCCGCCGGCGACGCTGGAGAAGAACGTATCGAAGAAGCCCATCGCTATGCCTGCTTGCCTGCGTCGGCCGGGAAGGTTATGCCGGCCTGCTGGCGCACGGCATCCATGATGCGCAGTGAGACGAGCGTGACATCGCGGTAGTGGCCAAGCTCGTGACGTCCCGCCGGGGTCTCCCAAATCTCTTCCTTGACGTTATCGATGCCGCCGATGGCGGTGATAAAGTCTGCAAGTTCGTATTCCATGGTGTTGCTCGATTTGGGCAGGTCGAGCATGCGGCCGTTGTCGCTCTGTTCGCGCGGCGCCTCGGTCGCCGAGCCGCGTACGACGTCGCCGCGATAGTCGATGCGGACGTTGCGGGGCGTGGACAGATGGTCAATCTGGATAGTGCCACGCTCGCCTTCGATCTGCGAGGGCAGTAGGTCATTCGTAATTTTGGAGTGCGCGAGCTCGACGGAGATGCGGCCACCGCCGTAGCTGGCGAGGATGGAACCGCAGCCATCGATGGGGCCATGGGTGAGCTCTTGCGTGGTGGGGTCGAGCAGAGTAGCCATGCTCGTAAGGCCGGAGGGCATGCCGAAGATCTCGACCATGGGCTCGACGGTGTAGACGCCAATATCCATGAGGGAACCCGAGGCCATATTGCAGTCGAAGATATTGGTGGCGTGTCCCGCGAGAATCTCGTTGTAGCGCGAGGAATATTTGCCAAAGCGTAATGAGGCGCGGCGGATGGGGGCGATCTCACCCAGGGCGTCCTCGATGGCGTGGAAAGCGGGGTCATGGAGGGGGCGCATGGCCTCGAGGGCTACGACGCCCGCCGCCTCGGCTGCGCGAAAGACCTCGAACGCCTGTGCCTCGGTGGCACAAAAAGGCTTTTCGACGATAACGTGCTTGCCGCCGGTGATACAGGCGAGCGCCTGCTCGTAGTGGAGCGCATTGGGGCTGCCGATGTAGACGGCGTCGACGTCGGCAGCGGACGCAAGCTCGTCAAGCGCGGTGAAGTTACGCTCGCCACCATGCTTAGCGGTGAAGGCGGCGCCGCGATCTGCATCGCGCGAGAGCGTGCCCACAAACGCAGCTTGGTCGTTGGCGTTGACGACCTGGATAAAGTCGTCGGTAATCATGGATGTGCCGATGGTCGCTATACGCAGCATGTATCCCCCTCGTGCCGTTCGGTTTACAGGATGAGTGTAGCGCGAGGGGACAGGAAATAGCGTGCGAAAACGCCGTTACAGGTCGCTCTCGTTAAAGCCGGCGTCGATATCAAGGTTGCTGCCGTCGGCCGCCGTGGTGGCAAGCTCGTCGCAGCGCTCGTTGAGCTCATGACCGGCGTGGCCCTTAACCCAGATGAACTCCACTTTGTGCTTGCTCTTTGCGGTGAGCAGGCGCTCCCACAGATCGCGGTTCTTGACGGGCTGCTTGTTGGCGGTTTTCCATCCGCGCTTTTTCCAGCCGTCGATCCAGTGCTTGTTAAAGGCGTTGACGACGTACTGCGAATCGGAATGGACTTCGACGTCGCAGGGGCGGTTGAGCGCCTCGAGCGCCACGATGACCGCCATGAGTTCCATGCGGTTGTTGGTGGTCTTGGCGTAGCCGCGTGAAAGCTCGGAGGTGAAGGTCTTGCCGGCGGGGTTGGTGTATTTGAGTACGGCGCCGTAGCCGCCGCGTCCCGGATTTGATCGGGCCGAGCCGTCGGTATAGATGATGACCTTCACATGGTTCCTTTCGTTGGGTACGTTTCGTGTGAGTGACCATTGTAGCGCCATGCCCGCCGGGGGCTAGCAATCTACGATTTCTACCCCGTCTTCCGACAGTTAGTTGGCATGGATGATGCGGTTGAGCTCGTCGAGGTATTGCTGCAAGAGGGGAGAGGGCTTGCGCTCGTCGTGCATGATATAGCCTACGTGCATCGTTGGGGCGTCTGCTAACGGGATCGATGCCATACCCCATTGCATTTCATTGGAGAGGACACCGGTCGATAGGGTATAGCCGTTCGACGTGATAAGTAAGTTGGTAAGTGTTCCGCGGTCCGAGATTCGTATGTTGCGGTCGCAAGGGATATAGCTAAAAGGTTCCTCGGCGTAATAGAAGGAGTTCGAGGTGCCTTGCTCAAAGCTGTAGCGCGTATATGGTGTGAGGTCGGCAAGGGACAGCTGCGGGCGGCGGGCAAGCGGGTGGCGCTCGCTAACGAAGACGTGGACCGTCGCGTCGAATAGGGGATGGAAGCTCGCGCGCGCATCGGCAAAAGCCTTCTGCAGAACGCGGACGTTAAAGTCGTCCAGATAGAGGATGCCGATGTCGCTGCGAAACGCGCGGACGTCATCGATGATCTGCGATGTGGTGGTCTCGCGCATGATGAACTCGAACTTGCTGTCGCGGCAGCGCTCGACCACGTTGACAAAGGCCTCGACCGAAAAGGCGTAGTGCTGGGCGGAGATGGCGAGGCGGGCTTGCGGAGTGCCGCCGTCCTCGTAGCGCGCCTCGAGCATGTCGGCCTGCTCTACGACCTGGCGCGCATAGCCCAAAAGCTCGGTGCCGTCGTTGGTGAGCGTGACGCCGCGGCTGGAGCGCGTAAAGATCTCCAGGTGGAGCTCCTGTTCCAGGCTTTTGACGGCGTTTGAGATGTTGGACTGAGCGGTATAGAGGCGCTGGGCTGCGGCATTGATTGAGCCGGACTCTGCTACGGCGATCAGGAAACGAAGCTGCTGGAGGGTCATCGGCGCCGTCCTTTCGAGCGTTATCTATAAAACCGATAACAGGTTAGCGCTTTTAAGTGATTGACCGAGGGAAACAATGCTCGTACTATTCAAAACACACAAAGGCGGTAGGTAATTAAACCGACCACGGAACCGGGATGCGAAAGGAGGCCCGCATATGAATTGCTTACCAAGACGAATGCCGGGCTCCTGTTTGCGCCCGTCGGCGTGATCAGGAGACAGCGACTTACTTCTCTCTAATTAATTAACTTTTGTTCGATCAAGGAGATCATCATGAGCCAGTTCATCAACAACCCCGAGCACACCTTTGGTTTCGATACCCTGCAGCTTCACGTTGGCCAGGAGAGCGCCGATCCCGCATCCGACTCCCGCGCCGTGCCTATCTACCAGACCACGAGCTATGTGTTCCGCAACTCCCAGCACGCCGCCAATCGCTTTGGTCTTGCCGACGCCGGTAACATCTACGGCCGTCTGACCAACTCCACCCAGGGCGTCTTCGAGGACCGTATCGCCGCACTCGAGGGTGGTGTGGCAGGTCTTGCCGTCGCCTCCGGTGCTGCTGCCATCACCTATACCCTGCAGGCTCTTGCCCAGGCCGGTGACCACGTGGTGGCTCAGAAGACCATCTACGGTGGCTCCTACAACCTGCTGGAGCATACGCTCTCCCAGTTTGGCGTCGAGACCACCTTCGTCGATGCCCACAACCTGGACGAGGTCGAGGGCGCCATCAAGGACAACACCACGGTCATCTACCTCGAGACGCTCGGCAACCCCAATTCTGACATCCCCAATATCGACGCCATCTCCGAGATCGCCAAGAAGCACGGTTTACCGGTTGTCGTCGACAACACCTTCGGCACCCCGTATCTGTTCCGTCCGCTGGAGCATGGTGCCAACATCGTCGTCCACTCCGCAACCAAGTTCATCGGCGGCCACGGCACCTCGCTGGGCGGTGTGATCGTCGACGGCGGTAACTTCGATTGGAAGGCGAGCGGCAAGTATGAGCAGATCGCCGAGCCCAACCCCTCCTACCATGGCGTCTCGTTTGCCGAGGCTGCCGGTCCCGCCGCCTTCGCAACCTATGTCCGCGCCATCCTGCTGCGTGACGAGGGCGCCTGCATCAGCCCGTTCAACGCTTGGATCCTGCTCCAGGGCACCGAGACTCTGTCGCTGCGCGTTGACCGTCATGTCGAGAACACCAAGAAGGTCGTTGAGTTCCTGGCTGGTGATAGCCATGTCGCCAAGGTGAACCACCCGAGCCTGTCTGAGCACCCCGATCACGAACTCTATCAGAAGTACTTCCCCAACGGCGGTGCCTCGATCTTTACCTTTGAGATTAAGGGTGGCCAGGAGGCAGCTTGGAAGTTCATCGACCATCTGCAGGTGTTCTCGCTGCTCGCCAACGTGGCCGACGTCAAGTCGCTCGTCGTGCACCCGGCTACCACTACGCACTCCCAGCTCTCTGCCGAGGAGCTCGCCGAGCAGAACATCACGCCCTCCACGATCCGTCTTTCCATCGGTACCGAGAACGCCGAGGATATCATTTGGGATCTGAAGCAGGCCTTCGCCGCGCTGGACGAGTAAGGCGACTTGTGCAAGGACCCCTTGCGACTCGATAGGTATAACTGCATAAAATGCCTGCTCAAGGCGCCTGTGCGAACAATGGTTGCACAGGCGCCTTTTTTGCATAGAGCGGGTGCAAAAACAGGGTTTTTGGCATGCTTTATGCAATCGAGATGTGGAAAACTCCTGTTAAGAGGATGTGAGTTTTACGCAATTGACGTGCGCCTTTTGAGTAAAACCGCAGGTCGCGATTTGCTCGGGGTACTATGCAGCGCGATCGAATCACACGCAGCTCAAACGCAGCAAAAACGCACTACGGAGGTTTCTAGCTACATGAGGATCGATTCACGAAAACCGAAAGCCGCCGCCCTTTCCGCCGCTCTGACCGTGGCACTTTTGGCGGGCGCCGGTGCAACCGATGCCCACGCGGCAACACTATCCGATACGGTTGGACCTACGCCGTCCGAGGCGACGCTGGTGCAGCCCGTTGACTATCGCGGCGATGGTTATGGTTCCATGCAGGAGTGGAACGCCTCGATGGAGGCCAAGCGCGATTCCCTTGAGATGCGCGCTCAGATCATTATGAATATGTATGGCGACTATGCTACCGATGACGAGCGTGCTGTGCTGCAGGGTTGCATCGACGGTGCGGGTAGCCTGTTGACGATGGGGGAGGTCGACGCCAAGTCGACCGAGCTCGATGAGCTGCGCGCTGCGCTTGAGGATGCCAAGCGCGAAGCGCTCGAGGCTGCCGCCGAGGCGGAGGCTGCCGAGGCCGCCCAGGCTTCGTACTACAACGCCGGTTACACTCCGTCTTACGCGTCTGCCGCGTCCTACGCGAACGGATCGGGCCTGACGCGCTCTGCGGGTGTCAATAACTACAACGGGCGCCGCGAGACCTATTACAGCAGCAATGTGCTTTATCACTATCGCACGGGCGAATGGACTCAGGATTCTGAGGGCTTCTGGCGCGATTCCGACGGCTATTACGTTGTTGCCGCGGGCGATATGGCCCAGGGCTCGACCTTTACGGGCTCCAAGGGTGATTGCAAGGTCTATGACTCCGGCTGCGCTGCCGGAACCACCGATTACTACACCGGTTGGTAATTTTTCTGCATCACGGATATTTGGCGGACGGGCGTCTTTACCGAGCTTTAGGGCAACGTAAGGACGTCCGTTCTATGTATGCGTTTGAGTTAACAGAGCCCTTACCGTGGCGGTACGCTGGGCGTATGGATGCGGGGCACACTGGTTCTTGAGAAATAAGGTCTTTCTCTTGGAGGAAGTGGTCTTGTGAATGCTCGAGATATTGCCGTTGCCGCCGTCGCGTTGATGCTTGGCTGCCTTGGTCCCACGGCCGCGCTCGTCGCGGGCATGCAGGGGACATGCGGGGCTGCTCCTATCGTGGTCGGCGCGCTGATCGCGGCCACGCTGCTGGGAAGCGCAGGCGTGGTTCTTTGCCGCGACGATGAGGACGAGGTGCCGGGGTCGCAACGCTAACTGTTGTGAGATCGGCCGCCGGTCATAGACGAAGATGAAGGCCGCCGCAGGGGAAAGGTTCCCTTGCGGCGGTTTTGCTGTTAAGGCTGTTGAATGCGGCGCGTCGGCGCTACCAGCTTTTCTCGATATCGCGGATGCGCCGATAGAGCCACTCGTTTTGCGGTGCCTGGATATCGTGTTTGGCTGCGAGGCGGCAGATGGTGCCCGCGAACTCATCAACCTCGGTTTTGCGCCTTGCGATGCGGTCTTGAGCCATCGAGGGCATACCGGCGGGGTCGATTCCCTCGATGAGGTGCACCATTTGCGTCAGGTCTGCCTCGGTCAGTTCAACGCCCTCGGCGTTGGCGACCGCAAGCGTTTCGCGCATGGCGGAAACAAAGCAGCGACGCTGCTCGGAGCCCGGCTCCGTGGCGCTTCCGTAGGTCCCGCCGTAGGCCATGCAGGTCTGGTTGATGCCGTCGTTGAGCATGAGTTTGGCCCACATGCGGTGGGCGATGTCGTCCTCGACGGTATGGGCGATGCCGCAGCGCGTATAGAGCTCGTCGATAGCGGCGACAGTCGCGGGGTCGGTGCCCGCTGCCGCGCCAAAGCGAATCTCGCCCGCATTGGTAAAGGTGAGCGCGCCGTTGAGGAACACGGCGTCCATGCCCTGGCAGATACCAAGAACGGTATGCTCCCAGCCAAAGCGTTCGGCAATCTTTTGCTCGCTCGTAATGCCGTTGCACAGCGAGGCGATGAGCGTGTTGGGTCCCACGACACGCTCCATAGTCTTGAGTGCTTGGTCGAGACCGGTGGTCTTGACCGTCAGGATGACCAGATCGGCGGGTGTCGCCTCGCTGGCGCGGACGGACGTGAGATCGCAGGGCTTGCCGTTGACGGTGAGCGCGTCGTTCGCATGGCGCTCAAAGCGAGCGTCGTCCATGACGTATTCGACGGCGTCGTTGCCGAGGGCCTTGGCAATCATGCTGCCGTAGAGCAGGCCGACGCCGCCCTTGCCGATAAAGGCGACCTTGTTGATCTGCATATGAATCATCTCCCCATATAAAAGGCGCCCGCATATGGGGCGCCTGATGGATTGTATGTCGTCGGGGCGTTTGGTGGGCGCGCGGGGCTGCTGTTGTGAAAAAGAAACTATTGCGCAGTGCGCTTATGCCGCGGGGCAGACCGCAAAAACGCGCGCGGGGTATCCGACACCATCACGGACCTTAGGGAAGGTGCAGAAGATGACGGCGCCCGTGGCGGGAAGCTCGTCTAGATGGTCCATGACCTCGATCTGATAGCGGTCGACCGAGAGGATGTATTGTTCGCCGGGGTAGGGGTAGGCGTCCTCGCGTGTGGCCACGCTCGTCTCCTTTCATCGGGCTTTTTGCTGATGTTAAAGCGGTGCCGTGACGGCCTGATTTCTGCTGCGTTACGATACGTTCTCAATTGCGATTCCGATGTGTTTCGATGACGTGACGGGTTTGTTTCGCCTTGTCAGGGCTTCGATGAGAGGGGAGGGGCCGTGCAATATCGCGTTGACCCCAAAAGCGGCAACCGTATCTCGGCGTTGGGGCTGGGCTGCATGAGGTTTCCCGGTGCGCCGGGACGCCCGGATGCGAAGACAGCCGACGCCATCATCTCCCGTGCGGTGGAGCAGGGGATTAACTACCTGGACACGGCCTATCTCTATCCCGGCAACGAGGCCTGTGTGGGTGCGTCGCTTGAGCGCCTGGGCTTGCGCGACCAGGTTTTGCTCGCAACCAAGCTGCCGCATGCTTCGTGCAAATGCGCGGAGGATTTCGACCGGTTCTTCGACGAGCAACTGCGCCGCCTGCGGACCGACCATATCGACTATTACCTCATGCACAACATTACCTCGCCCGCCCAGTGGGAACGTGTGGTGGCGTTGGGCATCGAGGACTGGATCGCGCGTCAAAAGGCGGCGGGGCGCATTCGCCAGATTGGTTTTTCGTACCACGGCAGCGCGGCGGATTTCCTGACGATGCTCGATGCATATGAGTGGGACTTTTGCCAGATCCAGTACAATTACGCTGGAGAGCGATATCAGGCGGGAACAGCGGGGCTCATGGCCGCCGCCGAGCGAGGCCTCGCGGTGTTTGTGATGGAGCCACTGCTGGGCGGGCGTTTAGCGGGCAAGCTGCCGCCACGGGCCCGCGCTGTGCTCGATAGTGCCCGTGACCCGCATTTGCGCACTCCTGCCGCCTGGGGTCTTTCGTGGGTCTGGAATCATCCTCAGGTGACGATGCTGCTTTCGGGTATGACCGATATCGCGCAGGTGGATGAGAACGCGGTGTTGGCCGATCGGGCCCTGCCGGATTCGATGACTGCCAACCAGCTCGACACGATCGCGCACGTGCTGGATGAGTTTGAAAAATCGAATCGCGTGCCCTGCACGGGATGCGGCTATTGCATGCCGTGCCCTAAAGGCATCAATATCCCTGGATGTTTTGCCGCCTACAACGCGAGCTATGCGCACAGCTGGTTTACGGGGCTGTCGCAATACTTTACGGCGAGTGCGGTGCGCACGAGCGAGCCCAAGCTCGTGAGCAATTGCGTCAAGTGCGGTAAATGCGCGCGGCACTGTCCGCAGCACATCGATATTCCCGAGCGTCTCGACGATGTGCGCCGACGTTTCCAGCCTGGCCCCGTGACGGCAGTGCTTAAGGCCTTCGGCAAAACGCGCTCCTCATGACCCTTTTATAACTTGCGGTGGAATAGTTCCTGTTTGCGGCAGAATAGGGGCCAAACAGGAACTATTTCACCGCAACTGAAGGGGGCTGTCGTGGGTCATCGAGATTCATGTGATGATTTGCGTGAGGTTCGTTGGGGCGTTTTGGGCGCCGGGCACATTTCGCATCGATTTGCATCGTCGCTCAAGGAGGTGGACGGGGCACGGCTTGTGGCTGCGGCCGGCCGCACTCCTGCACATGTCGAGGAATTTTGCCGAGCGTTTTCGATCGATGCTGCGCATGGCCATGCCTCGGTCGACAATAACGGCGACGCGGCTTATGGCGCGCTGATTGCCGACCCCGATGTCGACGCAATCTACTTGGCTCTTCCGCATGGCATGCATACGCGTTGGGCCTGTCGCGCGCTGCGCGCCGGAAAGGCCGTGCTGTGCGAAAAGCCGGCCGTTTTGAGTGAGGAAGAGGCTCTCTCGATTGCCTCCATCTCTCGCGAGCGCGGCGTGCTGTTTATGGAGGCGATGAAGAATCGGTTTTGCCCGATGCGCACTCGCGTGAAGGACTTGCTTGCGTCGGGTGAGCTTGGCCGTATTGTCTCGATTGAAAGCGTGCAAAAGCTCGATTACGGCGAGTCTCCTTCGGGCTATCTGCTTGATCCGTTGCAGGGCGGCTGTCTATATGACATGGGCTGCTATGCGGTCGGTTGGTTTGAGGATTTGCTCGCGGGCGCGTGCGAGGTTTCGTCCCGTGAAGTTCGCTGGCGTGACGTATCGGGCGGTCGCGTCGATTGGGCCGACGAGATCCATATGAGTGTCGGCGGTATACCCATTCATATGGTGTGCGACGGCAAAGCAGCATATGAAAGCCGCTTAACGATTGCCTGCGAGCGGGGCTCGTTGGAAATCGACCGTCTCCATCGCCCCGAGCTCGCCCATGTGAAGTATTCCGACGGGCGAATGCTCGAAATAAATGCCCCGTTTGAGGTTGATGATTTCTACGGCGAAATCCAGCATGCGACCCAGCTCATCCGGGCGGGGAAACTCGAGAGTCCCGTCATGCCCCTTGCCGCCACACAGCGCTGCGCGCGCATTATCGATGCAATCCGTCTAGCCCTCTAGGACTTGGCGCTGACGCATAGGGGATTATGACGCTGGCACCCGTAGCCGTAGTGCTTGGCGGCCCGCATCTCTGATGCCCCTTTTATAAGTTGCGGTGGAATAGTTCCTGTTTGCGGCAGAATAGGGGCCAAACAGGAACTATTTCACCGCAACTGATGAGGGGGAGCTGGAGATGCTGACGATTGGGTGCCATCTTTCGACGACGAAGGGCTATCGGGCGATGGGGGAGACGGCGCTATCCATTGGCGCCAATACCTTTGCATTCTTTACGCGCAACCCGCGCGGCGGCAAGGCGAAAGATCTTGACATGGATGACGTGGCGGCCCTGCGCGAGCTTATGGAGCAAAACGATTTTGGCCCGCTCGTGGCGCATGCCCCCTATACCTACAACCCCTGTTCTGCCAAAGAGCGGGCGCGCGAGTTTGCCCTGGAGGCAATGGCCGAGGACTTGCAGCGTCTGGAAGCACTGCCCGGCAACTATTACAACTTCCACCCCGGCGCGCATGTGGGGCAGGGGACTGATGCCGGCATTCAGATGATCGTCGACACCTTGTGCCAGGTGATGTTTGAGGGGCAGCAGACGACGGTGCTGCTCGAGACCATGGCAGGAAAGGGTACCGAGGTGGGCCGTAGCTTTGAAGAGCTGGCGCGCATTATCGGGGGTGTTGCTGCCAGACGTCCAGAGCTGTCGGCCAAGCTGGGCGTGTGTCTGGATACCTGCCATGTGAGCGATGCCGGCTACGACATCATCCATGATCTGGACGGCGTACTCGACGAGTTCGACCGCGTGGTGGGTATCGACCGCTTGCATGCCGTACACATCAACGATTCGAAGAACCCCTGCGGCGCCCATAAGGACCGCCACGAATGCATCGGTAAGGGCTATCTGGGTAGTGAAGAGTTTGGCGGCGGTATGCAGGTTATGCAGAATATTGTATCGAATAGCCGCTTGCGCGCATTGCCATTCATTTTGGAGACACCGAACGAACTTGCAGGTTATGCGGCTGAAATCAAACTGTTAAGGTCGTTGCAGCAGTAATAACTGTCACAAAGTGGAGTGTTCCATTCACGTTATGGGTTTGTTTCAATCAGTTTTCTAATTGCAGATTCTCCCAAGCGGGTGCATAATAGCCATCAGTTTTTCAGACCTCTGAATCAAACGGGGTCACCGGAAGGAGACTGATTATGAAGCTCAAGAAGCTTGGCGCATTTGCCGCCACGGGCGCCATGGCGCTCGCCCTCGCACTGACGGGCTGCGGCTCGTCCAACGCCACCTCTGGTTCCGATGCCGGTTCCAGCAGCTCTGACGACGCTAAGGTCGAGAAGGTCGACGGCTCCAAGGAGTACGCGCTCGTCAAGGACGGTACGCTGACCGTCGGCACCTCTGCCGAGTACGCTCCGTTTGAGTACAAGGATGACAACGGCGATTATCAGGGCTTTGACCTTGAGCTCATTAAGGCTATCGGCGACAAGCTGGGCCTGGATGTCGAGTACGTCAACAATGACTTCGACACGCTCGTCCCCGGTGTCGCTTCGGGCGCTAAGTACGACGTCGCCATCGCGGCTATCACCGACACGCCCGAGCGTGAGAAGGAAGTCACTTTCTCCGATTCCTACTACATGGACGATCAGGCTATCGTGACCAAGGTCGATAACACCGACATCACGGCCGACAACTTCAGCGAGAAGCTCAACAATGCCGACGCTACCATCATCGTTCAGTCTGGCTCGACCGCCGAGTCCTTTGCCCAGGAGAACTTCCCCAAGGCCAAGATCGTCCCCTACAAGGACGCCACCGAGTGCTTCAGCGCCCTGCAGTCCGATAAGGGCGACGCCGTAGTCACCAACCGCTCCGTTGCCAGCCAGCTGACCGCCGAGCAGTTCAACACCTGCCAGACCATCAAGCAGATCAGCACCGGCGAGGAGTACGCCATCGCCATCAACCAGGGCAACACCAAGCTCAAGGACGACATCAACCAGGCCATCAAGGACCTGACCGACGACGGTACCGTCGACGCCCTCATGGCTAAGTACAACATCAAGTAAAATAGCTACTTGATTGTGCGCAGGCCCTTTCCGTTTTGGCGGAGAGGGCCTTTGCGCTTCTCTTGACGGAGAGCATTTCCGTCTCGTTTTGCCGGCAACTTCTACGATAGGAGCCACCTTGTCTCGACTGAACAAAGGGGCCGCGGAGCAGCGTTTTCCACTGCCCGCCTTGCTCCAAAAGCTAGCCTGCGTCATGGCCGTGGCGCTCGCGCTGGTGTGTGCGGGGGCATATGCGCCCACGACCGCCCAGGCGCTTGAGACCGCAAAGATTACCGCCCGACCCAATACCGGTTCGGGTAGCGCTGTGGTCGGCGGTACCGAGACGCGCATCACCTGGGAAGTTCAGGCCGATGCCGACGAGGAACTGAGCGGTCTTTCGCTGACGTTTGTCGACGGCACGACGTTTGGTACCGATGACACGCGATTGACGATGCTCTCGGGCGAGGACCTCATGGATCGTACGCCCATGAAGCCCACGTGCAAGGCTGACGGCCAGACGCTCAAGATCGACTTTGGCGAGACGGCGCCTGCCGGCGGCTTTTTCCGTGTCGAGGTCTACGGCGTGACCTTCCCCGTCGAGGGCGGCGATGAGGCCTTTAGCGGCACCTACACTTTGGCCGATGGTTCGACCAAGAAGATCTCCAAGATTCCTTCCGTCGAGATCAAGGGCGTGACGGCATTCGATAACTTCCTGGCCGACCTTAAGGAGCAGCCGTGGGTCGAGGCATGGAATTCCAACATGTTCCTTCGCCTGTTCCTGAACCCGGTCATTTTGGTCCAGAGCCTGCCGATCGTCTTCAAAGGCTTCCTCATGTCGCTCTCGATCGTGCTCGTGGCGTTTCCGCTGGCAATTCCCTTTGGCTTTGCCTTGTCGCTCATGCGCATCTCCAAGTCGCGCATCCTTCGTTGCCTTGCCGGCATCTATGTGAATATCATCCGTGGTACGCCGGCGTTCCTGCAGATCTACATCGCGTTCTTTGGCCTGCCGCTTGCCGGCGTCAAGGTGGACGACTATGTGTTGGGCGTCATCGTCATGGCCATGAACTCGTCCGCCTACCTGTGCGAGATCTTCCGCGCCGGTATTCAGTCGATCCCCAAGGGCCAAAACGAGGCCGCTCGCTCGCTGGGCATGAATGCCTTCCAGACGCTGCTCTACGTTATGATTCCGCAGACGTTCCGCAATGTCCTGCCTACGCTGACCAGCGAGTTTATCCTGCTTTACAAGGATACGTCGCTGCTCGCGGCCGTGGGCGTGGTCGAGATCGTCATGAACGCCCGCACCATCGTGGCCACGACGGGCTCCATCACGCCGTATGTGGTTGCCGCCCTGTTCTACCTGGTCATCACCCTGCCGCTTGCGCGCTTGGTGAGCGGTCTTGAGGCGAGGCTTTTGGGCACGGCCGAAACCAAAAAGAAGCGTCCCACCAAGAGCGCCGGACAGGTTGTCGCGACGCCCGCCGACCATATCGCTGGTCTGTAAGGAGGTTCTATTATGAGCGAAACCAATAACTCGAACGAGGTCGTCGTCAGCATCAAGAATCTCCAGAAGGCCTTTGGCGATAACGTGGTCCTGCGCGATATCGATCTGGATGTGCACAAGGGCGAGGTCGTCGTAGTCCTGGGTCCTTCGGGCTCGGGCAAGTCGACGATGCTTCGCTGCATCAATCGTCTGGAGCATCCCACGAGCGGCTCGATTGTCGTTGAGGGCGTGGACGTGTGCGCCAAGGGCGTCGACCTCAACAAGGTACGTACGCATCTGGGCATGGTGTTCCAACAGTTCAATTTGTTCCCGCACCTGTCAGTCAAAAAGAACGTCATGCTTGCGCAGCAAAAGGTACTCAAGCGCAGCAAAGAAGAGGCCGAGAAGATCGCCATCGAGGAGCTGACCAAGGTTGGCCTGGCCGAGCGCATCGACTTTATGCCGAGCCAGCTTTCGGGTGGCCAGCAGCAGCGCGTCGCCATTGCCCGCGCTTTGTCGATGAACCCGCACGTTATGCTTTTTGACGAGGCCACGTCGGCGCTTGATCCCGAGCTCGTTCGCGACGTTTTGGGTGTTATGCGTGATTTGGCGCGCGACGGCATGACCATGATCGTCGTGACGCACGAGATGGGCTTTGCCCGCGACGTTGCCGACCGCGTGGTCTTTATGGACGGCGGCGTTATCGTGGAGGAGGGCACGCCGAGCGAGGTCTTCGACCACCCCAAGAGCGAACGCACCAAGGTGTTCTTGGGCAACATTTCCTAGATTGCATTGATATTTGAGCATAGTTTGAGTTGACGGGCTGTGGCGATGCTGCCGCGGCCCGTTTTGTATTTTGGCTAAAAGACAGCCGTTACCCCTCCCGTGGACTCTTCGGACACATGTTTGGTGAATTCTGTGGACGCGGTATGGGGCGCGTGTCAACCATGCGGCCTTTCATACAATGACATGTTGTTTGAAAAGAAGCCGGACCGCGGGTGCGCTTGGCGCATAAAAGGGAACTGGGTGGGAATCCCAGACAAGGCGGTTACTGTGTGCGGGGACGTTGTCTTTGCGAGTCAGATTACTTGCCCACGGTCTTCTCGTGTCGAGGGTCTTTTGGAAGCCGCTGGATTCCGGTGAACAAGAGATGACATCATATATTGCTCCTATGCGTCCCGCCTGTTGTGCGGGCCATTGTTGTGTGCTGTCAGGTGCGGGCGCCCCGCTGTGTCTCGTTTCCCTTTACATGATCGGCCTCGATTCTTGTTGAGGTAATGATCTTCCAAATCAAGGGGGAGTGGGATGCTCAAAAACATCCGAACTGTTGCGAGGAAATTCCTCGTGGTGTTCATGGCGTTTATCTTTGCCAGCTCGAGCACCGGAATGACTGCATTTGCCGAGGAGGTGGGTGCGGGCGTAGCCGTGATGGCTGATCAGGTTGCCGCGGCGACCGATGCTGAGCAGGGTGCATCGAGCGAAGATGAACCTTCTGCCGATGCTGAAATCGGCGTGTCCGATGACGGCGACAGCGCACAGGAGCAAGAAGGCTCCGATACTGCCGTGCAGTCCGTTGTGTCCAACGGGGAGACTTCGGCCGCGCAGACCGAAGTGGTCGGAGCTTCTGCTGGGGTAGCGCGCTCGGGCGAGACGGTTGTCGTCGACGACGCGGCCGATATGCCTTCGACCATCGAAGCCGGCGCTACCGTAAAACTCGGTGCGAACATTTCGATGGGTGCCGACCAGCAGATTGAGACCGTTGCCGGCGTGTTGGACGGTCAGGGTCATACCGTCACCATTAGCGGCAAGGCCGTCGCGAACAACGTAACGGGAACTATCCAGAACCTAGGCGTGACGGGCTCCGTCTCGAGTAGCGATAATGTGGGCTCCATCGCCATGACGCTTTCCGGTACCGTTCAGATGTGCTGGTCCACGGCGAGCGTGAACCTGAGCGGTTGGATGGGCTATGCCGGCGGCCTGGTCGGCGGCATGGCGTCCGGCAAGATCGTCAATTCCTATTTTGCCGGTTCGGGCGTCGAGATGAATGGCGGGCTGGTGGGCGAGGCCCGGGCTGGCTCGCTTTCGAATTGCCTCTATACCGTAGGTTTTTCGCCTGCCGAGATGAACTATAGGGGCTTTGATAAGGGTAATGCTGCGAAAGCCTCTGACCTTTACCTTTCGTCTGCCGAATCTCTTACCGTGCTCAATGCCAATGCGCCGGCGACCGGGTTTACCTGGACGTCCAACGGCGGCCTGCCGATCTTGACGAGTGGATCTGCTCCCGTTGTCGTTAACAAGGATGCGCTCGCCGCTGCCATCAAGTCTGTCGAGGCGCTCAAGGAGTCCGACTATACATCCGATTCGTGGTCTGCCCTAGCCTCTGCCCTTGCGGACGCAAAGGCCGTAAACGACAATGCCGATGCCTCCCAGTCCGATGTAAATGCGGCGGTCAAGGCACTCAATGCGGCTAAGGATGCCCTCGAGAAGAAGAAGCCGACGGCCCCCGTCGCCCAGCCCGAGAGCGTCAAGCACATTAAATCGCAGGACGACTTCATTTCTATGAACGTCAAGGACGCGAACAACTACTATGTGCTCGACAACGATATCGTGATTGATGATGAGTATTTCTTTGGTCCTTCGGGTGAGCTCAACTGCACGTTTGACGGCCAGGGCCACACCATTACCTTCAACAATGGCGGTGGCGTCAAGTCGCTCTTCGCGAGCGTCGGCTCCATCGGCGTTGTCCAAAACGTCTCTTTTGCCGGCGAGCTTAAGAAAGCGGTCGACGGCAAATCGTTCGGTCCGCTCGGCAACCAGATTAGGGGCGCCGTTCTCAACTGCTCCACGTCTGTTACGGGCAAGGGCGTTGTGGGCTTTGGCCGTACGCTCGAAGGCGGCGTAATTTCTAACTGCGTGTCTACCGCTGCAGCGACCGGCGGCGTGCTCTTTGCGAGTTATGGCTCCGGTCAGCTCGTCAATACGTACTGGCAGGAAGGCCTTACCAACAAGGCTCAGTTCCCCGCGAGGGCGCTCGTCAACTCCTATGCTGTCGATGCCGACGACATGAAGACGGCGACCTTTGTCGAAAACCTTAACGTCAACCGTGGCGAAAACGGTAGCGCATGGGGCATGGGAGCCGATGGCTTGCCGTATTTTGGTGAGGACCAGGACTACGAATCGCCCGAGAGCCCTGCCGCAAACAATAAATACGAGGTGACGTTTACATCTGCGCGCACCGGCAGGACCGTGACTGCCGCCGATGGCATGCTCTACCCGTCTCCCGACGATGTCGTGGTGGGCGAGAACGGTGCCGCCTGCGTCTCGGGCACGCTTGCGCTCAAGGGTTTGTCTAAGGGTGCTAAGGTGACTTGGGGCACTCCGGACGCTAACAGAGGAGATATCGCCGTTAACGAGGAAACGGGCCTGCTGCACGTATACAACGATGCCGTGGGTACGGTGACCGCTACGCTTCATAAGGATGACGGCACCACCGAGAACGTTGCGACCGTCGTGGTGAAGGCGATCTCCAAGCCTATTGATGATTTCCAGATTTGGTACAACGGCGAAAACGTGACGGGCGGCACTATTGCGGTTACGGGCTCCGAGGTCAAGAACCTCGAGATCCGTGTTCATTACGCCGACGCCGCTGAGGGCGAGTACACCCCTGTTTCCTATACGCGTTTTCGCTTTGCGGGTACGCCTTCGAACGTGCTCTATTCCAATCCCGGATCGGCATGCTTCTACTTTAAGCAGGCGGGCGAGGCCACGATTTCGGTCTCCTCGCGAACGAACGTCGACCTTGCCGATAAGAGCGTAAAGGTTACCTCGACCTATGTGCCGGCGACGAGCATTTCGCTTGGCTACAACGAGGACGGCAAGACTGTTTATCTGCATGGCCGTAATCCGCTTGCCAAGGGTGCTTTCCTGACCGACAAGGCTGCACCGGTTGTGGGCCCGGAGTATGCGAGTGACCGTGCAAACTACACGGTCACCTCGAGCGATAGTGCAGTCGCCGAGTACACTACAAGCGGCGATATTGGATTTACGCCGTATAAGGCCGGCAAGACGACATTCGAGGCGACGGTCGAAAACCAGGACGGCAGCGTTATCTCCTCGGGCAAGCGAGAGGTTACCTACGCTTACCGAAACCCGCTGAAATCGGTGACCATCGCAAATGCTCCCGCGTCCATTAAGGCCGGCAAGACGGTCGGGCTCGACCTGAGCTATGTGGGCGAGAACGATGCCGAGGGCTGGAGTGTCTCCGAGCCCGGCATGATATGGACCGTGACGGGCGCAGATGGCCAGGATGCGTCGGATGCTGTGAGCATCGACCGTCGTGCTCTGGGTGACTGGAAGCACGTTGACGGTGCTCCCGACGACGGGCTGTTTGTAGCGAGCGGAACCTATGTTCTAACGGCCAACAAGGCCGGTACCTATACGGTGACGGGTACTCCGGTCGACCAGACTGCCGGCGCCAAGGCCGTCTCCTTTGAGATTACGGTTGACGGTATCGCCGCCTCGCCGGATAACGAGGCGCAGGCCGATAAGGGTGCCCTCTCTGCCGCCAAGTACTTTGACGCCAACCGCACGACCGATGCGTACACCTATGGCCAGGAATGGGAAATCTACGCCTTCGCAAAATCGGGGCGCAAGATCGACGACGCGCTTATCAAGAATTACAAGAAGTCTCTTGCCGACCATAAGGCCGAGTGGGCCGGTAGCACCGCCAAGGTAACGGATTGCGAGCGCGTTGCGCTTACGTTGGCTGCACTTGGCGAGAACATTACGTCTTTTGATGGCGTTAACCTTGCTGCCGTCATATGCTCGCACGGCGACCTTGCGGCTTCGGCGAATAACTTGGTCTATGCGTTGATCGCCCTTGACGAGGCGCGCGTTTCGGATGAAGCGCTGTCTGCATTCGGCTCGTCCTGGACACGTGCTCAGCTTGTTTGCACGCTGCTCACGTTCCAAAACTCGGATGGCGGCTTTACCATTGATACGGCTGGTGCAAGCAACGTCGATATGACCGCCATGGCGCTGCAGGCGCTTGCGCCCTATGTTGACGGCGACGCATGTGCCGCTGCCCTGGCTTCGAATGGTCAGCTCTCTGTTGCGTCCGCTGTCGACAAAGCGCTCGGCTTCCTTAAGGGGCGGATGAACGGTCTTTGCGATTTTGGGTCTGTTGAGTCGAATGCCCAGGTGCTGCTTGCTCTTGTGGCGCTCGGCAAGGACCCCGCAAATTCCAAGAACGGTTTTGCGACGGGCGCAAATAGTCTGATTACCGCGATTGCCGCCTATGAAGTTGCTGACGGCAAGGGATACGCTCACACCATGGGATCAGACGGCAAACCCGGCAATGCCAACGCGCTTGCCACCGTGCAGGTCTTGCGGGCCCTTTCGGCCTATAAGTTCGCGGGTGCCGGCGTGAGTTGGACCAAGATCGGCAATGTGAAGGCCGGCACCGTCAAGCCGAGTGATCCTAAAGAGCCTGTGACGCCCGAGGTTCCCGTACCTACGGTTCCGACGAAGAGCCCGACACCTGCGGTTGTGCCGCCCGCCTCGCAGGATGGCAACGGCACCGGTGGAAAGCAGGGCGCTACCACTTCGCAGGATGGCGCGAAGCCGGAGACGGCGGAGCACGCGGATTCCGCCAAGAGCGAATCCGGCAAGGAGTCTAGCTCTGACAAATCTTCTGGTTCGAAGGCGAAGACCGCTACTGCCGCCGCATCGCGCAAGGATGCCTCGGCTGGGCAGAGCGGCGTGAATCCTGTTGCCGTTGCCGGTGTCGTCGCTGGCATCGTGTGCCTTGCGGTCATTGGCGCGTGGTTCGTGCGTTCTCGTAAGAACGCGTAGCAATTCAATGCGCATTGCGCCCGCCGTTTGACGCGCGGGCGCGACTATGCCGCCTGTGCGCGGCTTAATAGATGAACGGGCCCCGGGTCTTGGCGACCTGGGGCCCGTTTACGTTGCGGTTGGCGTGGCGATGGGCAGTTTAGGCCAGCTCGGCGCCCAAGGCCTTGCAGGCGGCTTCGGCCTCGTCATCAGGCGCATCGAAGCAGATGACGGAATCGATGACATTGACGCCGGCCTCATCGGCATCGGCCTTCCAATTGTCCATCCACTCGCCCTCGGCCCACGAATAGGAGCCAAACAGGACGACCTTCTTGTCGCCCAGGTTCTCCTTGACCTCATCCCACATCGGCTGGAACTCGTCGTACTCGAGTTCCTCGGAGCCCATGGCGGGACAGCCGAAGGCGATGGCGTCGTAGCTGGCGGTCTTGTCGGCAGAGAAGTCGGCACAAGGGATGACCTCGGCCTCGGCGCCGGCGGACACCGCGCCCTCCGCGACGAAGTTTGCCATGGCCTCGGTGTTGCCCGTTCCGCTCCAGTAGACGACGGCGATCTTGCTCATGTTGGGTCCTTTCGGTTGTGCGGCATGCAGCCGCGTTTTGTATGTTCTATCGGGCTGCCTGAACAAGCTGTTCAAGGGTACAGCCCTGCTGATAGATGTAGGTAAGGTATTGCGTGCATGCGCGATAAGAGTCAAAGGTCGCAAGCGCCGCCTCGACGTTTGAGTACACCTTCCAAGCACCAAAAACCTTGTAGTTTTCGCCGTGCTGGGCAATAAACTGATGCACGTCTTCGTAGGGGTAGCCCAAAAAATAGCCAATTTCGTGAGGAAACTCGCAAGCACAGCTCTTATCGCACGTATCGCTCTGCGCGATAACACAAAGTCCACTGTCGCAGGCGCTTTCCGCAACATTGCTGCTCGCCAGCGTAATGCGTGCGGCTAGATGCACAAGGGATGCGCTCAGGTTGCAAACGTCGTAGCCTTCGGTGGCAAGAACTGCTGCGGCTCGAGGGTCGGATAAGTAGCGCATGAGGGCGGCGGGGCGGTACACGTAGATCAGCGCTCCGCAAGGACGCCAGACGAGGACGCTCATGTGGATGCCGAGTGGCTCAAGCTCGCGGTTGCACTGGGCTATGACGGCAAGCAGGCGCGTGCGACGCGTTTTGATATGAGGGTTGCCGGGCTTTCCGTTTTGGTTTGCGTAGAGACCGGGATAGGTAAAGAGCGAAGCGGGTTTGATGCTCGCGAGCGTGGGGGAGCAGTTGCGTACGACGGTCGCTTGAAACGTTGGAATGTCGATGGTTCGAGTCACGGTGCTCCTTTCGGTTCCCCATCTGTTAGCCTAGGAAAACTTATACACGAAAGTAAGCCTTGGTCAACTAAAAAGTTTGAAAAGGGAAACTATTTGACCGAACTGACACGAGTTTGGGGTAAGATGGGGGACACCCCATGGGGGTATTTGGCTAGAGCTTTACAGGAAGAGGAGCATATGGAAGACCTGCTTAACCCTGCAAATCTTATCGTGCTTGCCGTAATTGCCGTCGGCATGTTATTTGGATTGCGACGTATTGTCGCGTCGACGCACGGCAAAAGCTGCTGCAGCGATGGTGCGTGCGGTAAGAAGGTCAAGAGAGCCGTGGTGACCGATACCGATGAGTCTCACTATCCCTATTGCGAGGAGCTGCTCATTGGCGGTATGAGCTGCGACGGCTGTGCTCAAAACGTCGCGAATGCTTTGAATGCGCTGGATGGCATTTGGGCCACGGTGACGTATGCCGATCACACGGCGAACGTGCGCTCTAAAAACCCAATCGATCGTGAGGCGCTTGAGGGCGCCGTGAAGGGCGCAGGCTATTACGTCATGAAGCTATAGGGTCATGCGTTCGCTTGCGCCTAGGCGCGACCGCGCAGCTCGATGTCTTGGATGTCGTCGAATTTGATAGCGATGTCCCGGAGTTTGAGCAGTTTGAACGCGGGAAGCACCTCGTCGAGAATGCCCGTGCGGCTACGATAGCCATACGTATCGTAATAGGTGACACGCACCAGGTCGCCACGCTTGAGGCCCTCGAGCTTATTTGAAAGCTCGAGGGCTTTTTCTTCCGTCAGCTCACATTTGGGCTCAACGGTAATCTCTTGCTTACGTACGAGCTCGTAGTATCCCGTGAGAGCGGCGAATGGCATAAACTGTGCGGCGCGGTTGGCGCGGACGGCGCCGTTGGCGGTACGTTTGGGGTCGGCTGATCGCCGCCTACCCTCGGGGTCGGCCAGACGCTCAAAGGCGGTCGGCGGGCGCATGGGCTGTTGCTTGGGTTTAGGCACGATGTCCCCCAACCTGGTCGTTGCGTTCGCGTGCGGTGGCGCCTGCGGTAAAGCTCAGTCCTTTGACCAGGGCGTTCTTGCCATATTTGCCTTTTACGGCCAGCACGGCGCGGGCCAGGTCGCGTTCGCGTCCGTCGGCCTCGACATCGCTAAATAAATCGATGGTGGCAAACTCTTCGGGCATAAGGTTTCCGAAGCCCAGGTTAATACGTTTGACAGGTCGTTTGGGGTCGACGGTCTGTGCCCACAGGTCATCGAAGTAGCCCATGATCTTCTTAAACGAATTGGTTCGTTCGGGTAGCTTTCGAGACGCATTGGAATGGGCAAAGAGCGCGGCATAACCGCCACGCGGCTTTCCGCCGTGCTCGCCCACGAAGATGCCGTCAATCGCCTGCGCCTCGCGAACCATGCGACGGCGCTCGTCGTCGCGCTGGACGGGCTTGGGCGCGCGGGGTGCAAGTTCGGGGCTATCGCTTGCGGTCGGCTCGATTCCCGAGGTGCTTGAGCGTAGGTGCCCGCAGCCGTCGATATATTGCGCTGTGCCGCTGGCATCGAGCCGGCGGATATCGGCGCGCTCGCTTGCATAGCCCACAAAGAGCGAGATGCTGTCGCACACCACGTGCTTGTCGACCAGGTCCAGTACGGCTGCATCGACCATCTCGCGCAACACCGTATAGGCCTGTTCGTAGGCATAGCCCTTCGAGAGCACCTGTCCGGTCGTGGTCGAGGTTGCCTGGGGGCGATAGGCCTGGATGTCGGCGATGGTTGTCGGTTCGCGCCCAAAAGCGTGGTCGATCAGGTACTCGGCGTTGACGCCGAGCTCGTCATAGAGCAGGTTCTCGTCGAGGGCTGCGACGCCCATCAGGTCGTAGACGCCGTACTTTTCGAGACGCGCCGCCACGCCGGGGCCAATACCCCAGATGTCGGTGATGGGGCGATGGGGCCAGATTTCCTTGCGGAACGTCTCGTCGTCGAGTATGCCGATGCGGTTGGGTACGTGCTTGGCGGTAATGTCGAGTGCCACCTTGGCCTGGAATAGGTTGGGGCCGATGCCGACCGTTGCCGTGATGCCGGTGCGCCCCAGGACCTCGTCACGCAGCATACAGGCGAAGATTTCAGCGTCGGTATGGTAGAGGTCCAGATAGGGCGTCACGTCGATAAAGCACTCGTCAATTGAGTAGACGTGAACGTCTTGCGGACTGACATATTCCAGGTAGATACCGTAGATTTGCGCCGACACCTCCATGTAGTGCTGCATGCGCGGCACTGCTTTGATGTAGTCGATGCCGTCGGGAATCTCGAACAGACGGCAGCGGTTATGGATTCCGAGGTCCTTCATGGCCTGCGTGATAGCGAGACAGATGGTCGTGCGTCCGCGCGATTCGTCGGCAACGACCAGGTTGGTGGTGAGCGGGTCGAGCCCGCGGTCGACGCACTCGACGCTGGCGTAAAACGTCTTGAGGTCGATGCAGATATAGGTGTGACGCTCGTGCCCCACGCGTCCTCCCATCAAACACATGTTCTTAACGAATACATGTTCGATAATACGCGCTCGTCCGGACATCGTCAAAACCTGTCCCTTTTTGGCAGGTATGGTCGTGCGGCTGCATCGGGTTTTAACGCAGCTCTAAAGAGCGCGAAACAGCTCGGAAAACCTTGCTTCGTAGCATGAGCCTAACGATTGATACCGCCTATACGCACGGAAGGGTTGTGGGAAAGATGGTCAATTATGGGTTTGGTATGCCGACGCGCCTTGTTGCGGATGGAGACGTGGCTCGCTGGTGCGGACGATTGGTCGCTCACTACGGTGGCACCAAGGCGCTGGTCGTGCTGGGCGGTGACAAACATACGCGCGATGAGCTCGTTTCGGCGGCACTCGGCTCGGTTGATCGAGCTCTGCTCGAGCGCGTGCTTTTCCGCTGCGGCTCGGTTGGCGATGGGGGAGACGAGCTGATCGACGAAGCCGTGGCCCTGGCGACCGACGAAGGTGTGGACTTTGTCTTGGCGATTGGCGATGCCGATACTGCCGGCTTTGCGCGCGAACTCGCCCGTCGCATGGCGGCGCTCGATGCCGGCGAAGACGGTTTTGTCCCTTATGGATGTATTGTCTCGGAGGGCAAAGTGCCTGCCGTCGTGGGAGCCGGCGAGGTTCCCGTTTTTGCCATTATCGCTCCCGAACTGCTTGAGGGTATTGGGTCTCCTCTGCGCGAGCTGCTCGGCAGCGTATGCGCCGCGGCCTAATACCCGCCAGGAAGGGGCAGGTTTATTTTGGTTGGTAAAGCGTTTGACCTGCCAAAATAAACCTGTCCCTTTTTGGTCGGTCGCCGTTTGGGGGCGGATTGGCAACGCTCGCTGATTACGGTCTTGACCTGCGCTAGAATAGGGGCGTCTGATTATCCGGGTGCATGGAGGTATGCGCCCGTATGTTGAGGAGGACTCTATGGCAACTGTTGCCGCACCTATCGACGCTACGTCGACCGCCGCTTGGAAGGCGCTCGAGGCCCATCAGGAGAAGCTCGAGGCCGAGGGCATCGACCTCAAGGCCTGGTTCGCCGCCGATGTCGACCGCGTGAATAAGTTGAGCTTTGACGCTGGCGACCTTCACTTCGATCTGTCCAAGAACCTGGTGACCGATGAGACCGTCAAGCTGCTGTGCGATCTTGCCCGCGAGGTGAAACTCGAGGAGCGCCGCGACGCCATGTTCTCCGGCGAGCACATCAATACCACCGAGGACCGCGCCGTTCTGCACACCGCGCTGCGCCGCCCGGCAACCGAGAAGGGCCAGCTCATCGTCGACGGCCAGGACGTCGTCGCCGACGTGCACGAGGTCCTCGACCGCATGTATGCCTTCGCCGAGCGCGTTCGCTCCGGTGAGTGGAAGGGCGTTACCGGCAAGAAGATCGAGCACCTGGTGTCCATCGGCATCGGCGGCTCCGACCTGGGCCCGGTCATGGCCTACGAGGCTCTGCGTCCCTACGCCGACGCCGGTATCGACTGCCGCTATATCTCCAACATCGACCCCAACGATCAGGCAGAGAAGCTCAAGGGCCTCGATCCCGAGACCACGCTCGTGATCATCGTTTCCAAGACCTTCACCACGCTTGAGACCCTCACCAACGCTCGCGAGGTCAAGGCCTGGATGCTCGAGCAGCTCAAGGCTCAGGGCGCCATCGACGGCTCCGAGGAGCAGAACGCCGAGGCCGTGGCAAAGCACTTCGTCGCCGTTTCCACCGCACTCGAGAAGGTCGAGGCCTTCGGTATCGACCCCGCCAACGCCTTCGGCTTCTGGAACTGGGTCGGCGGCCGCTACTCCGTCGACTCCGCCGTGGGCCTGTCGCTGATCGTCGTGCTCGGCCCCGAGCGCTTCCAGCAGTTCCTCGAGGGCTTCCACGCCATCGACGAGTACTTCTGCAACACGCCGCTCGAGAGCAACGCCGTCGCGCTGATGGGCCTGCTCAACGTCTGGTACGTCAACTTCTTCGGCTCCAAGAGCCACGCCGTGCTTCCGTACTGCCAGTATCTGCACCGCTTCCCGGCCTACCTGCAGCAGCTCACCATGGAGTCCAACGGCAAGCACGTTCGCTGGGACGGCAGCGCTGTGACCTCCGATACCGGCGAGATCTTCTGGGGCGAGCCCGGCACCAACGGCCAGCATGCCTTCTACCAGCTGCTGCACCAGGGCACTGTGGTGGTTCCGGCCGACTTCATCGCCTTCGCCAATACTGCCAACCCTGCGACCGATAGCGGCCAGGACGTGCATGAGCTGTTCCTGGGCAACTTCCTGGCCCAGACCAAGGCGCTCGCCTTTGGCAAGACGGCCGACGAGGTTCGTGCCGAGGGCACGCCCGAGCAGATCGTCCCGGCCCGCTGCTTTGAGGGCAACCGTCCGACGACCTCGATCTTCGGCGACACGCTGACCCCGTTCGCGCTCGGTGAGCTCATTGCCCTGTACGAGCACATCACGTTTGTCGAGGGCACGGTCTGGGGCATCGACTCCTACGACCAGTGGGGCGTCGAGCTGGGTAAGCAGCTTGCCAAGCAGATCACCCCTGCCTTCCACGACGACGCCGCCAAGGCCGAGCAGGACGCTTCGACCCAGGCGCTCATCGAGTTCTACCGCGCGCATCGCAAGTAGTCGCTGCTGTTAACGCATCGCGTCTTATAGTCAGGGGCCCGTATCCTATCGGATGCGGGCCCCTTTGCTTTGCCGTGGTCCCGGGGCGCACGGCCTTTGTGGAACATCGCCGGGGCGCCGCGCGCTGCGAGAACCCTGCGCCTAGATCTCGGCCTCCGCATGGCCTCGCTGCGCCTCGGGCAGCTCCCCGTAGAGCGGATGGTCTTCGAGCCTAAAGCGCTCGACCTGTTCGGGAGTGCGACCGCGTACAAAGAGCCACGAGCGATCAATCGGCGTCGCCATGAGCGTGCTGGGCAGCGCGTCGGCGCGGTCGGAAAACACCCGGGCACTCTCGGGATCCTGGAACGCCAGCACCAGATGCGTGTCGCAGTTGCCCATGATGGAGCGTGCGCGTGCCTCGCCATAGAGCGCATCGAGCTGGTTGGTGGACTGCAGCAGCAGCGCTGCCCAGATGTTGCGGCTTCGGATAATCGAGAGCACGTTGTCGATCTGGGGGATCTGCAGATTTGCGAAGTCATCGAGCATAAAGCGCACGGGCACGGGCAGGCTGCCGTCGGGCTGCCTATCGGCCTCACGAATGAGGCCCATAAACGCCTGCGAAATAAAGAGGCCGGTCAGCGGATCGAGATTGCGGTCAATATCGCTCACGGTTACAAACAAGGCGCAGGGGGTGTGTCCCATGGAAGCGAAGTCCACCTGATGGCACTCACGATAGAGCTGTGCCGCACCGTCGAATCCCAGACACATGACCTTTTCGGCAAGGATGCCGACGATGCTCGCGTGCATGCGCTCGGCATTTTGCGTAATGGCGTAGCGCCGCCATAGCGAGAGGGCATAGCTTTGGGGGTCGGTCGTGATCAGGTCGTCAAACAATCGACCCGTGGCACCGTCCTGCAGGTGCTCGATCAGCTTGATGACCGAGCTGATCGTCTGCTCGTCGGCGGGTAGCTGTTCGGTGACGTAGGCGATAAGACACGACAGCAGGTTTGCCGCCGCATGATCCCAAAAAGGCTGGTTGTTGTCCTCGATGGGGCAGATGGCCTTTGCCACCGAGAGGATGTCCTGCTGGTTGGGCCTGCCGTCCGCCTTGCGGCGAATGTGCCTCAGGGGGTTGTAGCCGCAGCGCTCGATGCCGGGCGCAAGGGCCGGGACGGTGTTGAGGTCGGCGAAGTTGAGACATTGCACGCGGTAACCGTGGGCTGCCAGCACGGGTCCCACTTCGCGACAGAGCGTGCCTTTGGTGTCGAGCACGATGTAGCTTGCGTTCATTTGCAGTAGGTTGGGCTTGAGGACGTTTCGGGTCTTGCCGGCTCCCGAGGGGCCGATCACAAGTGCATTGTTGTTGAGTCCCGTTTGGCGGGTGTCGCAGGAAAGCGTTCGATCCTTGGCGAGGATGGTGGACAATGCGGACTCAGATGCGGCGAGGCGGCTGGCGAGGTTAGACATGGGCGACCTCCTTGGTGGTCGAGAGGATTTCGTGGGCAAAGCCGAGCTCGACGGCGCGCTCGGCCGAAAGGTAGGTGTCTTTTGCAGTGAGGGACTGGATGCGCTTGGGCGTGAGGCCGCTGCGGTCCGAGAGGATTTGCGTGAGGGTCTTGCGGGTCTGCATGAGACGCCGGCTGGTTTCCTGCAGCGCAAGTGCCGAGCCGCCTGCCCCCTGGGGGATCAGCGGGTCGTGAATCATGAGCTCTGCATGGGGCGCCATACGGCGATCGTCGCCGCCCATAAAGATCACGGCGCCCATGGACGCGGCGAATTCCAGGCAGACGGTGCGGATGGGGCACGATGCGAGGCGCATGGCGTCATAGATCGCAAGACCCGATCGCACGCTTCCGCCGGCGCTGGCGACAAATATGGTGATGGGACGGCTGGGGTCGGTGGCATCGAGCAGGCGGATCTGCTGGCATAGGTCGTGAACCATCGGGGTTTCGATGTTTCCCATGACGGAGAGCTCGCGACGGGCGAGCATCTCATCGTAAATGCTGGTGAGCGTGATGCCTCGGGCGGATTCACGCATGGTGAGGGGGCTGATGATGGGGGAATGATTGGTGTCCATGAGGACTCCTTTCTGTTGGTTGTGTTGTGGAGGAATAGGATTGTTGCCCGCGGAGGGGCTGGCGGGCTACAGGGTTCGTCCGAGCCTGAGATCGAGTTCGGTTGTGGGGCAGGCTGCCTGTTCGTGCGGCTCGCAAGCGCCAAGGGCTCCAAAGCGATAGAGCGTTGCGGCGGGCGTGGTGTAGGCGAGCCGCAGCTGATGCTCGACAGGGGCACATCCGTCATTTTTGTAATGAGCCGCGTAGTACTGCGCGATGCTGGCGTTCATCTCGCTGCCATTGCGATGGCGCTCAAACTGGCGTCTGCAGGTCTCGATGATCTTTGCTACCGACTTGGGTGCCGTCGCGGGAACAAGGGCGAGATAGCCCTCAAATAGCTCGTTGATGCTCAGGAGGCACAGCAGGTCGATCAGCGTCCTTATGGCTGCTCCCTCGGCAGAAAAGTGCGCGGTCATGCGGTTATATCGGTTGCGGTCGACGATGGCCGCATGGGGTCTTGGAGTTTTCTGCCCCGTGGTCCCGGGCTTTTGCCGCGCCCGTGTATTGAGCTCGACGTTGCAGCGCTTGAGGCCGTCCAACGGAAGGAACAGTGCGGTGCGCAGGGTGTTCCGCTTGCTTTCGAGTTCATGACGCTCGTCGGGTTCCCATTTGAGCTTGAGTTTCGTGTCGAGCGCCGTAAGCATATGGGCTAGGCAGCCTACGGTAAGAACGTACGAATCGTTGTCGCGTTTTGGGGCATAGGGGTCTGTCAACTTGCGAATGTCGGGGTCCCCATGATCTTTGTGCAGCGCTTCAGCAGTTGAGGGCGGTCGGCCAAGATCGTCGCGAGCGGTAGCGACGCGTAGTTCTTGATGGTCGCGGCGGCAAAGGCGGCGTCATATTCGTTTGCATATGCTCGCTCAATGCGGGCATCCAGAATGCTTTTCTTTTCGCCGTCTTCAGCGTGGTGGTTTGTCATAGCTTCTCCAATCGGTTGATGTTCGTGCTGTTTGTTGATGTGTTGGTTGTCGTGAGTGATGTGCTTGCCGTGGGTGATGTGCTGACGTTGGGGTGCTATGCGGTTTTCAATGAGCCCGTGAGGCAGTTGCTGCAGGGGCGGGATGGAACGGCCCATGCAAGGCGGAAGGCATCGTGCTCAAAATCGAGACAGCAATGCCCTGGGTGCCTCACATGCGGCAGTTACCTCATTAAGTTGTCATTGCGTTTGGGGTTGTACTTTGCCGATCTTCTTTCTCTTACACGCTGAAAACTGAAACTGAATATGCTCGATCAAACGATGACCACCGGAGCGGTCATCTTTAAATTACGTTCGTTTTGCTGATTTGACAAGAACTAATTTTGAAATTTTTTCTCCGGGATGAAATGAGGTCAGTGGGGCGGCCGCGTTTAGCGTCGTTAGCTTTGCATGTGGTGGCTCGGCGTTTGGGCTGGAACGACTGAGCCCCGAGATGGCGTCCCGTCCATGTTTGAGACAATATATGACTTTTTGCCCGTTGCAAACGGAGTCGCGGTGGGTGTTCTGTATGATGGCTCAGACAAGGTTGTTCAATGACAGGGAGGCATATATGGCAATCAAAGCCATCGCAATGGATATCGACGGTACGCTCACCAACGACCAGAAAGTGATTAGCCCGCGTACGCGCGAGAAGCTGCTCGCGGCGCAGGAGTCGGGCATTAAGCTCATTTTGGCTTCGGGCCGTCCCGCATGGGGGCTGCACGCCTTGGCACAGGAGCTCGACCTTCAAAACCATGACGGTCTGCTGGTGGCCTTTAACGGCGCTCACGTCGTCGATGCCCAGACCGACGAGGTGCTGTTCGATCAGGCTATGCCTGCCGACGAATTGCATCGCCTGATTGATCACCTGCGTAATTTTGACGTGATCCCTATGATTTCGCTCGGTCGCGATTTACACGTCGAGGACTCGTATCATTGCATGATCACGCTGCCTGACGGCTCGCAGAAGAATATCGTCAAGTATGAGCGCGATGCGTGCGATCTTAAGATCCGCGAGGTGGAGAGCCTGCATGAGGTCGCTGACGCTTATCCTGTGGACAAGCTACTCACTGCGGGCGACCCGGCCTATCTGCAAGCGCATCACGAGGAGATGTACGCGCCCTTTACTCAGACGCTTTCGGGTATGTTTACGGCCGACTGGTACTTCGAGTTTACGGCGCCCGGTATCGACAAGGCCCGTGCGCTCGAGGGTGCCCTGCCCAAGCTCGGCATCGATGCCAGCGAGGTCGTATCGTTTGGCGACGGACAGAACGACAAGTCCATGATTGAGTGGGCCGGCACTGGTGTTGCCATGGGCAATGCCGTCGATGAGGTTAAGGCTGTAGCCCAGATGGTGACCGCCAATAACAACGAAGACGGTATTGCGGTGGCGCTGGATAAGCTGCTGGGTTAGAATCGCCGATAATGCATGGTTCGGGCGTCCGCTTGCGGGCGCCCTTTTGTTAGGGAGGGTGCCGTGTCCGTATTTCCGTTCGACGCCGTTATCTTTGACATGGACGGCGTCATTGTCGATACCGAGTATTACTACCTGGGCGAGACTGCCGCGTTTGCCAAGGAGCTTGGGCTTAACCTGACTCAAGAGGAGTTGAATGGGCAGGTTGGTACCTCGCATCAGTTCTTCCTGCATTTGCTGGTCGATTGGTTTGAGCGCGCCGGTAAGGGGCATTTCACTGGCGAGGAAGCGTTGGCCCGTTGGGACGAGTGGGCGCATAAGCGTCCGCGCGACTATCAGGCTTTGATTAACCCAGGCGCCGTGGATACGATTCGAGAGCTGCCGCGCCGTGGCGTTCGCGTGGCGCTTGCCAGCTCGTCGCCCATGGTTAGCATCGAGGAAGTGCTCAACGCATGCGGGCTGTCGGATGCCTTTGAGTATGTGGTGAGCGGCGAGCAGTTTAAGGAGAGCAAGCCCGAGCCCGACATCTACCTGCATGCGCTGGACCTGCTGGGGCTGCCCGCGAATCGCTGCTGCTGCGTTGAGGATTCCGTTCCGGGCATTACCGCGGGTAAGCGAGCCGGCCTGACGGTCATTGCCAAGCGCGAGGAGCGCTTTGGCTTTAGCCAGGATGCCGCGGACAAGATTATCGACCAGCTGCCGGAGCTGCTCACGCTTTCTTAGGAGCGCGGTAGTTGCGCGTTTTTCGGGTCTGATGAGTAAATAGCCAACATTTTGGTGCGACACCTAGCATACTTTAAGCTAATGCGGGCTTAAGGGCTTGTTGAATGCCCTTAAGCCCGTTTTAGAATTAATTGTGCTGGGAGAGGGTATATGCCACCGACTGAAGGGCCAACTGACGGTAAAGCAGCGATACCGCTGTACCAACAGGTCATTGATATCATTAAAAACGAAATCAACTCCGGCGCCTACAAGGCAGGCGCGCGGATACCCAACGAATTCGAATTGGCTGAGAGCTATAAAGTTGGTCGCGTTACCGTGCGACGCGCTATTGAGGAGCTCGTCCAGCAGGGCTATCTAACGAAGCGACAGGGGAAAGGCACGTTTGTCAATGCTCCCAAGCTCAAGCGCAAGATTCGCCAGAAGGATGACGTTCAGAGTTTTTCGGACGCATGCCGCGTTAACGGAATGGAACCGGGGGCGTGTGTCATTTCGAGAAAGATACTGCCGGCGGATTCCACCGAAGCACAGTTCTTTGGTGTTCCCGTTGGAACTGACTTGATTTGCGTTGAGCGCGTGCGCACTGCCGATGGAGTCCCCGTCATGCTCGAGAACAACATATACGTTTACGAGGACAACGCCTATCTATCAACGGCACCTCTATCTAACCAATCCATTTTTGAGTTCGTGCGTAACCGGACGGGCCGTACGCCCGCGTTTACCGACCCGTGCACACTCGAGATCGCGTGCGCGTCGCCCGAGGTCGCTCGGCTGTTGGCAGTTCCCGTTGGCGAACCCTTGTTTTATATGGAAGCCTTCTTTTTCGATGAGCAGCGGCGGCCGTTTATCATCGGTCGTCAGCGAATCGTTGGGTCTCGCTACGTTTTTGACATCTAGGACATTGCGAATGGAAGCGCCCGGTGGATCATCTCACCGGGCGTTTCCATACCGTTCACGGCGCAAACGCGACCGTTCAACCGCGTTGCGGCAATCAGTTTGAAATTATCTTGATGAAGGAAAAAGCTGCTGGTAATCTATGGGACGTCATAGAACGTTTGCATTGTGCAAACGTTGAAGCGAGATGCGATGCAGTCTCGAGTTCTTTGGAGGTATCTATGTCAGATACGAAGGCGAAGAAGACAAACAGACGTTTTAAGTTCAAATTACCGCATGTCTATACGATCATGTTCTTGCTGATCGTTGTCTTTGCGGTCCTGACTTGGATCGTTCCCTCTGGTCAGTATCAGCGCAAGACGATTTCGACAGCGGCGGGCGAGCGTGAAGTCGCCGTTGCTGGAACCTATGAACAGGTCGATAAGAACTACACCGATTCCGAGACCGGCGAGACCATCAATCTGGGTCAGGATATCTTCGCGGTTCTGCAAGCGCCCACCAAGGGTATCCAAGAGGCTGCCGACGTCGTCGCGTTCGTCTTATTGATTGGCGGATCGTTCGCGATCATCACCAAGACCAACGCTTTGAATGCCGGCATGAGCCGTGTGATTAAAAAGCTCAAGAACAAGGACATCCTCATCATTCCCATCACGATGACGTTGCTGTCCATTTGTGGCACTACGTTTGGTATGTCTGAGGAAGCCCTGCCGTTCTATGCCATCTTCATTCCCATCATGATGGGTATCGGTTATGACTCGATGACGGCATTCATCATCTGCTTTCTTGGTCCTAACCTGGGATATTGTGCTTCGACCATCGACCCGTTTAATGTTTTGATCGCCCAAGGCATCATTGGCATCGAGGGTAATCCGCAACTGTGGCTGCGTGCCGTTTCTTGGGTCATCTTCACTGCCGTCGGTATCGCATGGGCCATGCGCTACGCCATGCGCGTCAAGAAAAACCCCGAGTCGTCCATTGTGTACGAGGACGATAAGCTCAAGCGTATTGAATTTTCCGTGACCGATGCCTCCATCGAGGAAGAGTTCACTATCCGTCAGAAGCTCGTGCTTATCGATTTTGCTTGCGGTATGGGCATTATCGTCTGGGGTCTTGTTACCCAGGGCTGGTACATGAATCAGATTTCCGCCGTGTTCCTTGGCATAGGCTTGCTTGCCGGTATCCTGGGCGGCCTTGACCAGCAGACGATCGCAGAGGAGTTCGTTAAGGGTCTCGCCGACTTTGCGTACGCTGCCGTCGTTATCGGTATCGCTCGCGGTATTCTGGTCATCGCCGAGGGCGGCATGATCATCGACACCATCCTCCAGGCGCTCGCTACCGCGCTCGCCGGTGCACCCGCCGCCGTCTACACCACGTTTATGTATGTCGTCCTTGGTCTGCTCTCTTTGCTGGTTCCCTCGAGTTCTGGCCTGGCGGCGCTCACCATGCCCGTTATGGGCCCCCTGACCGAGCTCATGGGCCTCAATCCCGAGGCGGCCGTCACTGCGCTCCAGTTTGCCAACCAGACCATCAACACCATCAGCCCCGTGGCGGGCATGACGGTCGCCGGCCTTGCCGTGGCTAAAATTTCGTTTGGCCAATGGTGGAAGACCATTTGGAAGTTCTTCATCTTCATGGTCGTGTTTGGCTTGGTCATTACTGCCATTTCCGGCATGCTTCCGGCGTAGGTGGTTGTGATGTCCGATCGTTTGACGGTCCTGACGTCTAAGAGCGTCTTTACCGGTACGGGGGACCTGCCGTTTGAAGGTTTCGTAGCGGTCCGTGGCAATCGAATTGAGGCTGTTGACACCAAGTGTGAGCTAGCTTCGTATTTGACCCAGGCGGACGAGGTAGTTGACCTGGGCGACCGCACTGTCATGCCTGGCCTGATCGATGTGCATACCTTCTATACAGGTTGGGCGCTGCGGACGTTGGGGTCTGATCTGTCCGGCATCGCTGATGCCAAAGAGGCCGTGTCGCTCTTGCGTGCATGGAAAGAAGGTCATCCGGATTGCGCGGCGGCTTTTGGCCACAACCTACCCGAAACGTTGGCATCGGATGCCGAGAACGCAAATACAGCAGCTGTGTTTGACGAGTGTTTTGGCGATATCCCTGTCGTCTGCTTTACGCCGGGCGCGGAGACCTGCGTTCTCAATGCTGCCGCCAGTGCGCGATATGGCTTTACACCCCAAGCGTGCTATGCCGAGAAGATCTGGCGCATGATGAGCGATTTCCTTGCGCTGCCCGAGGTGCGTGCCGGGTATTCGGACTACATGAGCATGCTTAACGAGCGCGGCGTTACCGCCATCAAGGAAATGGCGTTTGATGACTACTACGGCTTTGCCGACGAAATGGCTCGCCGTGAGGAATCTGGTGAGCTGACGGTTCGCGTCTCTATGATGTCGCAGCCGGTGGGCGCCGGTGCAAATCTGGCATATGCCCGCGAGGCGCGAGAGCGCTTCCGGGGACCGTTCGTTCGTTTTTCTGGCTTCAACCGTATGACCGATCGCGGCGTATGGGCGGGGCTTGCCGAGATGATTGACCCCTATGAGGACACGGCCGATGCGGGCGCTGCCGGCAAGACGGTCGTCGAGGAGCCAGAGTGGGATCTGATTGAGAACGAGCTGCGTGCAATTGATGCTGAGGGCTTCCGATACTCCTTGCATTGCCAGGGCGATGGCGCCGTTCGCCGCACCGTGGCGCTCTATGCCTCGCTGCCTCGAGACGAGCATGGACGGATGCTTCGCCGCCATGCGATTACCGATCTCGAGAACTCTGACCCGACCGATCTTGTCGAGTTTGGCAAGTTAGGTGGAATTTGCGAGGTCTATCCGCAGATTCTGACGCTGGACCGGCGCGAGGATTGCCTGTCGATGATGCGTCGACAAATTGGCGAGACGCGACTTTTGCACAGCTGGAATCGCCGCGGCATGGAAGATTCCGGATGCACAGTGTGCTGTGGAACGGATTTGCCACTGCTGATTCCGAGCCTGGGCGAGTCAATCTACAGCGCGTGCGGCGGATTCTTCGCCGACGGACTGCCCGTGAATGAGGTCAACACGCTGACGCTTGTCGAGCTCTTGCGCGCTTGGACTGCCGGGGGCGCGTACGATCTGATTCGCGAAGACGAGCTGGGTACGCTTGAGGTTGGCAAGCTTGCTGATATCTGCGTGCTCGATCGGGATGTGTTCGACCTCGATTATCGCGACGCACGCGATCTTGCGGTTGATATGACGATGTCGGACGGACAAATCGTGTTCGATCGAAATAAGGAGGCATAAGATGTCTGAATCCAAACCGACGCTGCGTCGCGAGCAGATTGCGGGCATGAATATCCACTACATCATGTGGTCGCTCGATTACTTCCTTGATGTGCAGCAGCGCTTGGGCTTTGAGTCCATTGAGCTGTGGTGTGCAGAGCCGCATGTGACGCTCGACCATACGGGCTACTTTGAGGCTGAGGTCCTGGCGAAAAAGGCTGCAGACCGTGGGCTTAGGTATCGTACTCTGTGCCCCGAGAATGTTGTCTATCCTTGGCAGTACTGCGCACGCAAGCCGCTGCATGAACAGCGCAGCCTGGCGTACTTTAAACACGGCATTGAACTTGCCGAGGTACTTGGGTGCGACCGTATGTCCATCAACTCGGGCTGGGGCGACTGGGACGAGGACCGCGAGGAAGCCTGGAAGCGCAGCCGCGAGCACTTGTCCATTCTGGCGGAGTATGCCGGCGAGCACGGTCTGGTGCTTACGATGGAAAGCCTGCGTCCCGAGGAGAGCAACCTTGTGACGACGGTTTCCGATGCGAAGCGCATGATTGACGAGGTCGCGAGCCCGTACTTACAGCCCATGGTTGATACAACCGCGATGGGCGTTGCAGGCGAGACGCTCGAGGACTGGTTTGCCGCCTTTGGTGATGGGGCAATTCACGAGATGCACTTTATCGACGGCGACCCGTATGGCCATCTGGTGTGGGGCGATGGCAAGCACGATATGGACGCCTTCGTCGCCACACTCAACGCCCATGGTTTCGACGGCATGCTGGGCCAGGAAATCACGGATGGTCGTTACTACGATGACCCGGCAGCGGCAGATGCCAAGAACATGGCCGCATTCGAGAAATATCTGATTGACTAAAACAACCATCGGCCACGCAACCAACGTCATTGATTGCGGGCCAAACAAGAAAGGAACTGGATATGAACGCACACGATCTGATCAAAGAGGCAATTGCCGAGAAGGGCAAGTTCGACAGCGTCTACTGGATTGCTTGCGGTGGCTCCATGATCGATTTGATCCCGGCTCATGAGCTTCTGCAGCGCGAGGCAACCACCTTCACTTCGTATATCTATACCGCGCGTGAATTTGACATTATGCGTCCGCGTCGTCTGGGCGAGAAGTCTCTGGTCATCGCTTGTAGCCACAGTGGCAACACCCCGGAGGTCGTCGAGGGCTGCGAGATTGCCCTTGCCGCCGGCGCTACGGTGATCGCCCAGACCGACAACGCTGGATCCAAGATCGACTCCGGCAAGTGGACCACGTGGGTCTACCCGTGGGGCGAGGGTGTGCCGCAGGCCGAGGTCCCCGCTGGTATTTCGCTGTCGCTTGCGGCAGAGCTGCTCGATCAGCAGGAGGGCTACGCCGATCTTGCCGATATGTATGCCGGTATCGCCGAGATGGATAAGATTCTTCCCCCGGCACGCGAGAAGGTAAATGCCGAGCTGGGTGATCGCTTTGCCAAGCTTTGCCAGGAGCACGAGTTCTTCTATATTCTGGGCAGCGGTCCCAACTTTAGCCAGACCTACGGTTTCGCTATCTGCTCTCTTATGGAGATGCAGTGGCAGCACTGCAGCTACATCCACTCTGCCGAGTACTTCCACGGCCCCTTCGAGGCTACTCAGGATGGCGTTTTTTACTTCCTGCAGATGGGCTCCAGCGAGTGCCGTGCTATGGACGAGCGCGCCCTGGCGTTCCTTAAGACGCATACCGATACGCTGATGGTGCTCGATGCCAAGGAATACGGTATGGAGGCCGTGCCGGCGAGCGTCCGTGCCTATCTGGACCCGGTGCTGTTCTACGCCATGAACTGCGAGCTGCGTGCTGCACGCGGCAAGGTGTTTGATCACGATCCCGATTTCCGTCGCTATATGGGTGTTGTCGAGTACTAGAAGGATAAATACCATGGCATTTAACGTTAACGCGCTCGGATTTGGCGACAACGTCGTCGATCGCTACGAGCATATCCACACCATGTATCCCGGCGGCAATGCGGTGAACTTCGCCGTTTATGCCAAGAAATGCGGTGCCGCACGCTCTGCATACATGGGCATTTTTGGCAATGACGCCGCTGCCGAGCATGTCATTGCAAGCCTCGAGGATGAGGGTATCGAGCTTGACAAGTGCGAGCAGATGATTGGCGAGAACGGAGCGGCTCGCGTGACCGTCGTTGACGGTGACCGTGTCTTCCTCGGCTCCAACGAGGGCGGTATCCGTGGCGATGCGCGCTATGTTCTCGATCGCTTTGACCTTTCGTACATGAAGCAGTTCGATGTGGTTCATTCGGGCAACTATTGCTTTACCGAGCGCGAGCTGCCCAAGCTGAAGGCTGCGGGCGTCACGGTCTCTTTTGACTTTTCGGACGACTCCACCGACGAGTACTACGAGCAGATTGCACCCTACGTCGATTTTGCCTTCTTTAGTGCGGCGGATGCCGCGAGTGAGGACGAGATTCGCGAGCGTCTGGCATGGGTGAAGGGCCTGGGTCCGCGTTTTGTGTCAGCTACGGCGGGCGCCGAGGGCTGCATTGCTTACGACGGCGAGCGTTATTACCGCCAGCTGGCTAAACCGGTAACGGACATGAAGGACACCATGGGGGCGGGCGACTCGTTCCTTACCTCGTTTTTGATGTGCTATCTCGATTCCGCCAAGCGTGGCGAGGACGGCGCCGAGGCCATCGAGCGCGCGCTCGACTTTGCTGCCGGGTTTGCCTCGACCGTGTGCGGCATGGAAGGTTCTTGGGGCCACGGAGCACCAATCGTCGAATAGCTTAAGAAAGCGTGCGGCGGTCTGGCTATGAGACTCTGGACGGCCGATGCAAAACAATAAGCGAAACGCGAAAAGGGGGCTCGCCATGTGGTGGGTCCCCTTTTGTACATTGGAGAAGACCATGGGTATTAAAGCGTGCGCGGCTGGTTTTTGCTGTGCGGACGTCTATCAAAACATCGGCGTGTTCTATCCGACCGGTAATGGCATTGACTGGGGTATCCATGTTGCACGAATGGGCGTTTCGGTATCCGCCGTGTCGGTTGTCGGCAAGGACGAGTACGGAGACAAGATGAGGGAGGCGCTGGCCGCTGAGGGGTTCGATATCTCTCATCTGCGGGTGGAGGATGGCGACACCTCGGTAATGCTCATGGCATTGAAAGACGGCGTCGATCGCGTGCATCTCGAGGCAATCGATGGCGTAATGGAGACATATCGTCCGAATGAAGACGACCGGGCGTTTATCCTAGAGCACGACATCATTCATACCGACCTGTTTGGCAATTGTTTGGACCTCCTGCCCGAATGGCATGATGCGGGCAAGACGGTGGTTATGGACTTCTCGGTGTTCAGCCAGGATCCCGAATATGCCTGCGAGAATCATTTTCCCTACGTTGACTACGCATTTATGTCGTTTGAAGAGGACACTCCGGAGTTGCGGGACTGGGTACGCCACGTGCAGGAATTGGGACCGCGCGTTGCGGTTGCCACGCTTGGCGAGAAGGGAAGCATTGCCTATGACGGTGAGCGCTTCTATGAGTGCGGGATCGTACCGGCGGAGAAGGTCGTTAACACCGTGGGCGCCGGCGACTCGTATATTGCCGGGTTTACCAAGGGCGTGATCGATGGCCTTGATATTCCGGCGTGTATGAAGGCGGGTGCTGAGCTGTCGTCCCGAGTGATTGGTTCGTTTGAGCCGTACTAGGGTCAAATGCCTGGAAAGGAGTACGAAATGGTTATCGACATGTTGGTCCATCCTATGCTCTACGGCGAGATCTGTACGCCGGGTGATGAGCCTGATGGATTCGGTTTTTGGTCACGAGAATTTGGTATGGGGCATATGGGCCCCATGGATTGGGATGAGCTTCAAGTCGAGATGGACGTCTGCGATGTGCAGAAGAGCGTGCTCATGCCGCTCGATGTAACCACGGCATGCGGAGGGCATTTTGGCACCAATGACCAGATTGCCATGCTGGTTGCCGCGCACCCCGATCGTCTGTGGGGATTTGCGAGCGTAGATCCGCAGGTGAGCGGTGCCGCAGGCGAATTGGAGCGCGCCTTTACCGAGTTGGGGGCAAAGGCGCTTTGTCTGCATCCGGCAAAGCAGGGTTTTGCCCCCGATGATGCTGTGGCCGAGCCGCTTTACGAGCTGTGCGAGCGCTATAACAAGCCGGTGGTTTTCCATGCCGGTATGTCTTGGGAGCCTGGCGCAGAGCTCTCGCGCAGTAACCCGCTTGCATTTGAGCACACAATCGCAACGCATCCAAATGTGCGCTTTAGTTTGACTCACTTTGGCTGGCCCTGGGTGCGCGAGGCCGTGGCGATGCTGCTCAAGTATCCCAACTGCTACACGGACACCTCTATCACTTACATCGATTCGCCCGAGGAGATGATGCAGCGTCTTTTCACGGTCGATATGGGGCCGCTGTGGTATGAGCGCGCGCTATCGCACCAAGTGATGTTCGCCAGCAATACGCCGCGTTTCCGTGCATTCAAACTCAAGCGGGCGCTCGATACCGTGCCCATGCGCGATGATGCGCGAGAAAGGCTCTACTGGGGTAATGCCCTGCGTTTTCTTGAAGGGGATGAGTAAACATGGTGACGCTCGAGACATTGAGCTATCTATCGACTGCTCCGGACCAGTTCATCGATATTACCGAAGACGTGCACGCTGCCATCGAACGCAGCTCGGTGACCAATGGCTTGGCAGCGATTATTTTGTCGCATACGACCTGTGGAATCGTGGTAAACGAGGGGCTGCCCTGCGTGGAGACGGATCTTATGGAGACGCTTGATCGCATCGCCCCACTCGACGCCCCCTATGCGCATGCACACTTCCTGCCGAGCTATGGAGCCACCGGCAACAACTCCTGTGGGCATATCAAGAGCATGATTTGTGGAAACAGTTGCTTCTTTCCCGTCCAAGATGGCCACATCGTGTGCGGAGGTGCCCAGAACATCTATCTTGCGGAGTTTGACGGTCCTCAGAAGCGAAAAGTGTACGTCGAGGTGCTGGGGGAATAACGTTCCTGCAATAACCCTATGAAGGAGCATGTTATGTCGTTTCTAACCTCGATGTTCAAGACCGAAAAGCCGGTTATCGGAATGCTGCACCTGCGTCCTCTGCCGGGCGATCCACTGTATTACCCGGGCGGAAGCGTGTCGCAGGTCGTGGAAGCCGCCAAGCGCGATCTCGAGGCGTTGCAGCAGGGCGGTGTCGATGGCATTTTGATTACCAATGAGCTCTCGATGCCCTATGAGCAGCACGTTTCTCCCTCAACCCTTGCATCGATGGGCTATGTAATCGGGGCTCTGTCCCATGATCTGTCGACTCCTTGGGGAGCTGAGGCTATTTACGATGGTGATGCCACAATCGAGCTGTGCGCTGCCGTCGACGCGCAGTTCACGCGCTGCAATTTTTGCGGTGCCTGGGCCGGTGATCTCGGGCTGATTAACCGAGATTTCGCTCACACCATGCGTCGCAAGGCGGCGCTGCGCTTGGACGACCTCAAGCTTTTTCACTTCATCACGAGCGAGGGGGAGGTTTATCTCAACGACCGCACGACTGCGGACATTGCCGATTCACTTCTCTTTAATTGCCTTCCGGATGCGATGGTCATCGGCGGTTCGGCTGCCGGTCGTGGCGCTTCGGGCGAGCTTGCCGATGAAGTCCGCGAGCGTGTTGGCGAAGTACCCGTGGTATGTGGCACCGGTTGTCGCGAAAATACCGTGGCTGACGTATTTGCTCACTACGATGGCGCGTTTGTCGGCACCTGCTTAAAGCGCGACGGAAAGCTGGATGCCCCGGTTGATGTTGAGCGGGTAGTTCGTTTTATGGCTGCCGCTCGTGCGGCGCGAGGGGAGTAGGCACCTATGGTGTTCTATCTGGGTATTGATATTGGGACAAGCGCCTCTAAAGGCGTTTTAATCGATGATCGATGCGACATCGTTTGCCAAGCCTCTTGTGGACATGAGACGGACAACCCGTGTGATGGATGGTACCAGCATGATGCGGAGGCAGTTTGGTGGGGCGATTTTTGCCGCTTGTCGCGCGAACTGGTGGCGCGATCGGGGGTTAACGCGGCACAGATCGGATGCGTGGGCCTTTCCGCATTGGGTTGCGACTGTGTGCCGGTCGATACCGAGTGCAACGCGCTGGCGCCCGCGATTTTGTATGGAGTCGATGCACGTTCGAAGCCGCAGATTGACGAGCTTCTTTCCGAATATGGGCCAGACCGCGCACGCGAACTTTTCGGGCACGATCCCTGTTCGTCAGATATTGCTCCCAAGATCTTGTGGTTTAAGGAGAATATGCCCGAGGTGCACGAACGTGCCGCGAAGTTCCTGACGGCGTCGTCGTTTCAATGCGCAAAGTTGACGGGGCGTTTTACGGTGGACCGTTATTTGGCGGAGGATTTTCTTCCCCTATACGACCGCTTTACTTGGAAGGTTGATGCTCGGGAATGTGCTCGTTTCTGCCGGCCTGACCAGATGGCGGAGGTAATGTCGGCTACTGATATTGCCGGGGTGATTACGCAGCGTGCGGCTGAGGCGACGGGGCTCGCGGCAGGGACACCTGTCTTAGTGGGAACGGGCGACTCTGGTGCCGAGGCCATTTCGACGGGTGTATTCCGTCCCGGCGATATGATGGTTCAGTTGGGGAGCACGGCGTATTTCATCTACCTAGCTGATCATATGATCGATGATGCCCGCCTGTGGCCGGGGACGTTTATCATTCCCGGAACTTACGGGATCTGCGCGGGGACCAATACGGCGGGCGCACTCACATCGTGGCTGCGCCAAGAGCTGTATCGCGACGCCGTGGAGGCCGAGGGCCACGGTGGTCCCGATGCCTATTCGGTTATGGCGCATGATGCCGCCGATGTGGCGCCGGGTGCCGATGGGCTCCTGTGTCTGCCGTACTTTGCGGGGGAGCGTACTCCGCTCAACGATCCCGAGGCGCGCGGCGTCTTCTTTGGCCTGACCGGAAGGCATACGCGAGCCCATATGGTTCGCGCCGCCTTGGAAGGCGTCGCGTATACCGTTGCATCCCATGTCGACATTATCGAGCGAGAGCATAGACTGCCAATTGGGCGCATTATGCTTGTCGGAGGTGGAACCAAAAATCCATTTCGATGCAGGCCATCGCCGACGTATGCGGGCGCGAGGTCTCGGTTGCCAAGGTTACGGTGGGCGCATGCTTCGGTGATGCCATCATGGCAGCTCTCGCAGGTGGCGCCTATGCATCGTGGGATGAGCTCGCCCAAGTCCTTGGCGTTGCGCAAACAATCGTGCCCGATATGACTGCCCACGAGTTATATGCGTCGCGCCGCCATATCTTTGACGAATTGTACGCACGCAACCGTGATCTCATGCACGAATTGGTGTAATGCTGTCGAACTGTACTGCCTTCCAATAGGGACTGCGTTGTGCGATTCGCATGTTCCTTGGCATTTTTGCCTACAGGGGTTAGCGAAGGTCAAATACAGAGCGCGCATTTGCTAAAACTGCCGACTCAATGCGCTTTGCATCGCAGATTTTGAGCGAGGCAATGCGCATCGAGGTCCTTGTGAGCGATCTGATGAGCGATTGCGCGCTTGTTTCTGTGTTTGTCTCGGCCGGCGCATCGGTCTCGAGCAGTAGACGGTCGAGTGGAATCTGTCGTGCGTATTCGCGACCGCGCTTGGTGGCGAGCATGCGTTCGTTGACGGAAAAATAGCAGCCTGCATTACGCGCGCGGACGAGTTCGTCCGAAGTGCCGCTAAACCAGTGGAAGATGATAACGGGGGAGTCGGAGTTTGGGATGAGTAGTCCATGCGATTCGAGGACGTCCAGTACGGCTCCTGCTGAACGAACGGCGTGAATTGATATCACGCGCCCGGTAAGAGGATGCCGCACGAGCGCATCGCAGAGCCGGTCAAGTGCCTGTATTTGTAGCGGCTCACTTCCAGCAAAGCGCGCGGAAAAGTCGAGTCCGACTTCGCCGATGTAGCGCTCTTGGGCAGCAACTTCGCAAAGCAGATTGACTTCGGCAGGACCGCAGCGGCCGTCGGCGAGCCACCAGGGATGGAGGCCGATGCCCTTGATGACGGTGGGAAGGCGACGGGCTCGCCCATGTGCGCTAGCGAAGTCGCGTGGATCGACGCCGCAATCAAATAGAGCCAAGCCCAGCGCCGTTGCCTCATCGGCAACGGCGTCCGGGTGAGCCATTAAATCAAGATGGCAGTGTGCATCAAATAACTGGGGCTCCATCTCGGCGCGCTTCGCTAGTCCAGGCGCTGGCCATCGGAGCGTACACGTTCGGTGCCGCGGCCGCTGATCTGGCGGATAACCTCGCCGGCAATCATCTGACCCATGATGGGCGGCATAAAGCTGGCGGTTCCTAGCTCGGTGCGCTCGTGGATATTGGAAGGGTCGCGGGGCTGCGTCTTAACCGATTCCTCGCAGCTAAACAGTACATGTAGGCTCTTGATTCCGCGCTTCTTGCATTCTTTGCGCATGATGCGGCTCATGGGGTCACGTACCGTATCGAAAATGTCGGCAAAGCGGAGGCACTCGGGATGGAGCTTGTTGGCCCCGCCCATGGAGCTAACCAAACGAATGTCGTGGTCCTGAGCATATTTGGCAATGGTGAGCTTGGCCGAGATGGTGTCGATGGCGTCGACGACGTAGTCGAGCTTGCCGTCCGTCTGCTCCAAAACGCGCGCGAAAAATTCGTCGATATTGTCGCTCAACAGGTATTCGGTGCGCTTGATGACGGTAGCGGCTGGATTGATGTCGTGGATCATGGCTTCCATAACATCGACCTTGCGCTTGCCGATGGTGCTTTGAAAGGCGATGGCCTGGCGATTGATATTGCTGGGCGCGATGATGTCCTTATCCAGAATGACGAAATGACCAATGCCGCCGCGGGCAAGTGCCTCGCAGCAATTGGAGCCCACACCTCCGCAGCCGAGCACCAGCACCGTGGCGGCGGCGAGTTTGTCGAGCGCCTCGCGGCCCATGATGATCTCGAGCTTGGTGTCGCGTGTCTCGTTGGGGGTTGCGGCTGTGGTTTCGGTCATAGACATCCTCCGATGGGGAAGCGAATCGTGTTTTAGCTATAGTCATTATAGGTATTATCGCGATTCCATTTGAGCCCTAGGGGCTTGTTGAAATGAGGCAGTGATTCGCATAAGATGAAGCAGATGGCACCCGTTGCCGCGGGTTGGCCAACTCCCAAACACGTTTGTAGCGTGAGAAGTGGCCGTCTTCGCATTACGCGGGGGCGGCTATTTTTTGAGTGTAAGATTAGATAGTTAGACAAACATCTAAATATCGAGTATAGTGTGCGCGTCATGAGAGATGATAAGAGGAGGTCTTATGCCGGGAGAGGGTTTTAAGGCGCTTGCCGATCCAACGCGACGGCGCATTTTGGAGTTGCTGCGCGAGGGCAATTGCACGGCGGGGGAGCTTGCCGAGCATTTCGATATCAGTAAGCCGTCGCTAAGCCATCACTTGGCGACGCTCAAAAATGCCGGGTTGGTGACCGACGAGCGCCATGGCCAAAACATCGTATACAGCTTAAACACCACCGTCATGCAGGATTTAATTGGCTGGTTTATGGGCTTTACAAACACTGAAGGTGATAAGGATGAATAACGAAAACAAGGGCATTCACCCCACGGGGGTATCGTCGCGCGTGTGGATTGCGCTGGTCGCTCTGTGCGCCGTCAATGTCGTAGCGCACCTCATGGTGATGCCGAGCTTGCCTGCGCAGATTCCCACGCACTGGGGCGCGAACGGCGCCGTCGACGGTTGGGGTCCTAGCTGGATGGCCTCCGCGCTCGGCGCGCTGCCTCTGGCGCTTCTCGCAATGTTCTGCGTGGTGCCGCGCATCGACCCCAAAGGTGAGGCATATCGAACCTCGGGCAAGTTCTACCAGGGCTTCGTAATCGCCTTCACCTTGTTCATGTGCGCCATAAGCTGGCTGGGAGAGCTTACGGTCTGGGGCGTGGTGCCGGCGGTCGGTTCGGTCAACGTGCTGATTTCCGGTGTTGTCGGTTTGCTGTTCATCGGCGTAGGCAACTACTTGCCGCGTGTGAAGCAGAACTATACGCTCGGTATCAAGACACCCTGGGCGCTTGCCGATCCCGAGAACTGGCGCCGTACGCAGCGCTTTGGCGGTGCCTGCTTTATGGTGCTGGGTATTGGCCTGATTGTGATGGGCGTGGCAGGCAGCGTGCTTTCGAGTGAAGTCGTCGCCGCGGTGATTGCGGTTCTGGCGTTTGGTTCGGTTGGAGCCGTCTACGTCTACTCGTATCTGTTGTGGCGCAAATCGCAGCGAGCCGCTCGTTAAGGTTGCGGAAAACTAGCGTACGCAGTTCATAGTATGTTCCGGGGGACTTTTCCCAGGTAGTATTAGGGGCGTGGGCAACCATGCCCCTTTTTCGTTAAGTTTCAGAGCTGGTTTCCTCATTTCGTTTCCACTAAAGCGAATCAAGAATAGGGAAACAGCAGGTAGAAAGGATAGAACAGACATATGGCGGAGTTTATCTACCAGATGTATCAGGCTCGCAAGGCCCATGGCGACAAGGTAATCCTTGACGACGTGACCCTGAGCTTCTACCCCGGTGCCAAGATCGGCGTCGTGGGTCCCAACGGCATGGGCAAGTCGACCCTGCTCAAGATCATGGCCGGCATCGAGGAGGTCTCCAACGGCGATGCCAGGCTCACCCCCGGCTACACCGTGGGCATCCTGCAGCAGGAGCCGCCGCTCGACGATGACAAGACCGTCATCGAGAACGTGCGCATGGCGTTTGGCGATATGATCGCCAAGGTCGATCGCTTCAACAAGATCGGCGAGGAGATGTGCGACCCGGATTGCGACATGGATGCCCTCATGGCCGAGATGGGCAAGCTCCAGGACGAGATCGATGCCGCCGATGGCTGGGATATCGATTCCAAGCTCGGCCAGGCCATGGACGCCCTGCAGCTGCCCGATTCCGACATGCCGGTCAACGTGCTTTCCGGCGGCGAGCGCCGTCGCGTGGCCCTGTGCAAGCTGCTGCTCGAGGCTCCCGACCTGCTGCTGCTCGACGAGCCCACGAACCACCTGGACGCCGAGTCGATCCTGTGGCTCGAGCACTTCCTGCACAACTACCAGGGCGCGGTGCTTGCCGTCACGCACGATCGCTACTTCCTGGATAACGTTGCCGAGTGGATCTGCGAGGTCGACCGCGGTCACCTTTATCCCTACAAGGGCAACTACTCCACGTATCTGGAGACCAAGGCCGCGCGTATCGAGGCACAGGGCAATCGTGACGCCAAGCTCGCCAAGCGCATGGAGGCCGAGCTCGAGTGGGTGCGCAGCTCGCCCAAGGCTCGCCAGGCAAAGAACAAGGCCCGTCTGGCTCGCTACGAGGAGATGGAGGCCGAGGCCCGCGCAAGCCAGAAGCTCGACTGGACCGACATCCGCATCCCTGTGGGCCCGCGTTTGGGCAACAAGGTGCTCGAGGCCCATCATCTGCACAAGGAGTTCGATGGCCGCGTGCTCATCGATGACCTTTCGTTCACCCTGCCGCGCAACGGCATCGTGGGCGTCATCGGCCCCAACGGTGTCGGTAAGACCACGCTGTTCAAGACGATTGTGGGTCTGGAGCCGCTGACTTCGGGCGAGCTTGAGGTGGGCGAGACCGTCAAGATCTCCTATGTCGACCAGAACCGTTCCGGCATCGACCCCGATAAGAACCTATGGGAGGTCGTCTCGGACGGCCTGGACCACATGATGGTCGGCGAGACCGAGGTTCCGAGCCGCGCTTATGTGGCGAGCTTTGGCTTTAAGGGCCAGGACCAGCAGAAGCGCGCTGGCGTACTTTCCGGTGGCGAGCGTAACCGTCTGAACCTGGCGCTCACGCTCAAGCAGGGCGGCAACCTGCTGCTCCTCGACGAGCCTACGAACGACCTCGACGTCGAGACGCTGTCCTCGCTCGAAGCGGCGCTGCTCGAGTTCCCGGGCTGCTCGGTGGTCATTAGCCATGACCGTATGTTCCTGGACCGCGTCGCCACGCACATTCTGGCGTGGGAGGGCACCGACGAGAATCCGGGCAACTGGTATTGGTTCGAGGGTAATTTCGAGGCCTATCAGGCCAACCGCATCGAGCGCCTGGGCGAGGACGCGGCCCAGCCGCATCGTATTCACCGTAAGCTGACGCGCGACTAGTAGCAAGTAGAAAGGCCGCCACCAAGGGCGGCCTTTCTTGTAGCAATTGCACTGCAGCTATGCCCTGGCTGCTGGTTTGATTCATAATCAAAGTTATCTCTTTGGGATTAAAGCCCGTTTTTGCTATGAGCGATTTTCTAATTCCGTTTAAAACGTAAAGACGCATTGGGTTGCAAGGACATAAGCAAATCGAATTGAAATATAACCAGTGCTGTAACGTTACAAAAAAGATTATAGAATAGGAGTACCTTATAAGTCGCTTCTCTAGAAAGAAGAACATATGCTTTCGCGTCGTCGTTTTCTGCAACTTGTCGCGTCTTCAATTGTCGCCTTAGCCGCACGTCCGAAAGAGGTTTTTGCTTCGACGGGCAATATTGATGGTGAGCAGATACAATTTACTTCTGAAATTGCGCAAGAGCTTGCCGATAAATATATAAAGGGACTCCTCGGCTATTCGTATACGCCTTCTGACCCTATTCCTTTTGTAGATGTTGATGGGTCCCCGCTTGGTTACATTGTTCCGGTTGTGACATCCAATAGAGCCGCGGGCTATTTGGTTTTAGATGCTTCAGATGATGAAATACTTACGGGATATCGTTTTGGAGACGGCTTAGTCAGCCCTATGGATCGGGGAGGAGATCTTGGTGTCGAGTCTTATTCTTTCAATAACCCAGTCGTAATGATCAATCCATTCGAATTCGGCGTGCAATCTTTGGACGGTTCAATAACAACAAATTGCGGAAGAACAATCCCGGCTGTTTCCATAGAAGGACGGCCTGTCGTTTTATCGAATAAACCTTCAAGCTGGAACGATGTTGTAATTTACGCAACTCAAATGCAGGATTACACAGTATCTGGATTTCGTTCCATTTCTCAGTTTATGTCATATGATGAAAGCGAGATTAAGAGGCTTACCGCCCACTATGCTTGTATGGTGACAGCTTTTTCGAACGTTGCGGAACTGTATGGCATTGCCAATTTATATAGCGACCCTTCGCAATATATGCAGATATGGAGTTACACCAATACCCATGCTCTTTCCGATGAAGAACAGACTGTTCCCGGCGTTGTTTTGGGTGGAACGCCGATATCAACCTGTGCAACGGGGTTTACAAATTACTGCGCAAGCAGAGGAAGTACTCTTATCGCCCGCACTGTCTCCTCTCCGGCTATCGCGAGCATTCAAAATGAGATTAACTCTAATAGACCGAATGTTTTACATGCGAGTTTGTACAACGGATCAGCCCATTCTGTAACAGCGGAGGCTTACGCCACACTTACTGGTAAGAAAACTGGAGAGACAAGGCAGATGATTGGCATAGCGGACGGCTGGAATTCATCTTTATCCTTCCTGAAGTATGATCAGAGCTATTATGCGTGGACTTATGGAACGACTTTTTCGAAGTAGGGCGATTCGTCTAGCCCTGTCTTTGGTGCTGATGGCTTCATTGGTGGGCTGTTCAACAAAGGAAGAGATATCGCGCGGAGGTTCCGGAGAAGTGACTGCGACAGACTCAGGTTCATTAGAAATAGCTGGCGGGCATGCCGATGTGATGTTACAAGGAAAAGGCGTGCTTAGGTCGGTTGATGCTGAAGACGCTGTCTGCTCAATAGAGGATTTAAAGACAGGTGAAACTGCACCGTACCGAGTCTCAGATAATGCTGCGAATATGATTGAGTCGATACCGACTGGAGCGCAGGTTTCTTTTAGATACTTTGCTCCGCAACTTGAGGATGAGCTTGCTTCTCTGGTGTCTATATGCACCGATGACAACTAAAAGGCCTGAATTCAAAAGGCCTCGGATGGTCAATTGGCTATCCGAGGCCTTTTTTACTCGACCGGGGCTTCGACCTTGTCGATGCCCCAGGCGGCTCCGAGACCGCCGGTGGTGTTGCGGCGGATGCGCACGGTAACCTCGCGGCGCTCGCCGGCCTGCGTGTAGCACAGGGGGAAGCTTGCGCGGTTTCGCGCGGCCTCGATGGTACCGCGCTCGCGGGCGATCCAGTAGTACTCGCCGACAATGCCGAGCGTGTCGGCGCCGTAGGGGAGATAGGTCGACAACTGGTGCAGAAGCGGGCCGGGGCAGAAGACCTCGGTTGCGAAATCGACGGGGAAGTCCTCGGGGATGGTCGGTGCTGCGGGTGCGGGGGCTGGGGCCGCTGCGGGTGCCGAAGCCGGTGCCGGTGCGGGAATTTGTTCGCAAGCAGAGGTGGGCACGGATTTGATGACGGGTGCGGGCTCTGGCGTCGCTTCCGGCTTGATCGTGGAATCTGCGGGCTCCACGGTGGCGGGCGCGTCTGCAGCTGCAGTTTCAACCTCAACCTGCGTCGCGTTCTCGTCCTCGACGCTCGACTTTGCCTCGATGGGCGTGGACGCCATGGTGGTGATGCCGGCGTTGGCGTTCTCGGGGTCATAGACGACCGTGAGTGAGATGGCAGGCTGCGGTGCCTCGGGCTCCGATGCCGCCTCGGTAGCGTCCTGTTCTGCGGGCTCTTCGGGCTGATCGTCCTCGGCCTCGTCGCCAAAGACATCGCTGTTTTGGAGCGCAGGCGCCTCAGGTTGGCTAGCGGCTTCTTCGGGTGTCGACTTGGGAGCCTCGTTGAGCTCCGTAGTGGCTTCCTGCTCGGATATGACTTTGGGATCGGTCGTGGCAGTGATTTCGGTTTCGGCTTCTGCTGTTACCTCAATAGCGGCTTCGATCTCGGGCTCGGGCTCGGGCTCCGGAGCGACTTCGGCCACGGGCTCGGGCTCGGGACGCTTAACGTGCTTGGGACGCACGGCCTTGAGGTCCTTCTCGCCGCGTTTTTTCTTTTTGTAGGACTGCTTGGCTCCCTTGGCTGCCTTGGGCTTGTCCTCGCCCTTGGCAAGGGCGGCATCCCAGGCCTCGTTGGCGATGACAGTGGCATACAGGCGACCGCCCTTAAAGACGGTCAGCTTAATGCAGTCGTCGAGCTCCTCGAGCAGCTCGCGCGTGGACTCGAAGCCCAGGTCATAAGCGGCCATGTCACCAGCGGCGAGTGCCTCCTCGACCTGCGTCATAAACGTTTGCTTGCCGCATCCGATTGCATCGCGCAGCAGGCGATACAGATAGATGTGGTTGCCCAGCGAAAGCGTGGGCCTAACTATTGTCTTGCTCATGGCAAATCTCCTCTTTACACACCAAAGCATCTTACCATCGCACGGGGCTTGCCATCTCGTCGCCCAAGGCAAACGGGCGCGACCGTTGCCGGTTCGCGCCCGTTATGCAGGTCGGTTATCTATGAGAGGCAAACGCGCTTAGTTGCCCGACGTCGTGCCTTGGCTCGAGCTGTCAGATGCCGTGCCGGACGCGGTTCCGCCCGAGCTGTTAGTGCTGCTGTTGTCGGTAGATCCCGTGCCCGATGTATTGCCGCTCGTCTGGTCGCCCGTGCTCGGTTGAGAGCCGTCAGTCGTTTGGCTTGAGTCGGTTGTGCCGGATTGCGTACCGCTGTTGTTCACAGAGGAATCGGTGTCCTGCGACTGATCGGGGGTGTTCGAGGACGAGTCGGTGGATGTGGAGGTGCCCTGCGGGTCGTCCTGCTGGCCTTGCGATTGACCGGAGCTATCCGCGTCGTGCTCGGTCGTATGCGACGAAAGGATTGGCTCGGGGCGCTCACCCAGACCCTCACCGGCGGTGGTGATAAGGATGGCACCGGCGCAGGCGATGACCGCGACAATGGCGATGGCGATCGAGAAGACGATGACCTTCTTTTGCGTCTGACTGCACTCTGCCGCGGCCTTGGCGCGCAGGCTGTTAGGGGCGACGCGCGCTGTGGTCGCGCGTCCCGCAACCTGGCGCATTTCCTGCGTGGTCGCGGCGCCACCTAGGTGCTCCTCGACATCGGGCTCAACGGGCTCGTAGGCGCCGGCAGGGTAGTCGACAGCGGCATGCGTGCCCTTGATTGCTTCGGCGCTCGCAGAGATAAAGTGGCGGTAGACCTGCGAGGACACAACGGTGATGACCGAGCTCACGGCAGCGCCGATCACCGATCCGGCGATACCGATCTTGGAGGCAAGCGCGACGCTCGTGGCAGCAGCTGCGGCGCCGGCGATGATCTGGGGAATGGAAATGTCATCGAACAGGCCCTTTTTGGGCGCGATGGCCATGGTCTGTCCGATGGAATGGTTCTCGTGCACGCCGTTGTTGAGCGATGCCGGCGTCATGACGCGCGTGCGCGGCGCGTCGGTGTACTTGGTTGTCATACGGGGTCCTCCCGGCGTAAATCTGCTTCGTTTCATTCAGCCATCAGGGTACCCACCAGATGTGAATCGTACGTGACATTTAGCAGATACCATCAACTCATCAAGGGGGGCTTGCTGTCTTTGGTGCAATAGCTTGATGCTAAACTGGATTTACGATTGCGAGGTGGTTTACGTGATGTACCCGTATATGACATTCGAAGACGGTACCGAGGTCGTTCATTCTGACCTGATTGCAGATGAGGATATCGAAAAGGTTGTCGTGCATTTTGAACGACCGACGGCAGAGGGCTTCGACTCCGCTCGCTGTGAGTTGCCTTCCTGTTCGTGGACTGACTGGGAAGGGCATTTTACTCAGAGTGAAAAACGAGCTTTCGAAGAGTGTTTGAGCAAATCATTTAGATTAGTTCGAGTTTAGTTCGAATAAAGAAGCCGAATGCGATGACCTAAAGCGTATGCATTTTTAGTATTAGATGCGTATGAAATGGAGGATGTGAATGGATGAGCTAATAGACTTTAAAAAACGATTTCTCAAGAATGGCGAGCTGGTTTCAATTCCAAAAAAGGAAAGCTATAAAAGAATCATGCTGCTATGGGCCGTCTCTTTCTTTGAATTAAATACAAGTTATACGGAGCTTCAGGTTAATCGTGTGCTGTCACAGCTCTATCCTGATTATGCCGTGTTGAGGCGGTACTTGGTTGATTATGGATTCCTATTAAGGGATGAACGAGGCCTGAAATACGAGGTTAATCGTGATGTTCACGGTATTGAGAGCTAGCCATCCGGTTCGGGTCCTATATATTGCTAGAGGGATAAGCGAAATAGGCAATTGGTGTGCGAATATTGCTTTGCCAATGCTGATTTACGAGGTAACTCACGATGTTTCTGCAACTGCTTTGATGGTCTGCTGCAGATTTGCCCCCTCTCTGTTTTCAGTTTCGCTCGCGCAGCTGCCTCAGAAGATGGGTATCGGGACACTGCAGGCCATGAGATTGGCAGACTTAATTCGCGCGGGATTATTCGTTTGCTATATTTTTGTTGATAGTAAATGGAGTATGTTTGCTATTACGTGCGCGGTATCGCTTTGCCGAACGGTTGAAATGCCCTGCTTTTACTCGTTGTTAAGAGCCAATACGAATAGTATCAATCGCGACGTAATTAATAATTCGTTTGGGTTTCTGCAGAATTTGATGATGGTTCTGGGGCCAGTTGCCGGCGGTTTTGTTGTCGCTCAATTTGGGGCGGAGGCTGTTCTTGCATTAGACGCGCTTTCTTTTGCCGCGTCGTTCTGGTTGCTGCGAGATGTTCCGTCGGTTATCGAGGTTAATGATAAAGAGGGGATAAGCAAAAATGAAAAAAACAGGACTGCATTTAGTGATCTTAGCGCGAAGCACTTGGCAATTGGTTTCCTATTAATCGATATTTCTAGTGGCGTGGCATTCGGCTCTCTGAATTCTCTTTTGCCAGCTATAGCGCAATTGCAATTTGACTCGTCATCGATACAATATGGATTCCTTCAGAGTAGTCTTACAATCGGACTGTTGTTCGGAAATACAATATATGGTCGTTTAATTAGTGGTTCCGATTGCGTTAAATCATATTGTTTTGTGACGTATCTTGCGCTCGGTGCGTATCTGGCGTTTGGCTATCGTTATGCGTCTGGGATATCGTTTATTTTCCTTTTTATCGTCGGTGCCGGAAACGCCATTCAAGATGTGCTTCTCATAACATCGCTGCAGGATTTGGCGAGAGACGAATCTGAATCGATAAGCCTGTTTTCAATTAGGGAGTCTTTGCAATCGGTTGCTGTTGTTATTTCAACACTCCTTGTTTCGCTGTTCACGAGCACCGCGATGTTCTCAATTCTCGTTACAGGACTTGGTGTATTTTCAATTATGATGGTAGCTGCGTTTCAATTGAATTATTTGCGAAAGATGTGACGTTGATATGCCTAAAACGCTTTTAGTATTTCCCCCAGGATGGAGTCCAGTGGGGCCGTATCTTGCCTTGCCTGTTTTGAAGTCATATCTTCAAGAGGTTGAACAATATAAAGTTGACATCGTTGACTTAAACGTGGAATTTTACGATGACCTCCTATCTTATAGACATGTCGAAGAGTGCTGTAAAAGGTATCGGGAATCAAAGGATTCGTTTAGTTCGAATGTTCAATTAACAATCGAGTTGATACAAAAGTCAGCACTTAATGTTGACGAGGCAAAAGATATTTTCAGATCGAAGAGATACTTTAATCTAAAAGAAAGACAATATGCTGAAAACATTTTTAGAAATGCACTCTATATCATAAATCACGTCTCATATGGAGTTAAATACACGTTCAACTCCATAGATCTGCCCTATGATTATTATTCGACACCAGAAATAATGAAATCGCTTGCGGATACCTTGCATAATCCGTTTATTTCCTTCTATGAAACTGCCTTTCTTAAGCGTATTCAGAGGGAAAAAATTGAGTTTATTGGGATTTCGGTGAGCGGCTGTTTCCAATTGATTTCTGCAGTTACGTTAGCGAAACTGATTAAAGAAGAATGTCCATCTGTTAAACACGTCTCATTGGGCGGCAATTACATTACTCGTTTAGCAGATGACTGCATGAAAGAATGGCATCCCTTTTTTGAATACATTGATTCGATAATGATGTATGACGGCGAAGAGCCGCTTGCACGTCTTCTTGAGGCTCTTGACTCCGGTGATGACAATCTCGACTGTGTTCCAAACCTTTGCCATGCTAAAGGTGGAAAGATATATAAAAACCATCGGATTGAGCAAACATTTATCAACGATACAGTTCCCGATTTCGATGGCTTCGCCCTTTCTAAATACTTCATGCCTGAGTTAATATTGCCGGTTTATTCCTCTAGGCAGTGTTTTAATCATTGCGCCTTCTGCACCATTCCCGGTGCTACCGGTGGTTGTTACCGAAAGATGCCTATATCGAGAGTATTTGAAATAATGTGTCGGTTAAATGAAAAATACGGCACGAGAGTTTTCTCTTTTGTGGATGAAACATTCGAAGGCAAAAGAATGGAGCAACTCGCGGATGAAATAAACGCATCGGGAAAAACGTTTTTCTGGCATGGAGAAACGAGGTTCTCTCCAACCCTAAGTACAGACGTTTTCAACAAGATATACCAAAGTGGATGTAGGCAGATTCAGTTTGGCCTCGAGTCATACAACCAAAGAGTTCTTGATCTAATGAAGAAGAACACGAGAGTTGATTGGATTGATCGCAATATCCATGATTGTCTCAATGCGGGTATTCCTGTTCATCTATTCTTTATGATTGGCTTTCCGACCGAAACTAAAGAAGAGGCTCTGAACACCTTAGCTTATACAGAGAATGTTTTGAATTATTCAAAACAGGTATGTGGTGTTCCATATTCCACGAGAGGATTTACGAATTTTGGTCTCGTTATGGGGTCGGATGTTTGGAATCATCCCGATAAGTATGGTGTCTCTGTAATGCCGAAGTCCCAATATGAGGATTTGCGCCTCGAAGTGGATTATGTTTCAGGCACTGGTTTAACTTTAAATGAAGCAAAATCCTTATCTGATGAGCATCATATTGATTTTTATATGCAAGAGGTCATAAACGGTAGCGACACAATTGACTTGCCCCAGCGGCTTCATATTTCAGAGGTGACCTGGATCCTAGATTCTATTCACGCTGTCAGGTATAAGGGACATTTGACCAAAGTAAAGCGACGGCTAACTAGTCTAAATCCAGCTGATCGAATCTGGCTGGATTCCAAGACCTCTGTCGTGCTCGTTGAGCCATTTGCCTACTTCTATAATTCTGAATACCATCATGTCTATGCTGTTTCCCAGTTGGTATACCTTAAGTTGGCCCGTTTATTGGAGGCCGATTGTAGCATTTCTCTTATCCTTGATCAGGGCGACCTCGAGCTGACAAGGGCGATAGAAGAACTGTTGCATTATGGATTGCTGAATACAAATATCGATGCCGATTATGTAATGCACGATAATGGTTTTCAATTGGTTAAAAGTTCGTTTGTGAAAGAAGTCGGACGCTCAAAAGAGGGGTTAAGAGTACTGCTGAGTTGTGCCACCCATAGAATGTGTGCGGTTAATGATTTTTCGTTCGCTTTGCTTTCGTTGTTTGAAAAGCCGATTACTAAGAACGAGGTGCGCGACATTTTGAAAAAAGAGGGACTATCGGCAAACGAGGAGCAATTAAACAAGTTGGTTGATAATTGCATGAAAGCAGATATACTACAATTGATTAGATAGAGGAGGTTTCTGCATGGACGTTATTAACAAAGATCTCTTGGAGCAACTGAAAGAGTTTCAGGAAGAGGGCGTCGTGGTGGAAGTGTTCGACTTTGAGGACTACATGGATAAATTCTGCCATTAGTTTCGGAATTTACTCGCCTCGCTTAAAGGAGAAGTCGATTATCGATTTCTCCTTTTTTAATTAAAGATATTTTTGAAATACATGCTTTTAGCACAGGTTGGCCTCTCAGTAAACTGGGAGGTTGCTTTGGCTAGTTAGAGATATGTGAACGTCCGTTAGACTGAATCTCAGGGTAGAAGGGGCCTCCAGTGTCCAGATCAACAAGGCAATGCTGCGTTTCGGCTAATAAGAACGATGGCTTTTTGCGTGTGGCGGCGGCGTCGCCGCAGATTCGCGTGGCCGATGTCGAGGGCAATGCCGAGGTTGCGTTAGCGGCTGTTCGCGCGGCTGTTGAGCGCGGCGTTCGCGCGCTGGTACTGCCCGAGCTCAACTTGTGCGGCTATACCGCGGCCGATCTGTTCCATAACCGCACATTACTGCATGCCTGCGAGGCTGCTTTGGTGCATATCCTCGATGAGACTCGTGAGCTGCCGATTGTCTTTACTATCGGTCTTCCCGTTGCAGTTGCCGAGAATATCTACAACTGCGCCGCCGTGTGCTGCGCGGGCGAGCTTTTGGGCCTCACGGCCAAGAAGTATCTGCCCAACTATGGCGAGTTCTACGAGCGCCGCTGGTTTGCTCCGGCACCTACCGATCCTGTTTGGCTTGAATTTGCCGGTCAGGGTCCGGTCCCGCTGGGTTCGGGGCTTGTCTACCGCTGCTGCGATAAGGGCGCCGAGGATTTGGTGCTCGGTATTGAGGTCTGCGAGGACCTGTGGGTGCCGGCACCGTCTTCGACCGAGATGGCGCTTGCCGGTGCCACGGTGATTCTCAACCCCTCCGCTTCCGATGAGATCATCGGTAAGGCAGATTACCGCCGCAGCCTTATCTCTAACCAGAGCGCGCGCCTGTACTGCGCCTATGCCTATGCGGACGCGAGTGAGGGCGAGTCCACAACCGACATGGTCTTTGCGGGCGAGAACCTCGTCTACGAAAACGGCTCCAAACTCGCTGCGACCAAACTGCTTACCTGCGATATGGCCGTCGCCGACGTTGACCTTGACCGCCTGGTTGCCGAGCGCCGCCGCTCGACGACGTGGACGCGCGCGGACGATGCGCCGGAGGCCACGACCGTTGAGTTCTCTTTTGAGGGCGTGCTGGCCAAAGAGCCTGTTCTGCGCGATGCCTGCGATATCGACCGCGTTTTCCCTCGCGCGCCTTTTGTGCCGGCCGACCACGGTGATCTGGCCGAGCGCTGCGAGACTATTCTCAATCTGCAGACTGCTGGCCTCAAGACTCGCCTTGCCCACACGGGCACCAAGGCTGCGGTTATCGGCCTTTCGGGCGGCTTGGACTCCACGCTAGCGCTGCTTGTGACCGTGCGTGCCTTCGATGCACTGGGGCTGCCGCGCACTGGTATCACAGCCGTGTCCATGCCCGGCTTCGGCACGACGCATCGCACCAAGTCGAATGCCGAGTCGCTCGCCCGCGACCTGGGTGTGAGCTTCCGCGAGGTTTCGATCCACGCGGCTGTGGAGCAGCACTTCAAGGACATTGAGCATGATCCAGCTGTGCAGGACGTGACCTACGAGAACAGCCAGGCGCGCGAGCGTACGCAGATTCTGATGGATCTGGCCAACCAGGCTGGCGGTTTTGTCATTGGCACGGGCGACCTGTCGGAGCTGGCGCTCGGCTGGGCTACCTATAACGGCGACCACATGAGCATGTACGCCGTCAACGCGAGCGTGCCCAAGACGCTTGTGCGCCATCTGGTACGCTATGCCGCCGATGTCTTTGGCGGGCGCATTGCCGAGGTCTTGCTCGATATCCTCGATACGCCGGTGTCCCCCGAGCTTCTGCCGCCCACGGGCGACGGCGAGATTGCGCAGAAGACCGAGGATTTGGTGGGCCCGTACGAGTTGCACGACTACTTCCTCTACTACCTGCTGCGTTTTGGCTTTGAGCCGGGCAAGATCTACCGCATGGCGCTCAAGAGCTTCGAGGGCGTCTACGACGTCAAGACCGTCCACACGTGGTTGCGTACGTTCTATCGTCGCTTCTTTGCCCAGCAGTTTAAGCGCAGCTGCCTGCCCGATGGTCCCAAGGTGGGCTCGGTGACGCTCAGTCCGCGCGGCGATTGGCGTATGCCGAGTGACGCCAGCTCACGTCTGTGGCTTGCGCAGATCGATGCGCTCGATCCGATTGACTAAGGTTGGCTAAATTGAACCAATACGGGGGTTGCAAGCGTTACACTTTTGCAATCTGATGGCCCGTATCGCGCGGCGCTCTTGTCGGAGCGCCGCGTTTTTCATATCGAAAGGTGGCACCATGCAGGCATCGCAGCGTCTCGACCGCTTTAGCGCGGAGGTCTTCGCCTCGCTCAACAACAAACTGCTTGCGCTGAAGGCTCAGGGCAAGACCATTTACAACATGAGCGTGGGCACGCCCGACTTTAAGCCGTACGACCACGTGGTCGAGGCGCTCACGCAGGCAGCCCAAGATCCCGAGATGTGGAAGTATGCCCTGCGCGACCTGCCCGAACTCAAGCAAGCTGTGTGCGATTACTATGAGCGTCGCTTTGGCGTTTCGGGCATTACGCCGTCCATGGTGCAGTCGTGCAACGGCACGCAGGAGGGCGTGGGCCATTTGGGCCTGGCCCTGCTCGATCCGGGTGACACCATTTTGGTTCCCGATCCGTGCTACCCGGTTTTTGAGGCGGGGGCCAAGATCGCCGACGCCAAACTCGAGTATTATCCGCTGGTGGCGGAGCACAATTACCTGCCCTATGTGGCGGGCATCGATCCCGAGGTGGCCGATCGTGCCAAGTACATGATCGTGTCGCTGCCCGCCAACCCGGTGGGCTCGGTGGGCACGCCCGAGATCTACGAGGAGATCATCGCTTTTGCCCGCGAGCACGACCTGCTGATCGTTCACGACAACGCATACTCCGACATCGTGTTCGACGGCGAGCCGGGCGGCAGCTTCTTGCAGTATCCCGGCGCGCTCGAGGTGGGCGTTGAGTTCTTCTCGCTCTCCAAGTCGTTTAACGTCACCGGTGCCCGCATCGGCTTTTTGGTCGGCCGAGAGGACGTGGTCTCTGCCTTTGCCAAGCTGCGCAGCCAGATCGACTTTGGCATGTTCTTCCCGATCCAGAAGGCCGCCATCGCCTGCCTGAACGGTCCACGCGATGAGGTCGAGGCACAGCGTCTGAAGTACCAGGAGCGCCGCGATGCCCTGTGCGACGGACTTGAGGGCCTGGGCTGGGAGCGACCCAACGCGCATGGCTCCATGTTTGTGTGGGCCAAGCTTCCCGGTGATCGCACCGATTCCATGGCGTTTTGCGAGGAGCTTATGGAGAAGGCCGGCGTTGTGGTGACGCCGGGCGCGAGCTTTGGCCCTTCGGGCGAGGGGCACGTGCGCATGGCGCTGGTCCTGCCGCCCGATCAGATCGCTTTGGCTGTCGAGGCCATTCGCGAGGCGGGCCTGTATTAGAAACCTATTTCGACTCGTCAATAGCTCGAAACCGATTTCGTGCAGTTATTTTACGAATCCTGCAAACAATTTCGGTAAACGGTCGATATTTGGCTGCGAATAGGAGCATAATCAAAGTCCCGATTGGATATATTGGGGTTACGGCAAACCGCTCGGGGTCGTTCTCGGGCGGTTTGTTTGTGGAGAGAGATGGGAGTTTCTAATGGTTAACGAGAAGAAGGTCGCTATTGTCGGCTGCGGTTTCGTTGGTTCGTCTTCGGCGTTCGCGCTGATGCAGAGTGGCCTGTTCTCCGAGATGGTCCTCATCGACGTGGACAAGAACCGCGCCGAGGGTGAGGCCTTGGATATCGCGCACGGCATGACGTTTGCCGAGCCGATGAAGATCTACGCCGGCGATTATTCCGATGTCGCCGACGCCGCCATGATCGTCGTCACCGCTGGCGCTGCCCAGAAGCCCGGTGAGACCCGCCTGGACCTGGTCAACAAGAACGTCAACATCTTTAAGTCCATTATTCCCGAGATTAAGAAGTCTGGCTTCGACGGCATTCTGCTCATCGTCTCCAACCCGGTCGACGTTCTGACCTACGCCGCCATCAAGATGTCCGGCCTGCCCGAGGGCCACGTCATCGGCTCCGGCACCGTGCTCGACACTGGCCGTCTGCAGCAGATGCTCGGCGCCCACGTCGAGGTCGACCCGCGCGACGTTCAGGCTTACGTCATGGGCGAGCACGGCGACTCCGAGTTTGTCGCTTGGTCCAGCGCCCAGGTTGCCGGCGTGCCGCTGAACACCTTCTGTGAGCTTCACGGCCACCTGGAGCATGAGGCAGCCGAGAAGCGCATCGCCGAGGACGTCAAGAACTCCGCCTACACCATCATCGAGAAGAAGCACGCCACCTACTATGGCGTCGCCATGGCCGTCAAGCGCATCTGCACCGCCGTCATGCGCGATGAGCAGACCGTTCTGCCCGTCTCCTCGCTCATGGTGGGCGAGTATGGCCTGTCCGATCTGGCCATCTCCATGCCGACCGTCGTTGGCCGCGACGGCGTTGTCTGCCGCGTCCCCGTGCCGCTGGACGATGACGAGCAGCATGAGCTCACCGCCTCCGCCAAGGCCCTCAAGGACATCATCGATAGCGTCGACTTCTCCTGCTAAATCAAGCTCGCTAGAGCGAAAAGCTACAATGAAGGCGTTCGGGACCACGCGGCCCGGGCGCCTTTTTGGTGCAAAGTCACCTGACCCCAATGCACTATAGTTGATGGGAGGGCCATGTCGGATTCGCCTAATTTTTTGACCTATGCCCAGACGGCGTTTGATCCGTTTGAGGAGCGGCCGTTCTGCGCGGTGGATAGCCTGGTCTTTGCGTGGTTGTCCTATTTGCGTTTGCCGGGTGATATGGCGGAGCTGACGAACTGGCAGGGCCTAGACGTACGAGAGCTGCTGCGTGCCGAATGCTACCGGGACATGATTGGCGACCTATGGGACCCAGAGGGGAGCAGGGCCTTGCTGGAGGCCGTGGCGGCAAGCCCTCGCTACCGTGGCGTGCACGTTTGCGGCTATCGTGCCGTGAGCGATGTGGTGGCGACAGAGCAGTTTGCAGCCATGGCGTTCCGGTTTCCGGCGGGGTTTAGTTATCTTTCCTTCCGGGGGACCGACAGCACGATTGTGGGCTGGAAAGAGGACTTTAACATGGCGTTCCGGTGCCCTGTGCCGGCCCAGGAATCCGCGGCACGTTATGTGGACGAAGCGGCGGATGCGATCGACGGGCCGCTTTTGTGCGGAGGTCATTCCAAGGGTGGAAACCTTGCGGTGTACGGTGCGGCGATGTGCTCCGATGTCGCCCGTGAGCGAATCGAACGGGCATATTCCCATGATGGTCCGGGCTTCGTCGAGGAGTTCCTGAACGGCAACGCCTTTGCCGATTTTTCCGGTCGAATCGACAAGACGCTACCTCGGTCGTCGATCTTCGGCATGATGTTCGAGACACAAGAGGACTATGCCATCGTTGAGAGCACCGAGTTCAGCCTGCTGCAGCACAATCCCTTTAGCTGGGTGGTTGATGGTTGCGACTTCGTGTACTGTGAGCGCCTGTCCGCCGGTGCTCGATACGTTGATGGCTCCATTCGCGAGATGCTGCTTGCAGTGTCACCTAGCGAGCGCGAGCGTTTTGTAGATGCGTTGTTCTCCGTGTTTGAGGCTACGGGCGCCGAACGGTTTGCGGATATCGCTGGGAATCTGCGCGAGAGCCTGCCCGTGATGCTCCAGGCTGCGCAAGGCTTTGACAAGGATACGCGGCGCTTTGTCTCGCAGACCATCGTTGCGATTCTTAAGTGTGCGCTGCTGCCCAAACGACCCCAGATCGACGTGCCCGCTGCCGGCAAGAGTTTGGCAGAACAGCTCGAGGCTTGGCAGTCCGAGCTCCTGCGCTAACCATTGGCGCAAAGCAACCTGTCCCCGATGCACCAATCTTCGATGCGCCTGGGGCAGGCTCGACCGCTATACTGGTTCGTGCCGAAATCGATCTAGAACGGAATGCCGTATATGAAAATCAATCACGCGATCCTGCATATCCTGGACTTTGACTCTGCCGTCAACGTCATGAGCCAGCGCGAGCTCGATATCGAGAGCCGTACCGTGCGCAACTTCGTGACCACGCATCTGCGCCGCGCTCGTACTTCGGCCGACAACAAGCGTGCCACGTTTGCCGAGAACTCCGCATTCGGCGGCGAGCTCAAGGGCTATTTCTTTGGTGAGCGTGAGTTCGTGGACCTGTCGCAGCAGATTGCGGAGTTCATCTCTTCCGAACTTACCAAGGCCGAGAAAGCCGAGTCCACTGACGTGCTTGTGGCGGACTTTGACGATGATGAGGATGCCCGCTGGTTTGCCGTGATGCTGCTGGGCTCCAAACAGGCATTCATGCACGAGGTGGGTCGCGAAGAGGGCGAGGTTCGTAACGACATCGCGCGCCACTATGCCATTCTGCCGAACCCTTCGCAAAAGGTTCCGAGCTATGCCATCGTACGCGCAAGCACCATGGAGATCGGCTACGTGGATAAGAAGCGCAAGATTGCCGGCGAGGATCGCATGCTCATTCCCGACGGCCTGCTGCAATGCGACACGGGCGTATCGGGTAAGGAGGTCATCGACACGGTGACGCGCGTGGTCGAGGAAGTCGCCGAGGAGCACGGTGCCAATACGGCCGTAGCGCTCGCTAAGGTTAAGGCTGCTGTGGCCGAGAAGGTTGAGGATGACGAGGAGCTGCCGCCTTGGGATATCGTCGATGAGGTCTTTGAGGACGAGCCGGTCATCAAGGAGAGCGTGCGTGCGGCGCTGACCGAGGAGAACGTGCCTGAGCGCGTGCCCGTGGAGCGCAAGCAAGTTGAGCGTGCGGCCGTGCGCAATCACAAGATTCGTACCGACACGGGCATCGAGATCAGCTTCCCGGCCGAGATGGGTTCGAACTCCGAGTATATCGAGTTCGTCAACGAGCCCAACGGCCTCATCTCCATCGAGCTCAAGAACATCGGAAGTATTGAGAATCGATAAACTGCTCTTGGACGTTGCAAAAAACAAAGGCCGAAGCCTTTTGGGACTTCGGCCTTTTTTGTTTTCGGCTTGGTTGCTGACATTGCGCCGCAGGTTGAGCTCACGTCAGCGAAAACGCCCCTAAGCGAGCAAGGTGACGTGAAAGAGGAGGGAAGCGTACTTCGGTACGCGACCGACGATTGAACGTCAGATTGCCGCTTAGGGGCGTTTGCAGCGTCGAGCCGTTACGCGGTTTGGCAAAACCGCGTAACTTCTACAGCTGGCGCAGGCCCTCTTCCAGGCCGGTCTTGCTGTCGGTCTTCTCGTCGCGCATCTTGATAACGCGGGCGGGGACACCGGCCACGACGGCACCGGCGGGGACGTCCTCGACGCACACGGCGCCGGCGGCAACGACAGCGCCCTTGCCTACGTGCACGCCCTCCAGAACCACGGCGTTGGCGCCGATCATGACATCGTCCTCGATGATGACGGGCGTGGCGCTGGCGGGCTCCACAACGCCTGCCAGCACGGTGCCGGCGCCGATGTGGCAGTTCTTGCCCACGGTGGCGCGACCGCCCAGCACGGCGCCCATATCGATCATGGAACCCTCGCCGATAACGGAGCCGATGTTGATGATGGCGCCCATCATGATGACGGCACGGTCGCCGATCTCGACGCGGTCGCGGATGATCGCGCCCGGCTCGACGCGGGCGTTGATGCCCTTAAGGTCGAGCATGGGCACGGCGGAGTTGCGGCAATCGTTTTCAACGTCGTAGTAATCGATGGAATCGGCATTGGCATCGAGGATGGCCTTAAGCTCATCCCAGTCGCCAAAGACGGTCTTGCCACGACGACCGCCGTAGACATGTGCGTTGCCCCAGGCAACCTTCATGCCCGGCTTCTCGCGCACGTACAGCTTGACGGGCGTCTTTTTGGGCGCGGTGGCGATGTAGTTGATAATCTCCTGTGCATCCATCTCGGCTGCGTTGCTCATTTGCTATCTCTCCTTTGGGTGGATTCGGTTGATACCCGGTTAGGCAAACATGACCTTGTCGAACGTATAGAAGCCGGGTTCGCGGGTGACGAGCTTCTGCGCGGCTGCCAAGGCGCCGTTGACAAAGATCTGACGGCTCGTGGCGCGGTGGGTGAGCGTGACCTCCTCGTCCTGGCCAAAGAAACTAACCTCGTGCACGCCGGCGACGGTGCCGCCGCGCAGCGAGTGCATTCCGATCTCCTTGGGGCCACGCGCGCCGCACATGCCCTCGCGGCCATAGACGGGGTGGTAGCCTGCCTCGGGTTCAGCTTCGACGACGGCGTCGAGCAGTAGCTTGGCGGTGCCGCTCGGGGCGTCGACCTTTTGGTTGTGGTGCGTCTCGACGATCTCGCAGTCAAAGCCGGGCAGCTCGCGTGTGGCCTGGGCCACTAGATGACGCAGGGCTGCGATGCCGATGGAGTAATTGCCCGAGTGCATAACGCGGGTGTTCTGGCCCAGCTCACGCAGGCGGTCCATCTGCTCAGGTGAATAGCCCGTGGTGCCGGAAACGAGTGCGGCGCCCGTGCGCTCGACATAGGCGACGACGGCATCGAAGGTCACGACGTTCGAGAAGTCGATAATCACATCGGCAGCCGGTGCGTTCTCGAGCTCGCTCAAATCGAAGCCAATCTGGGCCACGATATCAAAAACGGGCTGACCGGCGGCGTCGACAATGCCCTCGGCGGTAGTGCGGATGAGCGAGCCCATGCGGCCCGTTCCCATAATGACGGTCTTAATCAAGCAGACCAGCTCCCTTCAGAGCATCGGTAAGTGCGGCTCGCGTGTCGTCTGCCATGGGGCACAGCGGCATACGGTAGTTTGCCTCGATCATGCCCATCTGGGCGAGCGCTTCCTTAACGGGGATGGGGTTGACCTCGCTAAAGAGGGCGTTGATGAGCGGCTGGCCGGCAATCTGGATATCGCGGGCGCGCGCTACGTCGCCGTCCAGATAAGCGCGGCACATGTCGTGTACAAGCTGCGGCTGCACGTCGGCCCACACGCTGATGGTGCCCGAAGCGCCCAGGCTCATGAGCGGCACTGTGAGTGCATCCTCGCCCGAGTACATGCGGAAATCGTCGGACAGCAGGTGGGCGATCTTGGCCGCGTAGGCGACGTTGCCCGAGGCCTCCTTGATGCCCATGATGTTGGGGTGCGCGGCTAGGCGCTCTACGTTGCGCTCGCTGATACCGCAGCCGCAGCGGCCGGGGATGTTGTACAGGATGCAAGGGATGTCAACGGCATCGGCGACGGTCTTAAAGTGCTGATAGATACCCTCTTCGTTGGACTTGTTGTAGTAGGGGGTAATGAGCAGCAGGCCGTCGGCTCCCAAGCCCTGGTAAGTAAGCGACTTGGTGAGCATGGTCTGCGTGGAGTTGGAGCCTGAGCCGGCGATGACGGGGACGCGTCCTGCAACATGCTTGACCACGGCGGCGACGACGGAGTTGTCCTCGTCATCGGTCATCGTGGCGCTCTCGCCGGTGGTGCCCAGGGTGAGAATGGCGTCGGTGCCATTTTGCAAGTGGAAATCGATAAGGCGCTCGAGCGCGTCAAAGTCGACACTGCCGTCCTTTTTAAACGGCGTAACCAGGGCGACGATTGAGCCCTCGAGATTGCGGATGTCCATGTTCTTCTCCTTCGCCTCCGCGATCTGGATGCGTTTGTTCCATTGAGCTGCGACTGCCAGGCGCTCGTCTTGGGCGCGACGGCGGGCGCTTTCGGCGCGCGACTTGGCCAGCAGCTCTCGGCCGCACGGCAGCACGTCGAGCGTGGAAAAGTAATCGCCCGGGCGCTCGGCGCGGCGGATGAGGTCGGCCGCGCCATCGGGGCGCAGCAGGACCTCGGCGGAGCGCAGACGTCCGTTGTAGTTGTAGCCCATGGAGTAGCCATGCGCACCGGTATCGTGGATTACAAGCAGGTCACCCATGTCGATATGCGGCAGCTCGCGGTCGATGGCGAACTTATCGTTGTTCTCGCACAGATTGCCAGTGATGTCATAGGTGTTCGTGACGGGCGCCGTGGCCTTGTCGGCGCCGCCCGGCTGACCCATCACCGTAATGTGGTGGTAGGCGCCATACATGGCAGGGCGAATCAAATCGACGGCGCTTGCATCGACACCGATATAGTCCTTGTAGATCTGCTTCTCGTGGATAGCCTTGGTGACCAGACAGCCGTAGGGGCCCATCATAAAGCGGCCCATCTCAGTGCAGATGGCCACATCGCCCATGCCGGCGGGAACCAGGATCTCGTCGTATGCCGCGTGTACTCCCTCGCCGATGGCGCGAATGTCGTTGGCCTGCTGCTCGGGCAGGTAGGGGATGCCGACGCCGCCGGACAGATTGATGAAGGCGACGTGTGCGCCGGTCTCGCGCTCCAGGCGTACGGCAAGCTCAAAGAGGATACGCGCGAGCTCGGGGTAGTAGTCGTTGGTGACGGTGTTGCTGGCAAGGAATGCGTGGATGCCAAAGTCCTCGGCGCCCTTGGCTTTGAGCATGCGGAAGGCCTCGAAGAGCTGCTCGGTGGTCATGCCATATTTGGAGTCGCCTGGGTTGTCCATGATGCCGTTGGAGAGCTGGAACAGGCCGCCTGGATTAAAGCGGCAGCTGACCGTTTTGGGGATGGGTCCCGCAACACGCTCAAAGAACTCGATGTGGCTGATGTCGTCAAAGTTGACGATGGCACCCAGCTTGTCGGCGAGCTCAAAGTCGGCAGCCGGCGTATCGTTGGACGAGAACATGATGTCGTGTCCCGTGATACCCAGCGAGCGGGCGATCATGAGCTCGGTATAGCTCGAGCAGTCGCAGCCGCAGCCGTATTCGTTGAGAATGGAGATGAGCGCCGGGTTGGGGTTGGCCTTGACGGCAAAGTATTCCTTAAAGCCCGGGTTCCATGCAAAGGCGTCGCGCACTTCTTGCATGTTGCGGCGGATGCCCGCCTCGTCGTATAGATGAAACGGCGTGGGGAACTGCTCGACGATATGCTCGAGTGTCTCCTTGTCCACAAACGGCTGCTTGGCCGCATATGCCTCGTTGGGGGTCAATACCATGTCCCGTAAACCTCGCTATCCAGACGGCGCCATCTGCGCATCGAATCCGCATAGCGTGGACCCAATGTCCGGATAGCGCTCCCGCATTGCTGCAGACAGTCCTGTGGGTGTTTCCCACAGGCCCACCAGGTTCTTCGTGCCCGAAAAACCCAGTTCGGCGGGTTTCGCCTCCCCACGGGGTCAAAGCCTGCCGGCTCGCCCGCGGCTCTTCGTGCCCGCGCCTCTATCAAGTGGTAAAGACCCTATCACGTTGCACTTTACCAAACAAGAGTATTCGTATATAACGTTTAAAAAATGCAGGGATATGCTGGAAACATGTGCGCCACAATCCTGTATCACAATAAGTTGCAACAGATGTGCCTCACGAAGGGATCCTCTATGACCGAGCTCCAAGAACTCCGTCGCTATCGCCGCGATCTCCATCGCATTCCGGAGCTCGATTTCGATCTTCCGCAAACCATTGCCTATATCGAGGGCGTGCTGGCACCGCTCGCTTGCGAGGTGACCCATCCGTGCCCCAGCTGCGTCTGTGCTTTCTTCGACGCCGGTGTTGATGCCGCGCATGCCACGGCGATTCGCGCCGATATGGATGCGCTGCCCATCGCGGAGGCGACGGGAGCGGCCTTTGCCTCAACCCATCCCGGCAAGATGCACGCTTGCGGACATGACGGACACATGGCCATGGCGCTTGCCGCCGCGACGTATGTTGACCGTACGATTCGCGAACAGCCGGGCGCCATTAGGCGCAACGTTCTCTTTGTGTTCCAGCCGGCCGAGGAAACGACCGGTGGTGCCAAGACGGTATGCGAGAGTGGTGTGTTCGAGCGCTATGGGGCCGACCGCATTTTTGGCTTTCATGTGTGGCCCGATCTGCCCGCCGGCACGTTGGCGAGCTGCCCCGGTCCGCTGCTGGCGCGCTCAAGCGAGACGCACATTCATATCCATGGAACGAGTATCCATATCGCCAAGACCTACGGCGTTCCAGTCGAGGAATCGCACGATGCCGCGCTGGCAGCGGCCAAGTTCTTAGTTTCCGAGCGCGAGCTCATGGACGAGTTGGGTGCCGATGAGCCCTGCATTGGCAAGTTCGGCCTGCTGCAGGCAGGCACCGTCTGCAATGCGGTGGCGGGGGAGGCCCATGTTGCCGGTAGCTTGCGTGTGTTTACGGACGCCATGTTCGACCGTGCGCGCGAGGGCGTACGCCGTGCGCTCGACGAGGCGTGCACCGCAACGGGCTGTACGTACGATCTCGACTTTGCCGAGGGCTATCCGCCAGTCGATAACGACCCCGAGTTGTTTGCCCACATTGCGCCTGCCTTGCCCGAGCTGCAACTTGTGGACGAGCCGCTGCTGATCGCCGAGGATTTCGCGTTCTATCAGCGCCATCTGCCGGGCGTGTTTTTCCTGCTGGGCACGGGTATGCCAGAGGACCAAGACAACCCGAGTGATTCGGATGGCTGCCCCGCCTATGCCACAAGCGCTCTGCATACCGATAGCATGCTCTTCGACGAGGAAATCCTACTCAAAGGTCTCGATGTCTACAAACGATTGCTTTTGCTTGACTAAGGCGTGAAGGACTATTTGTTCTAGAAAACACGAACAAACGTACGATATAATAGAGATGTAAGTCTATAGAAACGTTTGACGTTACTAACGTAAGGCGATACTATGATTGCATCGTAATGAGCGCTATCGGGTCTGTTTTGAGTGGAGACAGGAGATGGCTTGGAATGTCGAAATCGTCGATTATCACAAGTGATGAGACTTCGGCCGATTTGCTGTCGCCGGTGACTCCTGGTGAGCTTCTCAAAGAGGAGTTTCTTGTTCCCATGGGCATTTCTCAATATCGCCTTGCGAAAGAGACTGGGATTCCGGCTCAGCGTATCGGGCAGATTGTCTTGGGAAAACGTCGCGTGACGGCCGACACCGACCTTCGCCTTTGCCGCTACTTTGGCCTGACGGATGGTTATTGGCTGCGCGCCCAGATAGCGTTTGATCTCGAGGCGGAGAAGAGGCGCATCGAACCGGAACTGGATAAGATCGTTCCTGTCCAGCAGGCCATTGCGCTGTAGTGCTCAGAGATGATGGGGGTGGCGTGACGATGAGGCGACGCCGACAGCCTGCCGTATATAGTCCGGGTGGATGCGGGTGCGGTTTGCTGCTGCTCCCGGTTATTGCTGTGAGCATTGGCGTGATGTTTGCGCTTGCTGGACTGGCGGCAGCGGCACTTGTGCTGTTGATTGTGGCCATCGGCGTGACGATTTGGCTGTGCCGTTCTCGCGAGCAACGTCGTGCCGACGGTAAGACCAATGTAGGATGGATTGCCTTTTTGGTCATCGCCTACCTGCTGAGCATCAGCTATTTGGCCTTCTTTATCCTGTTGCTTGTGAGCACCTTTTCCGGGGAATCCGTCACGGTGGGTTGATGCGCTGCCAGCAGACGGTCGCGCAAAGTGCGTTTGCTCGGCGTTTGGATAACTGCATTGGCCGTTTACCGCAGCCTTAGCTCTCAGCTAATGAATTCAAGTTCAATCCTTCCTACGATGTGCTGTGTGCCGGCACGGTAGCCGGATCGTAGGAAGGATGAATAATGGCAAAAGAGGGAAAGAAGCCGATCGGCAAGATTGTCCTAGGCATCATCGTGGTGCTGGTTATTGTCGGTGTCGTGGGCTCTATGGGTGGCAATTCAACCGATTCGCCTGCGAGCGATTCGGCAAAACCTGCCGAGGCGACACAGCAGGCTGAGGAGCAAAAAGAACCGCAAGAACCGTATACCATTGCTGACGAGGCTGAAGACACTTCCAATCAGTTTGCCTATAAGATCACGGGCACGCTGACCAATAACACGGACAAGGAAAAGAGCTACATTCAGATTGAGTATGTTCTGTATGATGCCGATGGCAACCAGGTTGGAACGGCTCTTGCAAACACCAATCATCTGAAGGCGGGCGGCTCCTGGAAGTTCGAGGCGCTGGGTACGGTGTCTCCCGACCAGGTTGCTAGCTGGGAGCGTTCGGACGTAAGCGGTTTCTAGCATGTTGCATGCACTGGGGGAGGTGAAGTCGTATGCCCGATAAAAAACTGACCGAGGAGTTGCTCAATGAGCTTCTCGATGCGCCGAACATCGATGGCTATATCAGGGAGCACGACTTTGCCGCCCCGTCGCTTTCGGACTACCTGAAGCAGCTGCTGCAGGAAAAGGGCTTGGAGCGCTCGCGCGTGGTTCGTATGGCCGATCTCAATGAGACCTTTGGCTATCAGATCTTTACCGGCGCGCGTCATCCGAGTCGCAACAAGGTGCTGCAGATTGCCTTTGCGATGGCGCTGACGCTCAAAGAGACCAACCGTGCGCTGACGGCTGCCGGGGTAAGCGTCCTTAACTGCAAGGACCGCCGCGATGCGATTATCATCTTTTGCATCGATCGCGGGTGCAGTCTCCAAAAGGTCAACGAGGAACTGTATCGCTTTGGCGAGGAGACGGTGAGTTAGCGGCTGATATCTGAGCCGGTAGAGCTGTCGAACAACGATGCAAACGAACGGGGCGCGGATGCCATGGGGTGTCTGCGCCCTGCGCTATGATGGAGGCTATGGATACTCAGAGCCCAACATATTCCGATGACGAGCTGACCGCAGCGCTTGCCGAGCACCTGGCGTCGCTCGATCGCGACGACAGCTATCGCGTGGAGCGTGTACTTAAGCGCTCGTCCGTTGAAGCAACCGAGCTCGTGTACTTTGAAGGAACCGGCGGTGGTTCGCTCGGCCCCTTTGTCCGTAAACGCATCGATGCTTCGGCTCAAATCGGCGGGGCATACGAGCGTCTGTTTACCGCTCAGCGGGCAGGCAGGCGTTTTGAGCACCTGCCCAGAATCGTCGATTGTCGTCGTGTGGGCGACGAGCTCAACGTGGTTATGGAATACATCGAAGGGGAGACGCTCGGGGCGCTGGTGGACCGTCTGGGAGCCACCCCCGATTATGCGCGTGAATTGTATCCTGCCCTATGCGATGCCGTGGGCGAGCTCCACGCCGGTTTTGCAATAGCGGGGGAGACGTCGGCGCCGGTGATCCATCGCGACCTCAAGCCGTCGAATATCATCGTGACAGGTGCCAACTATACGCCTGATGACGGCCTGACATTTTCATCGCTGGTGATTATCGACCTGGGGATCGCGCGCGTATGGCGCGATGGCGCCGATGCCGACACCGTCAAGTTTGGGACACGGCCCTATGCGCCGCCCGAGCAGTATGGGTTTGGGCAGACGAGTGTGCGCAGCGACGTCTACGCACTTGGCGCTCTGTTGTTCTTCTGCTTGACGGGAGTCGACCCTAAACCAGGGCTCGACATGCGCGAGCAATGCGAGGCGCGCGGCATTCCCACTCCACTTGCCGATGCCGTCTGCATGTCGATGGCGCTCGATCCGGCCAAGCGTTTTGCGAGTGCGGAAGCGTTGGGACGGGCGACGCGCGCGGCATACGATCTGAGTCGCCCCGTGCGGCCTCCTGCGCCTGCGCCTGTCCGTACTCCAGACTCGGAGACGGCGTTGACGCCCCAAGGGCTCCAGAACCCCGCAGGGCTTCCTAGGCCTGCCGCCTCCGCGGCATGCGGCCTGCTCTCTCGCGTTCCGGAGTCTCTGGGGCGCATTTGGAATACGCTCGTCTGCTTCTCGTTGCTTGTGTTCTTTGTCGGAAGTCACTTTGCCGTCTTTCACCCCACCGGAGCAAACCAAAGCTACCCGACGTGGCTTCTCATAATCGAGTATTTTTTCTTTGTCGATGGCCTTATGGTGCTTATGCATTTTGCGCTGTTCGATAAGCGCCGTCTTCGTCGGCGATTCGCACTGCTCGACAGCTATCGCGGCAAGAAACTCGCGAAACTCTGGCTCAAGGCATTGGGTGTGCTGCTCCTATGCATGATTGTCATAGTCGCGGTTGCCAATGCGACCGGCGTCGTCGATACTTCCGCCACCTAAAAGAAAAGGGCCCCATTGGGGCCCTTTGCAGTTGCACTTAGATGCGGTTCATCTGAGCGGCGACTTTGTTGTACCAGTCCTGCCACGTGGGCGGGCAGTACTTTTTGGCCGCTGCCGGGGTAAGGGTGGAGCCGTAGTTGGCGCCCAGATAGGCAACGTGAGCGGAGATGCCCTCGCTCCAGCTGCCAAAGCTGCGCCAACCGCCGCCACGTGCACTCCAGCCCCAGGCGTTGTAAGAATTGGCGCAATAAGCACCCTTGGTGCTCTCGATGCAGGCGATGGCGGGGGACCAACGGGGGTCGACACCGGTATTCCAAGCGGCGACGGCAAAGTTATAGCCTTGGCCTGCCATGGGGGAGCCGGCGAGATAATTGTCGATGCGGCCTGTCCACTCATTAATGAACGAATCGTAATCGGAGCTACCAGTATTGGAGCTGTTCACCGTGGTGTCGATGGTGGTGTTGGTGTTGGTGGCCTGGCTGCTGGAATTGCTGCCGCTTACGCCCTCGCCCGAGAGCTTCTCGGCGGCAGCGGCCTTATCGGCCTCAAGCTTGGCAAGCTCGGCGGCATTTTCCTGCTCGGCTTTTGCCTGTGCCTCGCTGCGGAGCTGCTGGGCCTGCGCCAGCGCATCCTCGGCGTTTTTCTGCTCTGCCTCAAGCTGAGACTTGGCCTGCTGGAGCTCGGCCTTGTTCTGCTCGAGTTCGGTTTGCATGTTATTGAGCTCTTCGATCTCGTCGACGCTCGAGCTCGTGATCTGGTTGGTGTATTTGCAAGTCGTGATGAACTCGCCCAGGCTCTGCGCATTGACCAGGAAGCTCACGATAGGATTGGTGCCCTTCTGATACTTGTACAGATCGCGCATGGCGGAGCTTGCCTTGGCCTGCTGCTCGGGAAGCTTAGCCTCGATTTCCTCGATGCTTGCCTCATTGGAATCAATCTGCTTTTGCAGGTCATCGAGTTTGGTGCGGGCGTCGTTGTAGGCGCTCGTGGCGGCTTCAATCTTCTGCTGGGCTGCGGAAAGCTGGTCCTGCGTTGCCTGCGAGGCGGCATACGCCGCAACGGGGGAGAGCATCGGCGTGGCCGTCAGCGCAACGGCGAGCACGGCGCTCGTGATGATACGAGCCGGCTTCGACGCAATGAGCGCTGCGGTGCGATGATTCGAATGCTGCATCCAGTCCCTCTGCAATCAATCGTAGGTTATGGTTCGAACGATATTCTACTACTGCTTTCGACCTCAACTTGAACCTTAAAGGTTCCAAAGGGTCAAGTTGAACTTGAGGCTTTGGCTTTGACCTGCAGTTATGATGAATTGTTGAGAAACCATAGAGTTCAACTTTAACGTTACAGAGCTCTGTTTGAGAGGGGTTTTGGGCTGTAAAAGCCATCTCAACGTGGGGTTTTATAACTACAGCGTGCCCTTCTGGCGAGCCTGCTCAATCTCTTCGAGGGCCTCGGCGGGGGTGAACGAACAGGTGCCGTCGCCGAGTTTGATTACCTGGATATCGTCGCCGGCGTAGACCTCTCCGCCCTTTAGTGCCACGCCAAAAACGCCCTCGTGGGGAAAGATGCAGTCGCCGGCGAGATAGTAGATGGCACAGCGTGTGTGGCAGACCTTGCCGATTTGGCTGATTTCGACAAGCACCTCGCTGCCAAGCTTGAGCTGTGTGCCCAAGGGGAGCGAGAGCAGGTTGATGCCCCGGGTTGTGAAGTTCTCTCCGAAGTCACCCTTGCGCACATCGAGTCCGCGGGCCTGCGCCGTCTGGATGGACTCTGCGGCCAAAAAGGAAACCTGACGGTGCCAATGCCCGGCGTGTGCGTCGGAGGCGAGGCCAAATTGCTCTATAACGGTGTCGTGTCCATCGGCGACGGGCGACTTGCGCGTGCCCTTGTGTGCCGACGTGTTGATCGAGACGATGCGGGCGGGTCCGTTGTAGGCGTCGTTTGCCGTGCACAGGGGAGCGGTCGCTTTCGCACGTTCCGCCAGCTCGCGCTTCGCGGCATTGAGGATAGGATTATCGGTCGGATGGTCTTGGGGCACGTGTGCGCCTTTCGCTCGAAGATGTCAATACGCTGAATCCTACAACAACGGTAGGTTCATTGCCCATTGTCATACAACGGTGAGCGCCGTCTTCGTGCTGGCCTTCGTGCTGGACGATTGCGTCGATTGCCATAGATACGGTGGAGCTTTGGGCGCCGGCGGCTTGGCACGCTAGAATAAATCAGTTGCGCAAAGACCGCCCGTTGTGTGGGCAGTTCATGATAGGAAGTTTCCATGGCATTGCAATTTACAGAGCGCGAGTTCATTCCCGTGCTGCTCGGTGGCGACATCAACGCCTATTCGGTGGCGCGCGCCTTCTACGAGGAGTACCAGGTCAAGAGTCTGGTCTTTGGCAAGTATCAGACGGGTCCCGCGTACCGCAGCCAGATTATCGACTACACGCCCAACGTGGATATCGACACCATGCCCGTGATGCTCAAAACCGTCAACGGCATTGCCCAAGCGCATGCCGATAAGACGATTGTCCTTGTGGGTTGTGGCGACAACTATGTCGCTCTCGTGGCTCAAGCCAAGGATGCCCATGAGCTGGCGGATAACATCGTCGCTCCCTACGCGCCCTACAGCATGCTCGAGCAGTGCCAGAAGAAGGAGATCTTCTACGAGCTGTGCGAGAAGCATGGCGTGCCCTATCCGCACACGTTTACCTTTGCCAAGGCGATGCTCAATGCCCAGGGTGAGGCGCCTGCCGAAGTGCTCGACCAGATCGATTTTCCTTACCCGATGATTCTGAAGCCTTCTGACGGCATCATGTGGTGGCAGCACGAGTTCGAGGGCCAGAAGAAGGCCTATGAGATTGCCGACCGCGCCGAGCTGGAACAGGTCATTCGCGATTCGTATGCCAGCGGCTACACCGACGACCTGATCTTGCAGGATCGCGTGCCCGGCAACGACGAGTACATGCGCGTGCTCACCAGCTATTCCGACCGCAACGGTAAGGTCCGCATGATGTGCCTGGGCCATGTGCTGCTCGAGGAGCATCAGCCTCACGGTGTCGGCAACCATGCCTGTATCATTACCGAGCCCAACGACGAGCTCATGGGCGGCGTGCGCAAGTTGCTCGAGGACCTTCACTTTGTGGGCTATTCCAACTTTGACGTTAAGTACGACGAGCGCGACGGCTCGTTTAAGTTCTTCGATTTCAACACGCGCCAGGGCCGCAGCAACTACTACGTTACCAACAGCGGCTTTAACGTTGCCAAGTATGTGGTGGACGAGTATGTGTTCAACCGTCCGTTTGAGCCGGAGTTTGTGACGGCTCAGGACGAGGCCCTGTGGATGGTCGTCCCCATGGGCGTCGTCGACAAGTACGTCAAGGATCCCGAGCTGCGCGCTAAGGTGCATCGCCTGGACAAGGAAGGCAAGGGCGCCGACCCTTCGTTTATGAAGGGCGACTTTGTCTTTAACCGCTGGCTGCGCATGTGGCACACCAAGCTGCGCCACTTTAAGCTGTTCAAGACGTATTACAAGTAGATGAGCGCGGCGCCCGTCCGGTTTGCATCGGGCGGGCGCGGGTATGATACGCGCAATTGCGCAAGCGTCACCAAGGAGGCGGCGATGGAAAAGCTGGGAGTTATCGGCGGCATGGGCGCCGAGGCCACGTCGTATTACTACGACCAGGTGGTGCGTCATACGGCTGCTGCCTGCGATCAGGAACATATCGACATGGTGGTGCTCTCCAAGTCGACCATGCCCGACCGCACGTTGGCCATTAAGACCGGCGAGCATGCCAAGCTGCTGGCGACCATGAAAGAGTGTGCCCAGGCACTCGAGTCGCTGGGCTGTGCGCACATTGCCATTCCCTGCAACACGTCGCACTACTTCTACGACCAGATCCAGTCGTTTACGAAGGTGCCGATTATCCACATGCCGCGTGAGTCGGTGCGCTATGCTCTGGCCGGTGCGGTGATGGGGGAGTGCGAGTTCGACCCCAACCTGAGTATGCCGGCCGAGCCGGTGCATAAGATCGGCATCATGGGAACCGATGGCACCGTGGGCGCGGGCGTCTACGGCCGCGAATGCGAGGCCGCGGGTGTCGAGGTTGTCTATCCCAGCGAGAAACGTCAGAACGATGTGATGTCGCTTATCTACGATGATGTGAAGGCCGGACGTGAGCCCGATATGGATAAGTTCGACCGCGTGATGTGGGAGTTCGCCCGTAGCGGCTGCGACCGCGTCATTCTGGCCTGCACCGAGCTCTCGGTGCTGCAGAAGTACCGAGAGATGCCCGAGATCACCCTCGACGCCATGGATGTCCTGGTGCGCGAATCCATCATCCGCAGCGGCGCCCCCTACCGCCTCTAGCTTCCGACCTGCCAAAAAGGGACAGGTTTATTTTGGTAGGTTTTATCTGGTGAAACAGTAAAGGCCTCGGCTCGTTTGGTGCGAGCCGAAGCCTTTTGCGTTGGGGCGGTTGCTGTCGGTGGTGAACTAGAACAGGAAGCCGATGACGATGAGGGCGATGCTGACGATGAGCACGGCGATGTCCAGGCCCTTGATGGGGTAGCGCTTGTACGAGCTGGCGCGCGTACGCAGATAGAAGCCGCGCTGTTCTGCCGCCAAGGCTGTGGCATCGGTCTTGCCCACACTCGAGATGAGCAGCGGCACGCACAGTGGCAGCATGAGCTTAAGCTTCTTGATGGGGTTCTTGGTGTCGTACTCGACGCCGCGTGCGGTCTGCGCCTCCATGATGGCGTTCATCTCCTGACCAAACACCGGCACAAAGCGCAGCGCCGTGGTAAAGGTGAAGGCATAGCGATACGGTACGTGCAGCACCTCGACGCAGGCGTTGGCAAGGTCGTTGAGCTTGGTCACCATGAGCATGAGGATGAGTGGTAACGCCACACCCAGCAGGCGCAGACAGGCCTTCGATCCCGTGATGAGGCCCGTGTCGGTGATAAAGCTCCACACCACGTTGCCATCGCGCATAAAGGCCAGCTGGAGCACCAGCATGATAAGCGCGAGCGGAATCAGCAACTTGAGCAGCGAGAACAGACGGTCGACGACGCCGGCATAGGCACCCAGTGCAAGGGTGAGTGCCAAAAAGCCCAGCAGTGCCACGTAGGTGTCGGACAAAAAGATGCCGACGATGATGGCGGCGGCGAGGCCCAGTTTGACGACGGGGTTCAGGCGATGCAGCAGCGTATCGCCCGGCATGTAGTCGATGACGTTAACCACGGTGGACCATCTCCTTGGTAATTCGAACGACATCGGTGACCTCGCTCACCTGCGCAAAAGCGGGCGAGACGGAAGATGCCAGACGGCGCGAGAGTTCAATAACCTGGGGAGGCTCCACGTAGGCACGCCGCATGAGTTCGATGTTCGAGAACAGCTCGTGCGTGCGGCCGCGGTCGAGGATGCGACCGTCGGCCATTACCACAATGCGCTCGGCAAAATCCGAGACGACTTCCATATCGTGGCAGACCATGATGACGGCGCAACCGCGCTCGGCCATGGTGCGTACCGTTTCCATCACGGTCATGCACTCGCGGTAGTCCAAGCCGCTCGTGGGCTCGTCGAGCACGACGATCTTGGGCTCAACCACTACGACGGAGGCAAGTGCCACCATTTGTCGCTGGCCACGCGAAAGCGAGAACGGTGCCTCGTCGGCGGGCAGACCAAAGCGGTCGATGACCAGCTGGGCGCGACGCAGAGCCTCGGCACGGTCCATGCCGCCCAGCTCCAAGCCAAAGGCGACCTCGTCGAGCACGGTATCCTTGCAGATCTGGCGGTCGGGGTTTTGGAAGAGCGTTGCGGCCTCGCGGGCGATACGGCTCGTGGGGACCGCGGCAGTATCCAGGCCCGTAACGCGCACGCTGCCCGAGGCGGGCTTAAGCAGGCCCGTGAGCAGCTTGGTGAGCGTGGTCTTGCCGGCACCGTTCTGGCCGACGATGCCCACGAGCTCGCCAGGATAGAGCGTCAGGCTAAGGTCGTGTACGGCGGCGCCGCCATTGGGATAGGCAAACTCAACATGGTCGAAGGTGAGTACGGGTTCGGCGTCCTTGGCATGAGGACGCAATGACGGTGCATGCGGGGAACCGGTGGGCGCCTGGGCTTCGATGGCCGCGTGTGCGGGGTCGACGATGCCCGAAATCAGGCGCTCAGCCTCATCGACATCCAAGCAGGGGGTACCGCTTACCAGGCCATCGGCCTCGAGGCTATTGAAGATACGCGTGACGCGAGGGCAGTCGACGCCGATGGCACGGAGCTCGTCGGTATGCGCGAAGACCTCGTGTGGCTCGCCCTGCAGCGCAATTTCGCCATGGTTGAGCACGAACACGCGGTTGCAGTACTCCGAGAGCAGAGCGACCTTTTGCTCAACGACGACGATGGTGATTCCAAGTACGCGGTTTGCCTCACGCAGCGTCTCGAAGACCAATGTGGAGCTGGCGGGGTCGAGTGCCGCGGTGGGCTCGTCGAGAACCAAGACGCGCGGACGCATGGCGAGGATGGCGGCGATGGCTACCTTTTGCTTCTGTCCGCCCGAGAGGGTTGCGATCTCGCGGTCGCGCAGGTCGCTGATGCCGACGGTCTCGAGCGTTTCGCTCACGCGCTGCTCGATCTGGTCGTGGGGAACGCCAAAGTTCTCGAGGCCAAAGAGCATCTCGTCCTCGACGATCGAAGCGACCATCTGCGTGTCGATATCCTGTAGCACACTGCCGACGATTTGCGACACGTCGGTGAGCGAGACTTCGCAGGTGTCGTGGCCGTCGACCATGACGGACCCAAAGAACGTGCCGGTGTAGTGGTGGGGCACGGCGCCCGACAGGCAGGCGGCAAGCGTGGACTTGCCGGCGCCCGAGGGCCCGATGATGCCGATGAAATCTCCCTTGTTCACGCTGAGCGAGATGTGGCTGAGCGCCTGCTCGGTCTGCGTGCCATAGGAGAACGAGACATCGTCGACGTTGATGATCGTTTCCATGGATACCTTTCGTAGTCATTGGGGACGTTCTTAAATGACCAGTCGTTTAAGAACGTCCCCAAAAGCTAGTCGTTTGGGACAGTCTTTGGTGGTGAAGCACGGAGACGGCTTTACGAGGGACCCCAGGTTGGCGCGAAAGAGGAGTGAAGCGTACTTGGGTACGCGAGCGACGAATGAACGCCAAGATGGGGTGGCTCGTAAAGTCGAACGGGTTAGTTGAGCTTCAGGGCCTTCTGGATGGGCAAGTAGAGGGCGCCGACCAGAATGGCGTTAAAGACGGCGGTCATGGCGACGACGGGCAGCATGGCGGCGGCGAGCTCGCCTACCACGCCGAGCATGGCCATCTTGATGACCATGAAGATGACGCCGGAGACAAAGGTGGTCAGGAAGGTTGCGACAATAGCGATGGCGGGCTTGACCTGACCGTTCTTGCCGGCGGCGTTGACGATGCCGGCCATGAGCATGGCGGCGATGCCCTCGGCGGCAAAATCGACGAACGGCGAAGTGGTGGTGATCTGGATCACGGCAGCCGAGATGAGGCCAATGACGAGCGCCTGGCCGATGTTGGGACGAACGACCAGGATGGTGAGGCAGAAGGCCGAGATGATGAACTCGGGGCTGATCATGCCGCCCGAGATGCCTGAGATGGCCTTGCCGACGGTGAAGTTGAGGATGAAGCCGGCGGCGAGCAGGATGGCAAGCAGGACGAGGGCGCGGACATCGAGTTTGCCACGGTCGGCGGTCTGGACGGTGCGGGGCTGGGTGGCGGTGGTGTTCTGAGACATGGTGAAAATCCTTTCGGAAGGGGAGTGCAAGAGAAAAGCGGAGGCGCGTGATGCGAATGCGATCGGGCTCGAGATAGAAAAAAAGGCCCCCGGTCGAAACCGGAGGCCTTTCAATCACCTAGAGCGCAAAAACAGGCGTGAGGGACTCACTGTCGACCGATCGTATTCGCATCACGCCACCACCAGTTGTTGAGAGAGTTCATCGCGTTCTTCATGTCGGTGGCTCCTTTCGTGATGCCGTGGCGCGGTCGCACCTAGTTGCTGTTGCGCTGCACTATAGCACAGCGAAGTGTGTGCGGGGAAATCTTTTTTGAAAAGATTTCAGGCGGGTTTCCCGCCGGTCAAAAGAGCGGGCTGAGCGGGCGAGGCTGCCATTGCTGCCTTGTCCGCTCAGCTGAGACGTTACTCCTTATTGCGACGGTAGAGGAAGTAACCGCCCGCGGAGATGACGGCAACGCCAGCGATGGCGAATGCGGCCACCATGCGGCCATCAAAACGATCGCCAGTGGTGGGCAGGCCGCCCTTGGTGTTCGTCTTGTTAGTGGTTACCGTGGTCGTGGTGTCGGACTTGCTAGGCTTCTCGGGCTTGGTGGTGGGCTGTTCGGGCTTAGCGGGCTGCTCGGGGGTACCGGGCTGCTCAGGAGTACCAGGCTGCTCGGGGGTGCCGGGCTGATCCGGGGTGACCGGATCGGTGGCAAGAGCATCCTTGGCGTAGGTGATGGACACCTTGAGGCCGTTGGTCTCGGTGTTCAGGTCGCTTGGGGTGAAGGGCTGGTCGAAGTTTTCGGCCTTCTGATAGGCGCGCATCTCCTGGAGCAGTGCCTTGCACTTCTTGTAGGTGTTCTCGGTAGCAGCCTTGCCGGCCTTGTTGGCCAGGGCAGTGCGGCCCTCGGTGGTCGTCTTGGCCAGCATGGCGGTGTCGACTTCCTTGTTCTGCTCGATGAGCTCGTTCTGGAGCGCATCGAGGTAGGTGCGGACGCTGGTGGCGAATTGTGCGCGGTTCGCGAAGCAAAGCGAGTTGATGTCCATCAGGACGTAGTTAATGGAGTTCTCGGGCTCCTCGTTGTTCACGATGTCCGTCTCGCTGCAGTGACCATAATCAACGGTCTGGTCGCTGAAGTAGGGGCTGACTTCGGTCATCAGAGCGGAGTATAGCGGGATAGCGACGGAGAACTCGGCGCAGGAGAGCATCTCCCACTGGATGGTTGCAACCTCGGGGTCATAGCCCTTTCGAATCTGGAAGAGGTTGGCCTCGGCGTTGCGGTCGGAACCGATGCTGCTGACACCGTCAGTATTGGCATTAAGGCCGGGGACTTTTTCACCGCGGTTGCCGAAGGCGCGAATCAGCTCAAACGTGTTCCAGTCGGACTTGCTGGGCTGGAAGAACAGCGGCTGCATCTCATGAACCATAGCACCGAGCGTGACGTCATTCTTGTCCTTGTCCTTGACGATCTCGTAGTCGGTGCCCTCGGTCAGCGGAGCCATAAAGTAGTCGCGGCCCTGGATATAACGCGCCCAAGAGCCCATGCCCGTATTGTTGATAGATGCACCGTAGGTCTGGGCAACATCGAACTGTCCGTCTTCAAAGTACTTGGCGAAGCCCTTCTCTTCGGGCATAGTCTTGATCCCCTCAGAGTGGAGGCAGTTCTCAGGATCGTCAAGATTGACCTGGAAATTGAGGTTACTAATGTTGGGGTTGACCGAAGCGACGTCGTCGGTCAGCTTCATAGCGATCCACTGGTGGCCGGAAAGCGCGGCGAACAGCCAAGTCTCGGTGTTGTCGGCGATGACAATCTGGTCGTTGGAGCAGACGCCCTGCTCGTCAATCAGACTGCCGATAAGCTCGACGCCCTCGCGGGCCGTTGCGCTCTCGCCCAAGATGACGCCCGCGTAGCTGTACTCGCCGATGCCGGTATTTTTGACCTCGGGATTTGCTTTGTGGGCATGCTTGGTCGTGGGATCCGCTGCCTTGGCATCGTCGTTGTAGGAGGTGCTCAGTGTTGCGGAGCAGGAGACGCCCTTCTCATTGATGCCGGCCTCGGAGTAGGCATCCCAGCGTCCGTCCCACTCAGCAGGATGGTCACGCACGTAGCTGTAACGATACGTAGTCTTGGTCGAGGTGTAGGAGAATCCGGACTCGTCCGAGCTGTAGGTATGACCAGGGCCATAAGAGGGCTCGATGCCATAGTGTTTGAGGTAACGAGTGCCAATGTCCTCGGTGCGGCCATAGTACGTGTTACCGTCGGCCGTAAGGTTCTTGCCCATGTACATCTGCGTGCAGGCGAGCGCAGACGTCGGCATGGACATGATGGTTGCAGCTCCAAAGGCGAGGCCTATGCCTAGCTTCTTGAGCGCGTGGACGGGGTGAGTTTTCCTCATTTTCCCTCCCAGCGTGCGAAAGCCCTCTGTCGCCAGAGGGCTTCAGCCAATAAAGACACCCCATTAGCGTAACGAACTGGAAACAATATTCATCTATGAAAGAAACTTACTCGATAAGCGTAATGAAATATGCGACGAGCGGTTAATTGTACTCAGTTTGTAGCTTTACTTTAATAAAGACGCCCTGTAATTACTGTAGCCGAATAAAGTAGCTGGGAATGCCTGAAATGAAAATCCCCTGCTGTTTGGCAAATGCATAAACAGCAGGGGAGACGATAATTGGATGAATATCATACCAATGTGGAATTACTTCTTCCGGCGGTGAATCATGTTGATCGCATAGCCGACGAGCATGGCCAAAACGATGATGATAAAGCCGAGCAGGGGATTGTCGTTCATGAGGTCCTCCTATTTTCCGAGCGGTGAGAATTCGTCGACGATGAGGTCGAGGCATTGCGGAAGTGCGCGGGCACCAAAGACGCCCGAGTTGCTGGAGATGATCTCGCCATCGAACTGCATGCCCAGCGACGGGGTGCAGGTGATCTTGGCTTCCTTGGTCTGGATGATCTTGAACTGCGGGCGCCCGAGTACCTTGCCGGCAGGGTCAAGCGCAGCGGTGATCACGGTAGGCAGCAGCTGCACGGTGCGCACGGGTTCGATGACCGCAATGTCGACCATGCCATCGTTCATGCGGCAGTCGGGGAACAGGTTGATGTCGTTTTGGATGACCGAGGTGTTGCCGGCCATGCAGCAGATGCCGTCGAGCTCCTCGACAATGCCGTCATGCTCAATCGTAAAGTGCGCTACCGTAGGGTTGGGCGTGGCGAGCGCAGAGAGGAAGTAGGCGATCTCGCCGATGTCGTTTTTGGTGGGGGCGGCCTTCATCATGATCTCGGCGTCGAAGCCCGAGCCGGCGATGATGATGAAGCCGTGGCGCTTCTCGTTGCCGTTCTCGTCGAGCCAAAAGAGCTCGCCCATGTCGACTTTGACCGTGCGACCGGCACGGCAGGCCTTGGCGAGCGCCGCCGCCTCGGGGGCATTGCCGATGTTGTTGAAGAACAGGCAGGCCGTACCGGAGGGGAAGACGAGCGTGGGGACACCGCATCCGCGCATCTGGTCGAGCACGTTGGAGACAGTGCCGTCGCCGCCCGAAACGACCACGCGGTCAAACTCGCGCACGTCTGCCACGGCGTCCTCGGGTTCCATGCCATCGCCGATAAAGCGCATCACGACCTCGTCGCCGCCCTGTGCAAGGGCGTGCGTGAATGCGAAGATTTCATCTGAGCTGGGGCCCGATGCCGGGTTGTGGATGATAAGGCAGCGCATACTTACGTTCCCGTTCTGTGACTAACCGAGTATAGTTGTAAGGCAATGCCGATATCCTACCCGTGTTTTTCGGGCCTAACCTTATTCGATGGGTTGATATGTACATTTCCACACATCAGGCTCTACTCGACTTTTGCCAGCGCGCCCGTGAGTTCGACGCGATTGCCGTCGATACCGAGTTTTTGCGCGAGCGCACGTTCCATCCGCGTCTATGTTTGGTTCAGATTGCCACCCCTGCTGAGAGCGTCGCGGTCGATCCCCTGGTAATCGACGACCTATCGCCGCTGGCCGAGCTTATGGCCGACGAGAGCGTGACCAAGGTCTTCCACGCGTGCTCGCAGGATATGGAGGTCATGCTCCATACCGTGGGCGTGCTGCCACGACCGATTTTTGACACGCAGGTGGCCGCCGCCTTTTTGGGCGAGCGCCAGCAGATTTCGTATGGCGCGCTTGTTCAGACGTTCTGCGGTGTATCGCTGCCCAAGACCGAGTCGCTGACTGACTGGTCGCGCCGCCCGCTGACCGATAAGCAGATTGAGTATGCGATCGACGACGTCAAGTACCTGATCGTCGCCTATACCGAGATGATGAGCCGCCTGCGCGAGCTGGGCCGTGTGGACTGGGTGCTCGACGAGTTGCGCCCGCTGGCTGACGAGTCGCACTATCGCGCCGATCGCCACGAGGCGTTCCGCAAGGTCAAACGCATCAATTCGTGTAGCCGTCACCAGTTGGGCATCGCGCGCGAGCTCGCCGCTTGGCGCGAGGATCGCGCCGAGCGCCGTAACATCCCGCGCAAGTGGGTCATGTCCGACGACACGCTGCTTGCGCTCGTTAAGCGCAATCCCGTGCGCGTTGAGGAGTTCCGTAGCATTCGCGGTACCGATCAGTTGGGGGAGCGCGACGTGGACGGTGCGCTCATGGCCATCAAGCGCGGCGCGAGCTGCCCGCACGATCGCCTGCCGCTCATGGTGCGCGGGCACCGTCAGATTTCGCCGGAGTTGGAGAGCGTGACGGACCTGATGTATGCGCTCATTCGCCTAGTTGCCGAGCGCTCGGGCGTGGCGACCTCGGTCATTGCCTCGCGCGATGACCTGGCCGACTACATTGAGCATCCCGAGCAGAGCCCCCTGCGCGAAGGCTGGCGCTTTGAGCTCGTGGGTTCGCGTCTAGACGATCTGCTTTCCGGCAATATGGGGTTGACGGTGAAGGACGGCAAAATCGAGCTCCTGTAGGGAAGCCTAGCCGGTTGAGTGGGTAAAATGCCTCCAACGTGTAACTCGACTCGGAGGAATTCGCATGCCTTATTACTATGGATACGGCTTTGGCATCGACCCGCTGTACCTGCTGGTTGTTCTTGTCTGCACGGTGCTTGGCCTTGCCGCACAGAACTATATCAACTCGACGTACAAAACCTGGTCCAAGGTTCGCTCGGACGGCGATACGGGTGCCACAGTCGCTCGCCGCATGCTCGATGCCAACGGTTGTAGCGCCGTGGGTATCAAGGGTGTCGCTGGCGAGCTCACCGACCATTACAACCCGCAGGACAACAACCTGTATCTGTCGGATGCCAACCGTTCGGGCGGTTCGGTCGCAAGCGTTGCCGTCGCCTGCCACGAGGCGGGCCATGCCGCCCAGCGTCAAAGCGGCTATGCCATGATGAAAGTGCGTACCGCCCTCGTGCCGGTCGTCAACTTTACCCAGAACACCTGGACCATCGTGTTACTCTTGGGCCTGTTTATGAACATTGCCGGGCTCACGACCCTCGCGTTGATCTTCTTCTCGTTTAGTGTGCTGTTCCAACTCGTTACGTTGCCTGTCGAGATTGACGCCAGCCGACGTGCTGTGGCGTACATCGAGCAGTCGGGCATGAGCTCCAAGCAGGTCAACGGCGCCAAGAAGGTACTGACGGCAGCCGCGCTTACCTATGTGGCCGCAGCGCTCACTTCGATTATTCAGCTGCTCTACCTTATGGCTCGCTACAACAGAAACTCCAACCGATAACAAATTGGGTCACTGGGCGCCGCGGGGATTCGTGTCCCCGCGGCGCTGTACTATGTGTTGGACTTAATTTCGCACGGGGCCGGAGCCTCTGTGCTCGATAACGAAAGGAGGCTGCGTGGCAGGCTGGAACCTAACCGGCAATGCTGTTTCCGCCGAGTTTGACGGCTCGGACGATCAGGAGCGCAAGGAGCTCAGCGTGAGCCAGGCGGTGGAGATCGCCGCCGGTGCGCTCGATGCCATTCCGCAGCTGAGCGTTCTGGGCGAGGTCACAGGTTTTCGTGGTCCTAACGCCCGAAGCGGTCACTGCTATTTCCAGATCAAGGACGATTCGGCCGCCGTTGACTGCATCATTTGGAAGGGCGCCTATCTCAAGCGCACGTTCGATCTGCGCGACGGCATGCAGGTGAGCTTTAAGGGCAGCTTCAATCTCTATAAGGCCACGGGCCGCATGAGCTTTGTCGCTCGCTCGTTTTCGCTGGCGGGGGAGGGTTTGCTGCGTCAACAAGTGGCGCAACTGGCCGAAAAGCTACGCCGCGAGGGCCTGATGGACGAAGCGCGCAAGCTCCGCATCCCGGTGTTCTGCTCCCGCGTGGCGGTCGTCACCTCGCTTTCGGGCGCCGTAATCGACGACGTCAAGCGCACGTTGCGTCGTCGCAACCCTCTCGTCGAGCTCGTCTGCGTGGGCGCCAAGGTCCAGGGCGAGGGCGCACCGGCAGAGCTAATCGAGGGGCTGCACCGTGCCGCCGCCATTACGCCGGCGCCGGATTGCATTTTGCTGGTGCGCGGCGGCGGCTCCTTTGAGGACCTCATGACCTTCAACGACGAGGAGCTTGCCCGCGCGGTGGCGGCTTGTCCTGTGCCCGTGGTGACCGGCATTGGCCATGAGCCCGATACCTCGATTTGCGATATGGTGAGCGACCGCCGCGCCTCCACGCCAACGGCAGCGGCAGAATCGGTGGCGCCGGCTATGACGGAGTTGGCCGACGTGCTCGAGGCGCGCCATCAGCGTCTGGGCGCCGCGATGGCTTCGATGATCGGGTCGAATCAGGTCGATCTGGAAATGCTCGATCAGCGCGGGCGCCGTGCCTGGGATACCTATACGGCTCGCTTGGGCGATGCGCTCGATGCGGCCGCGTGCCGCCCGTGCCTCAACGACCCCACATTTATGGTCGAGCGTCGCGAATCGGAGCTTGCGCTGACTGCCGATCGCCTGTCGGGCGCCATAGTACGCTCGGTCGGGACATTTCGCTCCAACTTTGAGCGTTTGCCCGAGCGTCTGGTTACAAGCACCTCGGGGCTCGATGGTAAGCGCCATGCGCTCACGCTCGCAAGCTCCCGCCTGGAGCATCAGGGGCGCACGATGCTCAGCAAGCCAGCGTCCGACCTGGGCCGTGCAGCGGCTTCGCTCGATGCCCTGTCGCCGCTCAAGGTGCTCGCCCGCGGCTATTCCATCGCGTACAGCGTTGATGGTGTGGCCACGAGCGCCAAGACCTTTAAGCCCGGCGACGCCATCCGTGTGCGCATGGCAGACGGTAACGTTGCGGCAACGGTCAATACGGTCGAATAGACCGCGTTTTACAGTGATAAACCTTTGGGAAAGGAAATAGATATGGCAGAGAAGACCCCGGTCGAGCAGCTTACGTACAAGCAGGCCTCGCAGGAGCTGGAGCTCATCATCCGCAGCCTGGAGTCGGGCGACATGGAGCTCGAGGAGTCGCTCGAGAGCTACACCCGCGGCGTCGAGCTCCTCAAGAGCCTGCGCACACGCTTGGCCGATGCCGAGCAGAAGGTCTCGGTGCTCCTGAAGGACGTCGACGGCAACGACGTGCTTGCCGACGGCGAAGCCGCCAACACGGACGACAACCTCTCGTTCTAACCATCCCGACCAAATATAATTACCTTGGTCTGTGAGAAAGGAACCAACCATGTGCGATTGCATCTTCTGCAAAATTGCCAACCACGAGATCCCCTCGACCGTTGTCTATGAGGACGACCAGGTCATCGCCTTCGACGACCTCAACCCCCAGGCGCCGGTCCACACGCTCGTGATCCCCAAGAAGCACTACAGCGATATCGCCGATAACGTGCCGGCCGAGACCATGGGCGCCATGGCTCACGCCATCCAGGAGGTCGCTAAGGCCAAGGGCTTGGAGGACGGTTTCCGCGTCATCTCCAACAAGGGCGTCAACGCCGGCCAGACCGTCATGCACTTCCACATGCACGTTCTCGGCGGCAAGAACCTGGGCGAGAACCTCATCTGAGGACGCACGGCCCGTCGACTTGGCTGCCTTTGGAGTAATCTATGCAGCTTTCTCAACTCGAATACCTTCAAGCTGTAGCGAACTATGGCGGCGTGCGCAAAGCGGCTCGCGCCGTTCACGTGAGTCCGCAGGCCGTTTCGTCGGCAATAAAAAAGTTGGAATCTGAGTATCAGATTGTTTTGCTCGACCGATCGGCGGGGGAGGCTGTTTTGTCTCCGGCGGGCAGAGAATTTGCGCATCGTGCACGCGTGATCCTGGCGCAAGTCGACGATCTCAAAAAGTACGCTCAATCGGGGAACGGCGGCGTTTCGCCCGACGGCCATTTCCGTCTTTACGCCCCCTGTCTTCACGGGCGGGGGCGTCTTTTTTCCGAAAACTGGTACGACTCGTTTGAAAGCTCGCACCCTCAGATTCACCTTGATGTTTGGCATCAGCCAACGGCCACATGCTTTGAATCACTTGTGCTTGGCATTTCGGATGCGGCCATCTCATTTGAGGAACCAAGGGATAGTGTCCTTTCTTCGAAATACTTGGGTGAAAAGGAGCTCAAGGTTCTTTCATGCCCAGCTGGTCATCAATCTGTTGACGCTATGACCATTCGTGAGTTACTGGGCGGCAGGCTCGCTGTTCCCATTAATTTGTCACCCTGTCTCAATGCAATCAATCAATGCCCCGAAGCCCAGCTGGTTAATTTCCGCTTTCGCGATGTCGAATACGGAAACAGGGCGCAGACTGAGTTTCTTCAAGCCGGGGGATTGATATTGAGCTTTTCTGGCTCTTCTCTCGCATCAGATGGACTGGAAGTGAGCGAGTGTTCCATTGAAGGCTCGCATGACGTAGCCTTGCCCATCTACTTTTGCTATCGACAAAATGCCTGGACCGATCGACACCAGACGGTATTTCTTCACCTATTGCGTCACCTTGCTTCGTGAGGCCATTTGGCCTCGTGGCGTCAAGTGAATGTTGACGCCTTGTAACACATGACTGACGGCTCTGCCCTCATGCTTTTCCAAGATTCCGATTTTAGATTGCTGACTCTTGGAGGGCGGAGTATGAAAAACCGTACGGTTTTGCTTTATATGACGTTCGTTTTTCTGTCGAACTTCAGCACCATCTTGTATTTTCTGACGGTTTACCTTGAATTCGTCGGATTCTCGATGGTGGCGATTTCTAGCATGATGATTGCATATCAAGTGAGCAAGTTCATCCTTGAAGTTCCCACTGGCTATATTGCTGATAGGTTTGGACGAAAGACAAGCGGCCTCGTTGGCGTCGTGGGAATGCTTGGATACTACGCCGCCCTGCTTCTCGTCCGTTCTCCTCTGCTTTTAATCGGTGCGTTTGCTCTTAAAGGTTTTGCCGTTGCATGTGTGAGCGGATCCATCGAAGCGATTTACATTGACAGCGTCTCTCAGGACCAGCTCGTAAGACTTAATGTCGTTGAGCGATTTGTTTTCTATGCCTCTTATGCCATCTCCGCTTGCGTGGGCGGTTTCATTTCGTCTGTCGGTGCATATCTTATTGGTCTTTCGGCAGATACCATCGCAATGGTGTTGACGTTGGTTGTCGTTGTCTGCATTCCTGAGATGCAAAGAGGGAGCACTGCGGGGACACCTGAGCGTGGAATTAGCCCGAAGATGATCGGTGCTGCTATTGCGTGTAATGGCATTCTTCGTTCAGCGTTCATCATGGACTGTTCTCAGGCATTTGCTTTTGTCGCCCTGGAAGACTTTTTCTCACTGTTGCTTGCGGGTCGCGGAATGAATGCCGTCGCTTCGGGTGTGATCATTGCGGTCCAGCTCCTTGCCTCGGCCTCCATGGGGCTTATTGTGCCCAGTGTGATTGCTCATGTCGACAAGGGCCGTTTTGCGCGTATTTGCGGCATCGTGCGCCTTTCCCTGACTGCTCTATTTTTGATTCCCTTTACTCCGGTCTATTTGCTGCCCGTGTTCTATGTGTTGCAGACGGTCGCCTACTCGTTATTTGCTCCAATTAAATACTCAATTTTTCAAAATGCTGCCGATTCTTCGATGCGCTGTTCACTGATTTCGGTTCAAAGCCAGATGGTGGCGGTGGGTGCCATCCTTTTCTATCTGTTCAATGCTGCGTTGAGCAGCATCGCGGACATTCGAGTCATATTGCTTGTCGCGCTCGGGATTTCTTCTTTGGTGTATATCCCCGCGCTATTTCGTCTTACAAGTCAAAGGCCATGCGTATTTAGGCACCGATAACTTATATATCAACGCAATAAACCCGAGCGCGAGGGCGTTTGGGTTTATTATTGAAGCGTATGTAACCTGGCGGCGCCACACCGCCTGTTAGTAGGGAGACACATGAACGTTCTGGTCGTCAACGCAGGATCTTCGACCCTTAAGTATCAGGTCATCGATACCAAGTCCCACAAGGTGTCCGCAAAGGGCTCCTGCGAGCGCGTCTGCTTTACCGGCGGTACCTTCACCCACGCTGCCAACGGTTCCAAGAAGGTGACCGAGAACATCGAGTTCCCCGACCACAAGGTCGCCATCGAGGTCGTTCTGAAGGACCTCGAGGCCAACGGCGTCAAGATCGAGGGCATTGGTCACCGTATCGTTCAGGGTGGCTGGTACTTCGGCGATTCCTCCCTCGTCGACGAGGACGTCCTCGCCAAGATCCGCGAGGTCGCTCCGCTGGCGCCGCTGCACAACAACCCCGAGGCCAACGTTATCGAGTACTGCCTGGAGCAGTATCCCGACCTGCCCAACGTCACGGTCTACGACACCGCTTTCCACTTCAACATGCCCGAGGTCGCCAAGACTTACGCCCTGCCCAAGGACGTCTGCGACAAACTGCACATCCGTAAGTACGGCGCCCACGGCACCAGCTACCGTTACATCTCCAAGAAGGTCGCCGAGATGACCAACGGCGAGGCTCGCAAGGTCGTCGTGTGCCATATCGGCTCCGGCGCTTCCCTGTGCGCCATCGAGGACGGCAAGTGCATGGACACCACCATGGGCCTCACCCCGCTCGACGGCGTCATGATGGGCACCCGCTGCGGCTCCATCGACCCGGCTACCGTGTGCTACCTGCAGCGCGAAGGCGGGTACACCTTCGACGAGGTCGATGAGATGATGAACAAGAAGTCCGGCCTTTTGGCTGTGACCGGCGGCAAGACCAACGACTGCCGCAACGTCGAGGAGCTCGCCGCTGCCGGTGACCCCGAGGCTCAGCTCGCCTTCGATATGTTCGTCTACAAGATTGCCGCCAAGGCTGCCGAGATGGCCACTTCCATGTGCGGCATGGACACCCTGGTCTTTACCGCCGGCATCGGCGAGCACGCTCCGGCTGTTCGCGCCGGCGTTGCCGACCGTCTGGCCTTTATGGGCGTCAAGATGGATCATGCGCGCAACGCCCTGCGTGGTGACGGCGCTTGGTGCCTGTCTGCCAAGGATTCCAAGGTCAAGATTTTCGTCATTCCCACGGACGAGGAGTTCATGATCGCTTCCGACGTCGAGCGCATCGTCAACGGCAAGTAATTGCAAGAGGGGAGGGGCTGGACGACCGAGTGCCGTTCGGCCCTTCTTTTGTGCTCGTTGGGCGATATGCCTGATAGCTATTTATTAAGTTATGATAACTTCTTATTAACATGCGGCCGCCTTAAGGGGTCTGCGTCGACCGTATTGCACTGCAAAGGAGTCTCATGAACGTACTTGTTGTCAACGCCGGCAGCTCAAGCCTCAAATATCAGCTTTTGGATACCGATACCCGCGAGGTTTTCGCCAAGGGCAACTGCGAGCGTATCGGATCGGACATGGGCATCTTTGGCCACTCCGAGAACGGTGGCGCTAAGCAGACCGAGGAGGTCCCTTTCCCCGATCATCGCTCTGCTATCGCTCGCGTGCTCGAGGAGCTCGAGAAGACCGACTTTACGATTGATGGCATTGGGCATCGTATCGTTCAGGGCGGCTGGCACTTCGATGATTCCGCGGTTGTCGACGACGAGGTTATGGCCAAGATTCTTGAGGTGGCACCGCTTGCTCCGCTGCACAACTACGGCGAGGCCGCAGCGATTGAGTATTGCCGTGAGAAGTATCCGGAGCTGCCCAACGTGGCGGTCTTCGACACCTCGTTCCACATGACCATGCCCGAGGTCGCCTACACCTACGCGCTGCCCAAGGACGTGTGCGACAAGTACCACGTGCGCAAGTACGGCGCACACGGTACGAGCCACCGCTACGAGTGGATGATGGCCAAGGAGATCCTGGGCTCGCGCTGCCACCGTCTGCTTTCGTGCCATCTGGGCAACGGCGCTTCGCTCGCCGCCATCGAGGACGGCGTGTGCCGCGATACCACGATGGGCCTCACGCCGCTCGACGGCCTGATGATGGGTACCCGTTGCGGCTCCATCGACCCGGCTACCGTGTGCTACCTGCAGCGCGAGGGCGGCTACAGCTATCAGGAAGTCGATGACATGATGAACAAGCAGTCTGGTCTGCTTGCCATCTCGGGCATCTCCAACGACGCCCGCGACATCCGCACGCGCGCCTCCGAGGGCGACGAGCGCTGCCTGCTCGCCTTCGATATGTTCGCCTACAAGGCCATGCAGCAGGCCGGTTCCATGATCGCTTCCATGGCGGGCGTGGACACCATTACCTTTACCGCCGGCATCGGCGAGAACGACTGGTCGATCCGTAAGGCCTTCTGCGACTGCTTTGAGTGGCTGGGCGTACGCATCGACAACAACAAGAACCGCGAGGCCGTGGGCAACGGCCCGCAGGTCATCAGTGCCGCCGGTTCCGCCGTCACGGTCATGGTCATCCCCACCGACGAGGAATACATGATCGCCCACGACGTCGAGCGCCTGACCAAGAACAACTAACGCTCGCATTTGCAAGTAAACGAAAGGCCTCCAGAGCAACAGCTCCGGAGGCCTTTTGCTAGCGGGCGGAAATTCCTGTCCCGAGGGGATATGTACGCTACTCAGCCATCTGAGCCTGGACGGCGGTGATGGCCACGACACCCACGATGTCGTCGGCAGAGCAGCCGCGCGAAAGGTCGTTAACCGGCTTGGCGATGCCCTGCAGGATGGGGCCGTAGGCGTCAGCACCGGCGAAGCGCTGGACCAGCTTGTAGCCGATGTTGCCGGCCTCGAGGTCGGGGAACACCAGCACGTTAGCCTTACCGGCGACGGAGGAGCCGGGAGCCTTGAGCTGGGCGACAGTGGGGACGATAGCGGCATCGAGCTGCAGGTCGCCGTCGATGGCGAGCTCGGGAGCCTTCTCCTTGCAGAACTTCACGGCCTCTTGGACCTTCTTGGCGACCTCGCCGCCGGCGGAGCCCATGGTGGAGTAGGAGAGCATGGCCACGTGCGGCTCAACGTTGCCCATGAAGGTGGACCAGGAGTGAGCCGAGGCGATGGCGATCTCGGAGAGCTCGTCGGAGGACGGGTTGATGTTGAGGCCGCAGTCGGCGAAGATCAGCGTGCCGTCGGTGCCGAACTGCGGGGTATCGGTGCACATCACGAAGAAGGCTGAGACCAGCTTGGTGCCCGGGGCGGTCTTGAGGATCTGAAGCGCAGGGCGCAGAGTGTCGGCAGTGGAGTGGCAGGCGCCGGAGACCAGGCCGTCGGCATCGCCCATCTTGACCATCATGGTGCCAAAGTAGGTGGCGTCCATCACCTGGGCGCGAGCCTGCTCGATGGTAACGCCCTTCTTGGCGCGGAGCTCGGCAAACTTCTGCGCGTACTCCTCGTGCTTCTCGGCATTGCGCGGGTCGATGACGGTAGCGCCGGGAACGTTGATCTCGTCGGGGTTGCCCAGGATGACGATCTTTGCCAGGCCCTCCTCGATGATTTTGGTGGCCGCGACGATAGTGCGCGGATCCTCGCCCTCGGGCAGGACGATCGTCTTAAGGTCGGCCTTGGCGGCAGACTTCATACGGTTTAGGAAATCGCTCATGTTACTCCTTACAAGCGTTTCGCTAAGCTCCAGGCGCCCGGCTGTTCACGAATAAACCCGCTGCTAGCGGGTTTACCTTTCAATTATGTTCGCCGCGGTGCTTGAGCTTTCCTTGTGTGGCAAGCTCATTATAGGACGCATTAGCGCTATAATCGCTCTGATAAATATGTCTCGAAGAATGTTCGAGAAAAGCCCAGCTAACGAGCCCGTGGCTTTTGACAAGGAGTATCGATGCAGATTACCTCAGGCCTGCCTGAAGGCTTTAACGCCGGCGCGTACGACATGATTGTCGTCGGTGCTGGATATGCCGGTGCCGTTTGCGCCCGCCGTCTTGCCGAGACCATCGGCTATCGTGTTGCCGTTTTGGAGCGCCGTAGCCACATTGCGGGCAATGCCTATGACTGCACTGACGAGGCCGGAATCCTGATCCACGAGTACGGTCCGCATATCTATCACACCTTTAACGAGCGCGTTCACAATTTCCTGTCGCGCTTTACCAAGTGGACGGATTATCAGCACAAGGTGCTCGCCAACATCAACGGTACCCTTATGCCCGTGCCCTTCAACCATGCGAGTCTCAAGCTCGCCTTTGGTGACGAGCGCGGCGAGGAGCTGTATCAGAAGCTCGTGGAGACCTTTGGCAAGGATGTCAAGGTGCCCATTATGGAGCTGCGTAAGAAGAACGACCCCGACTTGGCCGAGGTCGCCGATTACATCTACGAGAACGTCTTTTTGCATTACACCATGAAGCAGTGGGGCCAGACGCCCGATCAGATCGACCCCTCGATCACCGGCCGCGTTCCCGTCTTTGTGGGCGATGATGACCGCTACTTCCCGCAAGCTCCCTTCCAGGGCATGCCGCAGGAGGGCTACACGGCGCTCTTTGAGCACATGCTCGACCACGACCTGATCGACGTGTTCTGCGACGTGGACGCCCGCGATCTCTTTGAGATCGACGAGACCACCGTCAAGATCGACGGCAAGGTCTATGGTGGCGAGATCGTCTACACCGGTCCACTCGACGAGCTGTTCAACCTCGATCTGGGCGCGCTACCGTACCGCACGCTCGACATGAAGTTCGAGACGCTCGATATGGACCAGTTCCAGCCCGTGGGCACCGTCAACTACACCACGAGCGAGGACTACACGCGCATCACCGAGTTCAAGAACATGACCGGTCAGATCCTGCCCGGCAAGACCACCATCATGAAGGAGTACTCCAAGGCCTATACGCCCGGCTCGGGCGAGACGCCGTACTACGCCATTATTGAGCCCGAGAACCGTGAGCTCTATGAGCGCTATCTTGAGCGCGTCCAGAACCTGACGAACTTCCACCCGGTGGGTCGTCTGGCCGAGTATCGTTACTACGATATGGACGCCGTGACCAATTCCGCCCTCGATCTTTCGGATGAGATTATCGCCTGCCATGCATAAAGTCATAACATTCGGTATTCCCTCGTATAACGCCGCCAAGGACATGGACCATTGCATCACCTCCATCTTGGAGGGGAGCAATTACGCCACCGATATCGAGATTATCGTGGTGGACGACGGCTCCAAGGACGAGACGGCCGATAAGGCCGATGAGTGGGAGGCACGTTATCCCAGTATCATTCGCGCGGTACACCAGGAGAACGGTGGCCACGGTATTGCCGTCCTTTCGGGTCTGCGCGAAGCACAGGGCACCTACTACAAGGTTGTCGACTCGGATGACTGGCTCGACGCTGCGGCTCTTTCGACCATGCTGTCGATTCTGCGTGGCTTTGAAGAGCGCGATCAGCGCGTTGACCTGTTTATCTCGAACTACGTGTACGAGAAGGTTTACGAGGGCACGCATACCGCTATTGGCTACAAATTTGCCCTGCCGCGCAAGAAGATCTTTTCCTGGGATCAGATCGGTCATTTCCGCCTGGACCAGAACCTACTCATGCACAGCCTGTGCTATCGCACGGATGTGCTGCGCGAGTCCAACCTTCCCATGCCGCCGCACACGTTCTATGTGGACAACATCTACGCCTACGTGCCGCTGCCGCGTTGCAAGACCATGTACTACGCCGACATCGACCTCTACCGCTACTTTATCGGTCGCGAGGGCCAGAGCGTCAACGAGGCAACGATGGTCAAGCGTCTGGACCAGCAGTTCCGTGTTACGCGTATCATGATGGAGTCGTACCACTTGTACAGCGATGTTGGGTCGTCGCGCCTGCGTTCGTACATGATGGGCTACTTCACCATGATGATGGCGATCTGCTCGGTGCTTACCAAGCTTTCCGAGGAAGATTGCGCCGACGAGCGCCTAAAGACGCTGTGGAATGATTTGAAGGCCTATGACGAGCGCATGTATCGTCGTGCCCGCTACGGCGTGGTCGGGTTCTTCACCAATCTGCGCGGTCGTGCCGGTGACAAAACCACACTCGGCCTATACCGTCTTGCCTCAAAGATCTTCAAATTCAACTAGCTGCTGAACAATCGCTGCTGATAGGTTGACTGGGCCCCTTGGCCTTTAGTTTGCTACTGCGAACAGTCCTGCTCGCACGGAAAGCACATTAAGTGCTTTCCGGCTCGTGCGGAACTTGTATCAAACTAAAGGCCAAGGGGCCTCTGCTATAAGAATCGATTGTCAGGCTGCCAGAATTTGAAGATCTTAGACGCGCGGTACACAGGGGCCTGGGCTGAAAGGGATTTAGTTGAGTAGGTTGCCCGGTGGGTCTTGGTTATGTTTGTCGCGAGTTCCGCACGAGCCGAAGAGCACCTAATGTGCTCTTCGTGCGAGCCAGGACTGTAGAGCAGCAAACATAACCAAGACCCACCGGGCAACCGGACGAGCTAGTTTACTTCGCGGCGCCGGGGATGCCGTGGGAGGTTTTGGCGGTTTTGGCTCCGTTTACGATGGCGGTCTGTAGGGCCCTTACGGCGAGCATGCCCAGCAGGTCTAGGGGAACGGCGGCACTAGCCTGGGCGCCCAACTTGCCGCTGGCGAGGGCGTAGATGGTGTCGCCGTCGTTGGTGGTGTGTGTGGGGCGGATGGCGTGTGCGTAGGCGTCTGCGGCCATCTGGGAGACCTTGGTGGCTTGTGCCTTAGTGAGTTCCACGTTGGTGACGATGCAGCTGATGGTGGTGTTGGTGCGGTCGAGCGGCATCTGCATGGATCCGGCGGCGGCAAAGGCTGCGAGTTCCATGTCGACAATCTGGTCGCTATCGGCTGCGGCGCGCATACCGGCGACCCACTCGCCGGTGAAGGGGTCGACAACGTTGCCGCAGGCGTTGACCGAGACCACGGCGCCCACCTTGATGGGGCCGAGCGCCACGGCGGCAGCGCCAAGGCCGGCCTTCATGCAGGTAGCGGGGCCCATGAGCTTACCCACGGTAGCGCCCGTGCCGGCGCCCACGTTGCCCTGTTCGAGCCTGGCGGGGGTGTGGTCGAGTGCTTCGCGCACCGCGGCGATGCCGGCCTCAATGTCAGGGCGAACGGTGGGGTTACCAAAGGCGAGGTCGAAGATACAGCTGGAGCACACGATAGGCACCTGCGTGGGGCCGACGGGAAGGCCGATGCCGCGGCTCTCAAGCTCGCGAGCGACGCCGCTTGCAGCCTCGAGGCCAAAGGCCGATCCACCCGAAAGGCAGACAGCGTGGACCTTGTCGACGGTGTTCTCGGGTCGCAGCAGGTCGGTTTCGCGCGATGCCGGAGCACCGCCGCGAACGTCAATGCCGCCGGTGGCGCCCTCGGGTGCCACGATTACGGTGCAACCGGTGCCGGCCTCCTCGTCCGTATAGTTGCCATAGCAAAAGCCATCGACATCGCAGACGTCAATGGCCTCGAGCAGTGTATCCATGTTTAACTCCTATCGGTTTTCCGCCGCGCCTTGTGCCCGGTCGGGATCCGTACGGTACGCCAAAATTGTAGGCGCCGGGGGATACCCAGCGCCAGATGCAATTACGAGAGTTTTTGAATCGCGCGCGCGACGCGGGCGATGGGTAGGCCCACCACGTTATAGAAGTCGCCCGAAATATCGTGCACGAGCATGCGTCCTCCTGTGCCCTGAATGCCGTAGGCGCCGGCCTTGTCCATGGGCTCACCCGAGGCGACGTAGTGCTCGATCTGCTCGTCGGTGAGCTCGTAGAACGTTACGTCGGTCACATCGACAAAGGACAGGCTCTCGGCGGCATGCGGGGCAGCCGTATCGCCTGCTTTAACGATGCAGACGCCGGTTGCGACCTGGTGCGTGCGGCCCGAAAGCTCACGGAGCATGGTGCGCGCCTCGTCCTCGGTTGCCGGCTTGCCCAGAATCTTGCCGTCAAAGGTGACGATGGTGTCGGCCGCGACCGTCAGCTCATTGGGCTCGGCATGCTCGGTGGCAACGGCGGCGGCTTTTGCGCGTGCTAAGCGTTCAACGAGCGTAAGCGGGGCCTCGCCATCAAACGGCGTTTCGTCGATATCGGCAGGAATGATGCGAATGTCATAGCCCGCCTCGTGCATCAACTCGATGCGGCGCGGTGATTGCGAAGCCAAAATCATAGCTGAATGCCCTCGGCGACCTTCTCGACGGCCTTGTCGCCGGCGAGCGTGCGCAGCAGCTCAAGCGCAAAGGGGAGCGACTGGGCCATGCCGCTGGCGGTGATGATGTTGCCGTCTTGCGTAACCTTCTCGCCGGTATAGGTGCCTTCGGGGAAGCTTTTCTCAAAGCCAGGGAAGCACGTGGCGTGGCGCCCCTCGAGCAGATCGAGCTCGCCCAGGATAAACGGGGCGGCGCAGATGGCGGCGACGTGCTTGGTCGCGGCGAACTCGCAGACCACGTCGCAGACGCGCTGATCGGCGCGCAGGTTGGTGGCACCGGGTAGGCCGCCGGGTAGCACGACGCAGTCGTACTCGTCAAAGTCGATCTCATCAAAGAGCGCATCGCAGGTCACGGGGATCTGCAGCGAGCTTACGACCTCACGCGTGGGCATGATCGAGACGAGCGTGGCACGCACGCCGCCGCGACGCATGACATCGACCATGGTCAAGCATTCAATAGTTTCAAAGCCATCGGCGGCGAGAACGGCAACGCTGGGCATGAGGGTTCCTTTCATAGGCGGCATACGATTAGCCGTCTTATACCCCGAAGACCTCCGCTTGCCACGCTCGATTTCCCAATGATTTTTCTGAGCAATGATTAAGTGGCTAGTTGCGCCTAAGGTGGACGACGGTCTCGCAGTGGAAGGTTTGCGGGAATAGGTCAACTGGCGTGATCTTTACGGGGGAGAAGGTGCCTTCTTCGACAAAGCGTTTGAGATCGCGCGCCAGGGTGGCCGGGTCGCAGCTCACGTAGGCGACATCGCGGGCACTCGTGCTGGCGATGAGGTCGATGGCCTCGGGCGCCAGGCCCGCGCGTGGCGGATCGACCACCAGGACATCGGCGTCCTGGTCGGGGAACTCGCGCACGGCATCGCCGCCGATGACGTCGACGTTGTCGAGCTTGTTGATCTCCAGGTTGCGACGCAGGTCGCGCACGGCCGGACCGTAGGCCTCGACGGCGGCAACACAGTCGCAGCGGCGGGCGAGCGGCAGGGTAAAGGTTCCGGCGCCGCAGTACAGGTCCACGGCAAGCTCGTCTTCTTGTGGGTCGAGCGCCTCCATGACGAGCTCGATCAAAATCTCGGCACCCTTGGTGTTGACCTGGAAAAAAGACGGGGCAGACAAGCGCATCTGACCCTCGGCGATATTCTCGGTCCATGAGCCCTCTCCGGCGAGCATTTCGACCTTGGAGACACGGCGGGCCTTCTTTTCGCCCTTGCTCATCACGCGCACGATGCTCGTGGGATGAGCGGCGTCCGCCAGCACGCGGGAGACCTGCGAGCGCGGAAAAGAGCCTGTGGGCGTCCAGAGTGCGACCTCGAGTGCCTTGGTGCGGCGCGATGCGCGAATGCCCACGCGTTCGAGCCCCAAGTCATGGCTGCCGCTTAGATAGTTGAGTGCGCCGACGACCGATTTGAGCGCCTTCGGGAAGCGCTTATCGAACAGCGGGCACGAATCGACGGTCACGATTTTGCTGGGGTCGACACCGTGCATGCCAAGGCGAACGCGACCGTTGACGACGGTCGGTTCGAGTTCGATTTTATTGCGGTAGCCCCAGTCGTCCTTGGTGTGGCGGATGGGCTGTATCAGCTCATCGACCTGCTCAGGAGCGAACTTGCCGATGCGCTCGAGCGTGGAGCGCAGGTTTTGCTCCTTGGCGGCGAGCTGTGCCGTGCGTGAGAGATTGCCCCACGAGCAGCCGCCGCAAATGCCCACGAAGGGGCAGGGAGGCTGAATGCGATCGGGGCTTGGCTCCAGAATCTCGGTGGTGCGGGCGCGCATGAACGACTTGCCGTTCTGTACGACCTCGGCCTCGACGGTGTCGCCTGCCACGGCGCCCTGCACAAAGACGGCCTTGCCGTTGTCGGCATGCGCCAGCCCGTCGGCGCCGTACGTCATCGATTCTATGGTGAGCTTCATATCCCTGCCTGTCATTCGCGTTGTTGTCCGCACCATGGTAGCAGGGAAAAGCGCCCCGCATCCGAGGCTTTCCTCAAATGCGGGGCGCTTCTACAAACGCCTATTTGGTCTTGCCGGTAATGAGCGTTTTAAGGCCTAGACCGATTAGGCCCAGACCCATGCGCACACGACCGGGGCGATGACGCTCGATGGCCTTGGTCGTGCCAGCGGGCTTCTTGCGATGGGCACTCGTCTCGGGCGCGTGCTTAGCTGCCTGCGGCTCGGGCTGAGGCGCAGGTGCAGGCTCGGGCTCAATGACGGTCGCCTGGACCTCTTGGACCTTGGGTGCTACCGGCTGCGGCTCGGGCTCGGGGGCAGGTTTCGCCTCAATGACGGGCTCGGGCGCGGCCTCGGCGTTGCGATAGGCGCGCTCCAGCAGGGCTTCCTGCGAGTTGAAGGGTTTCTCACCCTCTGCACGCTTCACGGGAACCCAGGTGCCGTCGCTCGTCAGGCTGCGGGCCTTCACGTTGTCCCGCAGCTGCATGCCCATGTACTCGTGTACCAGGGCGCGGCAGGTGGGGTCGAGCACGGGGAAGGCGATCTCCACGCGGTGCTCGGTGTTGCGTGTCATCATGTCTGCCGAGCTCAGGTAAATCATGTCCGAGTCCACGCCAAAAGCGTAAACACGGGCGTGCTCCAAAAAGCGTCCGACGATGGAGCGGACATGCACGTTCTCGGTCTTGCCCGGAACACCGGGCTTGAGGCACGAGATGCCGCGGATGATCATGTCTACGCGCACGCCGGCACACGATGCCTCGGCGATCTTGTCGATGACCTCGCGGTCGGTGAGCGAGTTGAGTTTAAAGAACACGCGGGCGGGCTCGCCAGCGAGAGCGCGCTGAATCTCGCGATCCAGACCGCGCATGATGAGCGGCTTGAGGCCTACGGGCGCCACACCCAGGAAGCGGTAATCGCCGCGCAGATTGCCCAGCGACAGGTTGCGGAAGAACAGGTTGGCGTCCTCGCCGATGCCGGGGTGGGCGGTCATGAGCATAAAGTCGCTGTAGAGTTTGGCCGTCTTCTCGTTAAAGTTGCCGGTGCCCAGCAGCGTCAGGCGCGTTAGCGCCATGCCCTCGCGATAGGTGAGCTGGCAGATCTTGGAGTGGCACTTAAAGCCCTCGGAGCCGTAGATGACGGTGCAGCCGGCCTCTTCCAAGCGCTCGGCCCACTCGATGTTGTTCTGCTCGTCAAAGCGCGCGCGGAGCTCCATGAGCACCGTGACCTCTTTGCCGTTCTCAGCGGCATCAATCAACGACTCGCACAGACGGCTCTGCTTGGCCACGCGGTAGAGCGTGATGCGCAACGAGATGCACTCGGGGTCATAGGCGGCCTCGTGCACCAGGTCCAAGAACGGGTTCATGGCCTCATAGGGATAAAAGAGCAGCTTGTCGTGCTGCAGCACCTGCTCGCGGATGGAGCGGGTCATGTCGATGGTGGGATTGGGCTGCGGCCTAAACGGCGTAAAGAGCAGCTCGTTGCGCAGGTGCTCGGGAATCTTGCCCTCAATGCCAAAGACGTAGCCCAGGTCGAGCGGGATATCGCAGGTAAAGACAGAGCGGCGCGAAAGCTCGAGCGCCTTGCGGATGGTCTTGAGCGTTGCCTTCTCGAGCGACCCCGAGACCGCGAGCACTACCGGCTGCAGACGCAGGCGCTTCTTGAGGATGCGCTTCATGTGCTGGCGGTAGTCCTCTTCCTCTTCGACGCCCTCGCCGTCCGGATCGATGTCGGCGTTGCGGGTGACGCGGATCAGCGCACGATCCAGCGGCTTATAGGAGCCAAAGCAGCTGTCCAGGCAGGCGAGGATGACGTCCTCGAGCAAGATGTAGGAGTAGGTGCCGGTGGGCGAGGGGATCTCGACCACGCGGTTCATCGAGGCGGGAATCTCGATAAGGCCCAGCAGGCTCTCCTCGTCGGTGGCGCCGTCCAGACCACAGGCCAGATAGAGCGCGCCATTGCGCAGGTTGGGGAAGGGGTGGCGCGGATCGATGACCAGCGGCGAGATGACCGGCGACACGTAGGCCTGGAAGTAGCGGGTTACAAAGGTGCGCTCCTCGGGCGTAAGCGAATCGATGCGGGCGCGGTGAACGCCCAAGGTGTCGAGCTTGCCCTCGATGCTCTTAAAGATGGACTCCCAACGGGTAAGGAGCCCGGGCATTTCGGCCATGACAGCATCGACCTGTTCAGAGGCGGTCATATTGCTCTTGTTGTCGACAGGTTGTTTTTTGAGCTCTGCCAGATCGGACAGGCCGCCCACGCGCACCATGAGAAACTCGTCGAGGTTGGACTCGAAAATCGACACGAACTTTAGACGCTCGAACAGCGGAACGGTCTCATCGAAGGCTTCGTCAAGCACGCGGTTGTCAAAGCGCAGCCAGCTAAGCTCTCGGTTTTGCGTGTACGAGAAGTCGCGCGGCGGTTTGCGCAGCTTTGCGGCGGCTTGCTTCTTTTCGATTTTGCTCGGCATATGCATCTGTCCGTTCAGTCCCCACAGAGGACGGTAGCCTAACACTTTTCACTATTGTCTCAATTTAGTCGACCGCTGGCACGGACGTATTGTGCGAACGGTATCTTTACCTACTTCTTACGCCGTCAAGGCTTGCAACTAACTGCCCGACTCGTTTTGAAAACAATCTATATCCATACTCAACTGGTGAGGATGTATGAATAAGAATGATTGCTAGCTGAATATAATCGAATCCAAATTGAATCATTGACAGACGACATATATATGCAGAAAACAGTTTTAGCTATGCAATTCCTAAAGATGAAATTATTTGTGCAATCTTGCTCAATTCCTTAGAAAAAAGAACGATTACCTTTGAAAACCTGCTTTAGAGAACTGAAGTGCATCATGGGGGAATCATATGCGATATACCGTTCATCGCACTTTGCTGACCGTTCGGGGGCGAGGTGGAATTGCGGGTGGTTTTTGGATATAACTAGAGCTGTCAGCAAGCAGCGTCCCATACGGAGGGGCGCTGATACATTCGGCCAGTAAGGCCCGAAAGAAAGGTAGGAGGCCATGACGAAAGGTCTGCACGTGCCTTCCGAGATCGGCAAGCTCAGGAAGGTCTGCCTGCACCGTCCCGGCGACGAGCTCCTCAACCTGCCGCCCGACGAGCTCGAGCGACTCCTGTTCGACGACGTCCCGTTCCTGGAGGTCGCACAGCAGGAGCACGACACCTTCGCCCAGATCCTGAGGGACCAGGGCGTGGAGGTCCTCTACCTCGAGAACCTCGTCGCCGAGGTGTTCGACCAGGTCCCCGGCGCCCGCGCCGAGTTCACCGACCAGTACATCGCCGAGGCCGGCATCCGCGGCCAGCACATGCCGCAGATCGTCCGCGAGAAGCTGGACTCCATCGAGGACAACCTCGAGTTCGTCAAGAAGACCATGGCCGGCATGACCAAGGCCGAGATCGACATGCCCCTCACGGCGTCCACGACCCTCGACTCCCTGGTCAACTCCGAGTCCGAGTCCGACCTGATCATCGACCCGATGCCCAACCTCTACTTCACCCGCGACCCGTTCGCGGTCGTCGGCGAGGGCGTCAACCTCAACCGCATGTACTCGGTCACCCGCAACCGCGAGACCCTGTACGGCAAGTACGTCTTCAAGTACCACCCCGACTACAAGGACGTTTCCCTGTACTTCCGCCGCGACTGCCAGTTCCACACCGAGGGCGGCGACGTGCTGAACATCAACGAGAAGACCCTCGCCGTCGGCATCTCCCAGCGCACCCAGGCCGCCGCTATCGACGTCATGGCCCAGAACATCTTCTGGAACTCCGACTCCAAGGTCGAGCGCATCCTGGCCTTCGACATCCCGGTCTCGCGCGCCTTCATGCACCTCGACACGGTCTTCACCCAGATCGACGTCGATAAGTTCACGATCCACCCCGCCATCATGGGCACCCTGCGCGTCTACGAGCTGACCGCCGGCAAGAACCCGGGCGACGTGAACATCCGCCTGATCGAGGACACCCTCGAGCACGTCCTGGAGGACGCCACCGGCGTCGACCAGGTCAAGCTGATCCCCTGCGGCGGCGGCGACCCGATCGCGGCCTCCCGCGAGCAGTGGAACGACGGCTCCAACACCCTGTGCGTCGAGCCCGGCAAGATCTGCGTCTACGCCCGCAACACCGTCACCAACGACGTGCTGTACAAGGAGGGCCTGGACCTTCTCGTCGTGCCCTCCGCCGAGCTCTCCCGCGGCCGCGGCGGCCCGCGCTGCATGAGCATGCCCTTCTGGCGCGAGGACCTCTAAGGTCTTCAAGGACCCGTACAGGTCTTAATACATACATCTAGCTGCAATTAGATGTCTCCCAATGGGGCGGTGCGGGTTTTCGCACCGCCCCATTCTTGTATGAGGAACGTCAACACGATTGGATGACTGCTTTTGTAAGGAGCTTGGCCATGGATATCAAGACAATCGGCGTTGAAGAGTGGCTCAACGTTTGGGAGAAGAGCGCCACGTGGGATATCGCCCAGTCGACGATCTCCTCGCTCACCATGGGCGAGCTGCGCGCGCTCGACGAGCAGGACGGCGCCACGTTCTATGAACGCCTGGACCGCGAGAAGATGAACTACGGCTGGATCGAGGGTTCGCCGGAGTTTAAGGCCGAGGTTGCCAAGCTGTATCGTCGCGAGGTCAATCCCGATCACATCCTGCAGACCAATGGCTGCACGGGCGCCAATCTCAACGCCATCATGGCTGTAGTCGAGCCCGGCGACCACGTTATCGCCGAGTGGCCTACCTATGCGCCGCTCTATGAGATCCCGCGTACGCTCGGCGCCGAGGTCGAGTATTGGGAGCTTCGCGAGGAACTCGGCTGGAAGCCCGATATCGAGAAACTCAAGCATCTGGTTCGCCCCACCACCAAGCTCATCTGCATTAACAACGCATCGAACCCCATCGGTACGGTGCTCGATGCTGATATGCTCGGCCAGATTGCCGAGATCGCCCGCTCGGTTGGCGCCTATGTGCTGTGCGACGAGGTGTACCTGCCGCTTGAGAGCACTGAGGACTTTTTGTCGATGGCCGATGTGTACGAGAAGGCCATCGTCACCAACTCGGTGTCCAAGACCTATTCGACGCCTGCGGCCCGCGTGGGCTGGGTTGTGGCAGACGAAGAGGTATCTAACCGCATTCGCACGTACCGCGACTACACCATGATTTGCGGCGGCGTGTTCAACGACGCCCTGGCGACCTATGTGCTCAAGCACAAGGACAAGATCCTCGAGCGCAACCGCAAGATCGTGTTTGGAAACCGCGATATCGCGCAGGCTTGGATTGATACGCAGCATCGCGTTTCCTGGACGGCCCCGCAGGGCGTGTCTACCTCGTTTATCAAGCTTGATATTCCCGAGGACGACGAGGAGTTCTGCAAGCGCCTGCTGGCCGAGAGGGGAGTGCTGTTGGTTCCCGGTAGCCGCTTTGAGCTTCCCTGCGGCGCACGCCTGGGCTACTGCGCGAGCGAGGACGTTCTGCGCGAGGGTCTGAGGCTTTTGGGCGAGGCACTGGCGGAGTTCGATCGCTAGGATCACGATTCCCTTCGAAGGCCGTATTCAAATTGGCCGGCAATAATCGAAAACGGACCTGTTTCCCTAGGGGATCGGGTCCGTTTTTCTATACCGAGAAGTCAAGTTGTTACAAATGGGGCCGTAAAGCGAGGCGGTATCCGCTGGGCCTTATACTGAGTTTCCGGTGAACGGTATCAAGCGTCTGGTAAACGGTAATTTATTTATCAGAAATGAATAGGACAAACTTTTTTCTGAATAAAAATGAAAATGGTTGAGACGCGGTGTGAACCGCTAATTCTATTCATAGCTTTATTGGAAATATGCAATTTGAGGATGGTTTAACAAAGTTAAGTTCCATTTGATTTTAGGATTGAAAACGCGTTTAAGCACGTAAATACGCTTTATTAAGATGAAGTGTGCCATGCGTGAAGTATATGTGTATGCCGTTCACCCCCTATAAAAAACCGTTCAGGGGCAAGGTGGAAGTATGAGCTGATTTTGGATATAAATATGTCGTCAGCAATAACGCCTCACACGGAGGGGCGCTAACGAATCGGCCCTGACAAGGGCCCGAAAGAAAGGTAGGAGGCCATGACGAAAGGTCTGCACGTGCCTTCCGAGA